>JANPCE010000049.1:0-2194 GCA_031430795.1 Hyphomicrobiales bacterium
TGGCGGTATCCAGGCCGATTGTGCTAAGCTTGTTCATGGACGGTCTCCTCTGGTGAGTTGTTACGACACACACCATGGCACAAAGATGCCGATCGGAGGCCGTCCACACATCATGGCCCGCTTCATGCGGGCCACCCATGGGTCCTCCGCATGAAGCGGAGGATGACGAAAATCTGAGATTTTGCTGGCAAACATGGAACCGCTCTAAGTTACTGTTTGGTTACTTGAAATAGCAGGCCGTTGGACAGCCTGTCAACCGGATTGAAAAACTGCGACTGAATTTCGCGGAATGGTTTTCCCGCTGCCATTGCGGCGTTGCCAGTTCATCTTGGGTTTTGCCGGGGATACGAACTCCATTGCGGCTTCACTTCCGTTGATGACAATGCAGATATGCTTCGTGTCGTGGCGCATGGACATTGTGACAACGCGTGCGTCGCGTTTTCCCCAATCCAGCGCTTCGCCATTTTTATCCAGCCATGTCACGTCCGATGCTGAAAGGAATGTGTCATCCAGCACATTGGAAAGGCTGTGTCGCAATGCCACCAGTCCCGCAAAGGCCTGTTCAAGAACCTGATCGCGGCCAATCCAATCCAGCCATGTGGTGTCATTGTCTTGCGCGTAGGCGTTGTTGTTTCCGGATTGCGTCCTGCCAAATTCATCGCCTGCGGTGATCAAGGGTGTGCCGCGCGACAACAGTATCGTGGCGAGGAGGGCTTGGGCGTTGGCACCTTGGCATGTCACTTCATCGTTCTTGCCGTCGCGGTCGTCTTCACCGTTGGCGAGGTTGTTTTTTTGTTTGTGATGCAGCAGATCGTGAAGTGTGAATCCGTCATGTGCCGCGATGAAATTGATGGAGCGTGAGGGTTTGCCTTTTTTAGCAAACACATCAGACGAACCCGCCAGGCGCGTGGCGAGGTTGTTGGCAGACCAATCATCGCCGCGCCAGAAGCGCCTGACGTCGTCGCGGTACTTGTCGTTCCATTCAAACCAATTGGACGGGAAGTTGCCGAGTTGATAGCCGCCGGGGCCAATGTCCCAGGGTTCGGCAATCAAGATGCGAGTGGACAGTACGGGGTCGTTTTCGATTGCGTCGAGCAATGGTGCATTCGGGCTGAAGCCCGATTCTGTTCTGCCCATGACAGAGGCAAGGTCGAAGCGGAAGCCGTCGATGCCTGCTTGCAGAACCCAGTGGCGGAGTGAGTCTGTGACAAGTTGCACGGTGTGTGGGCGGTCCAGTGCCAGGGTATTTCCAGTCCCCGCATCATTGATGTAACCGCCGTGGAAAAGACGGTAGTAGTTGGCATTGTCGAGACCACGGAACGACAGGCAAGGGCCCAGCGCATCGCCTTCGCCTGTGTGATTGAAGACGACGTCAAGAATGACGTTGATGCCTGCGGCGTGGAGGCGGGCTACCGTGCCCCGCAATTCTGCAAGGCCGCCGGGTGCCAGTTTCGGTTCGATGGCGAAAAAAGAAACGGGGTTGTAACCCCAGACGTTTCGGAGGCCCAGGTTGACGAGGTGGCGTTCGTCGATCCAAGCGGCAATGGGCATGAGTTCGATTGTGTCCACGCCGATGTTTTTGAAGTGGGCGATGATGGCGGGTTCTGCCAATGCGGCGATGGTGCCGCGTTTTTCAACGGGCACGTCCGGGTGGCGCATGGTGAAGCTGCGGACGTTGAGTTCGTAGATGAGTTTGGGTTGCGGAACGTTTCGCACAGGCACGAGTGGCAAGGTTTCGGTGACAATGCCTTTGGGCACCAGTGCCGCTGTTTCTGCGCCATGGCTGGAGAGTTTTGAGTGGTAGTGAAAGCCGCCTGAAACCGCGCTCGCATGGGGATCCAGCAAAAGTTTGTGTGAATCGAAGTGATGGCCCTCTGCCGGGGAATAGCGGCCGTGGGCGCGAAGCCCATAATGTTGTCCGGCTGCGATGGCGGGGATGAAGGCATGGTGGATGTCGCCGCTGCGGTTTGACAGGGGGAAGCGGGCGGATTCCTTTCCGTCCGGGTTGAACAGGCAAACGTCGATGCGTCTGGCCGTGCTGGAGAAGACGGCAAAGTCTGCGCCGCCGTTGCGAAGGGTGGCGCCAAGTTTTATTTCTGCATTTGGTTTCAAGATCATCACCTCTCACTGATCGTCACGGCCCGCTTCATACGGGCCACCCATGGGTGATAGCCATGGGTGGCCCGTATGAAGC
>JANPCE010000050.1:0-84692 GCA_031430795.1 Hyphomicrobiales bacterium
CGGGTCCCGGCCCCCCCCCCGTTGTTGTGGCCCTTGTTGCCCCCCCCCCCCTTTTTCTTTTTCGGGGGGCACACACCACTCCCCCCCCCCCCCTTGGGTGGGGGCCCGCCTCGGGGGGTTGTGGCCCCACGGCACATGCCATGCGAGGCCCGACCCATTGGTTGGGCCTTTTTTGTCAAACGGGCTTTGACTTCTCGCCATTTTGCGCAACAAGGGCCGCATTGAAGTGTCGGGAGATTGCGCATGGTGCAGCGGTTTGATTTGCAGGTGGATGAGGCCTTGGCGGCTTTTGTGGAGAGCGAGGCATTGCCCGGCACAGGCATTGACGCAGAAGCGTTTTGGCAAGGCTTCTCCGCACTGATCCATGATCTGGCTCCTCAGAACCGCGCACTCCTGGCAAAGCGTGATGACTTGCAAGCCAAACTGGACGCCTGGCACCGCTCACACCAAGGGGCTGGCATTGCAACCCAGAAAGCCTTTTTGGAGGAGATCGGTTATCTCTTGCCGGAAGCTGCACCTTTCAGCATTGAAACGCAAAACGTCGATCCCGAAATCGCTGTGATCGCTGGCCCGCAGCTTGTGGTGCCGATCACCAATGCGCGCTACGCCCTCAATGCCGCCAACGCCCGCTGGGGCTCACTTTACGATTGCCTCTATGGCACAGACGCCATGGGCTCAGCGCCTCCATCAGGCGGTTACGAGCGGGGCCGGGGCGCGCGTGTTATTGCCCGGGTCCGGGTGTTTCTGGACGAGGCTTTTCCGATCCACGGCACCAGCCACGCGGATGTCAGCCGCTACACGGTGAAGGACGGCGCATTGCTGGTCAATGACTTGCCGCTGATGCAGCCTGCAAAGTTCGTTGGTTACCGCGGCAATCCGAAAGCACCTGACGCGGTGCTGCTGCGCAACAATGGCCTGCATGTGGAACTGGTGTTTGACCGTACGCACTTCATCGGCAGCCGCGATCAGGCATTGCTTGCAGACGTCTTGATGGAAAGCGCGGTTTCGGCGATCGTGGACTGCGAGGATTCTGTTGCCTGCGTGGACGCTGAGGACAAGATCTTCGCTTATCGCAATTGGCTGGGCCTGATGAAGGGCGACCTTGAAGCCAGGATGGACAAGGACGGCAGAAACGTCGTGCGGCGTTTGCATGCCGACCGCGACTACTTGGACGCTGACGGAAATATCTTTGCCTTGAAAGGACGCGCCCTGCTCTGGGTGCGCAACGTCGGCCATCTGATGACCACGCCTGCCATTCTGGACAAGGCGGGCGCGGAAATTCCTGAAGGCCTGATGGATGCGGTGATGACCACGCTCATTGCAATTCATGATCTGAAGAAAACAACGGGCATACGCAACTCAATGTGCGGCTCAGTCTATGTGGTGAAGCCCAAGATGCACGGGCCGGAGGAAGTGGCTTTTGCCGATGAGGTTTTTACCCGCGTGGAAAAAATTCTGGGGCTGCCGCGATATACTGTGAAACTTGGCATCATGGACGAAGAGCGTCGCACCTCCGTCAATCTGATGGCATGCATCCGGTCGGCCAAACATCGGGTGGCTTTCATCAACACAGGATTCCTCGACCGCACCGGTGACGAAATCCACACCTCCATGGAAGCAGGCCCCTTCAGCCGCAAGGATTTCATCAAACGCAAGGGCTGGATCACGGCTTACGAAAACCGCAATGTTGATATTGGCCTTGAATGCGGCCTCTCCGGCAAGGCCCAGATCGGCAAGGGCATGTGGGCCGCACCAGACCTGATGGCTGCCATGCTGGAACAAAAGATCGACCATCCGAAATCCGGTGCCAACTGTGCGTGGGTGCCGTCTCCCACCGCCGCAACGTTGCATGCGCTGCACTATCACAAGATCGACGTTTTTGCCGTTCAGAAAAAACTCGCGGGCGGTGGCCGCCGGGCCCATGTCGAGGGACTGCTCGACATCCCCGCCGCCGCTTTCCGCAAGTGGAGCGAAGACCAGATCATCCGCGAAGTGGAAAATAACGCACAAGGGTTATTGGGTTATGTCGTGCGTTGGGTCGATCAGGGCGTTGGTTGTTCCAAAGTGCCGGATATCAACAACGTGGGTCTGATGGAAGACCGGGCAACGCTTCGCATTTCATCGCAACACATTGCCAACTGGCTGCACCATGGTGTGGTGACGAAAATCCAGGTGCTGGAGATTTTGAAACGCATGGCCCGTGTGGTGGATGAGCAGAATGCCGATGACCCCGCCTACCGCCGCATGACTGACAACCAGGATGGTTCAATCGCGTTTCAGACGGCGTGCGATCTGGTGTTCAAGGGGCGCGAGCAGCCCAATGGATATACGGAGCCGTTGTTGCATGCAGCGCGGTTGCGGGTGAAGGCGCGGTAGGGACCTCTCCCCCGGCTTCGCCGGACCCTCTCCGAAGGGGAGAGGGACCTCTTGCAGCGACCTCCCATATTACAGTTTAGGGCGCTCGTACCGCGAGTCCCTCTCCCCTTCGGAGAGGGTGCCCAAAGGGCGGGAGAGGTCCTTAAGCTGCAAGTGATGGACCTGCCGCTTTCCGCCGCGCCCGCATCACCACGCGCCAGGCGATGATGATGAACACCGCTGCAGCGATGAGTGCAAGCCATGGCAGGAGAATGGCGAGGATGGACAACAGCAATGCGCCGATGAGTTCGCCTGTGGCCACACTTGAATTGCCAAGACCTGCCGTCAACACTGTTGACGTGCCACGCACCAGCGTTGTTGCACTTTGCGTGGCCGCCGCCGCACCGCCGCCCGCAATAATGGCGAGTGTCCATTTCAGCATCGGCGGCACATCGCCCAGTACCGATGCAGTGACAGCAATGCCGGCGCCCACGGCAACCGGGCTGGCAATGCCATCGAGCAGATTGTCCAGAACCGGAATGTAGTAAGCGATGATTTCTGTGACCGCCGCGACTGCAAACATCAAAAGGGCGGGCGTTGTTGCCACCCATTCAAAGCCTGATGACACCGGCACGTAACCCGCCTTCACCGAAAGCCCCATCACCAGCAACGGCAGGAACACCCGAAATCCCGTGGCCGCCGCAAGGCTGATACCAAGTGCGAGTGAGAGCAGTACATTGAGATCCATTCCAGGTTCCTCCATCGGCGGCCTTGGGCCGCCGAACCAGACTTGTCGCAGACTGGGTGGGCGGGTCAAGCCCGCCCATGGAGGAAAAATGAATTCGTTTACGGCCCCAGCGTCACTTCAACCCGGCCCAAGGGACCGAAGTCACCGGTAATGGAATCTCCCGACGTGATCGGCATGGGAATGATACAAGTGCCCGTGGACACGAGTTGCCCGGCCTTCAGTGTGACGCCAAGCACCCCCATTTCATTGACAAACCACGTGAGGGCTGTGCGGGGTGAACCCAGCACATTTGATCCCTTGCCCGCAACGTCCGGCCTGCCCTTGATCTGTCCAATGGGCGCGAATGCCGCAAGGTCAAGGCTGCGCCACATCTCAGGGGCAGCCTCGCCCACACAAAGCCAGTCGGCACAGGCATTGTCAGCGATAAGGGCCGGTCCGCCAACGGTTTCAAATCGTTCGTAACGGCTGTCCGGCACTTCGATTGTGGGATGCAGATGCGACACGGCCCCCACGATTTCATCTTCCGTATACGGACGATTGCGCGGGGGAATATCTTGCCCGAAGCGGAAGGCAAATTCAATTTCCACCACTTTCATGTGGTTGTTGCCGAAGGGAATGATGCCGCCGGACTTCACCACACGCTCGGCAATGTAGCGGCCAGCCAACGGCCCGGAAACACCAATATGCTTCTGGCCCGCAACAGACGTGGCCGCAATCTTCCAGGCGGGCAGTGGTTTGGAGGATTGTTTCTCGACCAGCGCCTGGATGGCATAGGCTTCTTCACGCGATGTCGGTGCAAGGTCTTCCGGCAATCCGGCGCAACGGTGTTGGCGCAGCCAGAGGTCAAAAAGAAAGGAGAAAGTTTTTTCCGGGTTCATTTTGAAGTTCCACCTCTCTCTGCCTCTATCACAAACACCCCGCAGTTCGTCATCCCTAGCTTCATGCGGAGGACCCATGGGTGGTCCGCATGAAGCGGACCATGACGGACGTATCAGCTGTTGCACTTCATCCCAATGCCACGACCTTGGCGCGAAAGGTCAATTCACGTCAAACTGAAAGTTCATCCGGGCAGGTGGAAGGTGCACCTTCAATGGACACGCGAGCGGTGTAATCTTGTCGCTGCGGGGGCAGCAGCGCTTCTTCTTCGGTTGAAGCCGCGACCAGGAAATCAAAACAATTCGCACCTATCCGCTCGACACGGAAACACCCACCAGACATGCCGTCGTAAAAAGTGCAAAATAAGCCGTTGACGACAGACCACTTCCCCGTCTTGTCGCCCCAGTTCGGATCCCAATAGGTGATGCCGCCGCCCACAAGATACGTCTCGCGCACCGGTGTACCATCACCATAGGCCCCACTCGCGGTTTTGCCGTCAAACGCGGCGATGAGGTCCGGCCCCTGCATGACCACAGGCTTTGGGCTTGTGGCAGCAACTTGTGTTGCCAGAAATAAAAATGCCGCGAGTGCCGTTATTCGTCTTTGATGTGCCATTCGTGCTCGATCTTGGCGGTCATTTCGAACATTTTTGAGGCAGAGCAATATTTCTCCGCCGACAGCTTGATGGCGCGTTCGACTGCGGCGGGTTTCAAGCCCTTGCCAGTGAGGGTGTAGATCATCTTGACGTGGGTAAAAACCTTGGGGTCTTCGCCTGCCCGCTCCGCTTCGAGCGCCACTTCGCAACCCGTGACAGGTTCACGGGATTTTTCGAGGATCATCACCACGTCAAAAGCCGTGCACCCCCCGAGCCCCAGCAACATCATTTCCATGGGGCGCACCCCAATGTTGCGCCCCCCCGCTTCAGGTGCTCCATCCATCACAACCGCATGGCCGGAACCAGACTCGCCCAAAAAGGCGCGGCCATTGATCCAGGTGATTTTGGCTTTCACGGTTCAGTCTCCCGGTGCGTTTTCAACATAAACCTCAACTTCGGCTTCCCCGGCGTTAAGAAAATCCAACACCAGTTTGAACCTGTCGCCAAGCACAAGTGGCGTTTTCAATCCAATCAGGCGCAAATGCTTTGCGGTCGGCCGCATGGCCAAGGGCTTGCCTTCATCGAGATAGAATTCTTGCATTGGCAAGATGTCATATTTGTTGTGGGCGCGAAGCTCAATCTGGGCACAACGGTCTGACCGCGCCGCAATCAAACTGTCGGGTTCCTTTGCCGTGTTGAGAAGCGGCATGAACACTTGTCCGTCAATACCTGGAGATGCGGGCAGCGCCCACGCATGGCCGATCCTGATGCCGCCTGCCACAGATGAATGGGCAAACGCCGCTGTGCTGGCAGAAGACAAAAGAAGGAAACTGCGTCGTCGCATGGGTCTCGCATCGCAAGTCTGGCGCATGTTGTCAAAGCCAGCCGGTGTGATAGCTTTGTCGCATGGCACACGTGAACTTCACCGCTAATCTCCGGCGTCACGTCGATTGTCCTTCCATGCTGGCGGAAGGGGCAACCGTGCGCACCGTTCTCGATGTGGTGTTCGCAACACATGATCGGCTTGGCTCCTATGTGTTGGATGACCAGGGCGCACTCAGAAAACACATGCGGATTCTGGTGAATGGCCGGGCCATTCGTGATCTCGAAAAACAATCGGACGCCGTGGGGCCACACGATGAAGTCTGGGTCATGCAGGCGCTGTCAGGAGGATGACATGTTTTGGAGGAAGAAATGCAAAAAACCGTGATGATCTCCACCCGCAAGGGGTTGTTTGAAGCCACGAAGGCGCGCGGCGGTTGGAAGATTTCCGGCGCGCATTTTGAAGGCGACAACGTCACCTTGATGCTGCGCGACCCGAGGGACGGCACCGACTATGCAGCTTTGAACCACGGCCACTTCGGCATCAAGCTGCACCGCCGGGACAAGGGCAAGAAGAAATGGCAGGAAATCGATGCGCCCAAGTACCCTGAAAAGCCGGAAGGCCTTGTCGACAAAGATGGCTGGGGCAAAGATGTGAACTGGTCAACACAACTGATCTGGGCACTGGAATGCGCAGGAGGCGCAAAAGACAAAGGCCAGCTCTGGTGCGGTACCATGCCGGGTGGATTGTTCCGTTCAAAGGATCGTGGGCAAACATGGGAACTGATGGAAAGCCTCTGGCGTCATCCTGATCGCAACAAATGGCTGGGCGGTGGTGCGGATATTCCGGGCATCCACTCCATCTGCGTGGACCCGCGTGATTCCAACATCGTGCGCGTCGCCGTGTCTTGCGGTGGTGTGTGGCGCACCGAAGATGACGGAAAAACCTGGGCGCAATCCGGCCATGGCATGAAGTTCGACAATGGCCCGAAGTCCGAAGTCGAAAGCCCCGATGGCCAAGACCCGCATATGATGGTGCAATGTCCGGCGGAACCTTCGAAGTTTTGGGTGCAACACCACGCCAGCATTTTCAAATCCGTGAATGATGGTGTCACCTGGACCAACGTCAACGCCAAACCCTCCTCCTTCGGCTTCGGCGTTGTCGTGCATCCGAAGGACGGAGACACCGCGTGGTTCGTCCCCGGAATCAAGGACGAGAAACGCATTCCGGTTGGTGGCGCAGTGGTGGTGACCCGCACAAGGGACGGCGGCAAGACGTTCAAGACATTGAAAAAGGGCCTCCCCCAGAAATACGCCTACGACGTGGTCTTCCGCCACGGCCTCGCACTGGATGACAGCGGTGGGAAGCTGGTGATGGGATCAACCACGGGGAATGTGTGGGTGAGCGAGGATCAGGGCGACAGCTGGGTGCAGGTGTCGAGCACGCTGCCGCAGGTTTATGCGGTGAGGTGGGTGTGAAGACCGCATTGATGTGTCATACTAAGTATGATATTTAAGAAGTGGTGGCGATGCGGGCTTTCAAGAACAAATGGTTCACGAAGTTTGCGCACAGACACAGGATTGGCGATGGTGTTCTTTTGGATGCCGTTGAACGGGCAAACCAAGGACTTGTCGACGCTGATCTTGGCGGAAGTCTGATCAAGCAACGAATCGCGCGTAGAAACGAGGGGAAGTCTGGCGGGTTTCGAAGTTTGATTTTATTCAAGCGAGATCAGCGTGCTTTTTTCGTGTTCGGTTTTGCCAAAAGCAGTTTGGATAATTTGACGGACAAAGAAATTTTGGCACTGAAGATGGCTTCTGATCGAGTGATGAAATTGTCGGATTTGCAACTTAAGGCCGAATGTGATGCGGGTGCGTGGATGGAGATGAAAGATGCCAAAGAAAAAGTACAAGAGTGATGTCATGCATTCTGTCCATGAAATGATGACGGGTCTTCATGATCGCGGTGCCATCGACAAGACCACCATGCGCGAATTCGATGCTATGTGCCTTGAGCAAAACCTTTCATTCAAACCACAGGACATCATTGCATTGCGTGAGGCTGAGAGTGTGTCCCAACCCGTCTTCGCACGCTATCTCAACGTCTCCAAAAACCTCGTGTCCGAGTGGGAACGTGGCACCAAGAAACCCAGCGGGCCATCACTGCGGTTGTTGTCCCTCGTAAAGCGGAAGGGGTTGGAGGCAATTGTTTGAGGGCGAAATTCACCCACCCACGACCCCTACATGCCGCGCAAACTCTGGTGTTCCCATCAACCTTTTGCAGCGCCCAAACCTGTTTGCCGCGTAAACCGCAAAATCATCTGCCGGGTTCTTGTTGGCGTGTTGGATCAATCCCCACAGTGTCCACAGCAAGTCACACATCGCTTTATAAATCACCATGCGGCCGTGGTCTGCGGGCGACGGTGCGCCGCCGAAATACGCCACCAACATCTCGGCATCTTGGGCGTCGTTGAAGCCGCCTTCAACGGACACGTCTCCCAAGTCCCACATCGGATCATTCATGCCCGCATATTCCCAATCGACGATCCACATGCGCGTACCTTCGTCGAGGAAATTTTCGCACAGGGGATCGCAGTGGCAGGGCGCAAGCGGCGCTGGCGTTCGCGCCAGCACGGCGCGGATGGATTGCGCTTCTTTCACCACGTCATGATAGCCATCCGGCAGTGCCACGTCTTTGGTGGCGAGCATTTTGAGATAGTCATCAATCATCGCAAACAATTCGAAGCGGAACGGAAACACGCCACCACTCCCGTGCAATTTTTTCAACACCGCGCCCGCCCGCGCCGGTGAACCCATCCGTGTACGGAACAATTCCGGTGTCATGGTGACAGCGGCACTCAGCATCGCCGTCACCATCAAGCCAGACGTGGCATCAGCATAGATCAGATTGGGGCTGACATGGGCGTCCGCCGCCACGCGGGCCGCCACCGCCTCATTTCGGCGGTTGATGTATTCTTCCGTGCCCGCACCCGGAACCCGCAACACGGCACTGGAGAGCTGGTAGACACGGTTGGTGAGCCCGCCCAGCCGCCGGACCGGACCAGCATAGGTGCTGATTGGCGGAATGGAGGCGATGATGCCCCGGACTTCGGCTTCTTCCTCTGGCGACATGGTTCGGCTAGGCTATCACAAACAATGTTCTGCGGAAGGATTGAAATGGCTGGAACGCATAAGGGGTTTCTCGGTGATGTGTACAAGGCAAAGAGCGCAGAAGATGTGGCCGCACTCTATGACAAGTGGGCCGAAACCTATGATGATGAAATGGCAGACGCAGGTTATCGGCACCCTTCATCGTGCGTGGCCTTGTTTGCGCGCCATGTGATGCGGGGGTCGGCTCCTGTGCTGGATGCCGGTGCAGGCACCGGACTGATTGGCCAATGTTTGCAAACGCTGGGCTATCCGGAGGTTGAAGCACTTGATGTTTCGCAAGGCATGCTGGACGTGGCACGCGGCAAAAATCTTTACAGTAAATATCACAAGCTGGCGCTTGGCGGCCCGCTGCCGTTTGCGGACGGGGCTTTTGCCGGCGTGATCTCAGCGGGTGTGTTCACATCCGGTCATGTGGGCGTGGAAGGACTGGATGAATTGCTGCGGATTTGTTGTGCAGGTGGGGCCGTTGTCTTGACCGTCAAGGGTACGCTGTGGGACGGCGGATTTTCGGCGCGCATAGATGAGAGCGCCGCACTGGGCATGATTGAGGTGGCCGAAGTGACTGCACCCTATGTTTCGATGCCCGGAGACAAAGCCACAACGCCGAGCTTCGGCGTTGCGCTCAGGATTTTGTGACTGGAAATCCATTTCAAAAACCCGTCATCCCTCGCTTCATGCGGAGGACCCATGGGTGGTCCGCATGAAGCGGACCATGACGGTATTTTGGGATGACTTGAAGTAGCCGGGTGGTTTAGTTTCCGCTGACGCCATCGTCTTCCGAAAGCGTATCGATCAACACGGCAGCAGCGCCAATCACGATGGTGGCTGACACGGCTGTACCGACAAAAGCGGCTTCTCTCGCAAGCGCGTCATCCGTTGTCGCAGTCGGACTGACGATCACCGATTGGTCTGGAAGCATGGTGTTTTCGGTGCACGGCGCTTTTTTTGTCACGGTGAAAACCGTGGGCTGTGACAGTGCGACTGCGCAGTCTTTGAATGAAACAGTGACAAAGCTGTTTTCACGCACCAGAATCTTGTCGCCAGGCTTCAGGTCTACTGCCTGGTCCTCCGCCACAGCAGCAAAGCCTTTGGCTGCGTTGACGAAAACCTCGCCGCTGGCTCCGCTCAAACTTGCGGCTTGCGCCGACGCAGATGCCAAAACAGATGATAATGTCAGGATAATCACGGTCCGCATACTCACTCCCCTCGCACACATTGTGTGCATGTCTCTGGTGGCTGCCGTCCGTAAACGGAACCTAGTTCAATCCGGCGGTGATTAAAACAGTTTTCTTGAAAAATCTTTTGTGTTGGTCCGGCATGGTTTTTGAAGTGTTAATGAAAATCCCGTGACTTCGGGATCACCCGCACATTGCGCGGGTGTCGTGTGGAACTTTGTTGATGTTGCGCAGGGTCCGGTCCCGGCTTTCTCACCTCATCAGCGCGGGCAAGTGTGCCCCGCATGGTGATGCCGTCTTCCGTGAGTTCAGCGAGCCAATGTGTGCGGTCCTGAATGGTGTTGGCCACCACATGGATGATGTCGCCTGAGCGTTGCACCCGGCCCTTGATCAACATCAACCGCGCACCCATGACGACAGATCGATGTGCTTCCAGAATGTCAGGCCAGATCACCACATTGGACACACTGAATTCATCTTCCAAGGTGAGAAACACCACTCCCTTGGCCGAACCCGGCCTTTGCCGCACCAGCACCACCCCTGCGACAGACACGAAGCGGCCATCGCGCATGTTTTTGAGTGCGGCATTGTCCGTGACTTTTTCAGCAGCGAGACGCGCCCGCAGGAATTCCATGGGATGCGCCTTGAGGGAGAGTTTGAGGGTTTGATAGTCATTCACCACATGCTCAGCCAGCGGCATCTCTGGCAATTGCACAAATTCCTCCGTACCCTGATCTTTTTCATCTGCATAGGCAAACAGGGGGAGCGGCTTTGCTTTTGCGAGCGCCTTCACCTCCCAAAGCGCTTGACGGCGGTCAAGGCCAAGGGAGCGGAAGCAATCGGCTGATGCGAGTTTTTCGAGGGCGGAGAGGGGAAGATGAAACGATTCAAAGGCCCCTCTCCCGCCACGCGCTTTGCGCGCGGCACCCTCCCCCGCAAGGGGGGAGGGCTTTGTGATGAGCGTCATCATGTCGGCTTCTTTCAATCCATCGACTTCACGAAGACCGAGGCGGAGGCACAGCTTTGCCCCTCCCCCCTTGCGGGGGAGGGTGTCGCGCGCAAAGCGCGTGACGGGAGAGGGGAGTGGCTCCAGCGTCGAATCCCAACTGGAATACGAAACATCCGGTGCCAGCGCCTCCACTCCATGCTCGCGTGCATCCCGCACAATCTGCGCCGGCGCGTAAAAACCCATGGGCTGCGAATTCAACAGCGCGCAGGCGAACACCGCAGGGTAATGACACTTCAGCCACGACGACACGTAAACCAGATGCGCAAAACTGGCGGCGTGGCTTTCGGGAAAGCCGTATTCGCCGAAGCCTTTGATCTGGTTGAAACACCTGAGTGCAAATTGCGGGTCATAGCCCCGCTCCACCATGCGGCTGACCATTTTCTGTTCGAGCCGGCCAATGGTGCCGCGCCTGCGGAATGTCGCCATGGCTTTGCGCAGTTCATTGAGTTCGCCCGGCGTGAATTCAGCCGCCACCATCGCAAGCTTCATCGCCTGTTCCTGAAACAATGGTACACCCTTGGTGCGGCCCAGCACATTCTTCAGTTCATCCGGCGGGCCGAAGTCTGGATGTGGTGAAGGGTAATGCTCCGACTCAATGCCATCACGGCGGCGCAGGTACGGATGCACCATGTCGCCCTGGATGGGACCGGGCCGCACAATGGCCACTTCAATCACGAGGTCATAAAAACACCGGGGCTTCAGGCGCGGCAGCATGTTCATCTGCGCGCGTGACTCGACCTGGAACACGCCGAGTGAATCCGCACGGCACAGCATGTCATAAACCACAGGGTCTTCACGTGGGATCGTGGCGAGGCAATAGTGGAGTCCATACCATTGTTCGATGAGTTCAAAAGATTTGCGGATGCAGGTCAGCATGCCGAGTGCGAGCACATCCACCTTCAGCATGCCGAGCGTGTCGATGTCGTCCTTGTCCCATTCGATGAATGTGCGCTCCGCCATCGCCGCATTGCCGATGGGCACAGTTTCATCGAGCCGCTCGCGGGTGAGAATGAAACCACCCACATGCTGCGAGAGATGGCGTGGGAATCCCGCAATCTCGCTTGTGAGTTCAAGCACACGAGACAGCAGCGCGTCATCCGGATCAAGCCCGATTTCGCGCAGGCGCTTCTCCTGCATCTCCTCCGGCATCATGCCCCAGACAGAACCCGCAAGTGCACCCGTCACATCTTCTGACAAGCCCATCACCTTGCCCACCTCGCGCACCGCTGATCGCCCGCGATAGGTGATGACGGTGGCCGCAAGCCCCGCCCTTTCGCGGCCGTACCGCGCGTAGAGATACTGGATCACTTCTTCGCGCCGCTCATGCTCGAAATCGACATCAATGTCCGGCGGCTCTTTGCGTTCCTCGGAAATGAAGCGTTCGAAAAGTAAATCAATCTGGTTGGGGTCCACCGCCGTGATGCCGATCACGTAACACACCGTGGAATTGGCGGCAGAGCCACGGCCCTGACACAGGATCGGCTTCTCGCGTGACCGCGCAAATTTCACGATGTCATGGACGGTGAGAAAGTAGGGTGCGTAATTCAGCTTCTCAATCAGCACCAATTCCTTGGCGATATTGTCGCGCACACGCTTTGGCACACCTTGCGGGTAACGCTCCTTTGCACCTTCATGGGCGAGATGCGTGAGCCAGGCTTGCGGGTCCATGCCCTTGGGCACTGGCTCTTCCGGATATTCGTAGCGCAGTTCATCGAGTGAGAAGGTGCAGGCTTCGACAATCTTCAACGTGTTCGAAAGCGCTTCCGGATAATCCCTGAACAGCCGCGCCATTTCATCCGGTGTCTTGATATGCCGTTCCGCATTGGCTTGCAGCCGAAAGCCCGCTTCGTTGATCAGGCATTTCTCGCGGATGCAGGTCAACACATCTTGGAGGGGCCGGCGCTCTGCATGGTGATAGAGCACGTCATTCGTGGCGATGATGGGCACCTTGTGTTGCCGCGCCATGTCTGCGGCCTCCGCCAGACGCGCCCGGTCTTGCCCGTCATGGCGGCAGGACAGGGCGAGATAGAGCGGGGCTTTGAGATGTGTCTTGATGTGGGGGAGTTGCGAAGCATGCTCCTGCGGCAGCACGAAGATCAATCCTTCCGCATGTTCGCACACATCCTCAAACGTGAGGATGCATTGGCCTTTCTCAGCGCGCCGTTGCCCCAGCGTGAGAAGACGGCAGAGCTTGGCATAGGCGCGGCGGGTTGTCGGGTAGGTGAAGAGGGAGAGTGTTGAACCACCCCCTTCCCCCTTCGGGGGCTTTCCCCCACGCTGCGCGTGAGGGAATTGGTTTAACTTCCTCACGCGGAGCGTGGGGGAGTACCCCGAAGGGGGGAGGGGGTGGTTGATTTCAAGCTCAACCTCCAACCTGCATCCCACCACAAACCTCACCCCCTGATCCTTCGCCGCCCCAAAGGCCCTGACCACACCCGCCAGCGTGTTGTGATCAGTGACGGCAATCGCCGACAATCCCAGATGTTTCGCCTGCGTCGCCAACTCCTCCGGATGCGAGCCACCGCGCAGAAAGGAAAAATTGGAGACACAGCAGAGTTCGGCATAGGCGGTCATCACAGCACCTCACGCCGACAACCCGTGCACGAACCATTTGGGCTGAGCCTCACCCGTCTCGCCGTAAAGTCCGTCGCGGTAGAGCCAATAGCGGCGGCCCTTGTCATCCTCCACGTGGTAATAGTCACGCGGGCGCTCGCCGGTTGCGAGTTTCCACCATTCCGGTGCGATGCGTTCCGGCCCTTGCGACTTCACGATGCGCCGCGTGACACGCCGCCAGGTGAGGCGCATGGGCGGGCCATCGGGAACGGATGCGATGACGTGTGCGGGTTCGGGATTGTCGAAAATCAAAAGTGGGCGGTGGTTTTGGGCGGAGGTGACCAAGGGCTGTTGTGGGCTTTCGCCAAACCCCATCGCCACTTCGGCCCGTTCCGGCACATGGCTGGCCACAGCCTGCAAGTGCGTCAACCCACGCGCCTCCCGGTTCATCACCCGGTCATTGAGCTGGGAAAGCCCGTGTGACTCCACATCATCGGTAAAGCCATATTGCCGTGGGCTCATCGCCCCGGTCTCCCGCGCCTCCAGTGTCATGGCGTCAATGCCAAAGCCTGCATCAATCGAATCCAGCTTGGGCTGGAGCAGCCGGAACAGATGCACCGGGTCATGGGACGGGGCAGACAGCCCCGCCGGCACTTGCGCCCGTCCGCCATCGGCACGGAACAGTTTCAGAATCAGGCGAACAGCACCCTGCCGCTTCGCTTCCATGTCGCGGGCGAGTTCACCCGTCAGCGCCTGCAACACCGTGAGCAAGCCCTCATGGCTGATCACCGGTTCCAGAAACGCCCGGTGCGCCATGAAAGAAGACGGCGGGTTGACGGCATTCAGCGCCTCATGGCGGTGGCCTGTGAGTTCATCGAGGCGCAACAACACATTTTCATGTATTGTTTCGCCTCGAAACCGCCGTGCCAATGACGACCGTGGCAGCGTTAACAAAGAGCCGATGGTCTTGAGGCCCAGCCGCCTCAGGGTCCGCGCCGCATCCCCATCAATCCGCAAGGCTTCGATGGGAAGAATGTGCAGGTCCGTGCCCTCCTGCCCGCCGTAACGCGCCAAGGCCCAGGCCGCCCCGATGGTGCCTGCAAAAGCCGCCCGCACGGTGAAACCATAGGCCGCCAGCTTGGCTTTCATATCGCCCAGCATCGCCGCCTCACCCCCAAAAAGATGCGGGATTCCCGTGGCGTCCAACAGTAAACCATCCGTGCCATCGGGCGATACCCAGGGGCTGTAACGCTCCATCCAGCGGGTGAGGCCCAGGAGACTGGCCTGATCCTGTTCGGGATCATGCTGTTCGGTCAGAAGATCCGGCACGGCAGCGCGTGCATCCGCCAGCCTTTGCCCCCGCATCAGGCCAAAACCGCGCCCCGCCCGGTTGACGGCAGCAAGGCGCAGGCCCTTGGTACCGCCCTCAACCAGTGCGAAGGGCAAACCCGGCGGCGGTGTCGGGCGTCGGAGCTTCCGGCGCGCCCGGATAAAGCGCTCCACCGGGAAGTCCGGGAACCAGAGAGAAATGAGGCGGCGTGAGGTCATGAGCATCAAGAGACGTTGAAGGGGCATTCCAAGTGAGCGGCCACTGGCCAGGCCTTCCACCCCGGATGCGGGTGAGAGCCACCTCCCAAGCGGGCAAACCTGGCGCGCGCGCATCATGGAGTCGAGGCTGCGACGGCAATGCTGCAACGCACCATCGGCTGGCGCTCGCGGTCGAATCCAAATAGTTTCGATTAAATACCAATAGCCCGGAAGCCTTGCCTTCACTGGCCGCAAGAGCCAGCCGACGGCTCACCGTCAGCGTCATATATTGCGTCGCAGCATCTCCGATAACCACAGATAAACATTGGGATTTCAGCGCCTCCTCCATCACCCAGAACAGGGCCTTGGGCTGGCGCAGGGTGAGCGTCAGGAAGTGCTGTCGTGGCAACCCGAGATGCGACACCCCATGACCATAGAGTCTGCCCTGCTCACGCTGTTCAGTTTCGATACGACACCATAATATCGGCCTTTGTTTCGTGCCGCTATTAAAACCCAATCGAGCCAAAGCCAGAGCAAAACCCATGGCCGCTGGCGCATCCCCCACATGTTGCGGCGCAACATCGTGCAGCGCGTGAAGCTGAAGCCCCCGTTCCGGCAGGTGCCGATCCACCGCTTCGATGCCAAAAGCCCAGGGTGGGCGCTGTTGCCGGGTGCGCCCAAAGCTTTGCCCCTGCGCGGGCAGGCGGTGGGCCGACCCATCCATCCGCTCAATCGCCTCCCGCAACCGCAAAATCAGCGTCTGCGCCTCCGCTTGGTCCCTGCACGCGATTCCTCGACCGCAAGCGGGCGAGGCTTCAACAGCAGCCGGACCAGAAGCAAAGCCGCTTCCAGCCGCTGCCCGGAGGGGCATCGGAGATATGGACATGGTGGATCATCTCTATTGTTCCATTTATGTTCTCATATGAGAACGTGGGAGTCAATACGAAAAAGACCAACCATAAGCCGCCATCCCGAAAGATTCTGCTGCATTTGACAAGGCCATCGCTTGAAGCCAAGGGACCTCTCCCCCGCTTCGCGGACCCTCTCCGAAGGGGAGAGGGACCCGTGATGCGAGCCGTCCTGAACAGTAAAACGGGAGGCCACTGCAAGAGGTCCCTCCCCTCCGGGGAGGGTGCCCGAAGGGCGGGAGAGGTCCCTTGGCTGCAAGCGCGGGATCAAAGAAATGATAAGCTGATCGGGAACCTACAACCGCCCCAAAACCCGGTCCAACGCATTCACCACCTGGTCCGCATGCTCCGGCTTGAACACAACGGGCGGCCTCAGCTTCAGCACATTGCCCAGTCTGCCATCGCTGCCAATCAAAACACCTTCATCACGCATCAGGTCCAGCACCCGCCGCGTCTCGGCCCGCAATGGCACTTTCGATTTGCGATCCCCAACCAACTCAACCCCAATCGCCAACCCGGCACCCCGCACATCGCCGATGATCCCATGCCGCTGCATCAGGCCCCGCAAGCCCTGCATCAAATGAGCGCCCGTGGTTTGCGCATTGGCCAGCAAGCCTTCACGCCGCATCACATCAAGCACTGCAAGCCCTGCCGCACAGGCCGCATTGCCACCGCCAAAGGTGGAAAAGAAAGTGCCCGTCTCCGCCACAAGGCGCTCCAGGATTTCCGCCCGCGTGATGATGACGCCGATGGGATAGCCATTGCCGGCAGGTTTCCCGATGGTCACAAAATCCGGCACCACGCCATGGCGCTGATGCCCCCACATATGGCTGCCCATGCGGCCAAAACCGGATTGCACTTCATCCGCAACGAAAAGTCCGCCCGCCCCGTGCACCCGCTCAACCACACCCTTCACATAACCAAGAGGAGCATCGAGAATGCCACTGCTCATGAAGGCGGAATCCATGATGCCAAAGGCCACGCCGGAACCCTGGTTTTGCAATTCTGCAATCGGCGCATCCGCCATGGCAGCGTAGGCAGCACCCACACCAGGATGATCCGCACCATGAACCCCGCGATAAACATCCGGTGCAGTCAGCTGGCGCACATGCGGAAACTGCCATTTGCCAGCGGGGTAATTCGAAGGCGACAGCGCATCAATCGCCGCCGTCACGCCATGATAGGCAAAGTCCATGCACAGCGCACCGCGATGGCCGGTGAACGCCTGCGCCATGCGCCAGGCCACATCATTCGCCTCACTGCCGGAATTCACAAAGATCACGGTGTCGAGCGAAGGATCAAGTGTGGCTTTCAGCGCTTCCGCATAGGCAATCGATTCATCCGTGAGATAACGCGTATTGGTATTGAGCACGCGCAATTGTCTGGCCACAGCGTCCGCCACAACAGGGTGCGCGTGGCCGACGTGGGCCACGTTGTTGTAGCAATCCAGATAGGCGCGGCCATCATCGGCATGCAGCCAGACACCCTCACCCCGCAGCATATGCAGCGGCTTTGAATAAAACAGCCAGGGCTTCCGCCCCATGGCTTGCAGCCGCCGCTGCATGACATCAGCCATTGCCGGACGGGGTCCATGCCCTGTGATGTGAAGGCAATGGGCTGTGAGTTTTTCTTCTTGCTCAATCACTGCATCCAGTGTCGTCAAGCTGGTCGTCGAAACCGCCCCAATCGATTGCGTCAATCCCATGCCGGCGGCACTCCGCATTTCAATGATGAGCGCCGACATGAGCAGACGGATTTTGACCATGGGCACCAGCGCCAGAACGTCGTCACGCTCCAGCGCTGATTCGGCATGATAAGCGCCAAGCAGTTCACCAAAAATATCCGTGAAACTGTCTTTGCCATGCACACAGTCCGCAATGGTGTTGGCAAGATCAAGGATCAACGGTGCATGCAGCAAGTCGCCAAAATCAATGATGCCACTGATGCCATCTGGGCCAAGCAAAACATTGAAGGGATGAGCGTCACCATGAATCACCTGCGCCCGCAGCTTGCGCAAATGTGGCCGCGTCTCTGCCGTGAAGTGATCGAGCATGGCCTCTGACCGTGTCTGCCACGCCTTGCCGAGCAGGCGACAATGGTGGCGCAAAGCATCCACCCGCATCATGTCCCAAATCAACTCGCGTTCCAGAATGGCGGGATGGGCAAAGCCGCGCAAAGCCCGCCCCAGTCGCGCCAGCAAAGTTCCGAGTTGTCTGAAGTGAGAAGGGGCCGCGTCCCCCAACACATCGCCGGACAGCCAATCCAGCATCAACACGGGATAGATCACGTCACCATGATTGAGGGCGGTGACAGCACCCCCAGCTTTGGACGTGACAACACGCGGCACCGGCAAGTGGGGTGCCGTAAATGCAATATGCTGCAAGGCCAGAGTCTGGGCTTCGGCGAGGGCAAAGCCTTCACCTGCGGCACAAACCTTCATCAGGACATTGCGCGCACCACTTTCAATCCTGAAATTCTGGTCGCGCTCAGCGGATATCGCATGGAATTCACCCTCCACGCCGTAAGCACGCCGCGCATGGAGGATCACATCGTCAAGCGGAACGGAAGGCTGCGGCTTGATTGTTGCGGTCACTGTCTTCAATGCTCCGCCTTGCCGTTTTCCATGTCGAGCTTCCTTTGATAGCGTCCCTGCAACACATCAACAATGACAAGAGCGGCCAGCACGAAATAGAACGTCGCTTTCTCGATCGGACTGATTTCGTATCCGAAGATCGCAAGATGGGCAATGTGCGCACCTTCCGCCGTCAGCATCAGACCCACAAGCAACAGTACGAACAAGCCCAACACCTCATACAGCCGGTTCTTTTCAAGGAAGCGCGCCACATGGTCGGCGAGGAACACCATCAACGCGCCGGAGATGATGATGGCGAGTGACATCACGATAAAGTTCTTGGTCAACGCCACCGCAGAAAGCACCGTATCGAAAGAGAAGACGATGTTCATCAGAACAATCCACACCAGTGCCATGCCCACCGTGCGCTTGGCTGATCCACCGGGTTTTTCTCCATGCAGGTCATCAATCACCAGCATATGCCGGATTTCAGTCATCGCTGTCTTGATCAGGAACAGCCCACCCAGCAGCACGATAATGGCGTGGCCGGAAAACTTGCCGCTCAGATACGGAATATCAATCGCAAACCAGGGCGACTGGAACAGCTGGATCAGCGCCAGCACCACAAACAACAAGACGATGCGCAGGAGAATGGCGAGGATCGTACCGATCCGCCGCACATAGGCCTGCTTCTCTGGTGCGACACGTTTCGCTTCAATCGAGATGTAGAGCAGGTTGTCGAAGCCAAGCACTGTTTCAAGCGCCGTCAAAATGACCAGCGTTGTCAACGCACCTGCTGTAAACAGCGCAGCAAATTCCGCACCCAGATTTGAAAACATGAATCACCCCTGCTCTGAACTCCGGCTTTAGCCAATTCCGCGCCGCAAGCAAAGCCAGAGGAAAAGGCAGGCCAGCAAAAACGGAATGCCACCCAGCAAAAATACGATGCCGGAATCGACAAACTGATTGCCGTTCAGCGAGTCCGCAACAAAGATCAATGAGCATCCTCCACTGAAGAGGACAGTCATTCCGAACAGTGCGGCAAGCAAGAGCCGCCAGGTGGCAAGCCGTGGCTGGCCATCAGCCTGCCGTTTACCCTCGCGTCCTTTGAGCCAAAAAAAGAAGCCAATGCCGGCAAGGATCAAAACAAGGGGAATCAGGTTTTCCATCACACTATTCCTTTAAGCCCACTCGCCGTGCATAAACAAAACTCAATACACCCTTGACCGCAAACACGGCGGCGGCAACCCAGAAATACGGCTGGTCATTTGCCGCCATCGAAGAGGCCGACAAAGCCGCCACAATCGCCAACAGGATGTCTACAACGCCGAGAATGTAAAACGCTGGTCTCCACTGCACCTTCCAGCCAAACAGCGCCCCCAGAATGGCCAAGTTGAAAAAAGCCAGACCACCTGGCAGCAGGGCAATCGGCCCGCCGGCCAGCACCATCACGGCACAGCCCCCCATGAACAGCGCCACAAGTCCGCACAGGACGGCAAGCACATACTTCATGCGGCAGCTTTCGACATTTGCAGCCGCTTGCGCGCGGCTCCATCTCGGTAGAAAAGATTGTAGGTGTCAAACGGAATGATCTGGCCCGCAGGGGTCACGAAATGCACGCAAGACCGCTTCACCCTGGAAATGCAGAAATTGTGCGGGTCGAGAAATTCCACGATGGCGATGCGGAAAATGTTTTCATAGCCCATGCCCTCAGGCACCGGAATTTGCGGCAGGCAACACAACAGCGCATCCAGCCGTTCAGGGTTGTTGCATTCCACTGTCGCCAGCGAAAAGAAATTCAGGATCTGCTTGTGCAGTTCAGGATATTTCTCGAAGGTGATGGCATTGGGCAGCGCCTCCACCAGCATCTCCTGCGGAAAGTAGGAGGTGATCGGCGCAATCTTGTCGCCATTGCGCAGCGCATAACCGATGGCGATGGATTCCGGATTGCACGGAAGCGGGATGATGTCCCGCGCCTCAAACGCCGTCTTTGCGGCGATGATGGATTTGCGGATGTCTGACAGCACGAACCTGTCCGTCGCCGGGTCAAACCCTTCGTTGCGCCCCGCGTCTTGAACGGGCTGGAAGGTAATGCCGCGCACGCATTTCCATTGCAGGGCATGATTGATGATGTCTCTTAGCTCATCATCATTCTGGCCGCGCTTCACCACCACCACCAAGGTCGCCGAGATGTTGTGCCGCTCCAGCGCTTCCAATGCCTCGCGCCGGATTCGCGTGAGATCGGCACCGCGCAAATTCTTCAACACATCGGCGCGAAGCGAATCAAATTGCAGATAGACCTCAAACCCCGGCTTGAACGACGCCAGTTGCGCCACAAACGCCTCGTCCTGCGCGATGCGGATGCCATTGGTGTTGAGCATGATGTGGCGGATGGGCTTGCGCTTCGCCATCGCAATGATCTCGATGATCTCTGGATGAATTGTCGGTTCACCACCTGAAAGCTGTAGCAGGTCCGCTTCGCCTTCACTGGCACAAAGCGCGTCCATCATTTTTTCGATTTCAGCCAGTGGGCGGTGATAGGACTTGGCCGTGGACGAATCCGCAAAACACATGGGGCATGTGAGGTTGCACGCCTCGTTCACATCGATGAGGCCGAGGCAGGAATGTTGCTCATGGTCCGGGCACAGCCCGCAGTCATAGGGGCACCCCTCTTCAGTGCGCGTCTGAAACACATGCGGGCGGTCACCCGGCTTGATGTAATCCTGTGCCAGTTTGAAAAACGGAATGTCTGTCGATACCAACGCCTTGCTGACACCATGTGTTTTGCAGCGCTTCAAATAATAGACATTGCCATCGTCAAATATGACCTTGGCGGGCACCAGCGCATAACATTCAGGACACAAGGATGTTGTCTGGCTGTGGAAGATATAGGGCGAGATCTTACGAAACGGTGCGTTCATGTGCCCTCCCCATCATGGCCGCAGCGTAAGCGCAGAGTGCTGCGCAAACAAGATGGAAAAGGTTGAACGGACCCACAACCGCAGCATAGGGTTTCAGGAATTCCCAGCCGAAACGCTGTGCCGCATAAAACAGCACCAACGCATAAAATCCATTCCGCAAAAACCATGGATTGCGCTTCGCCAGCAGCCACAGTGCCGCCAGAAGAAACAACAGCATTGAAAACGATTCATAGATCTGGACGGGGTGGCGCGTAACACCATCGCCGAAATCAACTCCCCACGCGAGGGATGTCGCCGTCCCGTAAGTTTCGTCGGACAGCCCAGCGAAGTAACACCCCCATCGCCCCACGATAACGGTTGTGGCCAAGGCTGGAACAAAAATCAGACCTGTCGATCCCTGAATGCCCCGCGTCCATTTGAAAATCTCAATCGCCGCAATGGCCCCCGCCAGCGCACCGACAATACTGCGGGAAACCTGTGTGCTGCCGCCAAGCCAGAGATTGAAGCTGCCCAGTCCATATCCACCAACCGCAGCACCGAGAAGTAGCGCGATGACGTAGCCTGCCCCCGCCTGGTCAATCCGCCCGGCTGCCTCTTTCAGCCGCCAACGATAGCAAAACAGCGTCACCACAAGTGACGCTGCCGATGCCATGAAATCAAAGACCGTGTGGATCACACCCCATCATGCATGATGGGCGGCGGAATGCAATCTCACTGCCGCTCGAGCGCGTCCTTGATGATCTTCTGCAAATCTTCGCGGCGGTAAGGTTTCATGATGATGAAGCCTTCGCGGAAGCGGGGTTCATCCTGATGCACCATGGCACCCTTCGGGTAACCGGAGGTGTGAACCACCTTGAGTTCGGGCTTCATGCTCAGCGCAGCTTGCGCCAGGTCAAAGCCGTTCATGCCGCCGGGCATGACCACGTCGGAGAACATCAGGTCAATGTCGTCATGTTCCTGCAGCTTGGACAATGCTTCAAAGCCGTCACCCGCTTCGATGATTTCATAGCCGAAGTCTTCGAGGAAGCCGCAGGCCACGGCGCGCACGGCTTCCTGGTCTTCGACGACGAGAATCTTCGGACGTTTGACAGCAACCGGTGCAATCGGTGTGCTGACATCTGCAGCGGCAACAACAGGTGTCAGAACAACCGGAGCAGCTGCGCCATCCAATTCCACTTCACCCGGACGCAGTCGGCGCGGTAAGTACATCTTGATCGACGTGCCGTGATCGATTTCGGAATAGATCGAGATATGACCACCGGATTGCTTGATGAAACCGTAGACCATGGCGAGCCCGAGGCCTGAACCCTTGCCTTGCACTTTGGTTGTAAAGAACGGCTGGAAGACTTTTTCCAGCACATCCTGGGTCATGCCGGTGCCGGAGTCAGACACAGCAACCATCACATAATGTCCAGGCGCCACATCGGGATTTTTCTCGGCGTAATAACGGTCAAGATAAGCCGGCTGTGTTTCAATCGTCAGTTTACCACCGTCCGGCATCGCATCACGCGCGTTGATTGCCAGATTGAGAATGGCCGATTCAAGTTGTGACGGGTCAATCAAAGCCCGCGGTTCACCCGCCATGGTGTCAACGCGCAGTTCGATATTCTCTCCGATGGTACGCGCAATCAACGCTTCCATGCCTTTGACCATGTCATTGATCGGCGTGTCGCGTGGTTCGAGTTCCTGCTTGCGGGCAAAGGCCAGCAGTTGACGGGTGAGGTCAGCGCCTTTGCGCGCCGCGTCCGCAGCTTCATTCAAACGCTTCTGCGATTTCTCATCGGCGGTGATTTTACCATCCAGCAATTGCAGATTGCCGATGATGATGGTGAGGAGATTGTTGAAGTCATGGGCGAGGCCGCCTGTGAGCTGTCCAACCGCTTCCATCTTTTGCGCCCGCTGCAAACGGTCGTTGATTGTCTTGCGTTCGGTGACATCAACCAGCTGGACGATGAGCTGCTCCGTGCTGCCTTTTTCATTTTTCACAAGTGCCACAGATGTCGTGCCGTGAACAACGCCGCCATCAGGCTGCATGTAACGCAGTTCAAGTTCAAAGCTCTGGTTTTCACCAGAAAGCAACTGGCGCAAACCATTGAGGAATTGGCCCCGGTCGTCTTTGTGCAAAAGTTCGTCAAACCCTGACGTTGACGATTCAAGTTCCTTGCGGCCCAGAAATTCCTTGCAGGCGTCATTGGCAAATTCAATTTGCCCCGTCGGCGAAACCACGGCCATGCCGTGAACGCACGCCGAGAATGCGGTGCGGAAGCGCTGGTCGCCGCGCGCGTTGGCAAGCGTCGCCACTTTCTTTTCAGTGATGTCTTCCAGTGTACAAATAGAGCGTTCCAAGCGGCCCTTGTCGCCGCGGTAAGCCGCCATGGAAATGATGACCGTCGAAAGCCCGCCACCCTTGCGGACCAGCATCAACTCTTCGCCTTTGGCTGAGCCTGTGACGAGATACTTCGGATAGATATTGGTGACGAGATGGGTCCTGGATTCGGCTGTCAGGAACTCACTGAAGGAACGACCGACGATTTCATGGGCGTCATAGCCGAGAATTGCCAGCCAAGATGGATTTGCGGCAATCAGACGGCCCGAGCCGTCCATGCAGTGCATGGCCACTGGCAGGGCCTGCAAAAGCTTTTCATAGACCCCGCCGTTTTGGTCAGGGAAAAATGCGCCGACATTGGGTTTGGCGGCCGCTGGTTTTTCAATGTGCCACGTCGCACTGTTTGAAGGTTCGGTCCAGCCAGCAAGATTGTGCGCATTCATGATTCAAAAACTCTCCCAAGCATTAAGAGAACCTAACGCACATGCAGTTAATGCTTGATTGCCGAGGCTCATCAAAAGCTGGCCTTAACGATAATTCTGTCTTGGGGACTGCAATGTGGTGAACAAAGCATGAAGGCGGCCCATCTCTGGACCGCCTTCATTGGGCTGCATGGTCTGTCAGATGTTTACAACACATGCCGGGGAACTTTCACTTTGGCGAGCCTTGTCCGCTCGTCCAGCGCCAGTGCCGCATTGCGCGACAGCGGCAAATGGCCAGCCCAGATCACGTCCTCGCGGCTGACACCGATATCGCGCAGCAAATGATCATCAAGGCCTTCCATGCGGCGCACAGCTTTACGGGCCTGCCAGTGACGGATCAGGTTTTCCAGCAATCCAGCTCCTGGAAGCTCTCCAGATACCTGGGCCTGGTGAAGGGCATAGTCTCTCATTTCAATCTCCATGGGGACACGCGTCCCCGTTCACAGAAAATGGTTTTTTCCTGTGTCTTCAATCGCTTGTGGCGAGTCAGTTGGTGTTCTGATGTTCCAAATATGCGCGATTTCGATTGATCAATCCAACGAATGTGTTATATGGAATGCATCAACAACTCTGATCATTCAGGTGCGCCATGATCCCCACTCTTGATATTGACCAAGTCAAAACCTTTCTCGCCATTGCCGACAGCGGCAGTTTTACCCGCGCCGCCGACGACGTGAACAAAACCCAGTCCGCCGTCTCCATGCAGATGAAACGGCTGGAAGAAACCTTGCGCGTCACACTGTTCGTTAGGGATGGCAGAGGCATGCGACTGTCGCGTGACGGCGAACGCCTGATCGAAGATGCGCGAAAGCTCGCCAGCCTGAATGACACCATCGTCTCCGGCTTCATGGCACCCGAACTCTCCGGCACCGTGCGCTTTGGCACGCCGGATGACTATGCCGATCTGTTCCTGCCTGAAGTCATGGCGCGCTTTTCCAAGTCGCACCCGCAAGTGACCGTCGATGTCGTCTGCCTGACCAGCGGTCGTTTGCAGGAAATGATCAACCACGGCGAACTCGACATGGCGCTGGTGACGTTTGGCCGGATGGAAAAAGGTGGAGAAGTCATCCGGCGTGAAGAGCTGGTCTGGGTCACATCGCAAAGACATGCGAGTCACACGCAGGAGATTTTACCCGTCGCCGTTGCAGACTCAGGCTGTGCCTGGCGCAAAATCGCCACTGACGCACTCGATGCTTCAAACCGCAAACACCGCATCGCCTACACCAGCGGCAACCGCATGGCCATCGACGCCGCGGTGTTGCAAGGACTGGCCATCGCCACCATGGCCGAAATGTCGGTGCGGCCAGGCATGCGCATTTTACGCGGCATCGACGGCTTCCCGTCCCTCGGTGCCTTCGAAATCGGGTTGATCTACAAATCCGGAAAACGCTCCCGCGTCACCGAAGCACTGGCCCAACATGTGCGTGAAAGCCTGGGCAATGAGCGCGGGATGGCAGTGGCGGCACAATAACTCCCTTGCGCGGAACGCGTGAGGAAGTACCCGCGAAGCGGGGGAGGGAGTGTGTCAGCGAAATTCGAACCCGGCCGATAGACCCCATCGGCGCTTCGCGCCACTTCCCCACGCTTCGCGCGAGGAAGTTGTTTACACCGGCGAACCCATCGCTTCCGCCACAACTTTTGCCGTCAACAACCCTTCATCATCTTTGGCCTCCGGCATCATGGCTCTTTCGATGCTGACGGTGAGTTTGGCATTCTTCGCGCCCCGCAACACCGCTTGCGCCATGGCCAATTCACCTGCCATCACTTCCGCAGCAACCATCGCCTGAACCCCGCTCACAAACTGTTGCGCGCGTCCCGCCCCATGCACACGGAACAGGCCGTTGCCATCGCCTTCAACAGTGATTGCCACGCGGTCCGCAACCAGCGCTGAGGCAGCGCCAACCGCATTGGCCACATCGCAATAGGGTGCAAACACAACATCTGTGCCCAATCGCTTTGCAACTTCATCGTAAAACACCCGCACCGGCCCGCCGACAGCGACGATGGGCATGGCGGGCGAAATCGAAATCCTTGTGCGGCCTACTCCTGCTTTGCCGGCACACACAGCCTCAATCAGTGTTTCGGAATCTTTCACACCGCCCAAGGCCGTATCAAGAATGACACGGGCTGATTTTCGCACCGTCTCGCTCCAGACTTCGCGGCAGAAACTTTGCACTTCATCGCCACTGGGCATCCGCATCAGCCGGAAGCGTGCGGCCTGCCGCGCCGCAAGTTCCGCACCGACACGATCCCAATTCGCCTGCAAACCCATAACATGGGCGGCATCAGATGGTGTGAAAGCCGCAAGCTGTACCAGTCCTTTGCGCCGCAAGGCCATCAGCGCCCGCTGTGCCGCACTCGACACCGCGATTTTGCGCATCGGCACCGGATGGTCAGTCACCATCGCCAGCAATTCCTCTTCGCGCGGAGAAAGCCCATGCGGCTGCAAGCGGTCGTCTTTGCCGAAGGGCAACAAAACAAATCGCCCCAGCAATGATCCGCCCTCAGTCTCTGTCAAATCCGATTCCAGCATGGCAATGACTTCAGGGAATTTCTGGGCGATCAGCGAAATCGGAACAGCGCGCTGCGGACCCAAACTCAAATCACCATTGAGACCGATGGACACTTCGCTGTCGCCGCCAAGCCCGACGGTGCGCACATCTATCGCCTGCACCATGGTGCGCCAACCTCCAACTTCAGCACCCTGCGGCGCCACCAGTGGCCGGCCGTTTTCAAGAATGCCAACGTCGGTCGTCGTACCCCCCATATCTGACATGATGAAATTTTCGAGACCGGAAATCCACTTCGCTCCAATGAGGCTGGCAGCAGGACCGGAGAGCACGGTTTCGATGGGCCGCTGCACCACACTTTCAGCCGTGGCCAATGTGCCGTCACCTTTCATGATGGTGAGTTGGGCTGAAATGCCAAGACCATCCATGGCGCGCCAGACCGCAGCGATCAAACGGGAGATATAGGAAATCAGCCGCGCATTGAGTGCCGCCGTCAGCGCCCGGCGCGGTGCGTCGAGGGATTGCGAAAGTTCGCTCGAAAGTGTGACGGGGCAATTCAGGATTTCACCGACATGCTTTCGCGCTTCTTCCTCATGGCCGTTGTTGCGCACAGCAAATGTGCCGGCAATCGCTACGGCACCCACCTGGCCCTGCAACGCACTGAGTTTTTCTCGCAAAGCAGCAACATCAAGTTTGCAGACAGAATCACCATTGTGGTCATGCCCGCCGTCTACCCGCAAAATCGGCAGACCCGGAAAGGCTTGCGCAATGCCTGTGCGTTCCACCATGCGGTCATCAAAACCGATGAACACCATGGCCACCGCACTGCCATGTCCTTCGACAACCGCATTGGTGGCAAGCGTCGTTGAAATCGATACGAGTCCAATCGCAGATGGCGCAACCACGCCCTTCAAATCCTCCACCGCCCGCGCCATGGCTTCGCCCACGCCCAACGCCAGGTCACCCTTGGTGGTCAACGCCTTGGCGGATGACAGGATACGGTGCTGGCGGGCATCAATGACAACGGCATCCGTATAGGTGCCACCCGTGTCGATGCCGATGATGTAAGGTTTACCACTCATGGCCCTGCACTAACGGTTCAACCCGCAACCACGCAAGGGCCAGAATGGCTATCGTTTGAAGCCTAGGGACCTCTCCCCCGGCTTCGCCGTACCCTCTCCGAAGAGGAGAGGGACCTCTTGCAGCGACCTCCCGTTTTACTGTTCAGGGTGCTCGCACCACGCGTCCCTCTCCCCTTCGGAGAGGGTACCCGAAGGGCGGGAGAGGTCCCTTGGCTACAGGCGACTGCCTTAAATCCTCAGCCCGCGTTTAGCTTTTTGAGATTGTCGCGGATCTCGGCAATCGAACCGATGACGCCCGCCCGGTCTGCCCGCAGTTTGATCATCTGCATCTTGGCGTGGATGAGCGGCCCTTCAAACTCCGCGTTTGGCACACTGGCCAGCATTTTCGAGAGCTTTTCTGCCTTGGCGATAGCCTGTCCCAAATCGCGCTCCTGGGCCTGCAAACCTTCAATGGCCCGTTGGTGGGCGCGGCGAAGGGCTGCCACTTTCCAGATCGCACCACCCTCTTCACTCAAGGCCCGAAGCTTTGCCGACTTGGCCGCCTGTTCATGTTCAAACCGTTGCGGCGCAAGTGCCCCGAGCCTGACAGACAGATTGATTTTGGCGCTGAAGGCCTGGTTGGTGACATCAAAGCCATTGTCGGTGACGTTGTCGTTCCAGCCGGCGGACGCTGAAACATCCATGGCATCAAGCGTGCGCATGCGGCTGTTGATGTCTTCAAGTTCTGCTTCAGACTGCAAAAGCGCTGACCCAAACTGCAACGCCGTATCTTCAGGCATCAAGCCATCATGAATGCGCCGGTCGGCCTGCGACTTGGCGGCATTCGACTCGGCCTGGATTTCGTCTGCAAGCACAGAGACAGCCGTTGCCAGTTCCCGGGTGACTAATCCATCGTCCATGGCGCGTTTGGCTTTGGACTTCAGTCTGAAAATTTCATTGGCCTGAGCGGTGATCGCCTTGTGCTTGGCCCTGAAGCCAGACGACGTCAGCCCCTGCGGTGTCAAGAAGATCAGCTTTTGCAGACCGTTCTCCGCCAGATAGCGGCGGCATCTGATTTCGGCGGATTCCTCTGTGAGCTCGGCCTTGTAAAAATCAACGGCTGACAGGCTCAATGAAAGTCCGGCAGCCCCATCATCGGAGTAGGATCCCCGCAAAGAGGGTGACCGCAGGATGGTGGATTGTGCCGCGGCGTCTTCACGTAAGAATTCGCACCATGCTGATTGTTCGGGCGCTGCTGACACAGCAATGATCTTAGGTTTCGCCACAGCCTTTTCATCGACAGGTTCTATCGCCAACACTTGCTCATCTGCAGCAGTTTCAAACGTGTTGAGCCGCAAGCCTTGCGCCAACAGGCTTTCTGTTGCCGCACAGCCTGCGAGGGCCAAAAGACTGACCGACAACACAAGAGGCTTAAGCCGCCTAGAAGAAAAACGGTGCGCGTATGCCATGAATGATCTCCCGCGTTGCCGCTTCCGGGGCGATTGCTGACGCCTCGACAAACGTGCCGCGAATGGGTTTTCCGAAGAAGGGGTGAACAGCGTTGAACTCGCCGGGCAGAGCCTCGCCAATGGCACCGGCTTCATTGCACCACAGAATGGTGAAGCTGCATGAATAGAGTTTTTGACCGGGCGTGAAACTTTTGGCGTTGGCGTAAGGCACAAACACCACATCGATGCGCGTATGGATGGCGCGGCCAACGGCGGAAAGTTCAAGTGCTGCGATTTGCTGGGTGAGAACGCTCTGGTTGGCCTGCATCTGCGCGCGGCTTTCTTGAACGGAAGCGATCTGCGCCACGGCAAGCTGCTCAGCGGCGCGCGCTTCAACCGCCTGCTTGACGACGAGCAGCAATTCAGAGGGAGCGGCAGACAGCGAGATGATGGCTTCACCACTCTGCAAGGCCACAGACAGGAGCTTCAGCAATTCAATTGTCCCATCCGTCTCCTCCGCCATGATCTGCATCGCGTCGATTTCATTCTCGACCGACACCAGGCGCTGTGAAGCTTCGAGAAGGCCGAGTGAACTGCTGGTGAAGTCTTTGCGGCTGATCAGGCGCTTGCTGTAAAGTTCATTGAGGTTTGAACGGACACCACCGCTTTCCAGCTGCTGGGCAATTTCCTTGTGCACCTTGCTCAACCGCGACACGGTCCGCTTCGCGATGATGATCTGTTTTTCCCGCACCTTGATTTCGCGCTTGATGGTTCCAAGCGCTGTCTTGATCTGGGAACGGGCGTCGTTCATCGCATTGGTCGAGGTTTCCTCGGCAAGCTCGGACTCTGTCATGCGCTGTTCGGTCTGGTTCAGCGCCACCCGCATTTCCGTGATGTCGCGCTCGGCCTTTAGAACCAGTTCGTGGCCGCGTGTCAGCGTCATCGGCGCACCCCACGACGTTGACAAAAGAAAATATCCGATCAACACACCATAGAACGAGAAGGTCACGAACAGCACCAACAACAACGCAAAGGCCGCCCGCTTGTAAGCGGTGGACACCAGCGTCATGCAGCGGTCGCTGAGTTGTTGCACTAAGCTTTTGCCTGGCGCTTGTTTCGGCTCGTCCGCAGGCCTCTCTTCGCTTTCGCCGCGCGGGGTGCGGCGCTCCAACCCCAACACACGCAACAACTGCGCCTCGCGCAAAGGAGCCGCAAGCACGCGGGCAACACCGGGCACCGACAGATAATGGCCGATATCCGAGAATGTGCTGATGACCACAAGTTTGACAGGATAGCCAAGGCCGGAAATCAACGGTAAAATCAGTTGCGAAGCAAGGTTGCTGTCGCGCTGGTCCACCAGCACGAGATCATACTGCCGCGCCCTGGCCTCGGTGATCGCAGACTGCACATCCGCATGATAGGACAGATCAAGACGGCCCACCTGTGCCGCCAGCACAGTGCAAAGCTCATCGGCGGCCGGGCCCAGATAAAGCACACGGGAAGGCCGCACCGGCTTGGCCTGGCCGACAGGAAATTTGCGGATGGCGGCTGTGCTCACGCGGGCACCAGCTTCTTTCTGGATTTCGCGGTGCCCCGTGTTTCCCAGGAACTGGTGCCGAGGGTGGCAATCGCCAGCGGCGTCATGGTGACATACATCACCGGAAACACGATCGCCATGGAGAGAAACCACAAACCAGATGTACGCGCCATGGTCGGCAGCTTGTGTTTGTTCATCTCATAGGCAAGCGCAAACACTGTCACCAACAATGCATGTTCGATCATCGGAATGATGAAGCCGAGCCGGATCATCTGGCTGACCAGAGTCAAGGGATAGAACAGCAGCAGCAATGCCATTGAAACATAGTGCACCAGCACAAACGGATGAAACCGCGACAAGCGCGGTATGGCCGTGATGAAATCGATGATGTTGGAGCGCCGCCATCTGAGCTGCTGGCTCAGATAGTTGGCCATGGTGGGTGGCGCCTTGGTGAAACACTTGGCCTCAAAACAGAGCCGCGTCTTGTACCCGCGCTCCACCAGTTTACGGGTCAAATATCGGTCTTCGCCATATTTGACTTCGTCTCCAAGAAAAGTCCGATGCTCGACATCTTCCTCGACCGCCAGCAACGCTGAACGCCGATACAAAGTGAGGCAGCCGGAGAGACACATGATATGGCTGAAAGCGTTCTCGACGTTCTTAAGAAACTGGTAACCAATCCAGTACTTCACCGCCTGCATGCGGGTCAGCCAGTTCACATCAGCGTTGGAGACATAAACGCAGCCCCCCGCAGCATCGACGTCTGCCGTGCAGAGATGCTTGACCAGATGGCGCAGCGCCGCCGGATCAACGATCACATCCGAGTCAACCGAGAGAATGAGATCTGTGTGGGTGACGCGCACGGCATTTTTAATGCCAATGCGCTTGCCCACGTTTTTCTCGTTCTGGATGACACTCATCCAGGGATAGGTGCGGGCAATGGTCTGAAGGTGCTCAAACGTATCATCCGTCGAGCGGTCGTCGATGAAAACGACTTTCAACTTTGAGCGCGGATAATCAAGGGCTTCAAAGGAATCAGCTGTTTTGAGAACATGCGGTCCCTCGTTGTAGACCGGGACAACGATAGCGACTGTGGGCCAGACCGGAGGATCAACAGCATAGCCGGGCTCAGTACGCCGATCCACAAGCCGCAATGCGCTGCCAAGCACATATCGGTTCAAGAAGACGATCAAAACCAGAATGGCAAACAGCCACTCTATCGCAACAAGCGACAGCACTTTCTACAAACTTCCCCCAGAACTCACAAACTCACAAACTCACAGAAAACTCACAGAAAAATCACATGAACCCAACATGGTTCAAGGATTTCCTAGCATGCATACATTGATCGCAGCTTAATCCAGGCAATTGGATGCCATTCACATTGCGCGGGTTTTGCAGGCGGATTGTTAACCTTTCCTTGTGTTTACCCTCTTCCTTAAGCGTCATTGCACAGGTTCAGGATTATTTTGCCCACAACTAAAAACAACTGGGGGCAACTATGCATACAACTTCGGTGGCACATTCAGCCACCCACACGACCGTAAATTCCGGGGCCTTGCGGCTTGTCACGTCGGTGCCTTGCAACCTTCCAGACGCGGCAACGGCCCGTGTCGCCATCATTGGTCTGGGCTATGTGGGATTGCCGCTTGCACTCGGTTTTGCCAAGGCGTCGCGCTCCATCGGCTTCGACATCAACACAAAGAAAATTGGCGAGCTGAAATCCGGAATGGACGCAACCGGTGAAGTCAATGCCGAAGACATGCATGGCGCGGACGTTGAATACACAACGGACGCGAAAGCCTTGGCCGAAGCTGACGTGATCCTGGTGAGCGTTCCAACACCTGTCGACAGCCACAACAAGCCTGACTACGGCCCCCTCATCTCAGCCTCCAAATCCATTGGCGCAAACATGAAGCGCGGGTGTGTCGTGGTGTTTGAAAGCACCGTTGACCCCGGCACAACAGAAGACCGCTGCCTGCCCGTGATTGAACATCACTCAGGCTTGAAAGAAGGCATTGATTTCTACCTCGGCTATTCGCCGGAGCGCATCAATCCCGCTGATCCGACACGCAAACTGCCCGACATCAAGAAAATCGTTGCAGGTTCCACGCCGGTGGTCACGGAATTTCTGGTCGAGCTTTACAGCCGCGTCATTCGTGCAGGCCTCTTCCCCGCTTCTTCGATTAAAGTTGCCGAAGCCGCAAAGATTCTGGAAAACACCCAGCGCGACGTCAACATCGCACTGATGAACCAGATGATGATGCTGTTCGACAAGATGGGCATCCGCTCGTCTGACGTCATTGCGGCGGCAAGTTCAAAGTGGAATTTTCACCATTATCGCCCCGGCCTCGTCGGCGGCCATTGCATTGCCGTTGATCCGTATTTCCTCGTCGACGCAGGACGCCGTCATGGCCTTGCCATGGAATTGGTAGCCGCAGCCCGCGTGGTCAATGAGCAGACCGCCCACTTCCTCGTGGAAAAGGTTGAGCAGCTGATGCCGCCCGGTCGCCATGGCTTGCAGGGCAAGAAGATTCTGGTGCTTGGCCGTTCTTTCAAGGAAAACTGTGCCGACACCCGCAACTCCAAAGCCTTCCCCATGATGGATGCGTTGTGGATGCGCGGAGCCGATGTGTTCAACTTTGACCCCGTCGCACACGACGACCATTTCGAAGGCGGCCGCGGCGCCACAATGATCGACGATCCGGCAGAAGGCGGACCCTACGACGCCATCATCCTGACGCTCGGCCACACCGTGTTCCGCCAGCAGTTTGACGCGGCAACTCTCAAGGCCCTCGCCCACAAGCATGCGCCCATGATCGACATGCGCGGCAACTTCGATAATGACGAGGTCAGGGACTGGTTCGCCTACTGGCGGCCATAAGCAAACAGGCCCGCCTGATTACTTCGCCAATCCCGCAATCGCTTGCTCAAGCATGGGGATGAACCTTTCATCCACCGGTGAGAGTGTGCCTTTGGTTTTCATGGCCACGAGCGCGTCCAGTGCCTTCTGGTAACTCGCTTTCATGTCCTCGCCTGCTTCTGCGAGTTTGATGTGGCTCACCCAGACGTCGCGCTGCCAGTCGGCGTTTGCCGGGTCTTGGCCCGCGAATTTTACGGCGATCGCCGCAGCGGCGCGGTAGTTGGTGCGGGCACCCGTCGCGTCGCCTTGGGCTTGCAGCACATCACCGATCCGGTTGTGGCTCACCATCAAATCCCGCTGCCATGTGGTGTTGTTGGGATCATGAGCCACGAGTTGTTCGCGGATCGTCATCGCGGCCCTGTCGTAGGCCAGCGCGTCGGCGAGGTTGCCTTGCTGCAACAGGATTTCAGCAATTTTGCTGTAGCTGACAGACAAGTCCCGCGACAATGTGGTGTTGCCGCGATCTTGCGCCACGAGTTTTTCGCGCAAGGGAATATTGGCCTTGTAGTTGGCGAAAGCGCCCGCGAGATCGTTTAGCGCCAGCAATGTATCGCCGATCTTTTCCTGGATGACGGTCACGTCACGTGCGAATTCGGCGTTGTCGGGATTTTGTGCGACGAGTGTGTTGGCGGATTTCAGACTGGTGCGGAAACTGGCGAGAGCGCCGGCAAGATCGCCCTTCACCTGCATCACTTCACCGATCTTGATGCCACCCACCACAACACCCCGCAGCAACGTACTGCCGCCGGGGTTATCAGCGGAAAGTTTTTCGCGGATCGCCATGCTGGCGCGGTAGTTTTCGTCAGCCCCTTCAAGATCACCCTTCGAGCGCAAGACATCGCCAATTTTCTCATGGGTGACAGACTTGTCTTGCAGCACGGTGGGGTTTGTCGGATCAATGCCGAGGAGTTTTTTGGCGATGTCCATGCTGGCGTTGTAACTAGCAATGGCACCGGCGAGATCTGCCTGCGCATGCAACACTTCACCGACTTGCACCTGGCTGGCCCACACATCCCGCAGTATCGTGAGGTCTTCGGGTTGTTGTTTGACCAGTGCCTCAATGACGCCAAGTGATTTCCGCGCCGCTGCCAGTGCTGCAACATTGTCACCTTGCGCGAACAGTGTTTTCGCCAGTTCGTTGAGGCCTGCGGCCTCCATGCGCATGAGGTTGGGGGTGGATTCGCCGGATTGGCCAAGCTGTTGTTGCAGGCCTTGCGCCTTGTCCAGGATCTTGCGGATGATGGCGATGGGCACACCTTGCACAGTGCGGAATTCCTGCGCCAGTTCGAACACCAATCCACTTGCTGTCGCTGTCGCCGCCGTTAATACCTTCTCCGCCCGCTCCTTTTGCTTCACGGCTTCAACGCGCTGTGCCACGGCTTCTCGGCGGTTGATTTCACTCCAGCCTGCAAGGCCGAGCGACAACACAACAACAGCGGCGGCACCGCCGATCCAGTTGCGTTGGCGTTGTGTTGCCGCTTTCCGGCTGGCGGCAATGAAAACACGGTGGAGGTCTGTGGCGAGGCCGGCATTTTTGGGCGGTGATGCGATCCAGCCTTCAGCGGCTTCAAGGTCACGCCCGCGCAACACGCCCGATGCACGGCTTTTCCAATCGGCCGCGAGCTCGCCGAGACGCGTGTGTTCGCGCAGCCAAACGAGGTCTGTGTCAAGGGCGCCTTTCAGAACCAGAAGCGCTGAATCAAAATCGTGGTTCGCAAAAAAGATGAAATTCAGTTTGGCGAGCGTGGCGGGAACTCTGTCTGGGTCAGTTTCTGTTGCAACAACTGGCAAAATGCGTTTGCCCCAGCGCGTCGCCTCTTCAACTTCCCAACCGCACACCGGTGATGCGGCAGACGCTGGAGAGACACAGAACACGATCGTATCGGCACTCTGGATCAATTGGCTGAGCCGCGCCTGCCAATCTTCGCCAGCCGCAATGTCTGTCTTGTCCAACATCGAGTCATAGCCAAGCTGTTCGAGTGCGACATGCAGCCGCTCGGCAAAACCCATGTCCTTGCGCGAATAGGACACGAACACCCGCGCCTTGCGGACCTCGCCTGAAACTGTCTCGTCCGTCACTACCGTCCCTCAGAATCCACCGCTTCGGGCAATCATGCCGCAGTTTTTGTCACCTGTCAGGGATTTCCGGCGGGAGTGAGGCGTAAAACACTGATAGGATTGAAGATTATTTTTCTCATTATTTTCCTTGACAATGTTCTTGTTAAGTTCCATATTGAGACCATGCGCAAGGGAGCAATCCCGTGCTGATTGACATCGTGAATATGTGCTCACGGGGTGGAGCCGAAATCACCCCCGCCGCCTCCGGCGTCATCCGGACACAAGGGCGAAGCTTTGGCGAAAGGGTTGTGTGTGACGCCAAGCCTGCGGCGGTGATCTTGTCGTTCAAGAATTTCAACGCGCGCCACAACACCATGCATCTCCCGCGCAGCCTGAACAATGCCTTTTGCACGGCGTCACCCCTGGGGGTGATGCGGCAGCCAAATTGAGTTGCTATCCTTACCCCCGTAATGGTCACCTATTGCTTGTGGGTGACAATCAAAACACGGAGAGTTTGATATGGTCGCCTCAATTGTCACTGCCGCCGAGCAATACCAACTTGAACTCATCAACCGGGCACGGCTCGATCCTGTGGCAGAGGCCGCGCGGCTCGGCATCAACCTCAATGAAGGTCTTGCCGCAGGCACCATTTCGACTGCGGCCAAGCAGCCTCTGGCAGGATTACCTGCAAGTGCCCTGCATGACGTCGCGGTTGATCACACGCTGCACATGATCAGTGTCGACCAGTTTGGGCATGAGGGAATTGGCGATGGCTCGACGCAAAGCCGCATCGACAGCGCGGGCATTGTCTGGTCGGCGCTGGGTGAAAACATAGCCGCAACGTCTGGCACCAGTGAAGCGCTGAACACGACAAAGCTTTACGAAAATCTGTTCAAGGACGCAGGCATCGTTGGACGCGGTCACCGCCTGAATATACTGGACAATGACTTCGATGAAGCGGGCATAGGCATCAGGACAGGTGTGTTCAACCCGACTGGCGGCGGCTCCACTTTGGTCACCCAGGATTTTGTTAGCTCAAGTCGAACATCTGTCACTGGCGTTGCTTATAACGACAGCAACAACAACAAATTTTATGACATTGGCGAAGCTCGGGGTGGTGTTGTTGTCTCCAGCGGCGCAAGTGAAGGTCAAACCGGAGGCGCTGGAGGATATGCAATTGAAGTTTCAAATGTAGCAACCAAAACATTGCAGTTCTCCGGCGGCGGGTTGCCTACAGCTGTAAATGTGACCGTTACCGGAATCCCCAATGAAAACATAAAAGTAGATCTCGTGGGAGCAAACACGATCTACTCTTCCGCCAACACCACGCTTGGCGCTGGCGCTGCGAACCTGACCCTTCTCGGCTTCAATGGCAACACTGGCACTGGCAATGATGTTGCAAACACCATTGTCGGAACACGCGGCAACAATGTTTTGTTTGGATTGGGTGGCGTCGACACGCTTTTCGGTGGCGACGGAAACGACGTGTTGCACGGTGGTATTGGCAACGACAAACTCAACGGGGAAAATGGAGTTGACCGCCTGCTGGGTGGCGCAGGGATCGATGCCTTGAATGGCGGAGATGGCTCCGATACCGCAATGTACCTTGGCAGCGCCGCTGTCACAGTCAGCCTGACGACGCCTTCATTGAATACGGGAGATGCGCTTGGCGACACTTTCATTTCAATCGAAAATCTGACCGGCAGCCAGTTCGGCGATGTTTTAACCGGCAATGCCGACGCCAATATTTTGATGGGCGTGAATGGAGATGACAGGTTGTTTGGCTTGGGTGGGGCAGACAGCATCAGAGGAGATGCCGGCAACGACGTGCTCGATGGCGGTGCGGGCGCTGATGCATTGTCTGGAGGAACCGGGTTTAACTTCGCCTCCTATGAAAGTGCGACGGCGGCAGTGATCGCCTCTATGGATCCGGGTGCCACGGGGAACACTGGCGACGCGGCAGGAGACACATACAACCTCATCCAAGGCCTCGTCGGAACGAAATTCAGTGACACTTTGACGGGTGATTCCAACGGCAATATCCTCAACGGGGGTGCTCTCAATGATAAGCTGAGTGGGGGCGGCGGCATCGACCTTCTTGAAGGCGGGTTGGGCCGGGATATGTTGGACGGTGGGGATGATTTTGACTCCGCCACTTATGGCTTGGCAACAGCCCGCGTGACGGCCAATCTGGCAAACAGTGCGCTCAACACTGGTGAAGCACTGGGTGATACCTACAACAGCATCGAAGGGCTTGGTGGTTCGAACTTCAACGACAAGCTGACAGGCAACACCATCGGCAACATCATCAATGGTGGTTTCGGCAATGACACCTTGGCGGGAGGTGCAGGTGCCGACGCGTTTATTTTCAACACAGCACTCAATGCAACAACCAACGTTGACACCATCACCGACTTCAGTGTCGTCGATGATGTGTTCTGGTTGGAGAACACAGGCGTGTTTGGCAAGTTGACAACGCCGGGCGCGCTCAATGCCGCCAACTTCAAAATTGGCTCAGCTGCGACAGACGCCAACGACTTCATCGTCTACAACAAGACCACAGGCGATATTTTCTATGACGCCGATGGAAACGGCACTGGAACTGCAATCAAATGCGCCCATGTCAATGCAAATACTGCACTGACGGATGCGGATTTTCTTGTCATTTAAACGCCGCACATCAACTCGCGCCACTCCCAGTCATCCCAAAAACTTGGGGCATCAAACCAACTCACAGATGTCGGAAGGAATTGTCCCTGCTGACGCACTGGCCAAATGAGGATTTCAAATGAAGCATCTGCTCCTGCTGCCCCTGTTTTTTTGCCTGACTGTTGCTCCTGCTTTCGCTTTGGATGCGCCAGAAACATTCGATGAGGATGATGAACTTGTCATCGCCGCCGTTGTCGAAGCAGAATATGCGGCCTGCAACGGCGGCACTGCGGCATTCAAAAAGAAAGTGTTGAAAAATGTCAGGAACGCATGTGTTGGTAAATCACGCTGTCGGCTTGTTTCGAGCGCTGCGGCCGAGGATCTTGGTTGCAAGAAACTTTATGTGAAGGTCACGTGCAGCGATGACAGCGAACGTGAATTTGTCCGCAAAGCGGCTGGCATCATGAGTTTCAATTGTGAATGAACAATGTGTGCCGCGTTTGACGGCACGATTGCAAAATTCAACCGGACTGTTTCGGTGGGATCAATGCTCCTCGTGAAGCATTGCAATGTTGAATTGGCAGCTGCTATGCGGCTGCCACCTCTCGCCCCCGGGGAGAGGATGTTGGTTTTCGCAACACCAGCCACGCTGCGATTCCCATATTGAGCAAATTCCATGCGATACCGTGGGCGAAGGCCCATTGGTAGGATCCAGTGAGGTCGTAGATTTCGCCGGAGATCCAGCCGCCCAGTGCCATGCCGAGCACGGTTGCCGTCAACACCATGCTGATGCGCCAGCCGGCTTCGCGGGCCGGGAAGTTGTCGCGCACGATGAGCGCGTAGCTTGGCACGATTCCACCTTGGGCGAGACCGAACAACGCGGAGACGAGGTAAAGTGACGTGAGGCCGTTGAACGGGATGTAAAGGATGAGCGCCAGGCATTGCAACACGGAGCCAATGATGAGTGTGCCGAGGCCGCCGATCTTGTCTGCAATCAGTCCAGACGCGAGGCGACTGACGACACCGAAACCGAGGAGAAGGGAGAGCATCGTCGCTCCCGCTTCTGCGCTGTAACCGAGATCGCCGCAATAAGCGATGAGGTGAACTTGCGGCATCGACATGGCGACGCAACAGGCGAGGCCTGCGAGGACGAGCAGGGCTTGCAGTACGGGAGTGCCGTCCTTGGTTGAAGAGATGGAAGACGGGGCGGGACGTTCTTCGAGTGAAGCGCGTGGGCGCAACATGAACGCGAGGGGCAACATGGTGACGAGGCAGAAAATGCCAAGGGCGATATAGGAATTGCGCCAGCCATAGGCCTGGACCATTTCGGTGAGGATGGGAGGCCAGACGGCACCAGCGAAATAATTGCCGGAGGCAACGACGGCCACGGCGATGCCGCGCCGTTTCTGAAACCAGAGGGAAATATCGGCAACGAGTGGGCCGAATGTGGGGCCGACGCCGAAGAGGCCGATGATGCAGGCCTGTGCGGCAATGAAGGTCCAGTAGGTGGGAGCAAAGGCCGAGGCGATGAAACCGATGCAGAGCATGAATGTCGCCCCGATCATGGGGATCATGATGCCGAAGCGATCCGCGAGCTTTCCTGCCAGCAGGCCACCAAAGGCAAAGCCAATCATGGTGAGCGTGTAGGGAAGCGACGCGCCGGACCGATCTATCCCGAACTCAGCTTGTATCACGGGGAGGGTGACAACGCCCGCCCAAAGTCCGATGCCGCCGATGGCCGCGAGGGCAACGGAGATGGCCATGCGGAACCATGAGGCGCGGGAGTCTGGGGCGTGCATGGAGGGGTGATAGGGGGAATTTCGGGGTTGAGATAGGGTGAGAACGCAAAGCAGCTATTCTTCCTTGCCGCGCAGCGGTGAGGAAGTGCCCGAAGGGCGATGGAGTGTATCAGCGTGACAGGTACCGAGTGCGTTGACACACTCCCTCGGCGCTTCGCGCCACTCCCTCACGCTGCGCGCAAGGGAGTAAGTTATCCCACCTGCCCCCGGTGCCTGAGAAACTGATCCGCCAGCACAATCGCCATCATGGCTTCGGCGACGGGCACACCACGAATGCCGACGCAAGGGTCGTGACGGCCTTTGGTGAGGATGTCGGTTTCCGTGCCTTGCTTGGTGATGGTGTTGCGGGGTGTGAGGATGGACGACGTTGGCTTGATGGCGAGGCGCACCACCATGTCTTGGCCCGTTGAAATGCCGCCGAGAATTCCGCCGGCGTGGTTGGATTGGAATTTCGGTTTGCCGTTGACAATGCGGATTTCATCGGCGTTGTCCTCGCCCGAAAATGCGGCGGCAGCGAAGCCCGCGCCAATCTCCACGCCTTTGACAGCATTGATGCTCATCATCGCAGTGGCGAGTTCGGAATCAAGTTTCGCATAGAGTGGTGCGCCCCATCCTGCGGGCACACCTGATGCCGTGACTTCAATAATGGCACCGCAGGATGAGCCGGATTTGCGAACGCCTTCGAGGTAGATTTCCCAGTGGGCGGCAGCTTTGGCATCGGGGCAAAAGAACGGGTTGTTGTCGATCTCGGTGTCTGACCAGTTCTTGCGGTCGATTTTGTGGGTCCCCATCTGCACAAGGCACCCGCGGATTTTGACATTGGGCACGACTTTGCGGGCGACAGCGCCGGCAGCGACGCGGCATGCAGTTTCGCGGGCGGAGGAACGACCGCCGCCGCGATAATCACGCACCCCATATTTTGCGTCATAGGTGAAGTCTGCATGGCCGGGGCGGTATTTGTCGCGGATGTCGGAATAGTCCTTCGAGCGCTGATCAACATTTTCGATCATCAGCATGATCGGCGCACCTGTCGTCACGGGGCCGCCCGTGCGATCATCCTCAAAAACACCAGACATGATTTTCACCGCGTCCGGTTCCTGGCGCTGGGTCACGAATTTGCTGGTGCCGGGTCTGCGCTTGTCGAGGAAGGATTGGATGTCAGCTGGCGTAAGCTGGATGCCCGGCGGGCAGCCATCGACCACAGCGCCGATGGCGACTCCGTGGCTTTCGCCAAAAGTGGTGACGCGGAAGAGATGGCCGAAGGTGTTGTGGGACATGGGATGCTGAATAAGCTGATGCGCCCGAGCCGTCAAATCTGCATAGACGGGCCTTGCCGACAACAACAACTTGGCAAAAGCAATACGCTGCTACTTCAGAGCTGCGAGCGTGTCTTTGATTTGCTGCATGAAGTGTTCGTCACCGGTTGGGAGGATGCCCTTCGTCTTCATCGTCTCCAGGATGAGAAGCGCCTTTTGGAAATTGCCTTTCGGATCATCGCCCGCATTGGCGAGCAGAACATGGCTCACAGACAGGTCGCGCTGCCATACAGCATTTCCGGGGTCCTGTGCCGCAAGTTTTGCCGCGATGTTGATGCTGGCGCGGAAGCTGGTGAGTGCGTCCGCCATGGCACCCTGCGCCTGTTGCACTTCGCCGATCTTGATATGGCTGACGGAAAGATTGCGTTGCCATTCCGTGTTGCCGGGGTCCTGACGCGCCAGCGACGCCGTGATGGTTAGGCACTTTTGAAAACTTTTGCGTGCCGAAGCAAGGTCGCCCTGCAACGCCTGAACATCACCGATCCTGATGTAGTTGCCCGTCAAATCCCTTTGCCATTTGGTGTTGGCAGGTTGCGATGCCACGAGTTTTTCCGCAATGGCAATACCCGCGTTGTAGCTTTGCATCGCGTCAGTGCGTTTTCCCTGAAGTTGCAGGATATCGCCAATCTTGAGGTGGCCAACAACCAGGTCCCGTTGCCATTCCGGGTTGGCCGGATCTTGCGTTGCAAGTTTTTCGAGGGCGGCAAAACTGGCGCGGTAGCTGGAAAGTGCGGCGTCCGTCTTGGCCTGCAATTGCTGGATTTCGCCAACTTTGCTGTGTGCGACAGCAAGGTCCCTGAGCCATTCCGGGTTTCCGGCAGCTTTTGCCACGAGATTTTTGGCAATCGTCAGGCTGTTGCTGTAGCTGGAAAGTGCACTCTCCAAATCGCCCCTTGCCTGCAGCACATCGCCGATCTGGGTATGGACGGCGGCGAGGCCACGCTGCGATTCAGAATCCCCCGGCGTCAGCGCGACCAACCGCTCCATCGCCAGAACAGCTTGGCGCGCGGCCTCCATGGCGGGTGCTGTTTCACCCTGGCTCAACAAAGTGATGGCAAGTTCTGTTTGAGCGGCGGCCTGTGAATACAGCAAGGCAGGGGTTGGTTCACCCGCCGCGCTGAGTTGCGTCTGCAAGCCTTGTGCTTTTTCCAGCATGCCGCGGATGACATCAACGGGCACCCCCTCAATGTCGCGCATTTTTTGGGCCAATTCAAACACCAGGCCGCTTGCCGTGGCCGTCGCCGCCGCCAGGACTTTCTCTGCCCGGTTTTTTTGTTCCACAGCTTCCCCGCGCTGCGCGTCTGCAAGCAATCTTTGCTGGTCAGCGATGGCTGTCTGTTTCACCGCCTCCCTGCGGTTGACCTCGCTCCACCCGGCAAGGCCAAGGGACAGAACCACGACTGCCGCCGCCCCGCTGATCCAGTTGCGCTGTCGGGTGCCGGCCGCTTTGCGGCTCGTGGCGATGAAGTCCCTGTGGAGGTCAGTGGCCAGCGCCGCGTTTCTGGGCTGTGACGCGATCCAGCGTTCTGCGGATTCCAAGGCACCGCCACGCAGGATACCCGCGTTTCCGGGTTTGCCCTGCCATTGGAGCGCAAGGTCGCCCAGCCTTGTGTGTTCCCTGAGCCATGGCAAATCAGCGTCAATAGCAGCACGCAGTGTGGCAAGCGCTGCCTCATGGGGTTTGCGGTGGAAGAAGATGAAATTCAGTTTGGAAAGTCCGGGCGGAACACTTGCATCGGGAACGGCTTTCACCACCACGGGTAAAATCCGCTTGCCCAACCGCTCCGCCTCCCCGGCTTCCCAGCTACAGATCTTTGAGGCCACTGAATGGGGGGACAGGCAAAACACCACTGTGTCAGCTTCAACAATCAGCCGTCCGAGGCGCGCTTGCCAATCTTCGCCAGCGGCAATGTCCGTCGCGTCCAGCAGCACATCATAGCCTTCAACCTTCAGGGAGCGTTGGAGGTTTTCAGCAAAAACCACGTCCTTGCGCGAATAGGAGAGGAAGACCCGGGTGGGGCGGGGCGGTGTTTTGTCCGAGATTTGCAACGACATCCTCCCCAATGTTTGTCCGAGGATGGAACAAGCGGGCGCACTTGTCACCCCACTGGCGCGGAAAATCCCGGTTGCCTAATCCGTCAGCACCACGTTGGATGACACCCTGACGCCTGCGGGGACTGGTACTTTGGTGGCGGAATAGTCGGAGTTCAGGACCAGTGTCGGGCCGTTGCTGACAATGACGCGGCGGGCGACGATGGCTGTGTAGGCTGATTTTGCACCAACACTTGAATTGGGGTCAACCACCAGATTGCCCCTGGGCAAGTAGATTGTGCCGGTCAGGGTTTCAGCGCGGGCGGCACCAATGGTGTGCAGCCGGAGCGGGCTTGACTTCGGGTCTTCAAAGAACAACAGACCTGCCATGGGGCCGGTTTCCGCGCCGCTGAAATTGATGGCTGCATTGTCGAGGAACCAGATCGTCGACGGGGCCCCCGTGAGATAGAAGGCGACATTGCTGCCGGAAGCCTCGGCATTCTGGCGCACTGAAAAAGGACCATCCTTGATGATGTAGTCGCCTGGCTCAAACTTGACCTTTGCAGTGCCGGACAAATTGATGCCACCGCAATAAACACCGGGTTGCAAGGTCTTGGTGCCGGCCGCCAGGGAAAAATTGTTGAAATCACAGGCGCCGACAGGAGGGGGCGGGCGGGAAGCCAGCGGATCGGCAATCGGCGGACAGTCTTGCATCACCTTTTCCGCGGAGTTCACGCCATATCCAGAAACACCACCCGCCGAGCACACGAGATCTGCTTCAATCTCGCTCTGGTCAGACAGGAAAACACCGGAAGAACTGGTGGAGTTGGAATAGATGGAACAGCCATTGGCCTGGATGCGGGCGCTTTTGCTCATGGACAGGGCACCCATGTTTTTGGCTTCCAACGCCAACACACAGATTTTCGATTCGCCCACCAAGCTTGCCGTGGCAGACACCATGATCGGTGTCACATCAACACCGATGTAGTGGGCAAAGAACGGCGTCCATTCTTCAGTCAGCTTCACGGTCACAGATGTTGCATCGTCGCCGACAGAAGATGCGGGCGTCACATCACGGGATTGATCGCCGATGGCCTGGTCCTTGTACGCCGCCACAGCCGACGAAATTGTCGTCTTGCTGGTATTGCCCACCGAGAGTTCATTGGCCGAAAGTATGGCAGCCTGATCGGCCATCGCCTGCAGTTCTGACCGTTTCATGGAGAATATGGCGAAGTCCGATGCCAGCCCCAATGCCGAAAACAGCGCCGGGGCTGCCACAGCAAAAGAAACGGCGGCATTGCCGCACACATTCGCCAAAAATCGTGTCATTCTCCCGCGCATGCACAAAGTTCTACTCCAACACGCCCTAACACCCCGTTGTGCAAACAGGTCAATTTCTGGATTTGCTGAAATTCGCTGTTAACGCTGTTCGTCAACTGGATGGCAGTACGCTTCAGCTAAAAACAAGGCGGGAGACGGACGTGGCAGGAAAATTCAGCAAGAAAGACGCGAGTATCGGCAATCGCATCGGTTGGCTCGTGGCACGCGCGGTTTTTGCGGCTGTCTTCACGGCGTCACTGGTCTTGACCTATGTCCAATCCAGTCAGGAAATCGTGAGAACCCGCAAAAGCCTTGAAAACACGGGCTATGTGCTGGCGGCAAGTGTTGCCGATGCGGTTGTCAAAAACGACAGGCGCGAAGCCTTTGGATCCTTGAGCGCCGTATCACGCATTCCTGAAATCCTGATGGTCGCCATTTCAGGCGCTGACGGCAAGGTATTGGCCAATCTTGGCCAAGCCACTTTACTGCAAAGCGACATCATCAACGCCGCAAACAGTGACCTCGAAATGCTGTTCAAGGGCCGGATGCCCGTCGCCATCGATATTGTGCAAGGCGGTGTCGTGGCTGGCAAATTGACGATGGTTGCGGACATCTCCAGCGTCCGGCAGATTTTCCTGCTGACCCTTCTGACTACACTGGCGGCAGCCTTGGCCGCAGCCTGCATGGGAATGCTGGTATCCCGCCCCTTGCAGCGCCGCATCATTGAACCCGTGGCTGGGCTGACCCACCAGATTGCTGAAATCAAGAACAGCCGCAATTACGCGGCATCAATCACGACAGACAACGATATTGGCGAAGTTGGAGTGCTGGTTGAATCCTTCAATACCATGATGAGTGACATCAGGAGCCGCGACGAATCGCTGAAGCGCCTGGCCTACTACGACCCCATGACAGGCCTGCCAAACCGCCTTGCCTTGCTGGAGCGGTTGGCGGAAGCGCGCCAAACACAAGGGGGTGCGCTCGTGGTCCTGGATTTACGGCGCTTTCGCAGCTTGAACGAAGCCTTTGGCCAGGCCACCGGTGACACTTTGCTGCGGCTTGCCGCACACCGCTTCCAGGCCAGCCTCACGCACGGTTATCTCGCGCGCGTCGGCGGCCACGAGTTCGCGATTTACTGTCCCGATGCGACGGACCGCCAGGATGTGGCGGGCAAGGTTCAAGACATCCGCTCGCATTTCGCCCGCCCCCTCGCACTTGGCCACAGTGGCGTCAAAGTCGACGTTGACGCCGGCATACTGATGTTCAATGAACTTTCCGCAGGTCAGGTTGACGGAGACCTGTTGCTGCAATGTGCAGGCCTGGCGCTGAACCAGGCCCGTCAAGCCAACCTCGCCGGCACAGCTTTTTACGTGGGTGAGATGCGCGACCGTACGCGCATGGAGTCTGAACTGGGCCAGGAACTGCGCGCTGCCGTGGCGGAAGGCAGCCTTGAAGTCCACTATCAATGCGTCATGGATTTGCGTGATGGCAGCATCACGGGCTTTGAGGCCCTGGCGCGCTGGTGCCACCCCAGGCGCGGCTACATTTCACCCGCCGTTTTCATTCCAATCGCGGAAAACAATGGCCTGATTGCCGACCTTGGCCGCTGGATCCTCAATGAGTCCTGCCGCCAGTCTGCCCAATGGTTCCGCCAGACAGGGCTTCGCCGGGTCATTTCCGTCAATGTCTCCGCCGCGCAATTTCTGGAGGCGGGCTTTACCGAAGATGTCGAAGCCTGCCTCCGGCGTCATGGCCTCGCTGCTGATTTGCTGTGCCTTGAGTTGACGGAAAGCGTGTTCATCGGTGCCAGTGCCGCCGCCATCCGCGAGTCGCTGCATGTGCTGGCAGGACTTGGCGTCAAGCTGGCGCTCGACGACTTCGGCACGGGTTATTCCTCCCTTGGCTATCTCGCCCGCCTGCCCTTCTCCACCATCAAAATCGACCGCGCCTTCGTCGCCAACGCCGAGACATCACCACGCCGGAAAGCGTTGTTGAAATCCATCATCGACATGAGCCACTCTGTTGGCATGGATGTCGTGGCGGAAGGAGCTGAGACGGAAGCTGAAATTACGCTGTTGCGCGAACTCGGTGCCGAAAAAGTCCAAGGCTACGCGATTGCAAGGCCTAAACCCGCAGCGGAAGCTTTCGTTGCGGCACAGGCGGCAGAAAATGCGATTTTTGCAGGTGCCGGGGCTGAACGCGTGGCTTGAAATCAGTAGGGCCGCTGCAAGCCGGGGAACATGGGGAAATGTTTGAGGTTGTGTGTGGCCAGCGGCAGCTTGTGGAGCCTGGCCGTAGCGGCGATCAGGGCGTCAACAGGATCCAGCCGGTGACTCCTGCCATAGGTCTGCATCAATTCCCCTGCTTCAAGTGCGACAGCCAAATCGATGGTGAGGACAAGGTTCGTTGCCAAAATTTGGTTGATTCTGCCGCGCTCATTCCCGCTCTTGCAGCCCGCCATCAATTCCGTCGCGGTGAGAACAGAGAGCGAGGGTTGGATGTCAAGGCCTTTGACAAAGTCACCAGCCGCAGCATTTCCACGCAGCAGGTCGATGACGATGCAGGTGTCGAACAGCATCAGTTTTCTTCGTAGACATGCTTGAACCGCTTTTTGACGCGCTCCCGCATCTCGTCGAAGTCAGACATGTCCCGGTCTTTCCACATGCCGAAAGCACCCTGCAGCGCTGTTTTCCAATCCTCGCTGTCCTGCACTTTTTTCTCCAACATCAAATCCACCCCTTGCCGCACCAGGTCAGACTCAGCCGTCCCCGTCCGCGCCGCCATCTTGCGAAGGGCAACCTTTTGTTCGTCACGCAGGTAAACTTGCATTTTGATCATGATGCGGGTCCAAGATGGTGACATATGTTTTATGTGTCGTCGAGGAGGTTGTCAATGCGACGGATGTCTGCCAGCGGCCATGGGCGCTGAACCAGAGGCGCACGGCAGAAATCGAAGATTGAAATGAATGGAGTCGCACCGAAATTATCAGTACTTCTTCCTTGCGCCGCAGGCGTGAGGGCGTGGCAGGCAGTGCCGAGGGAGTGTGTCGGCTTGGACAAGTCACGCGTTTAACCACTCCCTCCCCCTTCGGGCACTCCCTCATTGCTTCGCAACGAGGGAGAGGTCTCTTCGCCGCCTCATCCCCAGCACTTTTTTGTCCCTTGGAATCCCGCGCTCCCCGGTGTAGGTCCCACGCTTATGCCAAAACGCAGTGATGTTACCTCCGTCCTCATCATCGGTGCCGGACCGATTGTCATCGGCCAGGCCTGTGAGTTTGATTATTCCGGCACGCAAGCTGTGAAGGCCCTGAAGGAAGAGGGCTACCGGGTCATTCTCATCAATTCCAATCCTGCCACCATCATGACTGATCCGGACATGGCGGATGCGACTTACATTGAGCCGATCACGCCGGATGTTGTGGCCAAGATCATCGAGAAGGAGCGTAACGAGCGCCCCAACGACAAACTCGTTTTGCTGCCCACCATGGGCGGGCAGACGGCGTTGAACACGGCACTGTCACTCAACAAGATGGGTGTGCTGGAAAAATTCGACGTTGAGATGATCGGTGCGCGGGCCGAAGCCATTGACAAGGCCGAGGACCGGGAATTGTTCCGCGATGCCATGACCAAAATTGGTTTGGAGTCACCGCGTTCGCATTTGGCAAACGCGTCTGATGCGAAGGATCGCGACAAGGAACTTTATGCGAAGGCGACAGCGGAAGCGCCAGATGCCGATGCATTTGAAAAGCTGTGGGCCGAGGGCGAACAGGACCGCCACAAGAACTACCGTGACCGTGCCTTGGTCGAAGCTTTTGAAGGCATGCTGAAGATTGGTTTGCCCTGCATCATCCGCCCTTCCTTCACCATGGGCGGCACCGGCGGCGGCATTGCCTATACGCGGGAAGAATTTTTTGAGATCGTCGAAAAAGGTCTGGACGCTTCGCCAACTCAAGAGGTGCTGATCGAAGAATCCGTGCTCGGTTGGAAAGAGTATGAGATGGAAGTGGTGCGCGATAAGGCGGACAACTGCATCATCATCTGCTCCATCGAAAACATTGATCCCATGGGGGTGCATACGGGGGACTCGATCACTGTGGCACCTGCCCTGACGCTGACGGACAAAGAATACCAGATCATGCGCAACGCTTCGATTGCAGTGCTGCGTGAGATCGGACTTGAGACAGGCGGCTCCAACGTGCAGTTCGCGGTGAACCCGGCGGATGGCCGCTTGGTGGTGATCGAGATGAACCCGCGGGTGTCGCGCTCGTCTGCACTCGCATCGAAAGCCACAGGTTTCCCGATTGCCAGGATCGCGGCAAAACTGGCGGTGGGTTACACGCTGGATGAATTGGCCAATGACATCACGGGCGGTGCAACCCCTGCGTCGTTCGAACCCACCATTGATTATGTGGTGACGAAAATTCCGCGCTTTGCCTTTGAAAAATTTCCCGGTGCTGAGCCTTTGCTTTCAACTGCAATGAAATCCGTCGGCGAAGTCATGGCCATTGGACGAACGTTCCAAGAGTCATTCCAGAAGGCGTTGCGCGGCCTTGAGACCGGCCTCACAGGCATGAATGAAATCGCCATCGAAGGCATTGGCGAAGGCGATGACAAGAACGCCATTCGTGCAGCATTGGGACGCGCCACACCTGACCGGCTTTTGAAAATCGCGCAAAGCTTCCGCCATGGTGCAACTGTTGAGCAGATATTTGAAAGTTGCAAATACGAGCCGTGGTTCCTGCGCCAGATCCAGGAACTGGTTGAGATGGAAAACACCATCCGCACACGCGGCCTTCCCAAAGATGCGGTGAACCTGCGCAAGTTGAAGGCCATGGGCTTTTCAGATGCGCGGCTGGGTCAGCTGGTTGGCATCAGCGAAAGCAAGGTCTCTGCACACCGCCGCAAACTGAAAGTGCGCCCGGTGTTCAAACGCATCGACACATGCGCCGCTGAATTCGCCTCGCCCACCGCCTACATGTATTCGACTTATGAAACAGGTCTTGCGGGCAGTGACGGCAACGAAGCCAAGGTGTCGGACAAGAAAAAAGTCATCATCCTCGGCGGCGGCCCAAACCGCATCGGCCAGGGCATCGAGTTTGACTATTGCTGCTGCCACGCCTGCTATGCGCTGCATGACGCAGGCTATGAATCGATCATGGTCAACTGCAACCCCGAAACCGTGTCGACGGATTATGACACCTCGGACCGTTTGTATTTCGAACCGCTCACTGCGGAAGATGTTTTGGAAATCATCCACGCGGAGCAACAAAAAGGCACACTGCATGGCGTCATTGTTCAGTTCGGTGGGCAAACACCTCTGAAATTGGCTGACGCGCTGGAGGCCGCAGGCGTTCCGATTTTGGGCACAACACCGGATGCCATTGACCTCGCCGAAGACCGCGACCGCTTCTCCAAATTCATCCGCAGGATCAAATTGCGCCAGCCGGAAAACGGCATTGCCACCACGGGAGCGGAAGCCAAACGCATTGCCAAGCGCATCGGTTTTCCGGTGGTCATCCGCCCATCTTATGTGCTGGGCGGCCGTGCCATGGAAATCGTCAAGGATGATGCGCAGTTGCAACGCTACATCACCGAAGCCGTTGTGGTGTCGGGTGACTCGCCGGTCCTCATCGACAGCTATCTCTCCAACGCCATTGAAGTGGACGTGGATTGCATCTGTGACGGCAAGGATGTTTTCATCGCTGGTGTTATGGAACATATCGAAGAGGCCGGTGTCCACTCTGGAGACTCCGCCTGTTCGCTGCCGCCCTACTCGCTGAAAAAATCCATCATCGCGGAACTTGAGGCACAAACGAAGATTCTCGCCCTCGCCTTGAACGTGGTGGGCCTGATGAATGTGCAGTTCGCAGTGAAAGACGACGTCGTCTACATACTCGAAGTGAACCCCCGTGCTTCGCGTACCGTGCCTTTCGTTGCCAAGGTCATCGGCTTGCCGGTGGCGAAAATCGCGGCGCGTGTCATGGCGGGTGAGAAGCTCGCGGACTTCAAATTAAAGGTGAAAAAGCTTGACCACATCGCCGTGAAAGAAGCCGTGTTCCCCTTCAACCGTTTCCCCGGTGTTGATGCATTGCTCGGTCCTGAAATGCGCTCAACCGGCGAAGTCATGGGGCTGGACCGCACCTACGACATGGCCTTCGCCAAGGCACAACTGGGTGCGGGCATGCGCATTCCGAAAACGGGGACAGTGTTCGTCTCCGTCAAGGAAAGCGACAAGGCCCTTGTCCTCCCCGCCGTCAAAAAACTGGTGGAACTCGGTTTCCACATCAAGGCCTCTGGCGGCAACCACGCTTACTTTGAGGCAAAGGGTGTGCCCTCCACCAAGATCAACAAAGTCCTCGAAGGCCGCCCGCATGTGGTCGACGCCATGAAGAACGGCGACATCCAGCTGGTGCTCAACACGACTGAGACGCGGTCGTCTGAATCAGATTCGAAATCCATCCGCCAAACCGCCGTGATGCAAAAGATTCCCTACTACACCACGCTGCCCGGCATCCTCTCCGCCACCAAAGCCATCGCCGCCCACAAGGCGGACACGATCGAGGTGAGGCCGTTGCAGGATTATTTCAACTGACGCACACTCGGTTCAACGAGGAGTAACGTGATGAAAAAAACAACACTTGGCCGCACCAACCTTGCCATTCCTGACCTGTGCTTTGGCACCTCGGGCCTTGGCGACATGCCGGACACTTATGGCTACGGGGTCGACGAGGCCCGTGCGCGCGCCACGCTGGATGCGATTTTTGACGGTCCTGTCGGTTTTCTCGACACCTCGCGCAACTATGGTGCCGGACGCAGTGAGCAGCGCATTGGCGATTGCCTTCGCGCGCGGGGTGGTTTGCCAGAAGGCTTTGTGATTTCGTCAAAACTTGACCGCAACATGGAGACGGGAAAGTTCGACGGTGACCGGGCCCGAGAGTCGCTGGAGGAAAGTCTCGACGTGCTTGGTGTGTCTTCGATTGAATTGCTTCACTTGCATGACCCGGAATATGCATCTGACCTCTCCGACATCACCAAAACAGGTGGAGCACTTGAAGCCCTTTTTCGCATGAAGGAACAGGGGCTGTGTCAAGCAGTTGGCCTCGCAGCGGGGCGTACGGACATCATGATGCCGCTGCTGCGTGACTATGATTTCGATGCGTTGATCAGCCACAATCGGTTCACGCTGCTGAACCGCCATGCCACAGGGATGTTTGAACTGGCAAAATCGCGCAACATCGCCGTCATCAATGCCGCACCCTATGCAAGTGGCATTCTGGCCAAGGGCGCTTTGACGCAGCCGCTCTACGCCTACATGCCCGCCGATGATGACGTGAAGTCCCGCGCCAACGCAATCGAAGCGATTTGTGCAAAGCATGGCGTTCCCATGGGGGCCGCAGCCTTGCAGTTTTCCATGCGGTCAACGTTGGTGGCTTCAACGATTTGTGGAGTGACGAAGCCTGAACGTGTCCAACAAACCTTGGATTGGGCAACTTGCAAAATTCCGGATGCAGTGTGGACAGAATTGGCAACGATTGCTTTCGACAGCGAAGACCCGGAAGCCAAACGGGTCTACCGTCCGGGCTGAAGTGCAAATTCATCCGTCCACGGATTGATGACGGCAAGACCCGCGTAAAGGAATGGCGACGTGTCACGCGAAGCAACAGTCATTTTATTTTGCTTGGCAATGGCGGCAATCATGATGTCCATGCTCATTCCATTGCGACCGGCCTTTCGCAGCTTTTCAATTGCGACGGCAAAATGACGGGCAGCCTGCAGGTCAAACGCCAAGACACGCCCAGCAAAGTCTTTTGTGATGATGTGTTCGATGACCTCTTGCAGTTGACTGCGGCGTTTCCCCACTGGCAGCCGCTCTACGCCTGAAAGCAACTCTGCTGCTGTAATCGTCGTGATGTAACATGACGCGCGGTCGAGACTGTCAAGCCAGTGCACGACCTTTTCGTTTGGGCGGACCTGCAGCGGTTCGGATACGACATTGGTGTCAAGGATCATACGGCTCAGCCTCTTGATCAAAGATGTCCACGAGGCGGCCTGTGGCTTCGCGGAATGGCAATTTCAGTTTCACGCTGCCGTGCTGTTTCCAAAGTTCATGCAGTGCACTGCCCAAGCCACGCGGTTCAGTGCCTTGCTGTGTCGCTGCAATAAGCGTCTCACGAATTTCAGCTTCGGTACTTTGGCCCTTGGCTGTTGCACGGCGCTTCAAAGTCGCATGCACTTCGTCTGGCAACTTGCGAATGGTAACTGCGGCCATGTCCTAATCCAGCTGATATCACATCTTTGAAAACGATATCACTTTACCGATTTTACTACAACTCACCACCGGACTCCACTTCACCACCGGAACTCTTGCACAACCTCCATAACCTGCTAACAATCTCAACCACGGGGCGAAGGCACTATGCGACTTTTGGAGGTCGTTATGGGAAAACCTGTGGCAAAAGTAGTTTTGCCTGCTGTGGAAAAAACCCGCACGTTGACTGTGCTGGCCGAAGATCCAAGTGTTCTGGGACACAACGGCAGGCCCTTGCTCACCACTGTCCGCATTCCCGACGAACCGCTGCTGCCGGGTCCGCGGGGTTCCCGCATTGAAATCATCGACTATGACGCGGCATCGGGCACGTTTTATACTGGTGCAGACATTTCCGATGACACCGACCTGCTCAAACATGGACCAACTTCGGCTGAGATCGAGCGAGATCCGCGCCTTCATGCGCAGCATGTCTATGGTGTGGTCGCGGCAACACTTTTTGAATTCGAGCGTGCCCTGGGCCGCAGCCTGTCATGGGGTTTTGACGGCGGCAGCCATCAGCTGAAAATCGCACCTCACGCTTTTGAAGAGGCCAATGCCTTCTATTCCCGCGAAGATGAAGCGCTGTTGTTTGGCTATTTCCAGGATGGCAGAAGCACCCGCAGGAAAACGGTCTTCACCTGCCTCTCACACGACATCGTGGCACATGAAGCAACACATGCACTTCTCGATGGTCTGCGCGACCAGCTCACACGGCCCTCGCATCCGCAGCAGGAAGCCTTTCACGAGGGCTATGCCGACATCATCGCTTTGCTCTCGGTGTTGCGCGGTGAAAACCTGATCCAGCATGCGCTCGAATCCGCCAAACTGACGAAGCACCCGCATCAGCGCATCAACATCGACAAGACCTTGGCCGCAATCATCAGCGGCAGTGTTCTTACCGGTCTCGCAAGGCAAATGGGCAACGCCACCGGTGCACCGATCAGGCGTGATGCCTTGCGCCGCTCCATTCATATCAAGCCAAATCCGAACCTGCTGGACAACACATTTGAGCCCCACGACCTTGGCGAAATCCTTGTGGCCATCGTGCTGCAGGCCTATTTCAAGGTCTGGGAATCCCGGCTCAGTGGTAAACTCAAAAAACTGAGTGGCAAGGGGTCCAGCACGGTCGAAGCCTGGCGGGTGGCCGAGGAGGGTGCGAAGGCCGCGCAGCATCTTCTCACCATGTCGATCCGCGCCATCGACTACATGCCGTGTGTCCATATCACCTTCGAGGATTTCCTCCGTGCACTGATCACCTCGGACTGGCAGACCTGCCCCGACGACCAGTATGGCTACCGCGAACAATTGCGCGAAGCCTTTGCAGGCTATGGCATTAAGCCCTCAGAGGAACGCAACAACACCGGCATCAAGAGCGCCTATGGATTCCATGTCGACAATTTGCGCTATGGCCAAGGCACCGTTGACAGCCTGCAATGGGACAGCGACGGCATGTTCCGATTCATCTGGCAAAACCGTAACGCACTGGGGTTGGTGTCTGACGCCTATACAAAGGTGAATTCGGTGCGCAGCCTGTGGCGCGTCGCACCACATGGACAGATCGTGCGTGAAACCGTGGCGGAATTTTACCAGCTCATCAAACAGGCTGATATCACAACGCTGAAGCACTTGGGGGTAACCCCGCCAAAGGGCATGAAAAAAGACAGGACATTTGATCTTGTCGGCGGCGGCATTCTGGTTTTCGACGAATTTGGCAGTCTGAAGTTCTACATCTCCAACCACCTTAACAGCACACGGCAGGGCGAGCGCATTGCCTATCTCGACAAGGTTGATGCCCTGACGCGTGAGGCCATGCCAAAGCATGGCTTTGCCGTTGCCCATCAACGGCGCGCGGGACTGAAACCGCCGACAGTGCCTGAAGGAGGGTATTTCTGATGGCCAAGTCTGCATCAAAAAAACCCACCCAAGCCATCATCCGTGCCTTCAACGTCGGCTTCGGCGATTGCTTCCTGCTGACCTTTGTCTATGCCAGCGGCAACCGCCATGTGCTGATCGACTATGGTTCGACAAGTGCTCCTGCGAACGCAGCGAAAGACCACATGATGCGCATCGCCAAAAAGATTGGCGAATTGACGGACAATAAACTTCATGTGGTGGTCGCCACCCACCGCCACAGGGATCACATCAGCGGCTTCGCCACCAATGCCAAGGGCAATGGCACAGGCGATGTGATTGCGTCCTACAAGCCTGACCTCGTGTTGCAGCCCTGGACCGAGGATCCGGATATTCCGGAACAAGCCTCAGGCCCAAAGGCCTTTGCCGGGTCATTGCATAACATGAATGGTTTTTCGGCGGGTGTTGCCGCGTTTGCGGGGACATTGACCGAAAAGCGCATGGAGGCTTTGGGCTTCAGCGCACGCGAAAAGCAATTTCTGGGTTTCATCGGCGACAACAATGTCGCCAATCTCTCGGCCATCAAGAACCTGATGGGCATGGGCAAGAAGACGCGATACCTTCACGCTGGCATGGATGCAGGGCTGAAAGCGCTGCTGCCGGGTGTCACTGTCAATGTCTTGGGTCCACCCAGCATCGATCAACATGAAGAGGTTGAAACCCAAAACCCGAAAAACCAGGAAGAGTATTGGCACCTCGCCGCAACCAATGGCAATGGCATGTCGCGCCGTGCAGCGCCTCTGTTTCCCAAGTTTGTCGGCAAGCCACCGCTGCACGCCAGCTGGATCGCACAACGGCTGGCCAGGCTGCAGAAGGAAACCCTGATGGGCATGGTGCGCCGCATGGACAAGGCGATGAACAACACCAGCCTGATTTTACTCTTTCGTGCGGGCGGCAAATCCCTGCTGTTTCCCGGTGATGCCCAATGGGAGAACTGGCAGTTCGCCCTGTCGAAACCGGAGTGGGTGAAACTGTTGAAAGATGTTGATCTCTACAAGGTCGGCCACCACGGCAGTTTGAACGCCACCCCGAAAAGTTTGTGGAACCTGTTTGGGAAGAAATCAGCGGGCAAACCCAAACCCGGCAATCTGACGTCACTCATGTCGACGGAACACGGTGTCCACGGTGAAAAACCGGAAACGGCGGTGCCACGCAGCACCTTGGTTGCTGAGCTTGAAGAGCACAGCCATCACCACAGCACCGAAGCGCTGCCAATGGACCAGGATTACGTCGAGATCATTTTTGAGTTGTGAGTAGGTGTTGCGTATCAACCCAACTGGAGGAAATGCAAATGGCCACCAAGGCGAAAAAAACCATCAAAGCCAAAAAAGCCGTCAAGAAACCTGCCAAGAAAGCTGCCAAGAAAGCCGTCAAGAAATTGCGCAGGCCGCTCGTCAACATGGAAGAAATCTGGGATGATTTCTGCGAAGCCGAACATGCCCACCTTTCGCCCGCCAAAGCCAAAAAAGGTATGATGGGCCTCAAGGCTGCAAAGGCGGTGCCACCGCACATTGATTGGCGGATGTGCAAAGCGCTGGAGCAGATGCGGGCCCAGATCAATGTTCTCGCTCCCAACCGCAGCAAGGCAAGCGATGGCGGCATCGGTGACATTGCCCACTGGAGAAGGGGAAGTGCATCGGATCACAATCCCTGGATTTCCGAAGGACCCAATAAAGGCGTTGTTACCGCACGCGACTTCACTCATCATCCAGCAGGCGGTTGCAATTGCAACGTGCTGGTGGCGTCGTTGATCAACGGCAAGGATTCCCGTGTGAAATACATCATCTGGGATTCCCACATTTACAGTTCAGCCCCGACCAATGGCCAGCCCGCGTGGGCCAAAAGGGCCTATTCGGGGGCGAACAAGCACAACAAGCACGCCCACATCTCCGTCAAATCCGCCAAAAGCAGCTTTGACAGTACCGCAGCCTGGTCCATCAAGGTCAGCTGACAGGGCCATCGCTTGCAGCCAAGGGACCTCTCCCCCGGCGTTGCCGGACTCTCTCCGAAGGGGAGAGGGACTCGTGGTGCTTGCACCTTGAACAGTAAAACGGGAGGTCCAACCACGAGTCCCTCTCCCCTTCGGAGAGGGTCCGCGAAGCGGGGGAGAGGTCCCTTGGCGACTGGCGATTGCTCTAACTGCCCCTTGCAAAATCCCGGGTTCTGGGCCACATTAGGGAATACCCGGCTGGGGATTATCCCCCAAGGCCGGGTGTTTTCTTGATTGTGTGCAGCTTGTCCGGCCGCGGGGTTTCCGGGGTGGCAAGGTCTGCCTTATGGGATGAAAGACCATGGAAAAAGTGCCGATGACCGCCAGTGGTTACAACACCATGATGGAGGAAGTGAAACTGCTGAAATCAGTGGAACGTCCACGCATCATCCGCGCCATTGAAGAAGCGCGCGCCCATGGCGACTTGTCGGAAAATGCTGAGTACCATGCCGCCAAGGACGCCCAAGGCTGGAATGAAGCGCGTGTCGCTGAGTTGGAAGACAAGATTTCCCGCGCCGAAGTCATCGACCTGACCAAACTCTCCGGCGACACCGTGATGTTTGGCGCGAAGGTCACATTGATTGATGAAGACACCGATGCCAAGGTCGTTTACCAGATCGTCGGCGATGTGGAATCCGATGTGAAAAAGGGCCGCCTCTCGATCTCATCCCCCATAGCCCGCGCCATCATCGGCAAAAAGCAGGGCGACAGTGTTGAAGTGAACACCCCCGGTGGCGGCAAGTCGTATGAGATCGCCAAAGTCGTTTTCGGCTAAAGCTTCGACAAGTATCCTGCAAAGCGCATCATGCCTTCCGGCCATGGACCATGGCCAGAGGCTGTATTGATATGACCGGCATCTCCCGCCTCCACCAATAGCGCCCCCCAGGCAAGCGCCAATGCAGCGGACTCTTCCATCGTGGCAAAGGGGTCATTGCTGCTGGCGACCAGCAGTGAGGGAAAAGGCAAGGGCTCACGCGGAAACAAAGCCATGGCGGGGTCAATGTGGGGCAGTGTCAACAACTGTGTTTCTGAAGGTGCCGCAACCAGATAGGCACCACGCAATCGATCTTGCAAATTGAGTGCGCGGAGTGACGCGATGCTATGGGCGAGCAAAGTGCATCCAGCCGAATGCGTCACAAACACAATCGGCCGCCGCGCCGCGCTGACGGCCGCCACAACTTCGCCGACGGCATCTGACAGTGACGGAAAATGCCAATCCGGCTGCTCCACAAATCGCGCTGTCGAAAGTTTGGAGGCCATGCGTGTTTGCCAGTGCTGCGGGCCGGCACCTTCGTAGCCGGGAAGCAGAAGAATATCAGTGTCGGAGGATTTCATGTTTTAGTCGTAACTCAATTCACGCCAAAGCGCTTCCAGTTCTGTGGCATCGAGCGTGATGCCGGTGGCATTCACGTCGCCCGGTTTTGTTGTTTTATTCTCAAGGCCGAATGAACCACAACTCATGCCGAGCAACTGACCTTCAGGTGAAAGCAATGGTGCACCCGACATGCCGACATTCGAATAATTGCTGAAGCGCATCGCACCGCGCTCCTTGATGACGTCGATGGCAAAGCCATGGGAACCCGCCAGTTCCTTGCCGTTGACCCTGCCCCCGGCATAGCCTTTGACCGGGTCAGGAAATCCGAAAAGGTAAGCCTCTTGTCCAACTGCGATCTCCGCTACAGTGTTCTTCGCGTTGACCGCGCCCAAGGGCACAGCACTCTTGAACACCGCAATGTCAGACGCTTTGGCATTGAAGGCCAGCGACGCGGTGGGATAGCCGCGCCCTGCGTCAACGGGCCGGTTCAGGCGGACATCCCGGTTGAGAAATTGAAAGCTGAGCGTTTTGCCGGATGTGTTGCGTGATGAATCATAAAGAACTTTTCCAGCCACCGTGCGCACCCGCAAAGGCACGGTTACCTTGTCCAACGCAATGCCATTGGCTTTGCTGGCCCATGCCAGCCAATTGTGGAAAGGGTGGCGGCAGGTGTAGAGCGTGTCACCATTGAGGATGAAGCCCGTGGCATAAGTCGTCTTCTTCATCACAGGACATTTTTTGAGGTCCGCTTTCCGGCACGTCTCAATTTGAAAACCGCGCTTGTCCCGGATCAATTTTTTGCCCGTGTACGGTTTGACCTTGTCCACATCAACCCATTGGTCTGGCTGCTCTGAAGGCATGCGCCCCAGAAACGCGCCCGCCGTTTCAATGATGACGACGGAGTCCCGCAAGAAGGGGAGGAACACGGGCTTCACATCTTCGGCGCGCCGAAAGCCTTCCCATTTCTCGAGGCGGTCAGCGTGAGCGACACCCGTGCAAGCCAGCAAGGCAATCACAAGCGTCAAACAAAAGGACCTCTCCCGCCCTTCGGGCACCCTGTCCGAAGGGGAGAGGGATCTGTGGTGGGAGCTCCCTGAAAAGTAAAATGGGAGGTCGCTGCCGGAGGTCCCTCTCCCCTTCGGAGAGGGTCCGCGAAGCGGGGGAGAGGTCCCTGTTGGCTCGGCTTGCCTCATGGCAGTGGAACCTCCGGCTCATCCTTCACATCTGAAAGAATGAGCGAGGTGCGGACACTGTCCACATGCGGAGATTTTGACAGCGCACCCGCAACGAAACTCTGCACCGATTGAAGATCACGCGCCACACACACCAGCATGAAATCCCCGCCACCCTGCACCGCATGGCATTCGCGCACAATGGGCCAGCTTTTGACAGCCCGGGCAAAGGCTTCCATTTCCGCTTGCGCCTGGCTTTTGAGGCCGACAAGCGCAAACAGTTTCACCGCATAATCCAGCTTTTCCCGTGCCAGCCGGGCGCGGTACCCGGTGATGAAACCCGCAGCCTCCAACGCCTGTACCCGGCGCAATGTTGGGGGAGGCGAAAGGCCGACGCGGGCCGCCAGCTCCACATTGCTGACGTTGCCCTCCCGCTGCAACTCTCGCAGGATTTTCCAATCGATGGTATCAGGCTCGCCACTGCGGTTCATGGGTGGGCCTTATACGCAATTTTATTGCGCGGGGAAGGGCGGTCAGATGAATGTGATATCGTCGATCAATGTTGCCGCATCGGTGACATTTTCAACCACCGCCACCGTGCCGTGGCCCCTGACAATGATCTTGATGTCATCGCCTGCCACAACAAAGCGCAGCTGCTCCGTGGCAAAGCCATTGAGGGTGATGGTGTCCACGCCCATTTCAAAATCGGCGATGCGGTCTGGGCTGTCGTCCAGGCGATTGAAAACGAATGTGTCTGCACCTTCACCGCCCGTGAGACGGTCGCGGCCGCTGCGGCCGATCAGCGTGTCATCACCTTCTCCGCCCTTGAGAATGTCACGTCCACGCCCGCCTGTGAGCGTGTCGTCACCAGCACCGCCATCAACGTTGTTTGACACTTTCGCACTTTGAATACCAATGAAGCTGTCATCAAATCCGGTGAGGACGAATTTCTCAATCGACTTGTAGCTGTCGTTCAAGGCATCGCCTGTGTTGGAACTGCCGTCACGGTCACGGAGATCGATGTGAATGGCGTCTGAAGAACTTGCATAGGTCACGGAGTCGATGCGCTTGGTGCCAACCAAGGCTTCTCCAGTGCTGGGTGCATTCAAGTGATATACATTGACGATGGATGCCGGGGATGAGGAGTAGGAAAAATAAATCGACTGGCTGTCAACAGACCAAATGGCGCTCGGACTGGCTGAGCCAAAAATTGCATTGGTCATAATGGGTTTGATTTCCCCAGTGGCAAAATCCACGACAACCCAGCCCACAATGGCTCCGGATAAATAGGTCGGCGAATTGGTGAGGAAAATCCCTTTGGTGCCGTCGGGCGAATACGCGAAGTCCAATGCGTAGCCTGGTGCCTGGCCGTTTGAGGCAAGAGTTGCCAATACGGTGGTTTCACCAGTCAGCAGGTTTTTCTCATAGATCGTGGCCAGCGATGGTGCGTTGTCCGCCAGAACATCGGTAGCCCAAGTTGAAAATGCCACGCGTGTTCCATCGGGTGAGAATGTTGGCAGGATGCTTGGGCCATCAGTCGTGCCACCTGTTGCTGCATTTGAAACAAGCGTGAACGCGCCAGTCGCGATATCAAGGACAAAAACGTCATCGGCGTCGTTCACATCACCTGCCGCCAAGGCGTCTGCACTCGATGTGAACAACAGCTTGGTGCCATCCGGTGAATATGACAACTCGCCCAAGCTGCCGCCAAACTGCTTGTCTGCGTCTGCCAATGTGATACGGGTGAGTGCACCTGTACCGAGGTCCTTGATGAAGATTTCCGGCACACGCACGGTGAAGCCGTTGATGCCAATGTCAGGCAAGCCAAAGAAGGCTAGCTTTGTTCCATCTGGCGAGAATGCAGGCGACGAAGTTGGGCCGTCCAAAGGTGGCAGACCTTCGCCATTTATTCTCTCAATTTGGCCCGATTGCAGGTCCTTGACAAAGACAAGTTGTCCATCACTGTAGGCGAGACTTTGGCCGTCGGGGCTAAAGACGATCTGATAGATGCCAAAGAACATCTGCAACCCGGTGTCCGGGCTGGTGGACAAGAGCGTTTCAACACCCGTCGTCAAATCGCGAGACCACAACTCGGTGTTCGGATAGGTAATGCCCCAGCCGTAATCGATCTGCGTGGACAGCGTGTAAACAAGGGTATTGCCGTCGGGCGACAGGGCCAACCGCTCGATGGGCGATGTGGTATTTGTGAATATTGTTTCAAGATTGGGACTGGCCGCTCCAACGCCATTCAAAGTCAATCCATATTTTGGGCTGGGCATGGCGGGGTCCATTTCAATGCAAGTTTGGCGAGATGATGCTATTTTGAGTTGTTGGTCACATTAGCCACCGTCTTGGTTAATGGCAAATTAATGTGAACCCCTTGCCCAACCCCCAACATAAGCTATGCTCATTTGTCATAGCTCTGGGAATTGCTCCATGCCTTCTACTCATTCGCGCGTCCTCATCTTAGGATCAGGTCCTGCTGGTTATACTGCGGCCATTTATGCGGCGCGCGCGATGCTGAAACCCTTGGTGATCCAAGGCATCCAGCCCGGTGGGCAATTGACCATCACCACGGATGTTGAAAACTACCCCGGCTTCGCCAAGGCCATTCAGGGGCCATGGCTGATGGAGGAGATGAAAGCGCAAGCCGAGCATATGGGAACAGAAGTGGTTTCCGATACCATTACCGAAGTGAAACTGAGGTCACAGCCAATCTGGCTGAAGGGTGACTCTGGAACGGAATACACCTGTGATGCGCTGATCATCTGCACAGGTGCACAAGCCAAGTGGCTGGGCTTGCCGAGTGAAGAGCACTTCCAGGGTTTCGGCGTTTCGGCTTGCGCCACATGCGATGGCTTTTTCTATCGCGGCAAAAAGGTGCTCGTCGTTGGCGGGGGCAACACCGCTGTTGAAGAGGCTCTCTTCCTCACCAACTTCGCCTCCGAAGTCACCGTCATCCACCGCCGCACTGAATTCAAGGCTGAGCGCATCCTGCAGGAGCGCTTGTTCAAGCATCCGAAGATCAAAGTGAAGTGGGATACGGCGCTTGATGATGTGCTGGGCACGTCTGAACCCAAAAGTGTGACGTCGGTGCGACTCAAGAATGTGAAGTCGGGTGCGACTGAGATCATGGATGTGGACGGTGTCTTCATCGCGATCGGCCATAAACCCGCGACAGAACTTTTTGTTGGTCAACTGCCTTTCAAGAATGGCGGCTATCTCGTGACCAACCCATGGAGCACGCAAACAGAACTGCCGGGCGTGTTTGCGGCAGGCGATGTGACCGATGACATTTACCGCCAGGCCGTCACCGCCGCAGGCATGGGCTGCATGGGAGCACTTGAAGCCGAGAAGTGGTTGCACACACAACAACAACAGAGCCACAAATTGGCAGCGGAGTAATCAATGGACTGGGACAAGCTCCGCATTTTCCATGCCGTGGCGGAAGCCGGAAGCTTCACACATGCCGGCCATGAACTGAACCTTTCCCAATCCGCTGTCAGCCGCCAGATCAGCGCGCTGGAAGAAGATTTGCGTGTGCCCCTGTTCCACCGCCATGCCCGGGGATTGATCCTCACCGAACAAGGCGAGGTTCTGCACCGCACGGCCCATGAAGTGTTCAACAAGCTCGCCGCCGCCAAGACGCGGCTGATGGACTCCCGCGAAAAGCCGTCCGGCGAATTGAAGGTGACGACAACCGTGGGCCTTGGTTCCGTCTGGCTGACACCACGCATCAAGGAGTTCATGGAGCTGTATCCTGATATCCAGGTGCAGCTGTTGCTCGAAGATGAAGAACTCGATCTTTCCATGCGCGAAGCCGACGTGGCAATCCGCTTGCGCATGCCAACACAGCCTGATCTTATCCAGCGCAAGCTTTTCACCGTGCACCACCATGTCTATGCTTCGGTGGAGTACGTCAATAAGTATGGTGTGCCAAAAACCGTCGAGGAACTGGACAAACACAAGATTTTGATCTTTGCCCCCAGCGCGCAGTATCTCAGTGAACTCTCCATGCTGTCAACGGCAGGTCGCTCTGAAAATGATCCCCGCGCCGCAGCCCTGCGCGTCAACAACGCCTATGGCTTGCGCCGCGCCGTGCAAGCGGGATCGGGAATCGCAATCCTGGCGGACTATCTGGTGGCACCGGACATGAACCTGATGCAGGTCGACTTGCCCATCGTGACGCCGCATTATGAGACGTATTTCGTCTATCCCGAAGAACTCAAGGAAACCAAACGCGTAACCGCGTTCCGGGATTTCATCGTGGCCAAAGCGAAGGAGTGGAGTTTCTAAACTTCACTGCCATAACATTGGCCACAGTGACAAAACCAGCGAAGCCGCCAGCCCCCAATTGATCCAGCGCCGATAGCGCTCATCCGTGAGAACCGAGCGCAATGCCGCGCCAAACCCCACCCACATGGCAGTGCTCACCGTTCCCGTCACCAAATCCATGACAACGACTGCAAGCACTGTAGTGATGAACTGGCCGGGAATGGCGAAGGCCGAAAGCGTGGCAAGCGCCATCATCCACGCCTTGCCGTTGACCCACTGGAACAATACCGCCTGCAAGAACGTGATGGGGCGGGCCATGTCGGCTCCTCCCGTGTTTTGAGATGACGCAGTGGCGATTTTCCAGGCCAGCCACAGCATGTAGGTGACACTGACAATCTTGAGCCCGACCAACAGCAGCGGAAAGGTCTCAAAGATTTGCCCCATGCCCAGCCCGACAAGCAGCACCATGAAGGGATAGCCAAAGAACACCCCCGCCGCATGCGGCAACGTCCGCCGCACCCCAAAATTCATGCCCGACGCCATCAGCATGATGTTGTTGGGCCCCGGTGTGACCGACAACACCAGGCAGAACACGAACAGGCCGATCAGATAATCAAGGGTCATGGCGCGGCATTAGACTGCGCTAAACTGCAAATCAATGTGTACGCGGAAAAGCCAGGGCAATAGCTTGAAGCCCAAGGAACCTCACGCCACCACTTGTGTCAGAGTCGGGGGTTGTGCGCGGTTCTGCGTGAGGATGTGGGTCACGTCTTTGGCTTCCATGGCTTTGTAATAGTGGAAGCCCTGCAATTCCGTGCAGCCCGCCAGTCTGAGCACCTGCGCTTCTTCTTCCTTCTCGACACCCTCCGCAGTCACCTCCAGTGAAAGGCCGCGTGCCACCAGCAACACGCCTTGCACCACGGCGAGTTCGGCAGGGCTGGTGAGGAGTTGCGAGGTGATCGACTTGTCAATCTTGATGCGGTCAAACTGGAAACGGCGGAGATATCCGATGGACGAGAAGCCGGTGCCGAAATCATCCAGCGCCACCTTGATGCCCACACCCTGCAACGCCTTGAACACGTGCTTGGCGCGTTCTGCATCCTGGATCAGAGACGTTTCTGTGATCTCAAATTCCAGCCGGTTCGGCGACATGCCGTGTGATGCGATGATGTTGAGGGATTGTTCGACAAAACGCGGATTGTTGAGTTGTACCGCAGAGATATTGACGGCCAGGCGAATATGGGGCCAGGCTTTCGCAGCGGTACAGGCTTTTTCCAGAATGAGGGCACCAAGTTGGTCGATCAATCCGGAATTTTCGGCGACCGCGACAAAGCGGTCAGCCGTCACTTGCCGGGCCGAAGATTTGGGCCAGCGCGCCAGCGCTTCAACACCACAAATGGCCCCGTTGCGTGCACTCACCACCGGCTGAAAGGCGATGTCGAGATTGCGGTGATCCAGAATTTTCTTGAGCTCCATGGCAATTGCAATGTTCTCCTGGCGCTCGTGGTCAAAGCTTTGGTCATAGACGCTGAAGCGGTTCTTGCCGTCGGCCTTTGCCCTGTACATGGCGATGTCGGCACGGCGCAGAACCTCGTTTTCATCAATGCCAAGTTCCGCTTGCGAAATGCCGACAGACACACCAACGGCCGCCATGCGGCCTTCCATGTTGAAGGGCTGCGCCAGCATCTTGATCAGGCGTTCGGAACATTCCTTCGCCCGCGGCAAACCGCCCATGCCTTCAAACAGCACCACAAATTCGTCTCCGCCCAAACGGCCCACCAGTCTGGCCTTGGGCGTCAATTGCTCCAGGCCCTTTGCCACCATGCAAATCAGCCTGTCACCATACTCATGGCCAAAGCTGTCGTTGACTTCCTTGAAACCGTCGAGATCGGCAAACAGCAATGCGTGGGGTTGCCCCGCCATTGCCTTCAGCTCCGTCATCAATGAGCGCCGGTTGGAAAGACCCGTCAGGTGATCGTGGGCCGCACTGTAGGAAGCCTGTTCTTCCTTTTCGGAAAGCTGCCGCAGCAACCTGAGGCAGACAATGGCGATGCCCGACATCACCAGAACGAGAAAGGCAAGAACCAGTGCCGACTTCTGCCAACCGCTGCGCGTGAGGAACGCGCCCATGTTCTTGTCGAGCCAGGTGACATGCAGAGGTTTGGCGCCTGGCAAGCCTTGGAGTCTGAGGTCCGCCTGGGACTCCGCTGCAACAGTATCGAGGTGCAGTCCCATCAACAGGTGGCGGCGACTGAGATTGGCAAGGCGTCGCTCAGAATAGGCACGCAACAGCAACAGATAACGGCCATTGGCTGCGAGGCCATTGACCGGATCGCGGATGGCAGCGATGGAAACAGCCGCTGGTCCCCAATGAGTGATGACGTGGCCCGCAATGATTTGAGAGTCGTCAGTTGCAAGCGCAATGCCATTGCGGGCATTGGCAAATGACAATCCAGCGAGATTTTCGAAACTGGCGCTGTCGCTTTTCTCGCTCAGGTTATGGGCGAGGATTTCGCCATTGGTGGCGTCGACAACAGCTGCAATGTCATAGACGGACCCAACACTGATCGACTGGCCCCACGTGCTCCTGAACCAGGCTGCATTGACGGTTCCAGCGGTTTGTCTGACAGCATCTTCCCAGCGGGCATTCTCCCGCGTGATACGCTGAAGTTCGGCAAGATCGGTATCAAACACTTCCTGCAGGGTCATGGTATTGCGCGCACGCTCGGCCACATTGCTGCTGGTCTCCACTTGCCAGAGGAGATCATAGGTCAGGCCCACCGCGCTCAAGGTGGCAAGCATGATCGGCAGTACAATGACCAGCAGAAAGCGCCAGCCTGGAATGGCACGCATGGAAGAAGTCCCGGATGTTCACCGCCACCTTCTGCCAATCATGCTTAACGGGCAATTTCTTCTGCAACCCAAATGGCAACGAACTTCGGACTTATGGTTAGCGCGCGGTAAATGCGCGGCACTGCTGTTTTGTCAGTTACGCAGCCTGCGCGATGGCCTGTTCTGCGGCACGCCCCGTGAGCTCGGAAAGATGGTCAAAGCGCATGTCAAAAGTGCCGACACCTGCTGTCGCAGAGCGGATCTCGATGATGAGCGAGGTGATTTCCGACTCCGGCAAATGCGCCTTTACCGTATCCCAACCCGGCCATCCCTCCCGTGCATCAAAACCAAGGAGATGGCCGCGGTGGCCCGTGACGATCTGGTTGGCGCGGGCCGTGGATTCGCTTGGCACATGAATGTCCACATGCAGCACTGGTTCCAGCAGGACAGGCGAACACTGCGGCATGCCTTCAGACATGGCAATGCGGGCCGCCTGTTTGAATGCCATTTCCGACGAGTCAACATCATGGTAACTGCCATCTGACAGGTTCACCGCAAAATCCACCACCGGGAACCCCAGCACACCTTTCACCATCCACTCCTGCACGCCAAGCTCGACGGCGGGGATGTATTGTTTCGGCACCACGCCACCCGTGATGGTGCTGGAAAACACAAAACCTTCACCCCGCGCCGTTGGCTTGATCTCGACGACAATGTCGCCATACTGGCCATGGCCGCCCGATTGCTTCTTGTGACGCCCCCTGAGTTGCACGGTTTTGCGGATCGTCTCTTTATAAGCCACACGGCGCGGGCGTGATTGCGCGACAACACCGAATTTGCTGGCGAGACGCTCCATGGCGACGCGCAAATGCATTTCGCCCTGCCCCCACAACACCATCTCTCCGGTGTCGTGATCATGGATGAGTGACAGCGACGGGTCTTCCTCGTGCAGCTTGTGCACGGCAGCCGTGAGTTTCACTTCGTCTTTGCGGTCAGCCACTGAAAGGGCAAGACCATAAACGCCGGGCCTTGGCTTGAACCCCGCGACCTGGGCACAAGGTCCGTTGGCGGTAGAGAGCGTGGTGCCGGTGGCCACACCTTCCAATCGACCCATGACAACAGTTTGTCCCGCCGTGGCCGATGCAGCCTTGGCAGTTTGAGAACCCTTGAATGACAGCAGGCCTGCAACACGTGTGTCTTTGTCTTCGCCATCATGCAAAATGGCACCATCAGAGATTTCACCGCGCAACACCCGCACGATGGATTGTTTGCCACCTTGCAGGCTGTGCACGGTCTTGAGGATTTGCACCGTTGCATCGCCGCCGGATTTCATGCCAAGGCGCAAGCAGGTCTCGGTGAGGCCGCCAAAATCGTGGCGAATGGTTTTGAGCAGACGGCCCACGCCATTGCCATGTTCGGCCGAACCAAACAGCACAGGTGTGACATGGCCCTCGCGCACATCGCGGGAGAGGTCAGCGAAAATCTGTTCGCGGGGCGGATCAAGATCAGCCAGCAGTTGCTCCATCAGCGCGTCATCATGGTCAGCAAGTGACTCCAGCAACGTGAACCGTTCGGCTTTCTCCATATCCTTGATGTCAGCGGGCAGATCCACAATTTTGGACTCAGCCAGTTCCTGGTAAACATGCGCCCGCTCCAGCGCCAGGTCGACAAAGCCTGCAACGACATTGTTCTTCCAGATCGGCAACTGACGCATCACGAGAGGTTTTGCGGAAGCAGGCTGCATCCAGGCCAAAACATCGCGGGGCGCGTGATCGGTTTTTTCGATCTTGTTGAGGAATATCACGCGGGGAATGTTGAGGCGGTCCAACTCGCGCAAAATCAATTGCAGCGCCGGAGCCTTCTTTTCGTCACCATCAACAGTGACGATCGCCGCATCACAGAACGGCAAGACGGCGCGCGAATCTTCGGCAAACTCGATTGACCCCGGACAATCCATGAAGGTCAGGCTTTCGCCCATGAAGTCTGTGCTGGCGGTATTGAGGTCTATTCCCATCATGTGGGACTTTGCTTCGGGCGACGCATCGCCAGACAGCGTGTGATCAGATGCTTTGCCTTGCCGGGTGACAGCACCGGTTCGGTACAGCATGGCTTCAAGCAGCGTGGTCTTGCCGCTCTGGAAGGGTCCGACGATAGCAATCAATCGCGGACCCGCATTTCGTCTGCCGTTTTGGGTGTTTGGGGCAACAGTCATGGTCTAGCCTCCTCTGTGGATCATGAGGGGGCTGCCCTGAAGCGAGCCTTCGGAACGCCGCGTGCAGGGCAGCTCCGGAAGAGAGACTGACTCTTTCGGCGCTGCGCTGCAAGGGGTTTTGCGAGATGTTAGTGTGGACGCAGATTGAGCGAGGAAATGCCCGCAGCAATGTTGAGTCCGGTCTGGGCTTGCACGCTGATCGGTTGCAGGTTGATGGACTGTTTGAAGCCACCCACCATGACATTCGCACCAAGCCCAAGTCCAAGCGTGGCTTCAGCGCCTGCGCCCGTATAGCTGCCCTTGAGCGAACCCTTCCTGGTCTTGCCCGGGGCAAATACGATCCAGCCCAGGACTGTTTCACCGGTCACACCAATGTCGATACCAAGCTTGCCAATGGTTCCATTGTAATGCTCGATGCCACCCGGGCCTGAACGGTTGAACGTGCAATCCGCGTCCTTGGAGGACCCAATGATCCAGCCCGCACCACCTTCAACACGGCATGTGAGAACACCAATTTTGATGCCTCCAGCCACGGCAGGCGCGGTGACGAGTGTAGAGAGCAGGACTGCGGCAAGTAGTTTTTTCATTCTATGTTTCCTAGTTATTTTAAGACCTTTCCCGCCTGAATGCGGCGGGAATGGGGCATTTGGTTCACCTGCAAAGATGTGTGCTTGACAGGCAACACTTCACCAATTCTTATGCCGCCATGGCACAATTTGACGCTTCATTCGTGGGTTTCACCACACTTGATATTGCAGGGCGGCCCGTTCACGCCATTCCAGATGGCGGCGGCATTGCTTTTCTGGAAGAAATCCGCATGAACCCGGCCGGCACTGCGGCAGGGGCCGTGATGAATGCGGCAAAGATGGGGATCAAGACGCGGGCCGTATTTTGCGTGGGCAACGATGCCAGTGGTGACTCCATCATCGACCAGTTCGGCCGCATGAACATTGACTGCGCCTTGGCCCAGCGCAGCAGCAGAAAACAAACCTCCACCACCATTCTGCCCATCCGACCGAATGGAGATCGGCCAGCACTTCATTGCCGGGGCGCTTCCGATGATTTGTTTGTCGACGCAGAGCAGTTCGACTCCGTATGCGATGCGCGCTTTGTGCATCTTGGCGGCACGGGTTTTATCAAGGCCATGGAAGGCGGACAAAGTGAGAAGCTGTTGCAACACGCCAAAGCCAAAGGCCTGACAGTCAGCTTCGATTTGATCGGACCCAATGAGGGCACATTGACAGAGCTGAAAACACTGTTGCCCCATATCGACTATTTCATGCCATCGCTGGAAGAAGCCACGCATATCTCCGGCATCACTGATCCGTCAGACTGCGCAAAATTCTTCATGGGGCTGGGTGCCGGGGCTTGCATTTTAAAACAGGGACCGAAGGGCTCCTTCATAAAAACCAGGGATTCCGAATTCAGGGTGCCGGCCTATGATGTTGTCGTGAGTGACACCACAGGCTGCGGTGATTCTTACTGTGGAGGCTTCATTGCGGGCCTCGCACTGGGTTACGATCTTGAAGCGGCTTGTAAACTAGGCACAGCAGTGTCGGGTCTTGTCGCCTCGGGCCTTGGTTCAGATGCCGTGGTCGTTGACCTTGAAACCACGCAACGCTTCATGGAAACCGCAAAAACCAAACCTTGAAACCAGGCAGGCTCGCTGGCCTCATGCCAAGAGAGCGGCGGACATGTTCGGTGTAGGCTAACCAGCTAGCCAGCGGCAGCTGGGCCTCCCCCGAAGTCTATTTCGCCATCCGCTTCAGCCAGTCGTTCATAAAAGTGATTTCGCCCTCCTGGGCCGATGCGATCTCCTGGGCCAGCTTCAAAACCTCAGGGTCCTTGGCATATTGCAAGGCAATTTTTGCTGCGTCGATGGCACCCTGATGATGCGGTATCATGCCTTTGACAAAGTCCACATCGGCATCACCTGAATACGGCACCATCATATTTTTCATCATCGCAGCCATGGCAGCAGCATTGACCTTTGTGGCTTCTGGCGAGGTAACGAGGACATTCTTGTCGGTCTTCGCCAACCATGCCTTCATGAAGGCAATTTCGCCCTCCTGCGCCTTCACCACATTTTCAGCAAAGGCCTTCACTTCCGGGTCTTTGCCAAATTGCAGTGTAACCGCTGCCATGTCAATCGCACCTTGATGGTGAGGGATCATGCCCTCCATAAAATCCAAATCCGGTTTCCCCGTTGGTGCAACCAACATGCCTTGCATCATTCCGGACATGGCGGTTTCAAAGCCCTTGCTGGACGGCGAAGCGTCTGCGGCTGTCATTGCAGAATGGTCCACCCCTGCCATTGTTGCAGGACCATCCCTGCGCATTTGCATGAAAGCAACGCCACCCAGAGCCGCAATGGCGAGCGCTGCGATAACAATCCTTGAATATGTGTTCATGGGTGGTTCCTTAAAAATTGGCTTTGGCGTGTTTTTGGGTTTGTGGTTGCGAAGCTACTTGCTGCTGCGACCCAGCACTTCGATGATCTCGGCGATTTTCTTGCGTTGCTCTTGCTTGTTGCCGCTGTTGATGGCGTGTTCGACGCAGTGGCTGACGTGATCGCGCAGTATCTCCTCTTCGGCCCGGCGCAATGCCACCCGCACCGCTGAAATCTGTGTGACAATGTCAATGCAATAGCGGCCATCCTCAACCATGCGGCAAAGCCCGCCAATTTGACCTTCAATGCGTTTGAACCGTTTGAGCACGGCAGCTTTGGCATCAACCTGCATGTTCGATATATACCTGTAGGGGGTATCTGTGTAAAGCCTGACCTGTCGCTGCAACCTCCTGTGCGACAACATGTTTCACTGGAAACATTGGGCCACTTCACCAGTATTAGAGCATCGGGCGCTCAACTGAGTTCGCCATTTTCCTTTTGTCCGCCATAGGCGGGCTTGACCCGCCACCCCAGAACCACCCGCAGCCTGGTTCGGCGGCTCAAGGCCGCCGATGGAGAAATATGGGATTTGATCCCACTTGAGCGACCGATGCTCTGGCTGAAGTCGATTACCGCCTCGAAGTGCTGGTTCGAGCAGTTGGACACCTCATAACCTGAAGCACTTTAATTCGTCTGTCGCAAACCCTTGCATCACGTAAAGAACGGACTCACCACACACCATTGCCCGCGCGCATGCGCTCCCTCGGCAAGATGATATTGTAGTGCGCGCGGATTTTTGCATCGACATCTTCGCCGATGTGGCGCGGATAGTGTTCCGTTAATATCTTGCGCACGCGCTCGCGGGCAGGTGCACGGGCGTCTTTCGCCCCGGCCTGTTGCCACTCATTGGCGCTGCGCCGGCATGCAATCTCGGGATACACATAATCGGTTTTCATGCGCGCAAGTGTTTGCGCATGGCCCAAATAATGGCCAGGCCCCAGAACTGTGTCGCGGATGACGTCGAAACTCAGCGTATCTTCGCTCACTTCAATGCCTTTGACCGTGCGCAGGATGGCACCCAGCAGATCATTGTCAATCACGTAACCTTCCAGAGTCGTCCCCATCAAAGAGGCCTGCATGCCTGCACATTCATGGATCATCGTGGCACCCGCATGCGCCGCCAAAGATATGGTGTAGCCTTTTTCACCGCCACTTTGTGCGTCAGGCAACTTGCTGTCGGTCATGCCGGCGGGAACAGAATTGGGAAGGTCATAAAAATTGGCCATTTGCGCGCAGGCTGCAGACAGCAAGGCCTGTTCGCCGGAACCGCCTGACATGGCCCCCGTGCGCAAGTCAGACACAAAGGGCCAGGCGGCAAAGATGCCACGGCAGTTGGGGTCAATGATATTGCATATTACCAGTCCTGCCAGAACCTCCGCACAAGCCTGCGCCACGGCACCCGCCAACGCAGCCGGTGCCGTCGCACCGGCTTGCCCTGCAGAAACAAGCAGAATAGGCATGCCCGCGAGGACGGCGGCTTCGAGTGCGTCGCAGCTTTCCGTCGCAAAGCGCATCGGTGGCACAACATGGCAACACACGGCGGTGCAGAAGGGTCGCTCGCGGTGCTTGCCTTCGCCACCCGCAACCGCATCCAGCATGGGTTGCACGGCGCGCGCGCTGTTGCCATCAGTATAGCTTACGGCGATCGATTTTGTTGTGCCTGCCAGGCAGGCATAGGTCGTGTTCATATCGAGGTCGTGAATCGAATCCGCATCGCGCGCCACGATGGAGCGGTGATACCAATGAATATTGTCGAGCCTGTCCACCAGCCGCGCGATGTCATAGAGATCGGCAACAGTGCTCTCGCGGTAACGTCCCGTCTCAAAGTCCATGATGGTGGGTGCCGCACCGCCGGTGCCGGTGTGGACGCGCTTGCCACCGATCTCAATATCGTGGCGGGAATCGAGGCTATGGAGTGTGAACGAGCGCCGTGAGCGGGCAATCACATCTTCAACAAGGCCGCGTGGAAAGTGCAGGCGGCCCTCATTGTCCATCAAGCATCCCGCTGCCACCGCGCGCCGCTCAAGGCTGGGCGTGATTTGTGACAGACCAAGCTCCTCAAGCAGTTGCAGCGCCAGCTGATGGACGCGCAGAACTTCACGATCAGTCAAAGGCTTATACTGGCCACCCACCATGCCCGGAGCAATGGGTGATATGCGTTTTGAAGTGTCGGCATCGGTGCGCGGGCGGCGACCGGTGCGGCGGGGGCTTTCAATCGGGGCAGAATCCATGAGCCAATGCTACTTCGAAAACCACACAGTTTCAAATTGGAAAGGAGAGGTGCACAGCCGTTTGCAGGCATGTAACCGCTGTTGCCAAAGTTGCCTAACCCAGTTGCACGCGGCGAACGAGTACAGGTTTGAGCAACCTGATTTGAACTTTCGAAACCAAGTCATTGATATTGTTGAACAGAGATGGGCACACCATAAAAAAAACCCAACAAACATTAAATTTGCTGGGGTTCTTCTTCGGACTGGTTGCGGGAGCCAGATTTGAACTGACGACCTTCAGGTTATGAGCCTGACGAGCTACCGGGCTGCTCCATCCCGCGTTATTCGGTTAACGGCTATGTAGAGGTCGCTTCACGCAAACACAACCTTTTTCGTGAAGATATTTCAACGAACTGATCCAAGCCAAAACAGCACGGCAACACCCTGTTAAGACTTGTCTTTTTTTCGCCCTGTTGTGGAAACGCTTTCGAAACCAAGTCCTGCTATTTTTGCAAATGAGACACGCGTTTCCCGAGCGGGGAAGTGTCCAAAGGCTAAGCGGGATCAGGTACTGCGTACCCGCGCAGCCGTCGCGTAAGTGGGGAGCCTCCTGTTGGATGCTCCCCATTTGTTTTCAGGCCACAGCTTGTGCACCCGTAATCTCAACCAAAGATCCGCACATGAATGGCGCTTCATCGCTGGCGAGGAACGCCACGAGTGCTGCAATCTCTTCGGGCTTTCCCACACGGCCAAATGGCACAAGTTTGTCGAGATCAGCCATGCTGCGGCCCGAGCGTTTGACGCCTGCTTCCAGCATCGGTGTGTGCACTTCACCGGGGCAAACCGCGTTGACGCGAATTTTGTGCGGCGCGCAATCGCGGCCCAGGTTTTGTGTAAACGCGGCAACGGCAGCTTTGCTGACATTGTAGGCGATGTGATTGGGTGCCGGGTGCAAGCCCCATTGTGATGCGGTGTTGACAATGGCCCCACCACCTTGAACCATCATTGACGGAATGACGGCGCGGCTGAGATGGAACATGGCATTGATATTGACAGCCATGGTGATGTTCCAGTCGTCCTCGGAAATTTCCATGATATTGCCGCGCCGCATGACCCCGGCGTTGTTGATGAGAACGTCAATACGGCCGTGCCTGGCGAGTACTGACGCAAACAAAGTGCGGCAGTTCTCAGCCCTGGAAATATCAGCAATCAGTGCTTCTGCGCGGCCACCCGATTCTGCAATGTCTATGGCAACGCGTTCCGCATTTGCTGCATCACTGTCAGTCACGACGACCGTTGCACCCTCCGATGCCAAACGTTTTGAAATGGCGGAGCCTATGCCACCGCCACCTCCGGTGACGATGGCGATTTTGTTTTCAAAACGTTGCATGTCGTTGCACCATCATACTTTGACGGGCTTGCCCGTCTTCCAGCTTTCCGTTGCCGCATCCGCAAGCACACCCGCCTGCAAGCCGTCAAAGCCTGATGGCTTCGGATTGCGGTCACCGGACTCAACGGCACTGATGAAGCTGTTGAGTTCGTCGGTATAGGCTTGGAAATAACGCTCCAGAAAAAAGTTTTGCACGGGGTCAGCTTGTGTGCCGTGCGCATTGTGCATCTGCACCGTGGTGTTGTGCACGTTGGCAGCAGTGAGCATGCCTTTTGAGCCGTGCACTTCCATGCGCTGGTCATAGCCGTAGGTGGCGCGGCGTGAATTGGTGATGACGGCGATGCGGCCGGACTTGGTTTGCATCTGCACGGCGGCAGTATCAACATCGCCCGCCTCACCAATGCCTTTGTCGACGAGCGATGAACCCAGCGCCTGCACGACGACAAATTCCTCGCCCATCAGGAAGCGGGCCATGTCGAAGTCATGGATCATCATGTCACGGAACAGGCCACCGGAACCAGCGACATAGGATGGCGGCGGCGGGTTGGGGTCACGCGAGATGACGGTGACGATTTCAATGTCACCGACGGCACCCGACCGCACGCGACGTTCAAGTTCGGCGAAGTTCGGATCAAAGCGGCGGTTGAAGCCGATCATCAGGGTGGACTTGTTCTTTTCCACCACCTTGAGCGTGGCATGAATGTCAGCCACATCAAGGGAGACCGGCTTTTCGCACATGATAGCCTTGCCATGGTTCGATGCAGCCTGGATTTGCTCGGCGTGGAAACCGGTGGGCGAGCCGATGAGGACAGCATCCACATCCTTGGCTTTCATGATGTCATCGACCGAGGCAACTTTTGCGCCGTACTTGGCCGCAAGGTCTTCCGCCGCCTTCGGCATCGCATCCGCGATGTAGGCAAGCTTCGCCTTGGGGTTTGCAGCGATGGTGGCCGCATGCACTTTACCAATTCGACCGGCACCAATGACGCCAAATCTGATCATGTTGTCGTTCTCCTCTTACTATTGCTTTGCCATCAACGTCTTGAAGGCATCCATTTCATCTTTTGGCGCATTCACAATATGGGCGTCAGACGGATAGCCTCCGGTCTGCACATCTTTCACAAACGCCTTGAACGCATCGATGCGAATGTCCTGTATCCGCGCAAATTCTGTCGCAAGGTCGGCATATTTCTTCGAATGCCGTGGCACATGGCCACTGTTGGTGCCGAGAACATCGCAGGCAAACAGATATTGGCAATCACCGCCGGTGCCGCCGCCCATGGAGACGAGGAACAGGTTGGTGAGTTTCGCGATCTCTTGTGTCACCTCAGGTGGCACCACTTCAATTTCAACACCGAATGCGCCAACCTCTTCATAGCGCTTGCAGCGTTCATAGACTTCCATTGCGGTGGCGGCTGTTTTGCCGACACCTTTGAAACCACCTGTCCAGGTGCAATAATGCGGCACCAGGCCAACATGGCCGATGACGGGGATATAGTCCTTGGCCATGCGTTCGACGAGGTCGAAAGACGCCGCACAATAGACAGCGTCAGCGCCTGCATTCATCATGTCATACACCCATTGCATCGTGGCGTCATGGGATGCAGGTGCGCCGTAAAGTGGCATGCCGGGTACTGCAAAAATCGAGGGTCCAACATCGCGGAATTGTTTTTGCACCAACATCTCCGGCGGCACTGAACACATGTCGATGCCGGCGGCTTCCGCAGCCGCAAGTTCGTCCCAGCTTTCAATGCGCATCATCGTGTATTGATACTTGCCCTTGTTGGCACGCACATCGGCGACCGTCGGCTTTTTCTTCGGCATGGGTTTATCCCTTCAACAAGGCTTTCAACGGCTGGGCAGGATCGGCGAGCGCCATCAGCGTTGGCTTCATGCCCTTTGCAATCATCATCTCAGCAAGCTTCACGTCACGGGCGATTGAATTGCCAGGGCCGATGCCGCTGGCCCCCAGCAAGCGGCCATCGTCACCCAAATGGAATTGCAGCAGTGTGGTGTCATCAATCTTGCGCTGCACCGTGCTGCCGCCCATGTCTGCTACGCCTGCGATTTGAAGCGAGAGATCATATTGGTCTGACCAGAACCATGGAACCGACGTGTGTGCCTTGTTGCCACCCAACATGTTCTCCGCCGCCGTCGCCGCCTGTTCCTGTGCGGAACGCCAGGCTTCCAGGCGCATGCGGCGGCCATCAAAGAGCGGATGGACAAATGACGCGCAGTCCCCGGCGGCATAGATGTTGGGATCCGACGTGCGCATGTGCTGGTCACACGAAATTCCATTTTCGAGTGTCAAACCCGCCTGGTCCGCAAGGGCAATGTCAGGTGCTGCGCCGATACCCGCAATTACCGCATCAGCCGCAATCACACGACCATCTTTCAGATGAACACCAGCAACGGAAATTTCTGTGATGCCAACGCCTGTCAGCATTGTAACACCATGGTCCACATGCCGCTGATGCACGATGGCTGCAATGGCTGCGGGCACACCCCGCATGAGAATGCGGTCCTGCGCTTCGATCAGCGTGACTTTGCAACCCAATTTCGCAGCCGACGACGCCACTTCCAGTCCAATGAAACCGCCACCGATGATGACAATGCGTCGGCCCGGCTTGAACTTCGTACGCAACAACAGTGTGTCTTCAAAATTGCGCAGCAGAAGCGCCTGTTCGCCGCCAGGCAATGTGAGTTTCCGCGGCTTGGCCCCCGTGGCCAGCAACAATTTTTCAAAAGCCTTTGTAGAGCCATCAGCAAAAGCGACGATCTTTGCGGCCCGGTCTATTGCCGTCGCTTCAACGCCTGTGCGCGTCTCAACTTTCAACTCCCGCGCAATGGTCTCATCCATCAGCCAAACAGGCTGCGGCTCTTCCTCTAGGGTGATTGAAGCCTTGGAAAGCGGCGGGCGGTCGTAAGGCAAATGTTTTTCTTCACCCACCAAGACAATTTCACCCTCATAGCCATTGGCGCGCAAGTTGATGCAGGCACGCGCCCCCGCCATGCCAGCCCCTATGATGACGATGGGAGCGGTCATTCCCCAATTCCTCCATGGGCGGGCTTGAACCGCCCAACCAGTAAGGCTGCACCTCTGGTTCGGCGGGTCAAGCCCGCCGATGGAGGAAGGGGGGATTTTGATGTCATCTCAACCAATGTCGATCAGAACTTTTCCGCCCTCAACCTTGACCGCATAGGTCTTGAGGTTGACGCAGACGGGTGCACCCTTGGCCGCACCAGTGGTATAGTCAAAGCGGCCATTGTGCTTTGGACATTCGATGATATTGTCCATGACAAGCCCATCAGCGAGATGGATTTTCTCGTGTGTGCACAAGCCGTCCGTGGCGTAAAATTTGTCATCAGGTGAACGGTAGATCGCAAAGGTGCGCGCACCATGGTCAAAGCGTGTTACGTCTTCCATATCAATGTCGTCGGCCCCACAGGCCTCTATCCAGTTAGCCATTTTCAATTTCCATCATTCTGCCGCAACAGCCATTTGGCCGTGCAGGTCGGGCCTATAAGGTTTTGCTGTTGCTGGCAACGCACGGTCCAGAAAAACATCCTCGCCCCGCATTTGCCGCAGCCAGATCGGCAGCATCTCCTGATAACACACCCAAATTGAAGGCGTTGGGGCGGGAAGATCATGCTTGATCATCTCATGCAGACGCGGCAGCGCGTGATAGGGCACCATGGGGAACATGTGGTGCTCCACGTGGTAGTTCATGTTCCAATAGATGAAGCGCGAAACCGGATTGATGTAGACTGTGCGCGAGTTCATCCGGTGATCCAGCACATTGTCGGCAAGTGCACCATGTTGCATCAATCCCGTCAGCACGTGGTGCCACGCCCCATAGAGCCTTGGCGTGCCCACCAGCAACAGCGGCAACCATGATGCCGAATAAAGTGCAACGCCAATCGTTGCCACATAAATCAGAAGCCAAATCCGTGCGTCGCGGATCACCTTGTGCCACTCCATTTCAGGAATGAAGGTTTTCTCTGCGTCCGTTATTGTGCCGGATGCATTGATGAACATCATCTTCATGGCATCCCACGCATCGAACACGCCAAAATAGGCCACCACCGTGCGGAATGCTGCTGGCGGGCGCATGACCGCAATCTCAGGATCAAGTCCAACAATGTACGTGTCAGTATGGTGCCGCGTATGGCTCCAACGCCAGCGCGAGGGATTGCGCATGATCATGAAGCAGGCGATCTGGTAAACCCAGTCATTCATCCAAGTGGTTTTGAACGCCGTGCGGTGTCCACACTCATGCCAGCGTGAATCCGTCGCTGATCCATAGAGCACACCATAGGCCAAAAGCGGCAACACCGCCGACCACGTTGGCCACAGCCAAATGGCAAGTCCCGCAAACACAATCATCGATCCCAGCCAAATAAAAGTATCGCGGATGGCCGGGCCATCGACGCGCTTCATCAGTTCTTTCATGTCCCTGCGGGGAACTTCTGTGTGATACCATTCGGCAGACTTGAGACCAGCCTTCGCCGCCGCCTCGGCTTCAGCGCCGAGCAAACCATAGTCCCGCAATTTCAGTGTTTTAGCTGTGATGGACAATTTTGAACCTCGGTCTTGGAATTAGAACGCTTGTTTCACCACGTCCACGCCCCTATGATAAATTCCATCAACTGCTTTCATTTTCTTGCAACAGACAGCTCTCCGCGTCTCTCATTTTCATTCCCATTACTATTCCCATGGTCAAACGCCCCACCATCAACGATCTCGCTGCGGCTGCGGGCGTATCAGTCGCCACAGTTGACCGGGTCTTGAACCGCAGACTTCCCGTCACCTCGCATACGGCTCAATTGGTCGTCGCGGCGGCGGAATCGATTGGCTATCACGCCACCGGCCTTTTGAAACGCCGGATGATTGAAGTGCCCAAGCGGCGCTTTACGTTTCTGCTGCAAAAGAAATATGACTTCTACCAGGAATTCGGACGGGAATTGCTGGCCGCTTCAATTGCCTGCCGTGATGTGGAGGTCAAACCGCATGTTGAGTTCATGGAAGAAGTGGTACCCCTGAATATCGCGGAACGCTTGATTGAAACCGCCAGGAAGGCCGATGCTGTGGCTATCGTCGCCATGGACCACCCGCAGGTCAACCAAGCCGTTGAAGCCGTCATTGCAACGGGAAAACCTGTCTTTACTCTGCTCAGTCCCATTTCCACGCAAGCCTGCAATGGCCACTATGGTCTGGACTCGCGCAAATGCGGTCGCATCGCTGGCTGGACCATCAGCCGCCTTGTCAGAAAGCCGGGGCGCATCGGCATTCTTGTAGGCAGCCACCGCTACCTCAACCAGGAGACATCGGAAATCAGTTTCCGCACCTACATGCGGGAAAATGCGCCAGAATTCCAACTGCTGGAATCCATCGTCAATCTGGATGACGAACACATTGCATATCAGTCCGTGTCTGAAATGGTGGCCCGCTACGACGATCTCATAGCCGTCTATTCCTGCGGCGGCGGGCAGAACGGTCTGATCCGCGCCTTGCGCGAAATCACCGGCAGACCCCGCCCCATCGCGGTTTGCAATGAACTCATCCAAACCACCAAATCCGCACTTGCCGACGGCATCATTGACCTTGCCCTCGGCACCCCCATTCGCGCCATCTCGATCCGCGTTGTCGACAACATGGCCAAGGCAACGCTGTCTGGCACAATGCCTCATTTGCCTCATTTCATGGCGTCGCCTGACATTTTCATCAGTGAAAGCATGTGACATGATAGTTTTTGATAGGTTTGCCGCCATTTGCCTCAGCGCAAATTGACTCTCTCCGGCTTCGGAATAAACTATTCCAATCATTCTAACGTGGAATGTTCATTCCACGTCTGAAATGGACCGCACCGCGCCGACAAGAAGCGAAGGGTGGCAATGGGAGGAATGCGGACCAGGGAATCCCTGCTGGTCTGTTTTCACTCGCTGTCACCCCAAAAGACGATGTGGTTTGAACCAACTTCCAGGCCCCATGTTCGGGGTATCCGGCAAAGGGAGGGTGTGGCCGGGCACCCGTAACAGGAGCACTACACATGAAGAAATTTATCATTGCCGCCGCCGCCCTTTCGATGATGACGGGCTCGGCACTTGCCGGCAGCCACGCCATGAAGATCGGCGTGTCCATGGCGCTGTTCGACGACAACTTCCTCACCGTTCTGCGCAACGGCATCGACGCCAAGGGCAAGGAACTCGGCCATGACGTGCAGATCGAAGATGCCGGCAACGACGTGGCGAAGCAGCTTGAGCAGATCAAGAACTTCGCGGCTTCCGGCGTGAAAGCAATCATCGTCAACCCGGTCGATACGTCAGCCACACAAGCCATGTCGGATGCGGCCGCTGCTGCTGGCATCCCGCTGGTCTACGTCAACCGTCAGCCCATCAACATCGACACGCTGCCAGACAACCAGGCATTTGTGGCGTCGAACGAAGTTGACTCCGGCACCCTCGAAACCATCGCCATGTGCGACCAGTTCAAGGCTGAGGGCAAAACTGCCGTCAACGTGTACGTCATGCAGGGCGAACTCTCGAACCAGGCCGCCGTGCAGCGCACCGCTGACATCTATGATGTGATCAAGGCCGGCAAGTGCGCCGTCACTGTCAACGTCATCGACCAGCAGACCGCCAACTGGTCCCGTGATCAGGCCCAGAGCCTGATGAACAACTGGATCTCTGCTGGCAAGCCCTATGATGGCGTCATCGCCAACAATGACGAAATGGCCATCGGTGCCATCCAAGCCATGAAGGCCGCTGGCGTGGACATGAAGTCAGTTTTGGTCGGCGGTGTTGACGCAACGCAGGACGCACTCGCAGCCATGGGCGCCGGCGACCTTGATGTGACAGTGTTCCAGAACGCTGGCGCACAAGGTTCGGGCGCTCTCGACGCTGCGATCAAGCTTGCCACGGGTGAAGCCGTTGAGCAAAAGGTTTGGGTTCCATTCGAACTCGTAACCCCTGCCAACCTCAAGAACTACATGAAGGCCAACTAAGGGTCTTCCGAGCGGGAAAACAGGAGCGGCGCGTGATTGCGCCGCTCCACTTTTTGTGGTGGCAAAGGGACCTCTCCCCCGGCTTCGCCGGACCCTCCCCAGAGGGGAGGGACTTGTGGTGCGAGCGCCCTGAACAGTAAAACGGCAGGTCTCACAACGAGTCCCTCCCCTCCGGGGAGGGTGCCCGAAGGGCGGGAGAGGTCCCTTCGCCCCCAATGACATCTTCACATTTCCACCCCATGCGCTAGCATCACCCAAAACAGGAGCGGACCCCGTGACAACTGAAACACACGGCGTGGGCGGATTGACCTACGACAAAACCAAACGCGATTGGCCGGGCGAAATCAACGTCCTCATCGCCCTTGTCGCCATGGTCGCGATTTTCGAGGTGCTGGGCTGGATTTTGGCCAATGACAGCTTCTTGTTCAACACCCGCGAAGGCGTTGACACACTGTTCAACAACCAGCGCCTCTCCGCTATTTTCGTGCAGCTTGCGGTGCAAGGCATCATCGCCGTCGGCGTGACCATGGTGATCATTTCCGGCGGCATCGATCTATCGTCAGGCTCTGTGCTCGCGGCAACGGCCATGATCACCATGTCTTTCGCGCAGACTGCGTTGGTCAATGGCAATCCCAATCCCAAGGCCGTCTTCGGCCCGGAGTGGATGGACTTGCCAATTTTCATCCCCATCATCGTCGGTCTCGTCTGCGGTGTCATCGCAGGCCTGATCAACGGTGCTCTGGTAGCCTACACCAAAATTCCGCCTTTCATCGCAACCCTCGCCATGATGGTGGCGGCGCGCGGTGCCTCGCGCTGGTGGTCCAATGGCCAGCCCATTTCGTTTCCCACGGCAGATTTCAATGTCATCGGTACTGGCGTCAAGCCGTTCGTGATTTTCATCGCGGTCGCTGTCCTGTTCCAACTGGTGCTGTGGTACACAAAATTCGGCAAGCACTGTTACGCAGTCGGCTCCAACGAGGAGGCGTCGCGCATTTCCGGCATCAAGGTCGAAAACCACAAGGTGCTGGTCTACACCCTCGCAGCCATGTTGGCGGGGCTGGCAAGCGTGGTCCTTATTTCAAAGCAGCAGACCGCCCAGGCCGGCATGGGCACCATGTATGAATTGGACGCCATTACCATGGCTGTGATTGGTGGTGTGTCACTGTCCGGCGGACGCGGCTCCATCATCGGGACGTGCCTCGGCTTCCTCATCCTCAGCGTCATCATTTCCGGCTTCATTTTCCTGGGTGTGAACGCTTATTATCAGGAGATGGTGAAGGGTGCGATCATTGTCGCCGCAGTGGTTTTGGACCAGGTGCGCCAGCGTGGTGGTTTCTCCGGAAAAAAGGCTTGAACAAATGTCAGAGATCATCCTCAAAACCGAAGGCCTCACCAAGCACTACGGCGGTGTGCATGCCCTCGAAGGCGCCCACTTTGAATTGATGAAGGGCGAACATGTCGCCATCATGGGCGACAACGGTGCGGGTAAATCCACCTTCGTGCGCCAGATCACCGGGGTCGAACAGAAGACATCAGGCAAGATCACCTTCGACGGCGACGACGTGAATTTCAAGACACCGCTGGACGCGCGAAAAGCTGGCATTGAAACCGTGTTCCAGAACCTGGCGTTGGCCGATGATCTCGACGTGCCTTCGAACTTGTTTTTGGGCCGTGAACGCATCCTGTTCAATCTCGGCCCCTTTTCAATTCTTGATTTCAAAGCCATGCGTGCGGCAACTGTTGAAGCCTTGAAGCGCACGGGCGTCAAAATCCCCAACCTCTCCAACTCCATCCGCCGCATGTCCGGCGGCCAGCGCCAATGCGTGGCGATTGCGCGTACGGCAACCTTTGCCTCAAAGCTGATCATCATGGATGAACCGACAGCGGCACTGGGCGTGGCCGAAACCGCCCAGGTGGAAAATATCGTCCGTACACTGAAGACTAATGGCGAGCCGCTGATTTTGATCAGCCACAACATGCGCCAGGTCTTCGACCTTGCAGACCGTATCGTGGTGTTCAGACGCGGGCGCATTGTTGCGAACCTGCGGAAAGCGGACACATCCGGCGAAGAGGTGGTGCAATACATCACCGGTGCGAAGCAGCCCAAAGACGAAGTGGTGATGGCCCACGCAGCTTGAACATTCAAGCGTGCAGCCCCCAATCACCTTGCCACGCAAAGCGTCCTCTCCCGCGAGCGGGAGAGGAGGAGAGTAATGCGGGACGGATGAGGGGGCGTCACGTCATGGCGACATCACCTGTTGCAGCAAAGGAAAGGCGGAAGGAAATGTCCTGCCCGGCTTCTTGCCGAAGGGAAGGGAAAAGAGAAAGGGATGGCGCAAAGCCAGGCGGATTCGTGTGGGCAACCAGAGGACATGCGCCGCCAAACCGTCATGGCTTTGGGCCATGACGGCGGGGAGGGCTGATTGTCCGTTTCTGGTTTCCCTTGGAACCCTGTGGGGACGCAGCGATTTTTGCCAAAGAAGTTTGCACTCACAGTGCCACGGGCGACAGCACTTACGGACTAGGCCCGGCTGCCTGTTGTGGATGCTATGCGGATATCCGCGCGAGGGCCGTAATACCCCCGGGGCTCGCCTCCGGCTCCCGAAAGGCATGGCTGTGTCGGCCACATCTTGCAGGCGCTGCTGGATGGTCCGGCAATTTCGGTACACTGTCGACATTGTCCCTCCTTTCCGGACCAACTGGGAAAACACATAATCACAGTATGGAATGATGTCAAGAACAAAAATAGAACTGACAAAAAATAGTGGGGCTTTGGTGTTGTGGGAGTCGCATGCAGTCCCAAACCCCGTCATGGCCCCCATAAGGCGGGCCCAAATCACCCAAATTTTTTTATCGTGTAATTGAAAGAGCAAAAAACCCGGTTTTTTACAGAAAACGTCATACCCGGGAAGGGCCGGGACAGGGGTTTTTGG
>JANPCE010000051.1:0-17778 GCA_031430795.1 Hyphomicrobiales bacterium
TGGCGGTATCCAGGCCGATTGTGCTAAGCTTGTTCATGGACGGTCTCCTCTGGTGAGTTGTTACGACACACACCATGGCACAAAGATGCCGATCGGAGGCCGTCCACACATCATGGCCCGCTTCATGCGGGCCACCCATGGATGGTTAGGCGGGGGAAAACCTGAGTAAATGCTACCCAATTTCATTTCATCGCAGCCGCCGCATGGGTGGCCCGCATGAATGCGGGCCATGACGGATGAGGGGGATTTCTTAAGTTCTTCATCCGCAAAGCGTGGACAACCACTTGAGTCATATCGGTCAATTCGTTGCTTTGCGTTCCTTAACCGGACAGCAGTGGCTTCTTGCGGAGGACCCATGGGTAGCCCGCATGAAGCCTAAAAGATTCACACAATATTTTGTGACACAAGCACGATTGAAAATCGGCCTTTTCATTTCATCACAAACGATTTTTTAAATTCATTATGGCCGTCATCCCGGCGAAGGCCGGGACGAGGCTGACCCAAGGCGGCGCGCAGAAGCCTGGTCCCGGCCTTCGCCGGGATGACGGTTTTTGTGGGAAAACCGGAGTTTTGCTCTTGCTAGAACGTCATCAAAAAAGATGTGTGCATATAGTAGGCATGAAGCGGGCTATGACGGTTTTTTTGGTTGGCAGTGGTTCAAACTTACCCGGAACCGCTTTAAGAAACCGGGAATTCTGTCCAGACATTCGGGGCCGGCTCTCCCGCCACCGTTGTGCGCGAATGGCAGAAGCCGAAGAGGGCGCGGGTGATTTCCGAAGTGTTGGCCAGCGTGAACATGCAACTTTTGCCAGAGTCCGTCCTCTGAATCCGCTTCAGAAAAAAGTACCGACGCCGTTTGCATGGCGTTGGACTACTTCTTCCCACTCCGCGCCGGTGCCGCCTTTGCTGCTCCTGCCGCTGGCGGTGTTTCCATCCGCTTGGTGATCCGGTTCGCCTTTGTCGGGTGCGGCTCGTTCCAGAATTGCAAAGCTTCGAATTGTTTGAAGAGGTCCGGCGGCAGCACGGTGTCGCGTTGCACGAACTCGACTTTGCGGCGCACGGTGTGGAGGCCCTTCGTGTGCATGAAGGCGTCGAAATCGTCGGCTGAGTATTCGACGTTGTTGAAGTCGTGGTCGAATTCCTTTTCGCCGATGAATTTGTAGATGAGGTTGATGGTGTCCTTCGGCTCGCGCACGAAGATGTCGTAATCCACCAGCAGGAGATTTGCGGCGTGTTCGCCGAAGTAGGCTTCTTTCAGCGCGGTCCAGGCGAAGCCGATCATGCGGTCGCGGCGTTGCAACGCTTCGGCGCGGCTGTAAACGGTGGCGCTTTCCATGTCGTTGAAGAGCTTGGAATTGTCGAGGGCGTTCTTGCGGATGAGCTTTTCAACGGAGTCCAAGATCCAGGCGGGATTGCGCACACAGCAAATGACTTTCGAGCCGGGAAACAGCTCTTGCAGGATGTGCATGCGCGAGGTCCACAGGCGGTTGGTGTCGAAGATCAATTCGCGCGGCGTTTCCATGGAGCCGTAATAGGCGCTGAAGATGGAGCCGAGGATGGCGCGCTTTTGCGCCTCTGACAGAAAGATCGAAAATTCGTTGGACGCGCCCATCGACGCGAAAATGGCGCGGAAGATATGGCCCACGGGGCTGGACATGGCGGCGTGGGTTTTTGGGTTTTGGCGTAAAATGGCACCAAGCAAGGTGGAGCCGGAGCGGGGCAGGCCGGAAATGAAGTGATAGCGGTGTTGCATGATTCAGTGTGCCGTTCCCTGACGCTTCAGATATTTGCCGCGCTTTTCGTCGAAGCCGTTGAAATAGTCCCGCACCTGGGGGTGGCGCACGGGGGTGGGCGGATCTTCGGTCAGCAGGTTTTGCTCTGACACGTAAGCCACATATTCGGTTTCCGCGTTCTCCGCGAGGAGGTGGTAAAAGGGCTGGTCCTTTTTCGGGCGCACGTGCTCGGGGATGGCGTTGTACCATTCTTCGGTGTTGTTGAATTCGGGGTCCACATCGAAAATGACGCCGCGGAAATCAAACACCCTGTGGCGGACAACCTGCCCGATATCGAATTTTGCGCTGCGAGGATTGCCCATGAAGCATGATTGCCAATACGCGCGCGGGAAGGCAAGAGAATCCGGGTGACCGAGATTCTGAACATTGCGCTGCCGTTTTTCGGGCTGATCCTGCTGGGGGTCATCGCCGGGCGGGTTTGGGCGAAAAGCGAAGAGGGGCTGGCGTGGCTCAATGTCTTTGTTTTGTATTTCGCGCTGCCACCGTTGATTTTTCTGGTCGTCGCGGCAACGCCTTTTGAAACACTGGTCAATCCCGCTTACGTGCTGGCCACGGCGGGGGCGACGGTGGCCTGCTATCTCGTCATGTGGGCGCTGGCCGCCCATGTCTTCCGTGTACAGATGAAAGACGCGGCCCTGATGGCAACGTCCGCCGCCTACGGCAATGTCGGCTATATGGGGTTGCCATTGGCGGTGGCGTTTTTCGGGAGCGGTGCGGCGGTGCCAGCGGCCTTGGTGTTCAGCTTTGACTGCACCGTGCTGTTCATTCTGACGGCGGTTTTTGCGGGTTTGGATGGTACGCGTGGCAAGGGCTGGACCGCCAAAATCGCGGTTGATGTTTTCACCCACCCTTTCAACGTGGCGACAATTCTCGGGTTCATTGCCTCGGCCGCCCAGTGGATGCCATCAGGCGGCGTTCTCACCATGCTCGACATGCTGAAACAATCGGCGGGGCCCATCGCACTCTTTGCCATGGGGGTGACGGTTTCATTGCGGGAGAGGCCGACGCTCAATGCCGATCTCGCCACGCTGACGGCCATCAAACTGGTGTTGCATCCCGTTCTGGCCTTTGCGGCCGTGGCGCTGTTTGTGGCGGCGGATGATGTCTGGCTGAAAGTGGCTGTCATGATGGCGGCGTTGCCGACGGCGGGCAACGCGTTCATTCTGGCGCGGCAGAACAATGCCTATGTCGCGGGGGCCGGTCACGCGGTGATCGTCACGACAGTGTCAAGCGTTGTGACAATCCCGCTGATCGTCTGGGGGTTGAAGTTGTGGATGTAGGAGCGAGTTCAATTTGGAAATTAAACCCTAGGTAGAAATCGATTCCAGGGCACATTCCAGCCCCGTGGAAGCGATTCCCAGTATGTCCGCTACCACCCTACCTTCCACACCCTCCAAGGCCTTCCTGACGCATCCTGGAGGCATACAGGCCTATTCCAGGGGCGACGGACAGGTAGGGCTGACTATTTTCACTCCCAACCCTCGACAATGCAAACATCGCCGGTGCTGGCGTTGATGCGCAAGGCTTTGGCGGCTTGGTATGCTGATGAGTTGTAGCAGTCATTTGCCGCCTGGAGGGACGGGAACTCAATGACAACAGCGCGGGGGCGGGCCTGGCCTTCGACAATGGTTTGCGCGCCGCCGCGGACAATAAACTTTCCGCCATGGGCAACGAGGATGGCGGGGACGAGGGCGCGGTAAGCCTGATAGGCGTCCATGTCGGTGACGGTGACGTGGGCGATCCAGTAGGCCTTTGGCATTCGCGTGCTCCTTACTTTGTTGTCACGCCCGGATTGAACGTCATTGAGGGGTCCCTGTCAAAGAAGAAAGCGGGGCGGATTGTCATCTCGTGCCAGAAGGTGGGGAGAATGGGGAAGTCTTCGGGTCTGGTGATGTGGCGGAAGCCCATGGTGTACCAGATGACGAGGTCTTCGCCAGAGATGGCTTCGGCGTCGGCGACGTAAACAGGGAGGCCGTCATCCTGCTTTTGCAGATTGGGGTAGGTGCCTGCGGCCCAGTTCTCGTTCGCCTTGTTTTTGGTCACCCAGAACTGGTGTTGCGAAAACGCGGCACGGGCTTGGGACGCGTCGTCGTCGGCCATGATGGATTGGGCGTCATGGTGGGCGTTGAGCCAGTAGCTGACGGTTTGTTTCAGGGCGTTCTTCTTGCCGGGGTTGGTGACACGCAATGGTCCAAGCTTGCCTGTGTCGTGGCTGCGGGCAATGGGTCCTTCCTTGACATAGCGCTTGGTATCAATCTTCCACAGGGTTTTGCGGCCGCTGGCCGCAGGGGCTTCCGTTGGCACAAACACGTCTTGCACCAGTGTGTTGTTTTCGCCGTCCACGTCAAGATCAAGGCGGAAGTTGAAGTAGTGGTCGTGGAAGGGGGCGATGGTGTAAGGTGCGATCAGGGTGCCGAACGCTGCATCGGCAGTGGCTTCGGGGGCGTCCATGTCTTTTGCCGCGGTGGACTTGGCGGCGTCGAAGCCGGTGGAGCCGACGCGGAGCTTGATGTTGCCTTGCGGGCTGAAGACGTAGTCCACCACATAGTCATAGTTGCCGAGAGTCGGGATGTGGCGAACCACCAATTCTGTTTGCGCAACACCGTAAACCTGTTTGCGGCCCGCTGAATAATGCCGCCATGCCGGGTCTCCGGTGGGGCGCTCAAAGATGCAGAGCGCATTGGGCCGCATGAATGCGCCACCAACATCATTGGGGAAGACGAGGTCCTTGAAGATGGCTGTGGCGGGGCAATCCACGCCGGGTGCAAGGGAGGACATGAGATAGCCGAGGCCAAACTCGCCCGCGTCCAGAAAAGTACGGTAGGCCCAGCTGGTTTCAGGATCCATGTAGGGGACGAAGAGTTCGGAGATATTCATTTGGTAGGCGATATCGCGCACGGCCTTGCCGTCATCGAACGTCACGAGCGAGACGATGAGACCTGCGCGCTTGTCGGCGCGGGCGCGCATTGACCAGCGTTGCCAGGTAATGTTGAAATTTTCGGTGACCTTGACGTTGCCTTTTTCAGCGGCACGGATGTCCACCCGTTTCAGGGGCTTGTCCTGTTTGGGCGTGTCTTCGCCATAGCCCGGGGGAGGGGGAGGCATAGCGACGTTTCTGAAGTCGAGGACGGAAAGCACTTCGCCAGTCTCGGCATCGACGATTCCGGAGATGCCTTCGATGGCGCGGGGAAAATTGGGGTGCAAGCGGTCCCGGGAGGTGAAACAGGGGACGCGGACGATGTGGCGGTCACCGAAGTCGTCGGTTGAGAGAACGCCTGCGCTGTTGGGGGTGCAGAACACGTCTTTGGCGAAGTCCGTGTAGTCGCGTTTTTTCAGGGCCTCGATCAGGCGCTTGTCTTTCATGAAGGCATCACGGGCGCGCAGCCAGTTGCGATCCATGATCATCGGGTGTTTGCCGGGGCGGTCGATTGAACTGATGAGTCGGTTTGCTGTGATGTCGACGCGGATTTCTCTGGTTTTTTGCTGGTCGCGGACAATCACAAGGGCAACGCGGGGAATCTTGTCACCGCTTTTCCAGGCGCGGACGGTGGCTTTGTCTGGCTCAATCAAAGTTACAGCACTGAACAACGCGCTTTCCGTCACCAGCTTTTGCGTGCGCAACAAATCAGTGGCTTGCTTGAGTTCGGCAGGCGTCAACGCATCGAGAGGGTGCGTGACTTTGATGTCCGGGGCTTTTTCCTGGGCGCTTGCGGGGAGGCAGGCGGCGAGGGCGATGATGAGTGCAAAGAGGAATTGGCGCATGGAGAAGTTGTAGCGCGATTCGGCTTCCGTCACCTGCTTCGCACCAGCACACCATATGCCTGGCTGTGTTGACGTAACCCGCCCGTTGCGCTATTCCGATATATATCAAACCAGAATATATCGGATTCAACCGGAATGAACGTCAAAACCCTCTGCCTGGGTTATCTCTCGCTTCGTGATGCCACGGGCTACGAGATCAAGAAAGACGTCGAAGACGGACTTTTCAGCCATTTCATCGAAGCGAGTTATGGCTCGATCTATCCGGCACTGAACCAGCTGGCCTCAGAAGGGTTTGTCACCTGCCGTGAGGAAGAGCAGAGCGGCAAGCCTGATAAGAAAGTCTATGCCGTCACAGAAATGGGCCAGAAAGCCTTGCGTCAGGCCCTTTCGGTTTTGCCCGCGCGTGACAAATACAAGTCGGAATTTCTGTTTGTCATGTTGCTGCAACATCATCTGACAATCCCCTCGCAGATTGCCGCCGTAGAAAAGCAACTTTCAGATTTGCGCGCCGACCTCGCCAACATCGCCCAGTGCCGTGGTGAGATGGAGGGCAATGCGGCGGGTGAATTCGTGATGGGCTATGGCGAGGCTGTATTGCGGGCTGGCAGTGCCTATCTGGAAGAGAAGCTGAGAGATTATGCGAAGAACCACCCCAAGGTGGCCGCTGAATAATGAGGGAAGTCAAAATGAAAAAGACTACAATTGTCACAGCACTTGCAGCCGTCTTGTTGTTCGGTGTCGGGCCTGTCGCCGTCTGGGCACAAGCAACTGATGCGCAACAGCCTGCCGCGGCGAATGCTGCGCCGACGATTTCGGTGATGGTGGCGAAAAAGAAGCCCATCAAAGAGGAACTGGTGGTGACGGGCAGCTTCGCAGCAGGCGCCAAGGTGCAGATCGCGCCTCTGGTGCAAGGCTATGCCGTTGTCGAAATTTTGGCTGAAGAGGGTGATACCGTCAAAGAAGGTCAGGTGTTGGCGCGGCTTGACAATAATGACGTCAAAATCCTGATGGCGCAAAATGCAGCGAGCCTGGCACGGAATGACGCTGCGGTGCTTGCGGCGAAGAACCAGATCCAGCAGGCCAAGATCAATCGCAACCAGGCCCAGGCTGATTTGAACCGCACAAAAAAGCTGCGTTCCACCGGCGTCAGCACCGTTGAACAATTTGATGCGCGCCAGGCTGCATTCGACATCGCTGCCTCGCAACTGGACGCCGCAGAGATTTCACTGACGGCCGCCAAGGCTGACCGGCTTGCTTTCGAAGCAACGGCAGATGAATTGAAACTGCGCATGTCGCGCACGGAACTCAAGGCCCCTGTGGAAGGTTTTATCAGCAAGCGCACCGTCGAGTACGGCATGTTGTCAAGCGCTGGCGGTGACGCCATGTTTGACCTCGTGGCATTGGGGCAGGTGAAGCTTGTGGCAGAAGTGCCGGAATCGGATTTGCCGAAAGTCAAAAAGGGCCTGAAGGCTTCCATCGCGGTCAACGGCTATGACAAGGCCTTGGAAGGCGAAGTGGCTCTGATCTCGCCCGAAGTGGACCGCACAACGCGCATCGGCGAGGTACATGTGAAACTCGCCAAGGGTGTGCGCGTGCCGCTGGGCGCATTTGGCCGTGCAACCATCGCGCTTGCAGCAGGCGAGGGGGTGACGCTTCCATTGACCGCCGTCACCTTTGGGGAAGATGGCCCCACCGTGCAGATCGTCAAAAATGGCAAGGTGCAGGTGCGCCGCGTCATCACTGGCCTCGTCAGCACGACAGACATCGAGGTCACTGACGGCGTTGCTGAAGGTGAAACCTTTGTGGCCCGCGCCGGAAGCTTCGTGCGCGATGGCGATGTGGTGACACCTGTCACGATCGACTCCACCCAGTAATCGGTTTGTCCTTTTGAGGCGTGAACAATGAACTTCAACTTCTCGGCCTGGTCCATCCGCAATCCGGTTCCGGCGATCCTGCTGTTTTTTGTGCTCACCCTTGTGGGCATGCAAAGTTTTTCGAAGCTGCCGATCACGCAGTTCCCGAACATTGACGTGCCGATTGTCGCGGTTTCGGTGGGGCAGTCGGGTGCCGCACCTGCTGAGCTCGAATCGCAGATCACCAAGAAAATCGAAGATGCAGTCTCGGCCATTGCGGGTGTGAAAAATATCATCTCCACCATGTCCGACGGCAATTCGTCGACGGCGGTTGAATTCCGCCTTGGTGTTTCAACAGATCAGGCGCTTGAAGATGTGAAGGACGCGATAGCCAAAATCCGCAGCGATTTGCCAGGCGGCATTGACGAGCCGATCGTCCAGAAGATCGACGTCGAAGGTCAATCCATCCAGACCTATGCCATCAAAGCCCCCGGCATGACGCTGGAACAGCTGTCCTGGTATGTGGACGACATTGTCAAGCGCCAGTTGCAGGGCCTCACCGGTGTGGGCCGGGTGGAGCGGTATGGTGGCGTGAACCGCGAGATACGCGTCAATCTTGATCCTGCGAAGCTGCAATCATTGGGTCTCACTGCAGCACAAGTCAACGCGGAACTCAGCTCCATCAACTCCGATTCCGGTGCAGGTCGCAGCGAAGTGGGCGGCACTGAACAGGCCATACGCACCTTGGGTGGTGCACGTGACCTTGAAACCTTGCGCAGCCTCACACTGGCTTTGCCGGGTGGCCAGCAAGTGCGCCTGCGCGACATCGCAACAGTGACTGACAGCACAGAAGAACCACGTTCGCTTGCCAGTTTCAACGGTGACCCGGTTGTCACCTTCTCGATTTTCCGCGCCAAGGGTGCGAGTTCAAAAGACGTGGGCGACCGCGTGTCCGCCAAGGTTGCGGAACTGGACGGCCCCAACAATGCCGTGGCCTTTGAACTTGTTGATGACACGGTCTATTCCATCTACGGCAACTACGTCGCCGCCATGGAGTCCCTCATCGAAGGTGCCATCCTCGCGGTCATTGTCGTTTTGATCTTCCTGCGCGACTGGCGCGCCACGCTGATTTCAGCGATCTCATTGCCGCTGTCAGCCATCCCGACATTCTGGGCAATGGACCTGCTCGGTTTTTCACTCAACCTCGTGTCCTTCCTCGGCATCACCTTGGCGACGGGTATCCTGGTCGACGATGCCATTGTGGAAATAGAAAACATTGCCAGGCACATGCGCATGGGCAAATCAGCTTACCGCGCCTCGATGGAAGCGGCGGACGAAATCGGCCTCGCCGTCATCGCCATCAGCTTCACCATCATCGCGGTGTTCGTGCCGGTGTCGTTCATGGACGGTATCGTCGGACAATACTTCAAGCAATTCGGACTGACCGTCGCCATCGCCGTGTTCTTTTCCTTGATTGTGGCGCGGCTCATCACGCCGATGCTGTCGGCCTATTTCATGAAGTCTGGCGGACATGAAGAACTGCCGACGGGCTTCTTCACGCGGGCCTATGTGAAACTTTTGCGCTTCCTCAACTGGGCGCCAGTCGTCACGCGGGTTACGACGCGCAACCGCCGTGTGGAGCAGCTGTGGGCGCTGGCCATGGTGTTTGTGTTCTCAGGCATCATTCTGGGGATTGTCAAAATGCTGTTCGGCAGCATGTTCAGTTCCGACAACACACTGTTCAAGGGCGTGGGCTTTGTCAGCATGGGTGCCCTTGCGATGGGTGGCGTTGGCGCTGTGCTGATGTTGCTGCGCGCCATCCTTTACTTCCGCAAGAATTACCACTTTTATGTCAGCGCCCGCCGCGCTGAATCACAGGGTGTTTCGTTGTCAGGCGAAGCCGTGCGGCCCCGCCTGATGAGCTATTTCACTATCGTCATCGCGTTTGGCATTCTCGGACTCTCCACTTTGCTATTCCCCTACCTTCCCACCGGATTCATTCCGCGCGGTGATGAAAGCCGCTTTGTGCTGGGCGTTGAACTTCCACCGGGTTCGCGGCTCGAAGAAACCATGGTCATCAGCGAAGGCATGGCCCGCACCATCCGCACCAATGAAAATGTCAGCCATGTCTTTGTTTTGGGTGGCACAACGCCGACAGGTGGTCTTGAACCCCGCTATGCGTCGGTGTTCGTCAACCTGAACCGGCGTGACCACAGTTTGCTCGCGGGCATCGTCAACCCCATGGTCAATGGCATCAATAGCTTGACGGGTGTCGGCATTCCCCGTGTCAAGACCAATGGCCGCGAGACGCCACAGTGGGATGTTGAAAACCAGGTGCTGCCGCTGCTGTCCACCTTGCCGGATGTGCGTTGGTACAAAGTGACGGAACGTGGCACCCGTGAAATTGAATTCAACATGCTGTCCAACGATGAAGTGGCACTTGCCGAGGCAGTGGCCAAACTGGAAGGCGCACTGCGACAGGAACCGACACTCCGCTCGGTCATGGGCATCGGCGCATTGGAACGCCCCGAAATCAAGATTGTTCCGCGCACCGATGAAGCGGCAAAGCTTGGCATTTCGGCCCAACAGATTTCGCAGGCCGTGCGTGTGGCCATGATCGGTGATTTTGATCCGCTGCTGGCGAAGTTCAACGCCGGCGACAGGCTGTTGCCCATTCGTGTGCAAGTGCCAGAGGCGTCGCGCACGGATTTCAGCGAGCTGAAGAACCTGCGTATCTCCACCAATGACGGCAAAACAGTTCCGCTTTCATCTGTGGCTGATGTGACCTTCAGCGAAGGCCCAAGTTCCATCAAGCGCCTGAACCGCCAACGCCAGGCGACAATTGGTGCAGACATCATGCCGGGCACCGAGCTTGGCGATGCGTCTGCGCGCATCCAGGAAGTTGCAACCAAGATCGGGCTGCCTGCCAATGTCAAAATTGCTGAAAGTGGCGACGCTGAAATCCAGGGCGACATCAACCGCGAGTTTTTGAAAGCCGCCAGCCTCGGTGTGATCCTGATGCTGGGTGTACTCGTGCTTCTGCTTGGCAATGTGTTCCAGCCCTTTGCCATTCTGCTTTCACTTCCGCTGTCTATCGTTGGCGTGGTGGCGTCACTGCTGCTCACCCGCAACGCCTTCTCGATGCCCGTCATCATCGGCATGCTGATGCTCATCGGCATCGTCGCCAAGAACGGCATCATGTTGGTGGACTTTGCGGTGGAGCGCGTGAGACACGGCATGTCGCGCATCGATGCCGTGGCGGATGCGGGCTACAAACGCGCACGTCCCATCGTCATGACCACCATCGCCATGGGTGCCGGCATGTTGCCATCTGCCCTTGGTGTCGGCGAGGGTGGTGACTTCCGCTCGCCCATGGCCATTGCCGTGATCGGCGGCCTGATCACGTCAACCTTTCTCAGCCTGATTTTCGTGCCGTCTTTCTATATCGTAATGGACGATCTCGCCCGCCTGACCAGTTGGACCTTTGGCCGCTTTGTCGGCGCATCGGATGAACCGACGGTCATTGATCCCGTGCGTGAAAAAGTGGAGGGCGTGGAAGGTGTTGTCCAGCAGGTGGGTGTTGCCGTCAACCACGTCGAAGACGACGTGGCGGCTTTGCAGCACCGAATCCAATCCATGGAACAGCAGCTGCGGGACATGGCGAAACCGATGAAGGCTGCAAAACATATCGCGGCGGAGTGAAACAAACTCCCCTCTCCCGTCTCGCTGCGCTCGCCACCCTCTCCCGCAAGGGGAGAGGGAAGGTATCATCTTACTTTAACCCTCTCCCCTTGCGGGAGAGGGGAGTCATGCAAGTTGCCCCAACCCAACAGAAATCCGATCCAACCCCTTCACCAAGTTCTTCTCACTCGTCGCAAATGACAATCGTACCGCTTCAGGCGCGCCAAATGCCGATCCCGGCACTGTTGCGACACCGTGTTCTTCCAACAACCAGTCACACAATTCATTTGAGGTGTTGACCACCGTGTTTCCAGCCTTGCGGCCGAGAAACGCTGACACATCCGGAAACGCATAAAACGTCGCTGGAATGTCGGCGACCGCCACTCCCGGAATGGCGCGCAATGCCTGCAAAACAATGTCCCTGCGGCGGCGATAGGCTTCCCGCATCTTCGCAACGTCGTCACGCGGTCCTTGCAAAGCCGCGATGGCCGCCCGCTGCACAAAGGCGTTGGCCCCCGCACTGATGATGCTCTGCATCCGCGCCATCGCCTTGGCAATGGGCTCCGGTGCGGCGGCATAGCCAAGCCGCCAACCCGTCATGGCAAAGCCCTTGGAAAAGCCGTTCACCGTGACAGTGCGTTCGATCATGCCGGGCAGGCTGCCGAAGGAGACCAGCTCTCCGTCAAACAGGATGTATTCATAGATCTCGTCGCTCAACACCATCAACTTCGGATGTTGTCGCACGATGGCTGCGAGCGCTTCGAGTTCAGCACGCGTCCACACCGCCCCTGTCGGATTGGATGGCGAGTTGATGATGATGAGTCTGGTGCGTTCAGTGATCGCCGCGCCAATGCGCGCCACCGGCGTCTTGTAGTTCTCGGTCAACGTCGAAGGCAATACAACGGGCGAGCCCCCCGCAAATCTGACGCTGCCCTCATAGGACACCCAGTATGGGGCAGGGATCACCACTTCATCACCCGGCCCGATGATCGACAACACCGCATTGTTGATCGCCTGCTTCGCGCCATTGGCCAGCACAACCTGCGCAGCCGAGTAATGCAGCCCATTCTCGCGCCGCAATTTCTCCGCCACCGCCTCGCGCAACTCCGGCACGCCGGCAACAGGCGCGTAATGCGTCTGCCCCGACCGCATCGCTGCCAGTGCCGCATCTTGAATAAAAAGCGGCGTGTCAAAATCCGGTTCCCCCAAGGTCAGAGCGACGACGTCTTTGCCCTTCGCCCGCAGTTCCCGGGTTTTTTGCGACATGCGGATGATTGCACCTTCGTCGGACGCGGCGGCGCGTGGAGAGAGCAGGGCGGTGGTGTCAAATGCTGAGTTCATGGCGCATGGGCCTATGCCAGCTTTGACTTGCTCCGTCGAGGCTTGCGGTTTATCCAGCCTGCATGAAAATTGTTATTGCCTTGGTCACACCGCTGTTGCTTGCAGCCTGCAGCAACAAAGAGGCCTCTGTGCGCGTGACACAGAATGTGCGGCAACCCATCGCAGCCTCAGTGCCAAAGGCAGCACCTTCACGCACGGAGCCGATTTTCTACAACGGAAAAACCTATCAACTGAAATTCGCGCCCACGCAAGGCGGCCAATACGCCATGTCCGTGTCCGGCATGAACGCGAAGCAGCAAAAAGACGCGACCGCCGTTGCCACGTCCAGTCTGCGCTATTTCAAATGCAAAGAAGGTTTGAATGGACTGCTGACCTCAGCTCCGGTTTACGCCGAAGCGGCGTGGAAAATGACAGCCAAGTGTGGTTAGACCCCTGAAAGGCGTGTCACTGTCGTAACGTGATTGTCACAATTGTGGGCGAGAGAGCGTCGCATGAGGCATGTACTGATTCTCTGCACAGGCAATTCCTGCCGTTCAATCATGGGTGAGGTTTTGCTGCGGGACCTTGGCTCCGGCAGACTTGTCGCTCACAGTGCTGGAAGCAAGCCCGCTGGCGCAGTCAATCCGCTTGCGCTTGCATTGCTGAAGGCCAAGGGTCACGACGTGTCAGGCCTCCGCTCAAAAAGCTGGGATGAGTTTGCGGCAACTGCGGCACCGAAAATGGACTACGTCTTCACCGTTTGCGGCAGTGCTGCGTCAGAACAATGCCCGGTATGGATCGGCGTTCCGCTGCAAGCCCACTGGGGCATTGATGATCCCTATGATGTGACGGGCGCGACTGCGGAGATCGCGGCGGCCTGTGAACTGGCCTATCGAAAACTCAGGCGACGAATCGAGGCATTTTTGACTTTGCCATTGGAAACCAGGTCGACAGCAGATTTGAAGAATTCCATCACGATGATTGGCCAAAGGGATGATTGAATGATCGACACCCGTTCACTTGCCGCCGAGGCTTTGGGCACTGGTTTTCTGGTCTGTGCCGTTGTTGGCTCAGGCATCATGGCCGAACGCCTTGCGGGTGGAAATGTTGCGCTTGCACTGTTGGCCAATGCCATTGCCACGGGTGCGGCACTTTATGTGTTGATCAGCCTGTTCGCGCCCATTTCCGGCGCCCAGTTCAATCCTGTCGTCAGTCTTTGGTTGTCTGTTCACAAAACCCAATCGTGGTCAATAACCGCAGCTTTCACTTTGGCGCAGGTCTGTGGCGGCATCATTGGCTGCCTGACCGCCAATGCGATGTTTGGTCTTGACGTCCTGCAAATATCGGACAGCGCACGCGGTGGAACTGGCCAATGGATCGGCGAAGTCGTGGCGACACTGGGATTGTTGCTGGTCATTGCGGGCATTGGCAAACACAGCCGTGAACGCATTCCCACCGCCGTCGCGCTTTACATCACATCGGCCTATTGGTTCACGTCATCCACATCATTTGCCAATCCAGCTGTGACGATTGCGAGAGTGTTTTCCGACAGCTTTGCCGGCATCGCCCCATCCAGCGTTCCGGGCTTCGTGGCTGCCCAATTGGCGGGGCTTGCCTTGGCATACGTGTGCGCCACACCACTGTTTCATCAACACCCCCGCTGACACCCTATCAATTTGTGCGGGAGTTTGGCAGAAGCTTCTCCCGTCATGATATTTCGCAAGCTTTTTCTCATTTTTACCGTGCTCGCCAGTCTATTGGCGGGGACCATTGGTGCAATCGCGCAAGACGCTCCGGCCGCGCGTACAACAACGACCGTCGCAACCCGCGTGTTGCCGCCTTTCATCATTCCGGGGGGTGACGCCTATGTCGGTTTTTCCGCTGACCTCTGGAACGAAATTGCCAAGCGGAACAGCATCACCTTCACGTGGAAGGAAACCGCCAATGTGAAGGAGATTTTGGCCGCCGTTGACTCTGGTCAGGCGCAAGTCGGCATTGCCGCCATTTCGGTGACGTCCGAGCGTGAGCAGCAGTTTGATTTCTCGCAGCCGATGTTTGAGAGCGGCTTGCAGGTCATGGTGCGTAAAACCAATGAGGAAGGATTCTCGCTGTCGCGCCTCTTTGGCACGTTCTCGACGGGTGCCATGCCTTATCTGCTTGGCATTTTGGCTTTGCTGATACTTGTGCCCGGCCACCTTGTCTGGTGGGCGGAACGCAAGCACGAGGCGTCACCATTTTCCACGCAGTACTTTCCCGGTGTTTTTCAAGCCATGGGGTGGGCACTGTCCGCCGCCGCCGGCCAGCAGAATGACACACCGCATTCGAAGCTCGGGCGTTTCACATCGATTGCCGCAATCTTTGCAAGCCTTTTGTTCCTCACGTTTTGGCAAGCCGAATTGACCTCGAGCTTCACGGTTCAACAGCTGCAGGGCGGCATTCAAGGTCCAGAGGATTTGCCCGGCAAGAATACCGGCACCACCGCTGGTTCAACCGCCGCAGCCTGGTTGAAAGAACATGGCGCAAAAGTGACCGAGTTCCAGAAAATCGACCAGGCTTTCGCCGCCCTTGAACAGGACACGCTGGACGCCGTTGTGTTTGATGCTCCGGTGTTGCTTTACTACGCCGCCAATGGGGGCCGTGGAAAAGTGCGTGTTGTTGGTGCCATTTTCAAAAAAGAAAACTATGGCATCCTGTTTCCGCGTGGCTCAGAGCTGCGCAAATCCATCAATGCGTCGCTGCTCAAAATGCGCGAGGACGGAACCTATGACAGGTTATACGATGTCTGGTTCGGCCAGCGGAGCCAGTAAGGCTTTGAATGCACCGTTCTGCTTGACAGCACAGTGTGTGGACGGCATACACCGCGCCGCGCCAGGCATTTGATGTTTGGCGCTTTTTCATCACCCGGATGAATTGGGAGAGTGTCCCGAGTGGCAAAGGGGGGGGACTGTAAATCCCCTGCTTTACGGCTTCGTAGGTTCGAGTCCTACCTCTCCCACCATCCGCCTTCGCCAAGGCCATGGCGCGCGACACGTCGGGTGGTTGCAAAGGCGGATGCCGCGTCGTAGCTTGTTCGTCCAAGCGAAGACGGGCGATTCCGGATTGGCGGGTGTAGCTCAATGGTAGAGCAAGAGTTTTCCAAACTCAAGACGAGGGTTCGATCCCCTTCACCCGCTCCATCCGTCTCAAAAAAATCAACGCTCCCTCAAAACGCTCAGGTCAATCCGCCCCGTGCCGTGTGCAGCACACCGTGCCCGCGGATTTCGGCGTCGTAGCTCAAGGTGGCTTGCCAGTTTGTGGTGCTGGCAAGCGTCAGTCCCGCACCGATGATTCCGCCCGCAGTCCCCGATTGATCCCCATCAGCCCGTCTCCCAGAATCCCTAAAGCGCTCCCGCCGTTGAACTGCATCAAGAACTTTCAGCACTGAGTCGAGCCCAAATGGGTCCGCAACCTGCGCGCTTACGCCAATTCCAGCCGTTCCCGTGCAGCACTTGCCAGAAACGCCGACCGCGTCAGTCCGCGCCGTGTTGCTTCGGCGTCAATGGCTTCCAGCAGGCCCGCATCAAAAGTCAGATTGGCCCGTACCGTGCGGCCTTTGTCCAGCACCACCGGAATCATCACAGCAACCTCATTGCGGTGCGCATCAATGGTTTCGGTTTTCAGGATTTGCGCCATGGTGCGGGCTTTAGGTGCGGGTTCATTTTTCGTTTCGCGGTGGCTTAACCACTCCCGTGCGGCTGACATGGCATCCGCGATGGCGGCTTCCGGCGTGGGGCCAGCGCCGTAGCAACCGGGCAAATCCGGCAAGCGCACACCATAGGCCTTGCCGCTGCCATCAAGAATACCAACATACTGGGTCATCACGTCCATCCTGCTTTTTTTGCGATGTCACGGGCCACGCCGGGCGATACTTCCCGGTGGCGCGGCACGATCAGAGTTGTGTTGGGGTATGAAGGGTGTTCAAATTTGTCGTGGCGACCGCCATGCAGCATTTTCCAGCCTTCACGCTCCAAACGGGCAATGATTTTACGCGTGTTAGGACACTTTCACCTATAAGTGCTACGATTTGTCGGTTTGGTGTGGTTTGATTTTGTAGTTCCATTCGGGATGGAATGCATCTCCTTCGATGTTGAGGAGGTTCATCTCGGCTTTTTTGATACGGATGCCTTTCTGATAGGTCCTGTCGTCGAGTGCGCATTGGATTTTCAGGCCGGATTTGGTTGTCGTCGCGCCGATCAGATCAACGACCGCCAGTCGGCTCTCGAGGGGCCGTCCGCGCCAGTTCTGCGTGATGTGGCAGAACATCCGGTGCTCGATCTTGTTCCACTTCGAGGTGCCAGGTGGATAGTGATGGATGGAGAGGGTGATCCCGGTCTCGTCTGCAAGCTTCTGCAGCTCCACTTTCCACAGCCGCACACGTGCGCCGTTCGATCCGCCGCAGTCGGCTGTGATGGTCAGCTCGCGCAAATCCTGATAGCGCTTTGCGCCGACCCGCCCGATCCATGTCCGGATCGCATTGACCGCGAACTCGGCCGTGTCACTGGTGATGCCAAGGCTGACCCAGCCCGCATTCGCACCGACATCGTAGACGCCGTAAGGCACCACCTTGCCGAGCGCCTTGTCCTCGAAGTCATGCACCTTGACGAGGTCGGGATCACCCTTCGGTCGGTAGTCGCTGCCGCCGTTCTTGAAGTTGCCGACAAGCTCCTTCTTCTTCGTATCAACGGAGATGACTGGCTGTCCCGCCGCCTGTGCCGCAACAACATGCGCGTTGATATGTTCGAACTGCCTGTTGCGGTCGGGATGGCTCGTTCCCTCATGTGTCTTGCGATTGAACTGGCGCGAGTATTCGAGCTCCGTCTCGAGCAGCTTGGCAACCGTGTTGGGGCTCACCACATGGCCACCTTCCTTAAGCGCCGCAGCCAGCTTCGCAGGACTTTTCGACACCCATTTGAGCGGACGCATCGGATCGCCCATCGTTGAAGGTTCGGCGAGGCGCTGCAGATCGGCCACCAAGGTCAGATCGCGTTCGCTCAGAGGCTTCGGACCTCCACCCTTGCGCCGCACCCGGCCTTCCGGCAACGGTCCCTCCGCGAGATCGTCCTTGCCGCGATTGATGGTAGAGCGGGCAAGGCCGCTGATCTGGCTCACCGCAGCAAGCGCCCCATATCCCGCGGCACGCACCTCGTTGGCTGCAAACAACCGCTGGCCGCGCTCGTCCAGCTTGCAGCCCAAAGTAGTCCAGCGCTGTTTGATCCCATCCAGGTCGGCCATGCAAACCGCACTTACGACTGTTCGCAAGACCAGGGAATCCGCCTGAGTCACTCCGCCGCACCAAAGGATATCGATTCACTTATTGCTGAAAGTGTCCT
>JANPCE010000052.1:0-9271 GCA_031430795.1 Hyphomicrobiales bacterium
AAAGGCAACCACCACCGAAAGGCCATCGTCGCCTGTGCGCGCAAGCTCACAATCTACGTCAACACCGTTCTCAAAAGGCAAACCCCATGGAAATCAAAACCTCAACTCCAAACAGAAACATGATGGTTGCTTCATGCCTACTATTTGCACACATCTTTTTTGATCATGTACTTGCAAGTGCAAAACTCCGGCTTTCCCACAAAAACCGTCATCCCGGCGAAGGCCGGGACCAGGCTTTTTGCGCGCGCCACCTTGGGTCCGCCTTGTCCCGGCCTTCGCCGGGATGACGGAATAATGAATTAAAACAATCGTTTGTGAAAAAATGAAATGGCCGATTTTCAATCGTTCTTGTGTCACAAAAAGATGTGTGAATCTTGTAGGCTTCATGCGGGCCATCCATGGATCGTCGGCGATATTGCTTCATCCAGCGATTTGAATTGCTTCAACCACCCATCCGTGGCCCGCCTGAAGCGGGCCATGACGGAATTGAGTATTGGTTTGATTGACTGTGGCTTCGCCCAGCTGTTTCCCAGTGTCGCATGCCCCCGCACCCATGTCGGAAATCAATGGAGTGGCGGCAGTCGGTTTGGTAAGAGGCGCAGCATGAAGCAGCGCTATTCCATCTTCTCCCTCGCCCGCAACGCGTTCTCCTATCACAAGGACTGGGAGCGCGCCTGGCGTTCGCCGAACCCAAAGGCGGAATATGACGCGGTGATCGTGGGTGCGGGCGGGCATGGATTGGCCACGGCCTATTACCTCGCCAAGAACCACAAGATGACCAACATTGCTGTTGTTGAAAAAGGCTGGCTGGGCGGCGGCAACACCGGGCGCAACACCACCATCATCCGCTCCAACTATTTGCAGGATCCATCGATTGCGATTTATGAACTGGCGCGTTCGCTCTATGAAAACCTGTCACAGGAACTGAACTACAACATGATGTTCTCCCCGCGTGGAGTCTTGATGTTGTGCCAGACGCAGCACGAACTGCGGGCGTTTCAGCGCACGGCCCATGCCAATCGCCTGGCTGGTCTTGACTGCCGCATGGTTTCGCCTGCCGAAGTGAAAGAACTTGTGCCAATCATCAATGATGATCCGAACTGCCGCTATCCCATTCTCGGCGCCTACTACCAACCGCGTGGCGGCACGGGCCGACATGATGCGGTGGCCTGGGGCTATGCGCGGGGTTGCGATGAAATGGGTGTCGACATCATCCAGAATTGTGAAGTCATCGGTATCAACCGCGATGGCGGCAAAGTGACGGGCCTCCAAACCACCAAAGGCGAGATCAAGACCAAGAAGATTGGTGTTGTGACGGCAGGCCATGTCTCCACCATCATGGACATGGCGGGGGTGCGCATGCCAATTGAAAGCATGTGCCTGCAGGCGCTGGTGTCGGAACCGATCAAGCCCGTCATCGATTGCGTGGTCATGGCCAACACGGTGCATGGCTACATCAGCCAGTCCGACAAGGGCGAGTTGGTGATCGGCGGCGGCACGGACCCTTATAACAATTACGCGCAGCGCGGATCATTTTCGGCGCTGGAACATACTGTGACAGCGCTGGTGGAAACCTTCCCGATCATCTCGCGCCTGCGCATGTTGCGCCAGTGGGGCGGCATTGTTGACATGACGGGGGACCGTTCGCCGATCCTGTCGAAGACTGATATTGATGGATTGTTTGTGAACTGCGGCTGGGGCACGGGCGGCTTCAAGGCCATTCCAGGTTCTGGCTGGGTGTTTGCCGATACGATGGCAAATGACAGGCCACATCCCATCGCCGAGGCGTTTTCGCTCAACCGGTTTACTGAAGGCCGGTTGATTGATGAGAGCGTCGCGGCGGCTGTGGCGCATTGAGGGGAGAAGAACATGCTTCTAGTCACTTGCCCCGTCTGCCACGCCTCCGGCGATGAGACGGATTTTCATTGTGGCGGCCAGGCCCATGTGGCGCGGCCGGCGACGACGGACCCGGTTAACATTACTGACGAGCAACAGCGCGATTATCTTTTCATCCGTCACAACCCCAAGGGTCTGCACTTCGAACGCTGGCGCTGTGACCGCGGCTGCGGAAAATGGTTTCATGCGGCGCGGGACACCGTGACCATGGATTTCAAGGCATTTTACCTCATCACCGAGCTGCCCCCCGCTGAATTGCAACAGCAGGCGAAGGGTACGTGGGTTGAGGAATTCAAAAGACGCGCGAAGGCAAAATAATGTCAGGCAAACCCTATCGTCTCTCCACTGGTGGCAGCCGCATTGATCGTGCGAAGCCGATTGCGATCAGCTTCGATGGCAAAAGTGTTTCCGCCTTTGCCGGCGATACTGTTGCATCCGCCGTTTTGGCTTCTGGCCAGAAATTGTTTGGCCGCTCGTTCAAGTATCACCGCCCGCGCGGCATTGTCGGTTTGGGTTCCGAAGAAATGAACGCGCTGATTGGTGTGGGCACAGGTGCCCGGCATGAGCCGAATTTGCGGGCCACACAGATTGAGTTGCATGATGGCCTTGTGGCGGTTTCGCAGAACCGCTGGCCGTCTTTGACGTTTGACGTGGGTGCCATCAACAATAAGATTTCGCGTTTTCTGCCTGGCGGATTTTATTACAAGACCCTGATGTGGCCACGCCCCTTCTGGAAGCATGTCTATGAGCCCTTCATCCGCAAAGCCGCTGGTTTGGGCAAGGCGGCGGATGAACGCGATCCGGATCCTTACGAGCACATCCATAAACATGTGGATGTTGTGGTTGTCGGCGGCGGCATTGCCGGGTTGACGGCAGCTGAGGCGGCTGCGGCTTCCGGCTCAAGCGTTCTGTTGATTGATGAAAACCCGGTGCTGGGCGGCATTGCGGATTTGACGGCTGGAAAGATCGGCGAAGGTTGCGTTGCTGATATTGTTTCTGCTGCTGAAGCACGGCTTCGTGCCCTGCCCAATGTGATGATCCTGACGCGCACCACCGCCGTAGGACACTACCATCACAATTTCATGATGGCGGCCGAACAGGTGGCGGACCATGACCCTGCCCTCCTCGCCGCAGGTGCGCCGCGCCACCGTCTTTGGAAAATCCGTGCAGGCCACATCATTCTCGCCACTGGCGCACTCGAACGCCCCATCGCCTTCGCCAACAATGACCGTCCCGGCATCATGCTGGCATCAGCCGCAAGGGGCATGGTCTCACGTTATGGCGTGGCACCCGGCACCAATGGTGTTGTGTTCACCAACAATGATGACGCCTACCTCACCGCCTTCGCACTGAAAAATGCAGGTGTGAATGTGCGTGTCGTTGACTCCCGTGCGCGGCCTGATGGTGATCTGGTGAAGCGTGCCATTGCTGATGGCATTGAGGTTTCGGCAGGCTCTGTCATTTCAGCTGTCGAAGGCACATTGGGTGTAACAGCGGTGAAGATCGCGGCCTATCGCAAGGGCCAGGGCCGCGTCATCACAGAGAGGAAAGTCGCCTGCGATTTCGTCGCCATGTCGGGCGGCTGGAATCCTGTGCTGCATCTCTGGTGCCACAACGGCGGTAAAATCAAGTTTGACGAAACACTTGGCAGCTATCGCCCCGACACCCACATGGATGCGATCACAGCAGTGGGTGGTGCCAACGGCACCATGTCCGTCGCTGATACTCTGGTTGAAGCGCTTGCTGCTGGCGAAGCCGCTGCCAAATCGGTCAATCCCAAAGCCAAACCATCGAAGCTCAAACTTCCGAAAGTTGAAGAGCCGAAACGTGGTGCTCTTGAACCTCTGTGGTTTGCGCCTGCCACTGGCGGATACAATGAGGGCAACAAGCACTTCATTGATTTCCAGAATGACGTGACCGTGGCTGATCTCGAACTGGCACAGCGCGAAGGTTACGAGTCGGTTGAACACACCAAACGCTACACCACTTTCGGCATGGCGACGGACCAGGGGAAAACGTCCAATATCAATGGCTTGGGCGTACTAGCTGAAGCAACAGGTAAAACCATTCCGGAAGTTGGCATCACCACGTTCCGTCCGCCTTACACGCCGTTTTCGTTCGGCGCGATTGCCGGCGCATTGACAGGCAAACTCTTCCTCCCCATCCGCCGCACACCGATTTTCAAATGGCACGAGGACATGGGTGCGGTGTGGGAGCCGGTGGGCCAATGGCGGAGGGCATACACCTATCCGCGCGGGGGCGAAGACAAGCACGCGTCGATCACCCGGGAAATCCTCAGTGTACGGAATAAAGTCGGAATGCTTGATGCTTCAACGCTTGGCAAGATCGAAATCAAGGGGCCGGATGCGGCGGAATTTCTGGACCGCATGTACACCAACATGTTCTCCACGCTGAAAATCGGCAAGTGCCGCTACGGCCTGATGATGAATGAGTTGGGCTTCCTCACCGACGACGGTGTGACGGTGCGCCTCGCCGATGACCACTTTCTGATGCACACTACGTCTGGCGGCGCTGACCGCATTTCCGCCTGGCTGGAAGAATGGCTGCAAACGGAGTGGTCACACTACAAAGTGTTTGTGACACCTGTCACGGAGCAGTGGGCACAGTTCGCCATCGCCGGTCCAAAAGCGCGTGACGTGCTTGCAAAACTTTCGCCGGATTTTGAACTCTCCAACGAGGCCTTCCCGCATATGTCGTTCAAGCTGGGTAAACTCGGCGGTTATCCGGTGCGCGTCTATCGCATCTCATTCTCGGGTGAACTCTCCTACGAAGTGGCCACGCCCTCGAACATGGGTCGTGGGTTGTGGGAAGCGATCATTGCAGCTGGTGAAGAATTTGGACTCGAACCCTATGGCACCGAAGCGCTGCATGTGTTGCGCGCTGAAAAAGGCTACATCGTCGTCGGTGATGAAACTGATGGCACGACCACGCCCGTTGACGTTGGCATGGATGGCATGGTTTCGAAAAAGAAAGCTGACTTCATCGGCAAGCGTTCGCTGGAGCAGAGCTACCTCAAGGGGCCAAACCGCAAACAGCTAGTCGGCCTTCTCACTGAAGAACCCAATGATGTTTTGCCTGACGGTGCTTATGCGGTGCGCGAGGTGAAAGACAAGCCACCGATGCAGATGATCGGCCAGGTGACATCCAGCTACATGTCACCCACCCTGAGCCGCTCCATTGCCATGGCACTGATCGAAAATGGCCGTGCCCGCATGGGCGAGACCATCTCTTTCCCGCTGGAAGGCGGCAAGGTGGTGAAAGCCAAAATCACCGATACCGTATTTTATGACAAGGACGGAGGCCGCATTCATGGTTGAGGCTGTTTCTGAAAGCGCGTTGGCGCATCGTGTGTCGCCCGACACCACCTATGTCGATGTCCGCGAAATCACCGAACGTGGCATGATTGATCTGCGCGGCATCACCACCGACCGCAAGTTCATGGCGGCTGTTAAGGCAACACTCGGCATCGATTTGCCGAAAAGCCCGCGCACGTCGAACACCTGGGGCGACATCCGCGTGCTGTGGCTTTCGACGGATCAATGGCTGATCACCTGTGCCCGCAGCAGGGCACAGAGCCTCGCGGATGAACTTTCGTCCGCGCTCGCCAGCGTCCATTCGCTCGTTGTCAACGTCTCTGACATGCGCGCCATCATTCGCCTTGAGGGGACACGCGTCCGCGAAGTGGTAATGAAAGGCTCGAGCCTTGATCTCACCGATGGAGACTATACCTCCGGCACCGTGCGCCGCATGCGCTTCGCTGAAATTGCAACCCTGCTTCACATCGTCGAAGACAACGTCATCGACATCTACATGTTCCGCTCCTACGCGGATTACGCATGGGAGTTTTTGTTGAAGGCGGCGCGCAAGGGAAGTGAAGTGGCGGCGTTTGGTTCAAGCTAAAGGTCTCTCATTCATTCGGGTGACCAGGCCAGGGCCATCGCTTTGCGCCAAGGGACCTCTCCCCCGGCTTCGCCGTACCCTCCCCGGAGGGGAGGGACTCGAGGTGCGAGCTCCCTGAAGAGTAAAGCGGGAGGTCTCACAACGAGTCCCTCTCCCCTTCGGAGTGGGTCCGGCGGAGCCGGGGAGAGGTCCCTTGGCTTCAAGCGACGCGTTTTCATTCGTGGCTTTGCGGCCTTTCACCACAGGCTCGTCTTCGCCCGTTCCGGCCACTCCGTGTCGTAGTGTTTCGCATCAATCTCAGAATCCGTCAGCCGTTCCAAAACCTTGCCCGGTGTCGGCAGCGCATCTGCTGCAATATGCTTTTCCACATTCCACAAGTCGGACCGCGCAATCGCCCGCGCACACTGGAAATAACACGCTTCAATCGTCACCACGATCACACTGCGTGGCGCTTTGCCTTCAACTGCAAAACTCTTGAGCAATTCCACATCATCAGTGATCCGCGCCCGGCCATTCACCCGAAACGTCGTACCCGATCCCGGCACCAAGAACAGCAGCGCCACGCGGTCATCGCGGATGATGTTGCGAAGACTGTCGATGCGGTTGTTGCCGCGACGGTCAGGTATGGCAAGCGTCTTGTCATCCAACACCCGCACAAAACCCGGCACATCACCACGCGGCGAACAATCCAGCCCTTCTGGCCCGACAGTCGCCAAGGTCATGAAAGGTGACGCAGCGATGAGTGTGCGGTATTCCGGGATGAGATGGTCAATTTCTTTCGCCGTCGAAGCAAGGGCAGGCTTGGTGCTGTAGATGGTTTCAAGTGCACAAATTTCAGATATGAATATCAAATCCCGCTTTCCTTGCTATTTCAAAAATTGGCATAGCTGTGGCGATAACACCATTGAGTTAGGGCAGCCGACGAAAACTGAAGTCGTTGACTTCCAGTTCAGGGCAATTGGCGTTGCGAATTGCCCGACGGATTTGCCTCAACCTCTCAGGTTCAATGGTCTGGTATCGCAGTTCCCATAAACCATGAACCATGGCGTGGTGTAGCGCTTGAACGGGGCCCCTGCCTGTCAATGCGCAAAGCTCCTTGAGCATGGAAACAGCTTTCAGATTGGCAATGTAGATGGTCATGGCACTTGCCTCCTCCAACTGCCTGACATCATGCCACAGTTCTTTCGGTGGAGCTATCCCACCCTTGGCCCCATCCAGCCAAACAGCTTGTCAAAACCACCAAACGGATAAAGGTGCGGTGCCGCAATCCCCAAGTCTGGCTTGTCGAAATGCAATGTCGCCAGCTGGTCCACGAATTCTGTTGGCTCAGACACGCTCAACAGTTTGGTGATGTTCATCGCCTGCTTGCGGATGAAGCGGGCGGAATTGCCGACGCCGCACATGGCCGCGTATTTCACCAGTGTCTTGATGGTGGCGGGGCCGGGTACTCCGACGTGGATGGGAAGGTCAATGCCTTGGGAGCGCAAATCCGAGGCCCAGGCGGCGACGGGGCTTGCGTCAAACAGGAATTGTGTGGCGATGAAACCTTCAATGTTGTTGGCCTTCAACCACGCCGTTTTGTCTTTCAAAGTTTGCAACAGCATGGCTTCGCCGTGCTTTTTCGCGATGTCCGGATTTCCCTCAGGGTGGCCGGCGATGCCAATTTTCTTCACACCGAATTTTTGGAACAATCCCGTTTCCAACAGTTGGATCGCCGCGTCATATTTGCCAATCGGTGTTGGCGCACCGCCGCCTATTGCCAGAACGTCAGTCACACCGGCGCGAGACGTGAAGGCTTTCAGCCGTTCTTCCAGCTCACGCTTGTCGAGGACAAAGCGCGCCGGGATATGCGGCACCGGATTGAAACCCTGTTGGCGCAGGGCTGCCGCCGCATCAATCTGGACGGCAAGTTCCGCCGCATCAATGAGGGCAATGAAAACACTGGCACCTTGCGGCAAGTATTGTGCAATCAGCGGAATCTTCTCGATTTGCCTGCCCGTGATTTCGATGGAGGCTTTGCGCAAATAGGCGCCCAGCGGGTTGTCCATTGTCGCTGTGATGGCGGGGTTTTGCGGTGTTATGGCGTTCATGTCGACCTCAAGTGCTCGCCAGATTTTGTCGCAATTCGCACAAAGCTTCACGGTGGTTTGCGACAATCATTACATGAAACCGACGTCTCCGCCCCGTTAATGTCGTTTTCAACCGGCCTTTGACGCTGATGGACAACGTGTCGCTTTCGGCGCATGGTGCCGCAAACGGAGTATCGGCCATGTTCGGAGACAAGCCCAAACAACTGCCGCAGAATGTGGCCCTGATCCTGGTGCCAGAGTTCACCATGATGCCGGTGACCGCTGCCATTGAACCGCTGCGCACGGCCAACCGCGTATCAAGCAAAACCCTCTATAAATGGACTTTGCACAGTTTGGATGGCCAACCTGTCACTGCTTCAAACGGGCTGGTCACCATGGTCAACGGCGACCTTGAAACGGTGCCGCCGGATTCTGTCGTCATGGTGTGCAGCGGCCTTGACGTGCAGCACAATGCTGACAAGCGTCTGCTGAGCTGGCTGCGCAAGATGGCGCGGCGTGGAACCGAGATCGGTGCAGTCTGCACCGGCGCACACATCCTCGCCGAAGCAGGCCTGCTCGACGGTTACAAGTGCACCATCCACTGGGAGAACATCCCCGGCTTCAACGAGGCCTTTCCCGACATCGAAGCGACGGGCGGATTGTTTGAGATTGATGAAGACCGTTTCACCAGCGCAGGTGGAACCACGTCACTCGACATGATGCTGTCGATGATTTCCAGCCAGCACGGGCAGGAAATTGCGGCGCAAGTGGCGGAGGCTGTGCTGCATGCACCGATCCGGCACCACAGCGAAAACCAGCGGCTTTCGCTTCCCGCCCGCATTGGCGCACGACATCCAAAACTCATCGCCATCATTGAGAAGATGGAAGACAATCTCGAAGACCCATTGTCGCCAAGTCTGCTCGCCAAACAGGCGGGACTCTCGACACGCCAGCTCGAACGTCTCTTCCGCCGCTACCTCGACCGTTCGCCGAAACGCTACTACCTCGAACTGCGATTGAAGAAAGCGCGCTCACTGCTGTTGCAGACCGACATGTCCGTCATCAATGTGGCACTGGCCAGCGGCTTTTCCTCGCCCTCGCATTTCTCAAAATGCTACCGTGGCTTCTACGGCCGCACACCCTACCGCGAACGTGGCGTGCCGGCCGAGATCGGCGCGTGAGATCGTCTGTATACGGATGAAGAGGGACGGGGCATGTGGCGAAGGGACCTCTCCCCCGGCTTCGCCGGACCCTCCCCCAATGGGGAGGGACTCGTGGTGCGAGCGCCCTGAACAGTAAAATGGGTGGTGGTTGAACGAGTCCCTCTCCCCTTCGGAGAGGGTCCGCGAAGCGGGGGAGAGGTCCTTCACGCCATGCTCATCAGC
>JANPCE010000053.1:0-22786 GCA_031430795.1 Hyphomicrobiales bacterium
TGCTACGGAAAGCCACCAGGAACCAAAACCATGGCCAGAGGCTGGAATGCACTCGCACAACAACTCACAGGCTACACAATCGCACTTGAAACATTACTTCCGTGAATCCCGTAGCCCCTCCGGGGAGGGTCCGGCGAAGCCGGGGGAGAGGTCCCTTGGCCGCACAAAAGATGTATGAATCCAATAGCGGTTTTCGCCGGGATGACGGTTTTAGCGGGACGGGTGAAGATTTATTGCGGCAACCCGCACCCCCTTGCGACACCATCCTCGTCGGCGATCTCTTCTACGAAAAATCCATCGCTGAAAAACTTTACGCATGGCTGCTTGAAGCCAAATCGCGCGGCTTTGAATCGCTGATTGGCGATCCTGGGCGCACTTACCTGCCAAAGCAAAACCTCGAAAAAGTCGCGGAATACATGGTCCCCGTCACACGCGATCTCGAAGACGCCGAAATCAAGCGGACGGCTGTATGGCGGCTTTTGTGACGTGCCTCGTGTTGTTGAGATAGAGCGCCACCATCAGCAGCGCCAGTGAAACCCAAAGCCACACATCATTGCCGCCGCCGAAAAACAGGATGGCGATGATGACGGCCATCGGTGTTGCCACATAGGTGGCCTGCACGGTGTAAACCGCACCCTTTTCACGGATCAACACAAAATAGGCGATGCGTTCAATGACCCACATCAGGATGACGCCGCCGAGAATCCAGTAACCGGAAAGTGGGGGTTGCCCTTCTGCGCCAAAGGGTGCCGCCCAGAACAGGACAGGCAAGAAAAGCATACCCGACCAGAAACTCTCAACCGTGCCGAGTTGTACAACATCGGATTCCCTTGGCCACGCCTTGGCGGCAAACGTGTTGTAGGCGCAGTAGAGTATGGGAATTCCGAATGCTGCCAGCAGCCACCATGAACCCCGGCCTTCCAACATGCCCTCCCGTGACAGGATGAGGACGGAGGTTGAAGCAAAGCCCAAGGCGATGGCGAGCAGCTTGCGGTTGTCGGTCTTCTCCCAGCCCGTAGCCAGAGCCACCAGATAGTTGAAAAAAGGTGACGTGGTGATGATGACTGCAAGTTCAGTGGGTGGCACATGGCGTGCCAGAAAAAGGTTCAGCGCGAAAGGCATGTTCATCAGGAACGCGCAAGCGGCACCATAACGATGCAGATTCCACGGAATGAGAAAACTGCCCTTTTGCCACCAGACCATGACCCACATGATCAGCCCGACACCCAGCCCGGTGATCACGACCGTATGGCTGACGGGCATGTTGATGGCCGACAGGTGCTTGTATAAAGCGGGCGACAGGCCCCAGAACAGGCCGAGGGCCATGAAATACATGAAATGGCGGGAAGAATGCATGAATGCCGGGTCTTAGACAGGAGTGTTATTGCACGATATATGAGTTGCGATAGAACCTGTCACAAAATGCGACTGCATTGGGAGAAGACCTGCCATGTCCGACAAGACTTACGCCGTGCCTGCCGCCTGGAAAAAACGCGCGCTGGTCGATGATGCCGCTTACAAAAAAATGTATGACGAGAGCGTCAAGGACCCGGCGAAATTCTGGGGCAGGCAGGCCAAACGTCTGGATTGGATGAAAGCGCCGACGAAGGTCAAGAACACGTCGTTTGACTACAACAAGGTCTCGATCAAATGGTATGAAGACGGCGTTCTCAATGTCTCCGTTAACTGCATTGACCGCCATTTGAAAAAGCGTGGGCACCAGACCGCCATCATCTGGGAAGGTGACAACCCCTACGACGACAAGAAGATCACCTACCGCGAACTGCACGAACACGTCTGCCGCATGGCCAATGTCATGAAGGCGCATGGCGTAAAAAAAGGTGACCGCGTCACCATCTATATGCCGATGATTCCGGAAGCGGCTTTCGCCATGTTGGCGTGTACGCGCATCGGTGCCGTGCACTCCATCGTCTTCGGCGGCTTCTCGCCGGAGTCACTCGCGGGACGCATTGAAGATTGCAAGTCCACATTTGTCATCACCGCCGATGAAGGCCTGCGCGGAGGCAAGAAAGTGCCGCTGAAGGCCAACACTGATGCTGCGGTGGCCAAGGTCGGCGGCGACATCAAGGTGCTCGTCGTGCGCCGCACAGGCGGCGCCGTCGTCTGGAATCCGTCGCGTGACATCTGGTATCACGAAGCAGCAGCAAAAGTTTCTGCTGTGTGCAAGCCCGAGAAAATGAAAGCGGAAGACCCGCTGTTTATTCTCTACACGTCAGGCTCAACAGGCAAACCCAAGGGCGTGTTGCACACCACGGGCGGCTATCTCGTCTACGCGTCGATGACACATCAGTATGTTTTCGATTATCACGACGGCGATGTTTACTGGTGCACGGCGGATGTGGGCTGGGTCACGGGACACAGCTATATCGTCTACGGTCCACTTGCCAACGGTGCCACGACATTGATGTTCGAAGGTGTGCCGAACCATCCAAACGCATCGCGCTTCTGGGATGTCATCGACAAACACCAGGTCAATATTTTCTACACGGCACCAACCGCCATCCGCGCACTGATGCAACTGGGCGACGATCCCGTGAAGCGCACCTCGCGCAAATCCTTGCGCTTGTTGGGATCAGTGGGCGAGCCGATCAATCCGGAGGCGTGGGAGTGGTATCACAAAATCTGCGGCGATGGTCGTTGCCCCATCGTCGATACCTGGTGGCAGACCGAAACCGGCGGCATCATGATCACGCCCCTGCCGGGAGCGACAAAACTCAAACCCGGTTCCGCCACGCAGCCCTTCTTCGGCTGTCAGCCCGCACTGGTGGATGAGAAGGGCAATTTCATCGAAGGGGCAGGATCCGGCAATCTGGTGCTTCTGGATTCCTGGCCCGGCCAGATGCGAAGCCTTTATGGCGATCATCAACGCTTCATGGACACATACTTCGCAACCTACAAAGGCATGTATTTCACCGGCGACGGCTGCAAGCGCGACAAGGACGGATACTACTGGATCACGGGCCGTGTCGACGACGTGATCAATGTTTCCGGCCACCGCATCGGAACCGCCGAAGTGGAGTCAGCCCTCGTCGGCCACGGCAACGTCACCGAAGCCGCCGTCGTCGGCTACCCCCATGACATCAAAGGCCAGGGTATCTACTGTTACGTCACACTGAGGGCAGGAACATCCGGCGATGACGCCGTGCGCAAGGAGTTGACAGCCCACGTCCGCAAGGAAATCGGCCCCTTCGCAGCACCTGACAAAATCCAATTCTCCCCAGGCCTCCCCAAAACCCGCAGCGGCAAAATCATGCGCAGGATTTTGCGCAAGATTGCCGAGGATGATTTTGGTGCATTGGGCGATACGTCAACGCTGGCTGATCCGGCGGTGGTGGATGACTTGATTGCGAACCGGCAGAACAGGAAAGCGTGATCAACCGGGCAGGCGCCGTTTGGAGCGGCTCCATGTGAGTTTTCACAATCGCAGATTCCCGTCATCCTCCGCTTCATGCGGAGGACCCATGGGTGGTCCGCATGAAGCGGACCATGACAAACTTTTTTTGTTTGGCGATGGTTCTAACTCACCCGGAACCGCTCTCAATCAGCGGTTTCCCGCCGTCTCCGCCTTCAGCCAGTCAAGCGCCCCCGCCACTGCTTTCCAGGCGGGCAAACAGTCATTGGCATAGATCATGGCTTCACTTTCATCACCGATACCATGCATGTCGGGCAGTCGTTTCGGAATTTTTTTCTTCCCGTTGAGGTAGGCCACAACATGCGGATTGTAGGCGTTTGCAGCTTGCAAGGACGCAGCAGCATTCTTGCCGCGCAGCACGTACAACAAAGTTTTGCCGAAGAACCAATAAGCGGAATGGTCATCCCCGTATTTTGCCATGAGCTTCTGTGCGTCCTTCGCTTTCGACATTTGAAGATGCAGGTGCAGCAGAATATATCTCACCCCCAGATTGTCATTCGGGTTGAGGTGCAACATGTGCTTCAAAATCTCTGCCGCCTCGCTCAATCGTCCATGCTTCCGGTGCTCAAGCGCCAAATGCTGCAGGGCGCGCATGTAAGGTCGCGTCTCCAAGAGGCCCCAGAAATGGCCAATTTCATCTTCGTGACCGTAAACTTTGATCGCTCGTTCACCGGCGGCAACTGCTTGCTTGATATGGTCAAGCCGCTCTTCATCATTTGCCGAAGCGTCATCGGCGAGGATCAGAAATCCGTCGGCACAGCAGTCCGAAATTGCAATGGCTTCCCGCGCAAGCTTGATACGCCTGTCCACGCGGGGGCTGTCCCAGGCATCAAAAATCAATGCCTGGGCTTCATCGATCGCGGCTTCAGCTTCATTCTCCCAAAGCTCGCCCTTCTCCAGCCACTCCCCCATGTTCTTCTGCAACAGCTCCATTTCTCCAGGCGAAAGCTGGGCCATCATGTCCATGATTTCATTTTCGACAGCTTCGAAACTTCCGATCTTCTTTTTGCCAGCCATTGTGTGCCTCCATAAAATCAAGTGTCGATGAATTCAGGCCGCCTCGCGCCGCAACGGCTGGCACATGCAATGTACGCCACCACCCGCCTGCACAAACATGCTCATGTCAGGGTCATAGACCTTGAAACCCGCTGCCCGCATTTTGGCATTGAGGTCCGTGGCCCCAAGTGTTGACAACACCTTGTCGTTGCCCAGTGCCACTACATTGCAGCCCAGCGCCATGGTCTCCTTGAAACTCGCAGGAATGATTTCGATTTTCTTGGACTTTAACCACGCCACGATATCGTCCTCTGTCGTTTCCAGACACACCGCCGCGCAATTTTCATTCAGCATGCAGACCATGAGATCAATGTGCACATAGAATTGGTCAATGGGCGCGAACTTGATTTCCCATCCCTCTTTGACGAACCATTGCGCCACCTGGCGCGCCGCCACTTCCTCCGTGCGGTGATCGGTGTAGCCTACAAGCGCCACGCCGGGCTTGATGATATTGAAATCTCCACCTTCAAAATTTCCGGAACTCACCATGTCATAAATCGGAATATTGTTTTCGATATAAAAGCGCAGCACTGGTGCGTACTCACCGCGTCGGCGCGGATTGGCCATTTGGCAGATCACTGCGCCATAGGGCGTCATGAATGACGAATCCCGTGCATAGACCTGATAGGGATTGTGCATGTCCACCGGCAGGAAATGCGTGGTCACCCCCGCATCCTCATATGCTTCCACCATTTCACGGTGCTGGCGCATGGCCAGTTGCTGGTCGAACTTGTAACCCTTGCGCAAGGTCTCGCGCACCAGCGAAGACCACGAAGCATTTTCCAGCCCCATCCAGCGGAAACTTTCGGCTGGTCCCAGCAACACATCTTTCAAGGGGCCTGTTTCGGATTTGAGATACCAGTCCTTCATGACGGGCGTGCCGCCACCTTCAACCCGGGCCTGAAGCGGAATATTTATTGTCATGGTTGTCTCCTGTTGCGGTGAAATGTCACCCAGCGCGTGTTAGATGTCCAGAGGCAATCATGGACCTGACTTTCACATTCAAGACCCAGCTTTGGCTTTACAGCGGCAAAGGTGCTTGGCATTTTGTGACACTGCTGGAGGCGGCTGCGGCAGAGATCAAGTTTTTCACACCAGAAGCAAATGTTGTCGTCATCTAACTTCCTCGCCGCGCAGCAGTAGGGAAGTGCCCCGGAGGGGCGATGGGGTGTGTCCACGCAAAGATTCTTGAAAACTGAACTCGTCGAAACACCCCCTCCCGGCTTCGCCGTACTCCCCCACGCGTGCCGCGTGAGGAAGTTAGTATGCAAAATCCCTGAACACCCGCGATACATCACCCTTCCAAGGCCCGTGGTACAACGCCAGCAACTGGTCTGCGGCTGTCGCCCCACTCGCAACAGTTTCATCGAGCACATCAAGGAACGCCGCTTCAGTCTTTCCCTTGCGGCTCAATCGGTTCCGCTGCATCAGGCCCTGCCGCGCAAGTTTCAACAACTCACCTGAAATTTGCCCTACACTCCGGCCTTGGATGGTGGCCGCCAGACCTTCGCGCGGCACGGCATTGCGCAATGCCTGGCGTTCTTCAGCCGTCCACTCTTTCACCATGTCCCACGCTGCATCAAGCGCCGCATCATCATACAGAAGCCCCACCCAGAACGCCGGCAAGGCACACAGCCTGCGCCATGGGCCGGAATCCGTGCCCCGCATTTCAAGGTAACGCTTCAGGCGCACTTCAGGAAAAATTGTTGTGAGATGATCGGCCCAATCTCTCATGGTTGGCTTTTGGTCGGGCAGTTGCGGCAGTTTACCATCCAGAAATTTGCGGAAACTTTCCCCCGCTGCATTGATGAATTTGCCGTCACGCATCACGAAATACATCGGCACGTCGAGTGCATAGTCCGCATAGCGCTCGTAGCCCGCGCCACTTTCAAACATGAAAGGCAACATGCCCGAACGGTTGTTGTCAGTATCTGTCCACACATGCGACCGGAAAGATTTGAACCCGTTGGGTTCACCTTCAAGGAAAGGCGAATTGGCAAACAGCGCTGTGGCAATGGGCTGCAAGGCAACGGAGACACGCAGCTTTTTCACCATGTCGGCTTCTGATGCAAAGTCGAGATTGACCTGCACCGTGCAGGTCCGGAACATCATGTCGCGGCCCATGCTGCCCACCTTGTCCATGTAGGGTGCCATGATGTCATAGCGGCCCTTGGGCATCACAGGCGTCTGCGCCCGCGTCCACACCGGCGATGCGCCCAATCCCAAAAATCCGATGCCAAGCTGGTCGCCAATTTCACGCACCTGTTTCAGATGCTCGTCCACCTCGGAACACGTGTCATGCACGGCTTCAAGCGGGGCACCAGAAAGTTCAAACTGCCCGCCGGGCTCCAGCGAAATATTTGCCATGCCCTTGGGGTCGGACAGTGCGATGATGTTTTCGCCTTCATAAACGCCGTCCCAACCAAAACGGTCACGCAAACCTTCCAGCAATTTGCGGATGGAACGTGCGCCATCATAGGGCACGGGTTGCAGCGTGTCGGTGAGGAACGCGAATTTTTCGTGCTCGGTGCCGATGCGCCATTCGCTCTTCGGCTTTTCACCAACAGCGAAATAGTTGATCAGCTGGTCCTTGGACTCGATTGCTGCACGTGCTTCGGCGTTGTCAGGTGTCGGTCCGCTCAAGATTGAGTCCTTTTAGGTTGGAGCAGACGCATCTTATTTCCTCTCCCGCCAGCGGGGGAAGAAACAGGAAGCGCCGTCGTTGCCATCAGATAGGATGCAAACAGCAACCCGGCAAGTCACTTATACTGACGTGACCTATGACTTTTTATGCTCCCCGCGCCAATCCCCCAGAACCGCCTGAACAACGGCCAGCGCCGCAATCGCCACCGTATCGGCGCGCATGATGCGGGGGCCAAGTGAAATCGGTGTCACAAAAGCAAGGCTTTTCAGCAGTGCACGCTCTTCTGCCGTAAAACCACCCTCTGGCCCTACAAGTACGGCGGCGGGCGTCAACAATGAAGACAATGCCAGCAATGGATCGGCAATAGGTGCCGCTTCATCGCAATAGACCAAGCGTCGCGCAGGGTCCCACTCTTTCAGCGCCTTATCAAGCGACACAGGTTCCAACACCTCCGGCACAAAAACCAGATTACACTGTTCCGCCGCTTCAATCGTGTTGGCCCGCATACGGTCGAGGTTGACGCGCTCCGCAATGGTGCGGTGGGTGATGACAGGGCGCAAGCGGCGGGCGCCAAGCTCGGTGGCCTTCTGCACCAAATAATCAAGACGGGCGTGTTTGAGCGGGGCAAACAGGTAGTCGATGTCAGGTGGTTGCTGGACGTCGGCTTTCAGGATCTCGACGCGGAGTTGCACTTTCTTCTTTGCAACTTCAGTGACATAGGCCAGCCATTCGCCATCTTTGCCGTTGAAAATCGCCACGGCATCACCAGGCGACATGCGCAACACGTTTGAAAGATAGTGGCCCTGTTCCGGCGCAAGCATGATCGCAGCACCTGATGAAAGCGCTTGATCGACGAAAAGCCGGGGTGTGGTTTTTGCCATGGAACCCGTGTACACGGCGCTCCACATGGATTCCAGCCACATCAAACAAATCGCCGATGCAACGCCCGGCAACTGGGCGGAAAGGCTGTTGCCAACGGCAGCCTTGCCTTATGCACAGTTGATGCGGCTTGAGCGGCCCATCGGCTGGTGGCTGTTGCTGCTGCCGTGCTGGTGGGGATTGGCGCTGGTGCAATTGGCAAATGGCGGCGGCCTGCCCAATCTCTGGCATGGCGCGTTGTTTTTGATCGGAGCCATCGTCATGCGTGGCGCTGGATGCGTGTTAAACGATATGGCGGACCGCGACATTGACGCGAAAGTGGCGCGCACCCAAAACCGTCCAATTGCAGCCGGACGCATCTTGCGCAGTCAAGCTTTCATTTTCCTCAGTGTACTGAGTTTAATGGGATTGCTCGTTCTTCTCCAATTCAACAGCTTCACCGTCTGGCTTGGCATCGCATCGCTTGCCATTGTTGCTGTCTATCCCTTCATGAAGCGTTTCACCAATTGGCCGCAATTTGTGCTTGGCCTCGCTTTCAACTGGGGCGCTTTGGTGGGCTGGGCGGCAACGCACGGCTCGCTCCCGGCCGCACCATTGTTTCTCTATGCCTCAGGTATTTTCTGGACCCTCGCATACGATACGATCTACGCCCACCAGGACAAGGATGACGATATTTTGATTGGCGTGAAATCAACGGCACTGCTGTTTGGAGAAAATTCAAAACGTTGGCTCGCGCTTTTTTTTGCCGGCTTTGTGATCTGTGCCGCGCTTGCGCTGCGGCAGGTGGATGCGGGCTATGCCGCATGGTTTGGGCTGGCGGCAGCTGGCTTGCACGGGTTCTGGCAAGTGCAACACTTCCAACATAATGATGGTGCTGGCTGCTTGAAACTTTTCAAGTCCAACCGCACATTGGGGATCATGTTTCTCGCTGGTTTGCTTTTGGACGGATTTACGAATGTCGATTGATTTGATGACGGTGGCGGCAGATGCCGTTGAAATGGCTAAAATGGCCGGTGCCACAGCAGCCGATGCGATGGCGATTTCCGCTGTTGATCAGAGCGTGTCCCTGCGCCACGGCGTCATTGAGGAACTTGAGCAGTCTGAATCCCAGGACGTCGGCCTTCGGGTTTTCGTCGGCCAGTCCAGCGGTTTGATTTCGGGGAGCGTGCTGACACGCGACGGTTTGCAGCGCATGGTGGATCGTGCCATCGCCATGGCCAAGCTGTCACCACCCGACGAACATGCAGGCCTCGCGTCACCCGATCAGTTGGCCCGGGATTTGCCTGAACTTGATCTCTATTCGGAAAGACACCTGAGCGCGGAAGACATTCAAAACCTTGCCCGCCGCGCCGAGGATGCGGCACTCGCCATCAAAGGTGTCAGTAAAAGCAACGGGGCATCGGCCTCCCAAAGCAGGCGCGAGATTGCCATGGTCGCATCCAACGGTTTCGCCCGGGCCTGGAAGCGTTCCAGTTTCGGCACCGGGGTGTCTGTTGTTGCGGGAGAGGGCACAGCCATGGAGCGTGACTATGACGGCCATGGTGCCAATCATTTCGAAGACATGGAAAGTCCCGAAGACATTGGCACCCGTGCTGGCGAACGCACGGTGAAAAAGCTCAACCCGCGGAAAGTCAATTCTCAAACCGTGCCTGTGTTGTTTGACCGCCGGATATCAACCAGTCTCATCGGCCATTTTCTGGGTGCCATAAGCGGCTCTGCAATCGCGCGCGGCACAAGTTTTCTGAAAACAGAAATGGGGAAGTTGGTGTTCAACGCCAACGTCACCATCATCGATGATCCCCACCGTTTGCGCGGGGCCGGCTCGCGGCCGGTGGATGGCGAGGGCCTGCCGACACACATGATGAACCTGATCGACAAAGGCATGTTGACCACCTGGATTATGGATCTTCGCGCCTCACGCCAACTCGGCCTTAAACCAACAGGCCACGGCTCACGCGGGCTTTCATCGCAACCCTCGGCATCGACTTCAAATGTCCATATGACAGCCGGAACGCGCAGCCCGGAGCAGATGATCAAAGACATCGGCACAGGCTTTCTGGTCACCGAATTCATCGGCTCATCCATCAATGGTGTGACAGGTGACTATAGCCGTGGTGCATCCGGCTTCTGGATCGAGAATGGCGAGATCGCCTATCCCGTCAGCGAAGTGACGGTGGCCGGAAACTTGAAAGACATGTTCAAAGCCCTGGAGCCTGCCAGCGATCTGCAGTTCAGGGGCAGCGTCGACGCGCCAACGTGTTTCCTCGGGGAGATGACGCTTGCCGGACGCTGACATCAAACTGTTGCTGGAGACTGTGAAGCAAGCCGGCACAATTGCGCTCTCGTTCCACAAAAAATCACCGCGCAACTGGTCAAAGCCCGACGGCTCCCATGTCACGGAAGCGGATATCGCTGTTGATGACTATCTCCGCAACACCATCACGGCGGCGCGGCCGGACGATGGCTGGTTGTCCGAAGAAACCAAAGACACACCGGCACGACTGGGCAAGCGCCGCCTCTGGATCGCCGATCCCATCGACGGCACGCGGTTGTTCCTCGCTGGCGAACACGGCTGGGGCGTCGGCGTGGCGCTGACACAGGACGGCGCGCCACTCTGTTCAGCGATTTTCTGTCCCAGCCAGAACAAACTCTTTCACGCCGTTGCGGGCGGTGGCGCGTTTGTGAACAATGCACCGCTGCGCTGCGGTGCAAGTTCCCATTCCGTCATCGCACCCAAAAGCCAAACCGCTGGCTTGGCCAGGCATGGCCTTGAGTGGGTGTCAGGATCAAGCACACCATTGCTCCTGCGCTTTGCCGCCATTGCCGAAGACGCGCTTGCTGGTGCCACAACGCTTGGCAACAAGAATGACTGGGACATCGCCGCAGGTCACCTGATCCTGCAGGAAGCGGGTGGCATCACCAGCAATGCCACGGGCGGTGGAATCAGCTATAACCATCCCAATCCGCAGCAGCCCGGTGTGGTGGCTGCAACATCGGCGCATCATGCGTCACTCTTGAAATGCGTGGGGCAACTCTGATGACAAAAGCCGCAAAACAATCTGAACAACTCGTCCACCTTGTCGTCGGCGGCGAACTGGAAGACGTGAGCGACGTCACCTTCAAGGACCTTGCCAAGCTCGACCTCGTCGGCTTTTACCCCAATTACGCCACCGCCCACCAAGCCTGGCTGGGCAAAGCCCGCGAAACCATCGACAACGCCCAGATGCGATACTTCATTGTGCATCTGCACAAGTTGTTAGACCCGGCGAAGAAGAAATAACTCCCCCGTGCGAAGCACGGGGGAGTACCGCCGAAGGCGGGGAGGGGGTTTCTCAAAATGCTCGACTCTCGCCAAGTCGACACACCCCCTCCCGGCTTCGCCGTACTCCCCCCACCGCTGCGCGGCGGGGAAGTTGAATCACTCCTCCACGCCCAACACCTTGTCCACCACTGGCCTCAAATCCTGCAATATAGCATCCGCCATTGCAGCGTGTCCCTCCGCCGAAGGGTGCATGGCACCCGTGGTTTCCGTGAATACGGCTCCGGAAGCCTTCTCATCAATCTGGCCTGACTTATCCAGCACCTTCTTGTTGATGATCATGTAGGCATCATTGAAACTACGGACCCAGCGTTGGCGAAGCGCATAGGGAAAGTTTTGCGATTCCGGATTGAAAGGGCGCCAATCGCGTTCCTTGCCAGACCACGACCCTTCACAGGTCTGCGTCGGACGTTCGGCTTTGCCCCAGCAGGGGATCATCAGCACTTCCGATGGCTCTTTCGCTTTTTCACGGTTCTGCGCGCAAAAGCCATGGCCGCGAAAGGCGCGGTCTGTGTAGGCGCGGGCCGCAAAAGTCCAACCATGGTCACCGGCGATTTCGCCCATGCGCTGGTGCAAGGCAGCGAGTTGTTCATGCGCAGCCTTGATTTTTTTGTCCGTCACCACCAGCCATTTCTGCCAAAGGTCAAGCGACTGGTTGGCAGCATAACCATCTTCGTCTTCACCATCCTTGCCGCCAGCACAAACATTGCCGTTCTCGTCTTCAAGAATGTCAGGATATGCGGTGAGCACCACACGCGACGGATCAAACGCCTTGTCCTCGCCCTTGAGCGGCACCGCCATTTCAATGGCTTTCGCCAGTTTGGCATAGGCACCGGGCAACTCATTTTTCATGTTGGCGGCGAATTCTTTCGGTGAAACCGTCGCGCCAAAAAAGCTCGCGAGTTTCCCCGCTGCACTGTCGCGCAAGGTGGCCCAGGCCACGAGGTTTGAAAATCCGATGTCGTTGCCACCCACCGAAAGCAACAGGAAATCGACATTGCGCCGATAGTTGTTTCCAGGGCATGTCCACAATCCACCATCTTTTTCAGGCTTCACCGCGCACAGCTCACGCAGCAGCCAGCGCAACTGTGTGTCCCGCTTGCCGCCCTTCACCGCATTTGCTGAACCATCGCCGTTGCTGACGTAATCCACATATTCCTGTGGACCCAGAATGCCTTCATCGACTGACGCACCGGAACAGGAATAACCCAGGAAAGTGACAGCAATCTGCGGGTTTTCGATGCCGATTTGCATCGCCGCGCGCAGCTGGTGGCCATACATGGAACGGTGGCACGGTTCGTCCAGCCACTGCGCGTTGCCGCCCGCGTCATTGCGCTCACGTTTCGGGTAAAGATTGTTGTGACGCCGCGCACCCGTCATCGCAACCGAAACATCAGGATTGCCTTCGCCAGACGCAAAACTGTCACCAAGCCCGACGATCAACAGGTCTTTGACCATGGCTTCTGTGGCGATCGCCGCCTCACCTTCGATGTTGACCGAAATTGTGGCCCCAGAAGGGTAAGGCATGAGACCTGTCACCGCTTCATCACACGGAGCGGTGATGGGAGCGGTGTCGCCAATCCGCCAATTGCAATTGTGTTCCGTAATGAGGTTCGAAGGTTTGCGCAGCTTGAGCTTCATCTCGACTTCGTGGAAACGCGGTGTCACGTAATTCTCCACACCATCGCAGGCACTGTGGCTGCGCGTCTTGGCGCTCCAGCACACACTGTCAATCTGCTTCGCAGCCCAGCCTGTGTGCTCATAATTGCGGCGCAGGATTCTGGAGAAAGAAATATAGCGGTCATTCAACACATGTTCCGAACCCAGCACGGAAGTGGTGTTGACAAAACGCGCACGTCCCTCCGCCGCAACGCGGTTCTGGTCGACATGGATATTGTACTGCTGCCACGCCCGTTCATGTACGCGGAACGCATCGGCATCGCGGAACAGCCGAAACCGGTTTGTGACCTTCCATTCGATCTGCACATTGGAAGACGTCAACAGTTTGCGCTCCTCCTGTGATGAGGCTGGAAGCGAAGCAAACAAGATCAGAAACAAGTAAAGGATAATACGCATGTGGCTCTCTGAATGGCGCTGCAACGCGACATAATTACGGCAGAGGACGAGCCTTGCAGTGTGCCCAACGCGTGATAAGGTCTTCCACGGGTCAGCGCCCCCGCTGGTCCAAAACGCGTGGCCCATCAGACCACATATTGGAGGACGCCAATGTTTAAGACAACACTCGCTTGCGCCGTGGCACTTACTGCCCTGATTGCCGGAGGATCCGCACAAGCTGACACCAAAGACAAGAAAATCGCCTTGTCCAACAACTACGCCGGAAATTCCTGGCGGCAGTCGATGCTGAAAAGCTGGGACAAGGTGACAAAACAAGCCGTGGCCGATGGCGTTGTTGCCGCAGCTGATCCTTTTACCACTTCGGAAAACCAGGTGACGGAGCAAGCAGCCCAGATTCAGAACCTGATCCTGCAAGGCTACAACGCCATCGTGGTCAACGCCGCATCTCCTGATGCTCTCAATGGCGCGGTGAAGCAGGCCTGCGATGCGGGCATCATCGTGGTGTCGTTTGACGGCATTGTCACAGAACCTTGCGCTTGGCGCATCGCTGTTGACTTTGCCAAAATGGGAGAAGTGCAGGTGGACTATCTGGCCAAGAAAATGCCTGATGGCGGCAACCTGCTTGAAATCCGCGGACTCGCAGGCGTTTTCGTCGATGACGAAATCTCCAAGGGCATCCACCGCGGAGTAGCCAACCACAAGCAGTTCAAGATCGTGGGTTCCGTCCACGGCGACTGGGCCCAGGAAGTGGCACAGAAGGCCGTCGCCGGCATTCTGCCATCGCTGCCTGAAATCAAGGCCGTGGTGACACAAGGTGGCGATGGTTACGGCGCTGCCCAAGCCTTCGCTGCCGCAGGTCGCCCGACCCCAACCATCATCATGGGCAACCGCCAGGATGAAATCCAGTGGTGGAAAGAGCAGAAGGACGCCAACGGCTATGAGACCATGTCAGTCTCCATCGCACCAGGCGTGTCGACGTTGGCCTTTTGGGTGGCACAAATGATTCTGGACGGAAAAACCGTGCCGAAGGACTTGACCGTGCCTTTCCTGCAGATCGACCAAGCCACATTGGAAGACAATGTGAAAACCACTGAAAAGGGTGGTGTTGCCAATGTCGAGTATTCGGCGGAAGACGCAGCGAAAGTCGTTGGCGGCATGTAAGTCTTGACGGTTGAAACCATAGTGTTGGACGGCGTCGAAAAGACTTTCGGCGCCGTCCGCGCCCTCCAAGGGGTCACACTCGCAGTTGGTGCGGGGGAATGCGTGGGATTGGTCGGCCACAACGGCGCAGGCAAATCCACGCTCATGCATGTGCTGGCGGGAACGCTGGTGCCCACGGCGGGGCAGGTCTTGGTGGGCGGTGTTGATGTAACAGCCCACTGGTCGCCTGCCGCAGCCCGCGCTGCCGGCATCCGCTGCGTATTCCAGGAATTGTCGCTCTGCCCGAATTTGACGGTCGCGGAAAATGTGCGTGTCAGCCATCGTGCGCTCAAAGGCTGGGGTTGGAAGCCGCGCGCGCGCAAGCTGATCATGGACAAGCTCGACGGAATTTTTCCAGGCCACGGCATTTCGGCGGATGACGAAGTGGCGGACCTCGCGATTGGCAAACGGCAAATGGCTGAAATAGCCCGCGCCTTTACGGTCACAGATGCGCCATTGAAACTTGTGATTCTTGATGAACCGACGTCTTCACTGGACGCGGTGACAGCAAGGCAGCTTTTGGATTTTGTGAAGGCGGAAGCCGTACGGGGCACGTCCATCATTTTGATCTCACACCTTCTTGGCGAAGTCCTTTCAACAGCAGGCCGCATCGTCGTGATGAAGGACGGCATGTCTGTCGTGGAGAAATCCGGGCGTGACTTCACGCGCGACAGCTTGGTGAAAGCCATGGGGTCGGAAGCGCGGCACGCTGTGCGCAGGGCGGGACAAGCAGCATCCGTTGCAGGAGTGGTTCTGCGCGCAGGCGGTGGCTCGCTCACTGCGCGCAAGGGCGAAGTCATCGGCCTCGCGGGGCTCGCCGGCCACGGCCAGACGCGGCAACTTTTGTCGATCTTCGCGCGAAAGAGTGCGGAGGTGGAAGGCGCAATGGCTTTTATCGCCGGTGACCGTCAAACCGATGGTATTTTCAATCTTTGGTCCATCGGCCAAAACATCTCCGTGCGTTCGTTGGCGGCGATGCGGCGCATGGGTTTGGTTGACGCAACGGCGGAGACGGCACTTGAGGAGGAATGGAAAACCCGCATGGCGATCCGCACACCGGATGTGAACAACAACATTCTCACCCTCTCCGGCGGCAACCAGCAGAAGGCGCTTTTCGCCAGGGCACTCGCCTCTGATGCGAAAATACTTCTGATGGATGATCCCATGCGCGGCGTCGACATCGGCACCAAGCAGGAAGTCTATGCCATGATCGCCGCAGAGGCAGCGGCGGGCCGTACCTTCATCTGGTACACAACTGAAATGGACGAGTTGCAACACTGCGACCGCGCTTATGTGTTCCGCAACACGGAGATCGTGGCTGAACTTTCAGGCGATGCTTTGACCGAAGAGAATGTGCTGCAAGCTTCGTTTGCAGAGAAGGCCGCGTGATGTTGACACGGCGGCACGTGCGTCAGGCTTTGCCATTCATTTCCCTCGCGGTGGTTTTGCTGGCGACCTTCTATGTACAGCCCCGTGCCATGAGCTATTTCGGCCTCAACCTCATGCTGCAATACGCAGTGCCTATCGCACTGGCCACCATAGCGCAGATGTTTATCATCACGGCAAATGACCTTGATCTGTCCATCGGCCCCTTTGTCGGCCTTGTCAGTTGCATTGGCGCAACGTTTCTCACCCAAAGCCCGTTGCTGGGCGTGTTTTTGCTGGCGCTGTTACTGGTGGCATATGGATTGATAGGCGCGCTCGTTCATCTGCGCAGTCTGCCATCCATCGTTGTGACATTAGGGTTGTCGTTCGTGTGGCTTGGCATTGCTGTTTTGATTTTGCCTTCACCGGGAGGCAAGGCACCGGTTTGGTTGAAAGCCCTCATGGGGTTTTCGATGCCGGTTGTGCCATTGCCCATCATTGCAGCGCTCGTCATTGGTGTCGTTGTCCATGTCACTCTGATGACATCCTCCTACGGCGTCATCGCGCGGGGTGCAGGTGGCAATGACAAGGCGCTGGTGCGGGCGGGCTGGTCGATGCTGCGCACCAAGGTTATGCTTTACATGACAGCAGGTTTTTTCGGAATCCTCTCCGGCCTCGCGTTGCTGGGTCTCACCACATCCGGTGACGCCCATGTGGCGGACCGTTACACACTCTATTCCATCGCGGGCGTGATTTTGGGCGGTGGCGAATTCATCGGCGGGCGCGTATCGCCCCTGGGTGCCGTCGTGGGCGCCATCACATTGGCTCTCGCCGGTTCCTTCCTGATCTTCCTCCGGATTTCACCAGACTGGCAAATCGGCGCGCAAGGGGCGATCCTGATCATCGTGCTGGCATTGCGCGCGCTGGTGTCTTACGGCGAGGCACGGCAATGAAGGCGCTGCTGGACAAGAGTTGGACATGGTCTTTTGCGGCAGCACTTTTGGTGTGGCTCATCACCATAACCTATACAGGTGGACAAGGTGCGGGCGAAATTCTCACCGCTGCATTGTCCTTCGCCACCTTCACCATCATCGTGGGCCTGGGCCAGATGTTGGTCATCACATCCGGTCCGGGCAATGTTGATCTTTCGATTCCCGCAACCATGACCCTCGCAGGCGTTGTCGCCATGAAGGTGATGGACACGGACACGAGCCGCATGGTTGTCGGCATTGCGGCGGCGCTGGGGGCTGCGTTTATTGTCGGCATGTTCAACTATGCACTGATCCGCATCCTGCGCATCCCGCCCATCATCGCAACGCTGTCGTCTTCCTTCCTTGTGCTGTCATGTGCGATCTCCTATGGCCGTGGCATCCGCATCAAGCCGCCGCCACCTCTCGCTGATTTTGCAACAGCGCGCCTGTGGGGCATTCCCATTTCTGCGGTTCTGGTGCTCGCACTCTCGATTGCAATATTCTTCATCTTGAGACGCACACTGTATGGCCGCAGCTTGCTGGCCGTCGGCCAGAACATGCGCGCGGCCTGGCTGGCTGGCATCAGAGTTGATCAAACGCGTTTCACAACTTACGTCTTCAGCGCGCTGTTGTCCGGCGTGTGCGGTATATTGCTGTCGGGCTTTTCCGGTGGGGCAGCATTGAACATGGGCGAAGAGTTTTTGCTGGCCTCCATCACCGTCGTCGTCATCGGCGGCACTTCTGTTGCAGGTGGCCGCGCCAATGTGCCCGGCATCTGGGGGGCGGCCCTTTTCATGTATTTACTGGTGACCATGCTCAACACCTTCGGCGCAAGCGCCGGTTTGCGCCTCATCCTCACCGGCCTTATGATCATCACCGTCATCACGCTGGCAGGCGGTGAAAAACAACAACGATAGGATTTCGGAATGTCAAACAAGACAGCGATGATTTTCTGGGGCGGCTGGGAAGGCCACACACCTCAACGTTCAGCAATCGTCGTGCGCGACATGTTGGTCAGCAATGGATTTGACGTGGAAATGCAGCAGGGCACAACTTGCTTGCTCAAGCATGATCTTGCAGCGCTGGATTTGATTGTGCCGATGATCACCATGTCCACAATCGGGAAGGGCGAAGTCGAAGCCCTGTGCAACGCCGTGCGCGGCGGTGTGGGCCTCGGCGGCATGCACGGCCAGATGTGCGACGCTTTTCGCAACGAGACCGAATACCAGTTCATGACCGGCGGCCAATGGGTCAGCCACCCCGGCAACATCATCGACTACCGCATCGATGTCGCAAAACCCGAAGACCCGGTGATGCAGGGCATCAAGCCGTTCATGTACACCAGCGAACAATACTACATGCACGTCGATCCCAAAATCGAAGTGCTGGCCACAACCACATTCACCGGCGAACATTGCGATTGGGTGAAGGGCGTGGTCATGCCCGTGGTCTGGAAGACCAACTACGGCAAAGCCCGCGTGTTCTATTCCGCCCTCGGCCACACAGCCGATGAATTCAAAGTCCCCGAAATGAAAACCATGCTGGAACGCGGATTGTTGTGGGCGGCGAAGTAGGAGAAACACCATGAGAAAAATTTTCGTGTTCGCCGCGGCACTGCTGCTTTCCACCCCGGCATTCGCCGATTTCGAAAGCGGCGATCTCTCTGGCAGCTACGGTTTCTACGGCGACAACTGCGAAGCCAGCAGCAACGCCCCCGATTGCAAGATGACATTCACCATCACAGGCAAAGCCGCAAAGCGCATGTACCAGCGCATGAAAGCCAAAGAAGTCGCCGACGAATGCACCGGAGGAAAATCCAAAGACGACGGCAAAGGTGTGAGCTGTTTGAAAGAAGGCAACGAATACAGCTGCCACTTCGGCTACAGCTTCAAACAGGGGAAGTTGACGGACAGTGATGTGGTGTGTTGAGGGAACTCAAACTCAGCCGCTCAACCAGCACTTGATTTTTGACGGCAATAAGTCAAAGTGAACGGATGATTGAGTTGTTCGAAACCTACATGCAAAAACATGAGCAGCGGCATGGTCCCGGGCTATGTCGAGGTTAAGGCCATCGGCACCAACATCGACAAGAAACTGAAATCCGACCAGCTCAAAAAATACCACATGTTGTCCGACAACATGCTGGTGACGGATTATTTGCAATGGATTTGGCTGAACAGCAAAACAGGCAAGGCCAAGGCGCGGGAACGTTTGATCGAGGAGTCGAACCTCGAAGGAAAGACGCTGAGGATCAACCCGGCGAAAGCGGCAGCGGTCGAGTAGACACTCAACTCGTTTTTATCGGAGCCACCGTAAGGCATCAACTGCTTGCATCAACACGTTTGGTATTTTGATCCCAGTTTTGCCGACGGATGTAGCTTGCAAGCAAAGGTACGGCAAAACTGTACGCCCCTCTTCTGTTCCTGTAGATCAGTCCCTTCTCTGACAAATGTCCCAGCATTTGGGTGGCGTGACTTGGATTGAATGGTTTTTTTAGAAGTGTTCGAGAAGTTGTTGTTATTTCTTGAACGGTAAATTCATGGTCAGCTTCCTCGAGAGTGGCAATGACTTGCATAAAGGCCTGCTGCCTGTCGGTCGCCCGGTTCCACCGAGGCGCAAAAAAATCCAAATCGAGTTTGGCGGTAATTTCGTTCATCGGCACCGAGGGTGCTTCGCCTACTGTCATTCGACCGATCCAGGCATCAAATACCTCACGGCAAATATATTGGATAAGAAATGGATAGCCACGGGATTCCTTGATGATCCTTTCAATTGTCGATGCTGAGAATGTCAACGTGCTCTGGCTGATTAGAATTGGTTGCAAGATCGCTTGTCTGGTTTCATCGTCGCTCAGGCGGCTAAGCAGCAGGGTATGGAACATTCTTTCTGTGTAAGTTCGGGCTTCATTCAGATTTGCGATCAGCGTAGGGAGACCGGTCAGCACAAGCAAAAATTTGCATCTCGTGTGTCTTTTTTGCAAACTTGAGAATACATCTAGAACAAGTGAAAGTGGATGCTGGCCTTTGTCTTTTTTGTCAGCCAGATTTTGTGCTTCGTCATATGCAAAGACGATTCCCTTGATATTGGTATTGGCAATGACTGTTGCGACATGATCAAGGACAGCCTTCAGTTTGTCGGAGTCAAACCCTCTGGTTTGGTTGTAAATGTTCCATAGGTCATCGTACTGCAGCGGACGTTGGACAGAGTTGGCTTCAACTTGTGTAAAGCCAAATGGAAGTTGATCCGTTTGGTAGCTGACGATGGGTGAAAGCACGGCAGTTAGGTCGACGAGTAGGCGTGTTGCGACGTCTTTTTCGGAAACCGCCGCTGCTTCATTCCAGTCGTTTCCAGTCCAAAGCCAGCCGTGTTGCGCCGCAACAGGTTTGAGTTCGTCAAGAAGCACGGTTTTGCCAACGCCGCGCAATCCGGTAATGATGATGTTTTGCGAAATGTCTGTTTGCTTCAGGGCTTTCACAAATTCACCCTGCTCATAGGAGCGGCCAGCGAGGTAGAGTGGCTTTGTGCCAGCTCCGGGTCTGAACGGATTGTGTGGAACGGCTGGTACTTCCGAATGCATGTTACACCTTGATAGCAATGTTTATAACATTACTCCATAGACTAAATTTAGTCAATTGAGGATGAGGGTGTAAATTGCAATGTGCGAGAAAACAATGTGCAGGAATTCAGAGTAGGGGGGTGCCTTGCCTGCCTCACCCCCGCAATAGCCCCTGCAAGCCACAGGAACGCATCAGGAACGAGATTCAGGGGCGGGGTGGTGGGGTTGTGCCCGGAATCCGGGAATCGCTCCTACGGGGCTGTTAGGTGTCTTAGAATTTAGTTCTATTTAGGGTTTATTTCAGTTGAGACATTCTCCCTGAGGGCGAGTAGCTGCCTCTTGACTCCCGTGCCTACCCCTCCTATCTCCCCAACCAGCTGTTGGCACTCTACATCTGTGAGTGCTAGCAGAACCGGCGGGGCTTCTGGCTTTCGCCTATTTCCGAACCGAAACAAATACATCTCCAGGAGTTCGTCCATGAAGTTTCGTCCTTTGCACGACCGTGTTGTCGTGAAGCGGGTTGAAGAAGACACCAAGACCAAGGGTGGCATCATCATCCCGGACACCGCCCAGGAAAAGCCCATGCAGGGTAAAGTCATCGCCGTGGGCCCAGGCGGCCGCGATGAAGCGGGCAAGCTGATCCCCATCGACCTCAAGAAGGGCGATGTCGTGCTGTTCGGCAAGTGGTCCGGCACCGAAGTCAAGATCGACGGCGAAGACCTGTTGATCATGAAGGAATCCGACGTGATGGGCGTGCTCGAAAAGTAATTTTCGCTCCCTTCGTCATCTCAACCAACATAAGGAATAATCAGCCATGGCTGCTAAACACGTTCTCTTCGGCGGCGAAGCCCGCGAAAAGATGCTGCGCGGTGTCGACATTCTCGCCAACGCAGTGAAAGTCACCTTGGGGCCTAAGGGCCGCAACGTCATCATCGACAAGTCCTTCGGTGCCCCACGCACCACCAAGGACGGCGTCACCGTTGCCAAGGAAATCGAACTCGAAGACAAGTTCGAAAACATGGGCGCCCAGATGGTGCGCGAAGTCGCTTCCAAGACCAACGACATGGCCGGCGACGGCACCACCACCGCAACCGTTCTCACACAAGCCATCGTGCGCGAAGGTGCCAAGAACGTCGCCGCCGGCATGAACCCGATGGATTTGAAGCGCGGCATCGACATGGCCGTGGCCTGCGCCATCGAGGACATCAAAAAGCGCTCGAAGAAGGTGAAGTCGTCCGAGGAAATCGGCCAGGTCGGCACCATCTCCGCCAACGGCGACAAGGACATCGGCGACATGATCGCCAAGGCCATGCAGAAGGTCGGCAACGAAGGCGTCATCACCGTCGAAGAAGCCAAGACCGCCGAAACCGAACTCGAAGTCGTTGAAGGCATGCAGTTCGACCGTGGCTATCTCAGCCCCTACTTCATCACCAACGCCGACAAGATGGTGGCTGAACTCGAAGACGTTTACATTCTTCTCCACGAGAAGAAGCTGTCGTCGCTCCAGGCCATGCTGCCCATCCTCGAAGCAGTGGTCCAAACCTCGAAGCCGTTGCTGATCATCGCTGAAGACATCGAAGGCGAAGCGCTTGCAACCCTCGTGGTGAACAAGCTGCGCGGCGGCCTCAAGATCGCTGCTGTGAAAGCTCCGGGCTTCGGTGACCGCCGCAAGGCCATGCTGGAAGACATCGCTGTCCTTTCCGGCGGCCAGGTGATTTCCGAAGATTTGGGCATCAAGCTCGAGAACGTGACTTTGGATATGTTGGGCCGTGCAAAACGTTGCCGCATCGAAAAGGAAAACACCACGATCATCGACGGCGTTGGCAAGAAGGCCGACATTGCAGGTCGTATTTCCCAGATCAAGGCGCAGATCGAAGAAACCACCAGCGACTACGACAAGGAAAAGCTGCAAGAACGTCTGGCCAAATTGGCTGGCGGTGTTGCCGTGATCAAGGTCGGTGGCTCCACCGAAATCGAAGTCAAGGAAAAGAAGGACCGTGTCGACGACGCGCTGAACGCAACCCGTGCAGCCGTTGAAGAAGGTGTGGTTCCTGGTGGTGGCGTGGCTCTGCTGCGCGCCAAGAAGGCCGTTGACGCTCTGACCTCGGACAACGCCGACATTCAGGCCGGCATCAAGATCGTCTCAAAGGCCCTCGAAGCGCCTCTGCGTCAGATCGTTGAAAACGCCGGAGTCGAAGGCTCCATCGTTGTCGGCAAGCTGCTGGAAAAATCCGGCAACTACGGCTTCAATGCTGCGACGGAAGAATACGTCGACATGGTCACCGCC
>JANPCE010000054.1:0-21258 GCA_031430795.1 Hyphomicrobiales bacterium
GAGGTCTTTCAACGAGTCCCTCCCCTCTGGGGAGGGTACGGCGAAGCCGGGGGAGAGGTCCCTTGGCTGCAAGCGATGGTCTTGGGCGAGGAGAAGGAACGCCATATTCGTGCCGCAGATCATTCCTATCTGCCTGTGCCAAGGAGTTCTTTGATGAAAAAACTGATGTCTGCCCTGATTGCTTCCACGTTGATTTTGGGCACTGCCGCCCTCACACCATCATTTGCACAGGAGTCCAAGATCGTGCGTTCCATCACCATTTCCGGCCATGGCGAAGTGAAGGCGGTGCCTGATGTGGCTTCGATTTCCATGGGGGTTTCGTCCATGGCTGACACGGCACGTGCGGCACTTGATGCCAATACGGCGGCGATGTTGAAATTGATGGAAGCGCTGAAGCAAGCTGGCATTGACCCACGTGACATTGCAACATCAAACTTCTCGATCAACCCGCGCATGGAATTTCCACGTGATGGAAATGGCCCGGCAAAACTTGTGGGCTATGATGTCAACAACCAGGTCAATGTCGTGGTGCGCGAGATCAGCAAGCTTGGTGTCGTACTGGATGCGGGGGTGACGGCGGGATCGAACCAGATTTATGGCATTGCGTTCTCGGTTTCGAAGCCTGAGGCGATGCTGGATGAAGCGCGCAAGAAGGCCGTTGTTGAAGCGCGCCGCAAAGCGGAAATTTATGCCGCTGCTGCGGGTTTCACATTGGGCGACATCATTTCCTTCACTGAAGGTGGGGCGTATCAGCCACCGCAGCCCATTGCCTATGCTGCCAAAGCTGAGGGTGCGGCAGACGCTGTGCCAATTGCACAAGGCGAACAGGCGTTGGCGATTGATGTGAATGTGGTTTGGGGGATGAAGTAAGCCCCTACTTTAAAACCCGCAGCGCCTCCTGATAGCCGTTGACCTCATGCACAAACCCACGCCGGATGACGAAGCGCCATTTCAACCTTTGGGATTGCGCGACATCATCTGGCGTCAGCGCGAGAATGGCATCACGGTCATGGGCTGAAAGGCCATCCTTCAACATGACATTTGTGGAAAGCTTCATCAATTCCGCGGCTTTCGCCAAGCCGTATTGAATGAAACCGGAGCAGATGAATTGCGGCGGCACCCAGTTGTGCAGGCGTTTGCGGGTGCGCTTGATGGCTTCGTGCATGCCGCCCTTTGGGCCCCTGGCGAGAATTGACCAACCCAATCTGAGACCGAAATTGGCGGAAAGCCCCATGCGCATGACACGGTTGAAGTCATAGCCCGAGTTGACGTGGTCCAACATGAGGCCTCGCACTTTCTTGAAGTAGGCCTCGCTGAGGCCTTCCCCCTCCAACCGTAGAATTGCAATTTCGGAAGAGGGTTTGCGGCCACCGATGTAGTCGCGCAAATTCACAATGCGGACCCCGGATGAAACGCTTTCCAACAGGAAACTGTTGTTGAAACCTTCCTCCGGATGCGCCACCAAAAACACCAGTGCCGCGTGGCTGAATTCAGCGCGTATGGATTTTCTGATCAGCCAACTTGAAAGGGTGGGGCTGCGCGACAAAACAATGTCACCAAGTTTCAGGTGGTTCTGCGCCTCGACAAGAAATTGTTTGGCGGAGATGGCGCGTGTGCGTGGTTCAAGCACGGGTGCCCCACCGGGCCTTCACATAGTCTTCGACAATGGTCTTGAACTGGCCTCCAAGGTTTTCGCCGCGCAGGGTTTTCACTTTCTTGCCGTCAACATAAATGGGTGCTGCTGGCAATTCGCCAGTGCCCGGAAGCGAGATGCCGATGTCGGCGTGTTTGGATTCACCCGGGCCATTGACGATGCAACCCATGACGGCCAGCGACAGGTTTTCAAATCCGGGATATTGCACACGCCATTCCGGCATGCGTGAACGCACATGGCTTTGAATGTCCTGCGCCAATTCCTGAAACACGGTTGACGTGGTGCGCCCGCAGCCGGGGCATGCAATCACCATGGGTGCGAAGGCGCGTAAGCCCATGGTTTGCAAAATCTCTTGCGCCACGATGACTTCGCGGGTGCGGTCACCGTCGGGTTCGGGTGTGATTGAAATGCGGATAGTGTCACCAATGCCTTCTTGCAAAAGCACGGACAGCGCTGCCGTTGATGCAACGATGCCTTTTGATCCCATGCCGGCTTCGGTGAGGCCGAGGTGCAGCGCATAGTCGCAACGCGCACCCAACATGCGATAGACGCTGATCAGGTCTTGCACCTCAGAGCACTTGGCCGAAAGAATGATTTTATCGCGGCCCAAGCCAAGTTCTTCGGCGCGCGCGGCAGAGCGCAAGGCGGACTGCACAATGGCTTCATGCATGACACTGCGCGCCGACATTGGATTTTTCGACTTGGCGTTTGCATCCATCAGTTCCGTCAGCAGCAACTGATCCAACGACCCCCAATTGACGCCGATGCGGATGGCCTTGTCATGGGCAACCGCGATTTCTATCATCTGGCTGAAATTGCGATCCTGCTTGTCCTTGAAGCCGACATTGCCGGGATTGATGCGGTATTTATCGAGGGCGCTTGCACAGTCCGGGTATTTTGAAAGCAAGAGATGGCCATTGTAGTGAAAGTCGCCAACCAAGGGCGTGGTGATGCCACGCGACAGTAATTTGTTTTTGATGGCCGGAACGACTGCCGCCGATTCTTCACGGTCCACGGTAATGCGCACAACTTCTGATCCGGCAACGGCCAACTCTTCCACTTGCCGGGCCGTGCCTTCAGCATCCGCCGTATCCGTGTTGGTCATGGACTGCACCACCACGGGCGCGCCGCCACCCATCTGGATCTGGCCCATGCGGACGCCCACGGATTGGCGTCTTGCGGAAACTGTTGAAAATGACATGCTTCGTCCTCTGTCCATGCAAGTGGCCCAGTCCCCCGTAAAAATCAAGCATGAGGAACATTCCATGTCAGGAACCGCCAAAGCCACCGTGCACGTGGAGAACGACCGCGTCATTGTGACCGAATACCGCTTCGCCCCCGGTGCCAACACCGGCTGGCACCGCCATGGGCATGACTATGTTGTTGTGCCGCTGATGGATGGCCGCGTAAAACTCGAAACCGCCAATGGCACCAGCTTCGCGGAAATGAAAAAGGGCGTGCCCTATTTCCGCAGCGAAGGGGTGGAGCATGATGTGATCAACGCCAATGACACGGAATATGCCTTCATCGAGATAGAGCTCAAATAACTTCCTCACGCGGTACGCGTGGGGGAGTGCCCCGAAGAGGCGAGGGGGTGTTTCCACACACTCAGTTTCCCGCCAAGCCGACACACCCCATCGGCGCTCTGCGCCACTTCCCCATCGCAAGGGCGACGGGGAAGTTATACGACCATTGCCAACAACAGTGCAGCCGTGTCCACAATGTCTTCAACACTTGCGCCGCGTGAAAGATCAGACACCGGTTTGGCAAAGCCCTGCAACACAGGCCCAATCGCCTGTGCACCACCGAGCTGTTGCGCCAGCTTGTAGGCGATGTTACCGGCATCGAGGTCCGGGAACACCAACACATTGGCGCGTCCCGCCACTTGGCTGTCGCCTTTGATTTTGCGCGCCGCAACAGTGGCAGAGAGTGCAGCGTCGCCCTGCAACTCTCCGTCGATCAACAGGTGCGGCGCACGTTCACGGACTAATGCCAAAGCGGCACGTATTTTTTCAGCGTCGGCATGATCACCTGATCCCTTGGTTGAAAACGACAGCAACGCCACGCGAGGTTCGACGTGCAATACAGCCTTGGCACTCGCGGCTGCGGCAATGGCAATATCAGCAAGTTCGGATGCATTTGGCTGAATGTTGACAGCGCAATCCGCGAAGATGAGGCGTTTGTCGGGCCACTGCATCAGGAAGAATGACGACGGCGTGGCGATGTCGGGTGCGAGGCCAATTGTCATCAACGCCGCCTCTATGACGCGCGCTGTCGGGTTCGCCACTCCTGCCAACATGGCATCCGCCCCGCCTGTCGCCACCATGGCCCCGGCTTTGTAAAGTGGCTTGGCCAACAACCGCTCTGCCATGGCAGCGTTCATTTTGGGGCGGTGCGCGGTGATAATCGCGACCTCGTCCACTGTGGGTGGCGGAATTGCTCCAAACACGACGACATCTGCCAAGCCGGCTCGCCGCAGCATTTCAGCCGCCTCGACAACCCGTTCATCACCCCCTTCCGGCATGACAAGTTTCAGGCCCTGGCCTTTGATTTTGGATTTTGCTTCTTCGATGACTGACATATTGTGAACCAAGCAGTTGAAAACAAAGCGCTACACTGAAACCGCCTTACCATTTAACACGAGTACTCACGCAAAAGGTGCACACAAAGAATCCACATTCTGGCCCAGCACAGACCACATTGGGGGCCTTAGTGTTCTGGAATGGGACGGCTTCTCCTCTGCGGGGTCAAGTCTAATGGCGCGACTAAGGGCTGCTGTTGCAGCGATTTGTATCGTTCTCACGGCGGCGCCGGCATTGGCAGCCAGCAAGAGCTTTACACTGAACAACAACACGCTTGGCGTGATGGCGGGTGAAGCGCAATGGCTTCCCGTCGTTCGCGCATTGGCACGCGATCTCAATCACCGCGAAGGTTTACGGCTGCTGCCGGTTGTCGGCGAGGGCAGTGTGCAAGCCGTCAGCGATGTATTACGGCTTGACGGCATCGATGCCGCACTCATTCCATCTGACGCCATCCAGTATGCCGATATACAAGGCTTGATGGGGCGTGACAGCGGCAAAGTCATGTTCCTCGCCCGGCTGGCGACACTCAAACTGGCGCTGGTCACACGCAAAACCACCCGGAGTGTTGCCGAACTCGCGGGCAAACGCATCGCCACGGGGCCAGCAAATTCTTCGGGCTTTGCGGCGGGCGAATGGGTGTTTGGAAGCATGGGCCTGGCCTTCACACGTGTCGCTGCATCGGGGCCTGATGCGCTGAATGCGCTTGTCACAAAACAAGCTGATGCTGCTTTGGTGATGGGTACGGGCGATCTGTCACGTATGCCAAACCCCGAGGCCTATCATGTTTTGCCTTTGCCATTGAGTGCCGAACTTCAGACTGTCTACGCGCCGGCATTGCTGACTGTCGAAGAAATGGGGGCCATGGGTGTGGGTCGTCAACCTGTTGAAACACTCGCTTCGGCTCTTGTGCTGGCCGTGTTCAATTGGGATGCGCGCAATCCGCACAGTGACGCCCTTCACCGTCTGGCAGCAGCCCTTCTGACAGAAGGCCGGACCAGTGAAGGCAAAGCCATTTCCTACAATCTCGCCGCTGATGTGCCCGGACTACGGCGCCATGTGGCAGCCAGCCGTGCACTGGAAGAGGCGAAAAATATTTCCATCCAACCTGTCGAGGGAGCCACACCATGACAAAATCCATGCCCCATGCACGCCCGCAGTTCGACGACGATGCGGCCATTCCGGAACAACTGCCGGGTGATGAGAGTGCAACACCAAGCTGGTTCACGCGCCGGGAGTTGGACGCGGCAACGCAACACTTGCATGATGCTCCCCCCCAATTTCGTTCCAGCTACGCACCACTCTCGGCAGAGCAACAGGCCCAGGCGCAAGAAACCTATCGGCAACGGCTGGAAGACCGCTTCCAGCTGGCGCGGCAAATGGCGGAAGCGCAATTGCACGAAGACCAGGATGAGTACGGCATGCAGAACACGCCACCGCCCATTGTGCACAATGCGTTTCCGCAGCGTGTGCACGCCACTGCGGGAAATGATGACAACCGCTTTGGTGCATCGACACCACATCGTGTGAAGTCGGCTTTGGGTGTCAGTGTGCCTGTTGCCATCATGTTGCTCATGCTGGCAAGCGGCGTTGGCGGCTTGGGTGGATATGTTTCCGCCAATCCCGGTGCTGCCGCACAGATGATGCCGGTCAGCTTCGCCAGCCTGTGGCCATTCAACAAAGAGGTTGAAACGATACCGCAAGCAGGCAAGGGAACCCTGCTTGCAAAACTGGAACCCACTGCGCGCGTCAATGTTGAGGATGTGGCGGGTGCGGTGAACGCGCCGATACCGCTTGATATCTCGGCCTACCCGACAGAGCCCGGAACAGTGTTGGCTTTGAAAATCACCGGGCTTCCTGAGGACGCATACCTCACCAAGGGCAAGCAGGTGGCTCAAGGTGAATGGCTGGTGCGCGCCGAAGACATCCGCACGGCTGAATTGATTGTGACGGCGTCAACCCAACCCGAACTTGGTCTTCTGGTGACCGCCCTCGAAGAAGAGAGCGGCAAGACGGCGGCACCCGCGCAAAGCATGCGCGTGGCTTTGAATTTGGACGCGGTGCCAGTTCCCGGCCTCGTACCTCCACCGGTCATTGACGACCCCCGCATTTTGCCTGCCAGTGCGCCGCCCGAACAGGCCGCAACCGTGTTGCCCCAAGCCATCCCAACGCCTGACGATCTTTTGGCAGGCGAAGCCGGGAACTATGTCGAGAAAGGTGAAATGTTGCTCAAGGTTGGCGATATTGTAGCAGCCCGCCAATTTTTCATGCGGGCCCATGAACTGAAGGCACCAGATGGGGCTTATGGCGTGGCGCGCACCTACGACCCGAAGGTGTTTCTCGATCTCAATGTGCAAGGCTTGAAACCAGACGCCCTCAAGTCGGCCGAGTGGTATGGCAAGGCTGCGGCACAGGGGCATGCAAAGGCCCAACAGGCTTTGGCGGCAACTGAATAGCAACACTCGACAGCCTTGTTTCAGTCAGGCATGAGGCAATCCAACACCACACGGATTGCCTCATGCGCGCAGCAGACTTTATCGTTCAATCCCTCAAGGCCCACGGCGTAAAACGCGTCTATTGCGTGCCGGGTGAAAGCTATCTCGCCCTTCTCGACGCCCTCCATGACAGCGATATCACTGTCATCGTTTGCCGCCATGAAGGTGGCGCTGGTTTCATGGCGGTGGCAGAAGCCAAAATGACAGGCCAACCCGCCGTGGTTCTGGCCAGCCGGGGCCCGGGTGCCACCAATGTCTCCATCGCCGTTCATACCGCTGAACAGGACGCGGTGCCGCTGATTGTCATGCTCGGACAGGTTTCGCGCGAGGAGCGATTGCGCGGAACGTTTCAGGAATTGGATTACACCCAGGTTTTTGGCACGATCGCCAAAGCGGTTTATGAAATCGCGGACCCCAGGAAGCTGCCTGAATTGTTGCCGCGTGGTTTCAACATCGCACAAAAAGGCGTTCCGGGGCCGGTGGTTTTCAGTTTCCCCGAAGACATTCTGTATGATGAGATTGAGGGCAACGCGGACTTGGTGTTTTCGCTTCCATTGGTCCAGCACGCGTCTGTGCTCATCCCGCAATTGCAGCGCCTGATCGATGCCGCTGAACGGCCCTTGATTATGGCCGGCGGGCGTTTGCGAACACCTGAAGGCAAGACCGCACTGAAAAGATTTGCCGAGGCGCAGCGTGTGCCAGTGGCCGTCACCTGGAAAAACCAGGATGTTTTTGACAACGCCTCTCCGCTCTATGCAGGGCATGTGGGCTCGGGCAATCCTGAAGCGCACAAGGCTTTGCTCAAAGAGGCTGACCTGATCATCGCTGTCGGCACCCGGCTGACGGATTTCGCAACCTTCAATTATACACTGCCGCAATTACCAGAACCCATTCAGACTTTCATCCACATCTATCCTGATGCTGAAGCGTTGGGACGGGTTTATGCAACTGACCTTGCTGTTGTCGCAGAACCCGCGGGCGTTCTGCATGATCTCGCACAAACAGCGCGCGTCGGGTCTTCAGCGCGGGAGTCCTGGATATCGCGCATTTCCACTTATATATCTGATTACACAGCTTTCGCGCCGCGCAACCCAAGTGATGGCGTGGACTTTGGTGAAGTCATCATGGCCCTGGCTGCACATGCGCCGAAAAATTGTGTGGTTTCGACAGACGCCGGAAACATGTCGACGTGGGTGCACCGCCACTGGAAAATGTCGACGGACAACATGTTGATCGGTGCCATTTCGGGTGCCATGGGGATTGGTGTTCCAGCAGCCATTGCGGCCTCCATCAATTTTCCTGAACGCATGGCGATCTGCATTGTGGGCGACGGTGGTGTGTTGATGACGGGCAATGAGTTGGCGACGGCAGTTGCCTTTGGCGCAACGCCCAAAATTGTGATTGCGGACAACGGCATCTACGGCACCATCCGCACGCATCAAGAGCGCGCATTTCCGGGCCGTGTTTCTGGAACCAATCTCGTGAACCCGGATTTTGCGATGTGGGCATCAAGCTTCGGGGCCGATGTGTTTCAGTTGAGCCTCGGTGATGATGTTGAAGGCACCGTTGCGAATTTCCTGACTTCACCAAAGCTGGCGGTGTTGCATGTGAAGAGCAGTGCCAAGGCCTTGTCAGCGTTTGGGTCGCTGAAGACTTGAAGCGGTTCCGGGTTGAGCAATCTTTGACCAAAAAATCGTCATGGTCCGCCTCATGCGCTTGCAGCGAAGGGACCTCTCCCGCCCTTCGCTTACCCTCCCCAGAGGGGAGGGACTCGTGGTGAGCGCGCCCTGATCAGTAAAACGGGAGGTCGCTGCAAGAGGTCCCTGTCCCCTTCGGAGAGGGTACGGCGAAGCCGGGGGAGAGGTCCCTTTTTCACCCCATGCGATTGCCCCGCGTCATGCCAGGAAATGACGGAACCTTAGACCGCAACGACACAATGCCCCGTATCAACCTACTTCCGCCGCTCCACCGCAAACCGCGCAACGGCCCTGAGCAATGCTGCTCGTTCTCCGAACGGCGCAACGGCGGAAACGGCCTGCTCCGCAAGTCGCCTCGCTTCGGAACGTGCGCCTTCAAGGCCTAACACATCCACAAAAGTCGCCTTGCCCCTGCCCTTGTCTTTTTGGGCCGCCTTGCCAAGCGTTGCAGTGTCTGACGTGACATCCAAAACATCGTCATGAATCTGAAATGCGAGGCCGAAGCATTTGGCGTAGCGGCGCAAAGCATCCACATCTCCACCGCCAAGCATGGCACCCGCTTCGCATGCAAAAGAAAACAGCGCGCCTGTCTTTTTATCCTGCATGGCCGCAATCTCTGAAGCACTGGCGAAACCGGAAGTCTCCGCCGCAAGATCAAGCATCTGCCCGCCGACCATGCCATTTTCACCCGAAGCCTTTGCCAGCGCCAGCACGAGTTCACTTCTCACTACAGCATCAGGATGGGTGGCAGGACCGCCTAGAATTTCAAATGCAAACGTCAACAGCGCATCGCCAGCAAGAATCGCCGTTGCTTCATCGAATTTGCGGTGCAGCGTCGGCTGGCCACGGCGCAGATCATCATCGTCCATCGCCGGAAGATCATCATGGACCAACGAGTAGCAATGCACACATTCCAGCGCCGCTGCCACGCGCAAGGCGCGCGACGGTTCAACACCGAACAAGCCAGCACTCTGCATCACCAAAAATGGCCGCAGGCGCTTGCCCTGCCCCAACACCGCGTAGCGCATGGCCTCGCGCAACCGGTCGTCCGCCCTCGGGGGCAAAAGCTGGTCCAAAAGCGTTTCAACGTCTGCGGCTGTCGCGGCGAGGGCAGAATCGAGTGTCTGATTTTGCAAGGGTGCCAATTCCGAATGTCCCGTGTTATGGCCCGGGTTTAACATTGCTGTGCCGAATCTCAACCCAATGGCTTCAACCCGCAAGAACTGGCTTTCCCGCCTGGGACCGTGGCCGCGCCGTTTGCTCAAACTGGCGGCGGTGCTGGTGTTGTTGCCACTGGTGCTGACATTCGTTTACGCCGTGGTGCCGCCACCGGTTTCAAACCTCATGTTACTGCGCGCCGTGCACGGCAATGGCATCAAGAAGGATTGGGTCAGCCTGAGAGACATCTCCCCCCACCTCGCCACCGCCGTCATCACCTCCGAAGATGCCCGCTTTTGCAGCCACAACGGCGTGGATTGGAGCGAACTGCAGGAAGTAGTGGAGGATGTTTTCGACGAAGACGACGGCCCCATCCGCGGCGCCAGCACCATCACTATGCAAACCGCCAAAAACATGTTCCTTTGGGACGGCCGCTTCGCCGTCCGCAAAGTTCTGGAACTGCCCTTGGCACTTTACATGGACGCCGTATGGAGCAAACGCCGGATGATCGAAATCTACCTCAACATCGTGGAGTGGGCACCGGGTGTGTATGGCGCCGAAGCCGCGGCACGCCACCACTTCGGCAAATCCGCCAAAAACCTAACACGACGGGAGGCGGCACTGCTGGCGGCAGTTTTGCCCAACCCGATCAAGCGCAAAGCCGGAAAACCATCGAAGGCCGTGCGGCGGATTGCAGACCGGATACAGATCAGGGCGCGGGCGATGGAGCCTTATCTGGGGTGTTTGAAGTGAGTGTTTTCGGATTATTTTGAACCATCTTTGACCAAAAAATTCGTCATGGCCCGCTTCAGGCGGGCCACCCATGGGTCCTCCGCATGAAGCGGAGGATGACGGAGATCTGGGTGATGCCAACTAACCCGGAACCGCACAATCGTGTCAAAAGGCCTGAGCCCTGCAACGCTTACCAAGTCCCTTGCCATCCCCCCTGAATCCCGCTAACTCTCCGCCAACTCCAGTCGGCTGCACAGGCTGACGTGCGATATTTGCCCAATTTACAGAGGTTTAAAATGGCTGTTCCACGCAAAAAGATGACCAAGAGCCGGATCGGCATGCGCCGTTCGGGGCAGAAGATGCAGACTGTGACCTGGACGGAAGACAAGGTTTCGGGTGAGCTTCGCCGTCCGCACCATGTGGACCTGAAGACGGGCATGTATCGGGGCCGTCAGGTTCTGAATGTCAAGGCTGACGCATAACGGGTTTCCCCTTGCATTAAGATTTCATTAGGGCTGACTTCGGTTGGCCCTTTTTGTTTGGGGCCACTGGCGGAGGAGTTGCATGGCACGGCTCATGAGATTCGAGGCCACAGCGACATTCACACATCCCGACTGGCTCCGTGCCATTTCGGCACAGGTGCCCGGCGCTGAACTGTTTCAGTTGCCGCAAACCGGGTTGCCACGGCTGATGGCGGCGCTGAAATCGGTGCGCCTCCCACTCAAGCATTATGAAAGCTGGGTGACACCACTGACGCCCATGGGGGTCCCTTCGGTTGCCCCCGGTGTGCCACCACCTGTTCTGGACTTGCTGGATGGCCTCGACGCGCCAGTCTTGTTTCGCAACGTGCCGCTTGCACACCCTGTAACCGAGGCCCTGCTGGCGCAAGCGCCTCTGAGCCGCGTCATGGCGCAATGGCAACGTGCGGGGCTTGATGTGTCGGGTGATTTTGAAACCTGGATGGCCGGGAATTTTGACGCCAAAAAGCGCAAAGAATTGAAACGCCTGCGGTCCCGGCTGGCAGAGCAAGGTGACTTGCAAGTTTCTGTCTTGCAGTCCGGCCAAGACCTTGGCCCATTTGTTGAGGGACTGCTGGCGCTTGAAGCGTCGGGCTGGAAGGGCAAGCGTGGCACGGCGGTGGCCCAGGACAAACAGCTGGCCCATGGCCTTCGCGATGCGCTTGGCGCCATGCATGCGCGTGGCCGGGTGCGCTTCTGGATGATGACTTTGGACGGCAAGCCCATCGCATCGCTTTTCGCTTTGATCGACGGCAGCGAAGCCGGCCTCGGCAAGATCGCATTTGACGAAGCTTGCGCAAAGTATTCCCCTGGCGTGCTGATCATTCTGGCGGCCACGCAAGCGTTGTTTGCTGAGGAGCATGTTCTGCTCGCCGACAGCAACGCCATTCCCGATCACCCCATGATCAACCGGATCTGGCGCGACCGCATTGCTGTTGCCGATGTGCTGGTGGCTGGAACAACCGTGCCGGCTGTCCAGTTCAAATTTCTGGGCGTGTGGTTGGCTTCGCGCAACGCTTTGCGCGCGTCCGCCAAATCCTTGTTTGTCCGCGTTTTCAAAAGGAAAGTGTCATGAGTATCGTCACTGTCGATTCAACTTTGGCCGAGGCCCGTTTTCTGAAAAAACCATTCACGCTGAAACATGCGTTGGTAGGCAATCCATTGTTCGCCCTGCCCCGGCTTGTGCAACTTGCGAAAGCCATGCCGCGGGACCGGATTGAATATAATTCCGGCAATGTGGCCGTGGGTGTCAAGATCGAGGACATTCCACGCATCGACAAATCGCCGGAAGAGGTGATCAAATCCATCGAGACAGCCAACGCCTGGATGGTGATCAAGGGCGTTGAGCATGATCCCGAATACCGCGCCGTGCTGGAGCAATTTGTGCGTGAGGCCAATCTTGCCGCAGGACAATCGCCAGATCACTTCAGTGACATGCAAGGCTTCATCTTCGTGTCGTCTGCAAAGGCCACAACACCCTTCCACCGTGACGGTGAAGAAAACATCCTGATCCAGTTGCACGGGGACAAGTTCGTGCGCACCTTCGACAATGATGACCGCACACTGATCAGCGAAGAAGACCTCGAACTTTCACCCAACAAGCACCGCAACGTGAAATATGAGGACTGGTATGAAAGCCGCGCCACACTGCACGCCTTGAAACCGGGCGACGCGCTGCACATGCCCTATCTGGTGCCGCATTGGGTCTCAACCGGCGACAGCTATTCGATTTCGATGGCGATGACGTGGAAAACACCTGCGGTGATCCGCGACAGCAAACTCCGTTTCATGAACGGCACCCTGCGGCACATCGGCCTGCCGCAGCGGCCACCCGGTGCTTCACCCACGCTGGATGCCGCGAAGATTGTGATTCATGACATTGCGCGGGCCATCATTGATCCATTGCGCAAGTCGGAGAAGCTGCGGATCATGCTGCGGCGCGTGATTTATGGAAAATCGGCGAATTATTATCTCGACAAGAAGGCGGGAGCGTAAAGCGTTATCAGAGCAGTTCCAGGTGAGTTCGAACTGTCGTCAAAATATATTCGTCATGGTACGCTTCATGCGGACCATCCATGGGTCCTCCGCATGAAACGGAGGATGACGAAAATATGAGATTGTGCAAACCAGCCTGGAACGGACCTAACTCCCTGCCCTGCCAAACAACGCCGCATACAATTTCTTGTCACGGCCATACACATCGGTGCGAAATTCGATGCCGTTCTCGGTTGCGAAGGCTGTGGCGTAAACAATGTGGACCGGGATTTTTCTCGACAGGCTGACCTTGGTGGTTTCGCCGCCATCCCAGATTCCCTGAATTTCACCCTCGCTCAATCCTGCCTTTTGTCCCAGAAGTTTGTAGGCGAGATCCTCAGGGCGAGCGAGGCGGATGCAGCCGTGGCTGAAGGCGCGGGTGGAGTTGGAGAACTTGTCCTTGGACGGCGTGTCATGCATGTAGATGTTGTGCTTGTTCGGCAGCATGAACTTGACTTTGCCCAGCGCGTTCTTCGGGCCGGGCTTTTGACGGAAAGTGAATGGGAACTTGCCAGCGCCATAACCCGACCAGTTGACGCTGCTCCACGACGCCAGTTTGCCGTTCACAAACAGCTCGAATTCATCGGCGTAAGCCATTGAATTTCTTTGCAGTTTTGGGAGCATTTCTTTCGTGGCGATGGAATAAGGCACGGTCCACGTGGGGTTCAGTTCGGCATACTCCAGCTCATCCGAAAACTCCGGCGTTTGTGTTGCCACTGCACCAACAACCACATTCATGCGTTCAACGGTTTTTTTGTTCTGCACCCATTGCAGTTCAAAAGCTGCGATGTTGACGAGGAAATGTTCGGCACCCAGATCATCGGGCATCCAGCGCCAGCGTTCCATGTTGAGCGCGATTTGTTTGCGGCGTTCTTCCGGCGGCACGTTCATGGCCACAACGGTTTGTTTGCCGAACAGGCCCTTGGCCTCGAGACCGTGGCGGATCTGGAATTTTTTGACAGCGGCCTGGAGTCTCGCGTCATAGGCGGAGGAACCATTTTCAGGGCCATCATAATCGCCCGTGAAGGCCAGGAGTTCGCGCACCTTGCCCATGCGGGAGTCGCTCTGCCCCGGCTTCAGCGTTGCACCTTGGCCGATGACGGGCCAGGAAATGTCCTCTTCCACCGCAGTAGTGTAGGCCTTCAGAATGCGCTTCAACACCTGGTAATGGTTGTTGCGTGGTTCAAAGCCAGACAGCCCCTTGCCGGGATCAGCTTGCTTGGCCATCTCTGTCAACACGCGCAGGCCATCTATGGTTTTGCGGGTGCGGAAAAGATTGGGGTCAACCATCTGCGGGCTGATGCGCCCGGTTTTCAAATCTGCGGCGTAAGCGATGTAGAAGGCCGAGAAGTAAAGCTCGGCGCGGGCGGCGTCATCAGGATCATCGGCATTGAGCGATGACCTCAGTTCCAAAAGTGACCCCGCCGGATAGTCACGGGGGTTGAGTCCATCAAAATGGGCGCGGCCCATGCGCTGGAGGAATGAATCCATGCGGGCGCCATTCAACCAATAAATGTTTCCGCCGTTGCGCATGTAGTGGGATTTCAGGGTGGCGCGCACTTTTTCCAACGGCAAAGGCAAACGGCCAGAGCCTGAAAGGATCGAAGAGATGGAAGCACGCACATCTTCGGGAGAAGCGGCGGCCCAGACTTTCGCCGTCGTCACACTGGCCATGGCCAGTACGGTTGCGAACGCAAACAAGCTGGCGCGAAACGGATTGCGCATAAGGCAAATCTCCTGAACTTTGAATCAGTTTACAGTGTAACCCAATTTAGACGTTGAGCAAAAGATACTCGCGTTCCCAGGAACTGATGACCCGGCGGAAATGCTGCATTTCCTCGAATTTCACGTCCTTGTAAGCCTCCACGAATTTTTCGCCCAGCACCTGCTTCAACGGCTTGCAATAGTTGAGTTTGTCGAGCGCTTCATCAAGGCTGATGGGCAATGTGTGGGCGAATCGATAGGCGGAACCCGTGACAGGTTCAGACGGCTTGATGCGCTCAACCATGCCGAGGTAGCCACAGGCAAGCGAGGCGGCAAAGGCGAGATAGGGGTTTGCGTCTGCACCCGTGATGCGGTTTTCGATTCTGGTGTTTGACGCATCGGACGATGGCACGCGCAGCGGCACTGTGCGGTTGTCGACGCCCCAATGCACATTTGTGGGTGCGTCGGATTCCGGCACAAGGCGACGGTAGGAATTCACGTTGGGCGCGCACAACGGGAGTGCCGCAGCAAGATAGCGTTGCAGGCCGCCGATGTGGTTGAGGAACAGCTTTGAGTATTTGCCATCCTTGCCGGCAAAAATATTTCGCCCTGTGCGGGTGTCCAGCACGGATTGATGCACGTGCATGGATGATCCCGGTTCATCGGCGTGGGGTTTTGCCATGAAAGTCGCGTACATGTCGTGCTTCAAAGCCGCTTGGCGCACGGTGCGCTTGAACAGAAAAACCTGGTCAGCCAATTCAAGTGGATCGCCGTGGTTGAAATTGATTTCAAGCTGGGCCGGGCCGCTTTCGTGGGACAGCGTGTCGACATCGAGTTCCTGTGCCTCGCAATAATCGTAGATGTCTTCAACCACGGGGTCAAAATCATTGGCGGCGTCGATGCCGTAGGCCTGACCGCCCGGCTCTTTGCGACCCGAGCGGCCAACGGCGGCTTCCAGTGGATAGTCTGCATCAGGATTGCGCTTCACCAGATAAAATTCAAGTTCAGGTGCAACCACGGGCCGCCAGCCTTTTTCCTTGTAGAGCGCAAGCACGCGTTTCAAAACATAGCGCGGGGAAATCAGAACCGGATCGTCATTGAGATGATAGGCGTCGCATATCACCTGCGCCGTGGGCTCTGTGTACCAAGGCACCATGCGGATGGTGTTGACGTCGGGTTCCATGTAAATATCGATGGCTGAATCACTGACCGCATTGGTGTCCTGCACATAGCGGCCATTGATGGTGAGGGTGAAAACCTCTTCAGGCACACGAAGGCCCGTTGTCTTCTGGCCTTTCAGGAATTTTTTGGGCGGAAGGATTTTGCCCCGTGCCGTGCCGGACATGTCGGCGACAAGACACTCTACCTCGCTGATTCTGCGTTGCGTGATGTATTCGTCAAATTTCTGATGGCTCATGATACCCTGCTGCTTCGGAGATGTGACGATAGACCGCTTTCTTGTTTTTTCAAAATGGGGCTTCTATGCCGTTGCCATGCGTACCTCCATAACCGCCCAAAGCTATTACCAGGCCAGCTCCAACAGGCAGCTTTCGTACCCTCCCTTGCAAGGGGAACTTTCAGTTGACGTGGCCGTTGTCGGCGGAGGATTCACTGGACTTTCGGCGGCTTTGGAATTGACTGATGCCGGCTACAGTGTTGCCTTGCTTGAAGCCTCCCACGTTGGTTCCGGCGCATCCGGGCGCAATGGCGGGCAGATTTGCACCGGGTTTTCATCAGGGCATGCAAAGCTGGTGCGGCAGCTGGGCGATGCTGATGCCCGCAGGTGTTTTGCGATTGCCGAGGAATCGAAAAAACTGATTGAACAGCGGATTGACACATACGGAATTAAGACCGGGTTGCAGTGGGGCTATCTGCACTGTGCCGCAAAACCCAAACAAAACGAAGAATTGAAAGCTTGGGCTGAAGAATTGGCCGGGCTTGGCTATGATCAATGCTCGCTCTTGGACAAGGCGGCGCTTGAAGAAAAATTGGGATCACGGCTTTATTTCGGGGCCATGCGCGAGGGGCGCGCCGGGCATTTTCATACACTGAATTATTGTCTGGGGTTGGCGGATGCTGCCGCAAAAGCCGGCGCGCAATTGTATGAGCATTCCCCGGTCGTGGAAGTTGATACGGGATCGGCACCGTTTGTGCGCACCGCCCATGGCAAGGTTTCAGCGAAATTTCTGGTGCTTGGGGGCAATGCCTATCTCGGCAAAACCGTGAAACCACTCTATGGGCGCATCATGCCTGTTACAAGTTTCATTGTGACAACGGAACCACTCGGCGAAAACCGCGCACACGCCCTTATCCGCGACAACGAAGCGGTGGCCGACAATAATTTCATCCTCGATTATTTCCGGCGCACGGAGGACAATCGCCTGCTGTTTGGCGGAGGTGCAAACTATTCGACGCTTGAACCAATTGATGTCGGCGCATTCATGAAGCAGCGCATGCTCAAGGTTTTTCCGCAACTGAGTGACGTCGGCATTTCACATGCCTGGGGCGGCTTTATCGCGATTACATCAAACCGCATTCCGGACTGCGGCTGGCTTTCGCCGACGTGTGTTTATGCGCATGGCTATTCGGGCCAGGGAGTGGCGCTGGCGGGCATGTATGGGAAGCTGATGGCCGAGGCCATACGCGGCACGGCTGAGAGATTTGATCTGCTGGCAAAGGTAAAGCACCTGCCTTTCCCCGGCGGAGCCATCCGCACGCCGCTGTTGGTCGCGGGCATGTTGTTTTACCGCCTCAGGGATGCATTGGGTTGAAGGCGGTTGATTGCGAAGCCGGGCGCAATGATTCAAGCTGTGCGCCACAACGGAGATTCACAATGAAATTCAGTGCCCCACTTCGCGCCGGTGACAACAACCTTTTTGATGAAAGCCTGTTCAGGAAATCCGAAGCCACCAAGTTCAAGAAAGAGCTGGCGTTTCGGATGGCGGAACGCATGGACGCCGCAAAACTTGATGTGCGTCAAGCCGCAAAGACAGCAGACTGCACGCAAGCCGACATCAAGCGGCTGCGCAAAGGCGAAATCATCGGCTACGGCCTCGTAGAGCTGGTCAGGCTGGCGCGGAAATTCGGATTGCGCATCAGGATTGCAATTGAACGTCCGGCAGCGGGACAACCAAGCGTGCATTGACAGGCATGATTCATGCGCATATTTTACGCGTATGGATAAGAGATTGCCCCACAAAAAAGCCCTGAACGTACTGATTGATTCCAACTTGTTGGAGGCTGCAAAAAAATCAGGATTGAAGTTCAGTGCTGTGATGGACAAGGCGCTCCGGCAAGAACTTGCGCTGCGGTGGGCGGCTGACAATGCGGATGCCATTGCTGCTTACAACCACCGGATTGAACGCGATGGGCTTTGGATTGACAGGCATCGCGGGTGGTGAACCAATACGATGTCTTCAAATACAAACCGATTGGGGCAAAGTCTGCATTCAGTTATTTGATCGTCCTGCAATCAGTTCATACATCTCCGCTCAATTCGGTGATAGTCGCGCCCATTGCCAAAGTTGAGCCGGCATACAGGATGGAAAAACTGCACATCCCGATCACCGTTGACGGCAAGGCGTTCTGCATTGTGATGCCGGAGCTTGGTTCTTATCCCGCGAAGCTCCTCAAAGATTTTGTGTTAAATTCTGAAGAACTGCATGAAGACGTGATGGCGGCAATCGACCTGCTTTTTGCTGGCATTTAATGTCCAGCCGAAGCGATCCACCTCTCCGTGATTGTGGTTGTAAAAATTATACCTTAAGTAGAAATCAATTCTAAGGCCACTTGCAGCCCCGTGGATGCGATTCCCATGTTGGGCGCTACCCCAGTACCGCCTACCCCATGAATTGCGTCCTATGGGCTTCTAAATGCGTTTAAACGCCTATCTTGGGGTGGAGGGTCGGTCTGAGGATGCCAACTGCCCTACTCCGCCATTTCCGCTCCCCGTGCGCCCTTCTGGTACGCCCGCAGGCAAATATATTCCATAATGAGGGACGCAGCAGCACCTGATGTGATTTCGGCGTGGTCGTAAGGCGGTGAGACTTCCACCATGTCCATGCCAACGAAATTGATGTCCGTCAATTTGCGCATGATTGACGCGGCTTGATGGTATGTCAGGCCGCCGGGAATTGGCGTACCCGTTCCGGGTGCCACAGAGGGGTCAAGGCAGTCGATGTCGAAGGTCAAATAGGCTTTGGATTTGCCGACTTTTTTGGTGATGATTTCTGCCAGTTGCGCTGCCGTTTTGTCGTGCACTTCGTCCGCGTAGATGATGCGGAAACCCATGGTGGTTTCGCCCGCGAATGTGGTGCGGATGCCGAGTTGCACGGATTTTGCGGGGTCGATCAGGCCTTCTTTCACGGCGTAACCAAACATGGTGCCGTGGTCGATGCGTCCGCCATTGTCGATTTCCACGTCGCGGTGGGCGTCGAAATGCACGAGCGCCAGCGGCCCGTGTTTTTTGGCGTGGGCTTTGAGCAAGGGGTAGGAAATGTAGTGATCACCGCCGAGGGCGATCATTTCTGCGCCGCTTGAGATGATCTCTGCGGCGTGCTTTTCCAGGGTCTCGGGGAAGTTTTCTTTCTTGCCCCAATCGAAAAAGCAATCGCCGTAGTCAATCACGCCAAGGGTTTCGAAGGGATCGAAATTCCACGGCCAGAACGGGCCCCAGGCATTTTCGGCGGATGCCTTGCGGATGCCCTCAGGCCCCATGCGTGTGCCGGACCGGTGTGACACCGCCTGATCGAAGGGAACGCCGGTGACCGCAATATCGACGCCCCTCAAATCACGGGTATATTTGCGGCGCATGAAGGAAAGTGCTCCTGCATACGTCGGCTCCCATTTCGTGCCTTTGATGTCGGTGCGGCGGAAGGCTTCGTCGCCCGGCACGTGGCCAAGCTTGTCCATTTCAAGAGCCATGGTTTTTCCTCGTTCAGATCATCTCGTTTTTCACATCGGCATAGGTGTTATCCAATGCGATGCGGGCGCGTTTCACAATCTCGTCTATTTCAGGTTTGGTGATGCAGAAGGGTGGTGCCAGTACCATGGTGTCCCAGCAGGCGCGCATGACGAGGCCGGCGTTGAAGCTGTGGTCGCGGGTGATTGAGCCGACGCGGCCACACTCATGGAAGCGGCTGCGCTTTTCCTTGTTGTTGGTGATCTCGATGGCACCAATCAAACCCATGGAACGGGTTTCGCCAACTATCGGATGGTCGCTGAGCGTGGCCAGCGCCGTGCTGAAATGGGGGGCGAGTTCAGCCACGCGCTCCACCATTTTTTCATCCTGGATGATTTCGATGTTCTTGAGCGCCACCGCTGCGGCCACGGGGTGCCCGGCGTAGGTCATGCCATGATAAAACTCGCCGCCTTTGTCGAAAAAGGGATCAAGCAGCTTTTTCGAGAATGCGACAGCACCGATGGGTTGGTAGCCGGATGACAGGCCCTTGGCCATATTCACAATGTCGGGCTCGTAACCGAGGCTTTCAAAGCCAAACCATTTGCCTGTGCGGCCAAAGCCGCAGATGACTTCGTCTGAAATCAGGATGATGCCATACTTGGTGCAGATGCGCTGTATCTCTGGCCAATAGGTTGAGGGCGGAATGAGCACGCCTGCCGCACCTTGAATGGGTTCACCGATAAAGGCGGCGACGTTGTCGGGTCCGAGTTCCAGAATTTTCTTTTCGAGTTCGGCTGCGGCTTCGTGGCCAAAATCCTCCGGCGATTTGTCGCCACCGAAATCATACCAGTAGGGTTGCTGGATGTGGTGGAAGCCGGGAAGTGGATCACCGCCTTGCTCATGCATGCCGACGAAGCCGCCAAGGTTTGCCGCGACCCAGGTTGAACCATGATAACCGCGCTTCCTTCCAATGATGTGCTGGCGGTAGGGCTTGCCCATCACTTTCCAATAATGGCGCACGAAACGCACAATGGTGTCGTTGCCTTCGGAGCCGGAGTTGGTGAAGAAAATGTGCTGGAAGCGTTCGGGCAAAACGGATGAAATTTTGGTGGCGAGATCAGTTGCCGGCACCGTCGTGGTTTTGAAGAAGGTGTTGTAGAAGGGCAATTGCTGCATCTGGTGGTAAGCCACCTCTGCAAGCTCCTTGCGGCCATAACCAACATTGACGCACCAAAGACCCGACATGCCGTCGAGGATCTTGTTGCCTTTGCCGTCCCACAACCAGATGCCGTCGCCTTGCGTGATCACGCGTGGGCCGCCTGCGGCGTGCAAGGTCTTGTGGTCTGTGAAAGGGTGGAAATGGTGAGCGATGTCGTTTTTCACGACGTCTTCGATGTTGATGTTTTTCTGGTGGATGCTCATGATGTGTCCTCGACTGAATGCAAATTCAAACACGCAAGCTGCGTGACGGCAAAAAACTCAAAAGACCAGCTTAAGGCTTGAAACCGATGCGGGCGCAGGCGCGCAGCATGTCTTCACGCAGGCTGCGTGTGGAAATGCATGTCAAATGGACGGTGGTTTGGAACATGACGCCTCTATGCCACTTCGCAACGTCTGACTCAATGGCTTGGCAAAACGGCCAAGGGACCTCTCCCCCGGCTTCGCCGGACCCTCCCCAGTGGGGAGGGACTCGCGGGTAGAGCGCCCTGAACAGTGAAATGGGAGGTCTCTCCACGAGTCCCTCCCCACTGGGGAGGGTCCGGCGAAGCCGGGGGAGAGGTCCCTTG
>JANPCE010000055.1:0-3276 GCA_031430795.1 Hyphomicrobiales bacterium
TGAACCTTCTCTCGGTCCCTGCTTCGGCATGAAGGGTGGTGCGGCGGGTGGCGGCTATGCGCAGATCGTGCCGATGGAGGATATCAACCTGCACTTCACCGGCGATTTCCATGCCATCACGTCCGCCCACAATCTTCTGTCACAAGATCCACTTTCAGTCCCAAAACGTCTTGAAGGTGGAATTTCAAATCCATGTAGCGGTCATAACTGGGCGGGCTCTGGAATCGAACCAGAAAATCCACGTCGCTGTCAGGTCCTGCCTGATTGCGCGCCGCCGACCCGAACAATTTCAGTGAAGCCACATCCAGCCGTTTCAAGACTTCTTGTTCTGTCTCGAGTTTCTGCAGTATTTCAGCGCTATTCATCTTTTCAACCTATCAAAGATTGACGCAACTGACAAATCAGGAATGTGCTGCTGTTCGCGGCAGATGATATGGCATTTGACAGCTGAGCTGAGAATGGATCAAGCTGCGTTTGCATCACGTTATCAGATATCATGATTTCAGTTCATTTTTCCAGATTGATTCAACAGGAGATCAACATGAAAAGACATATTTGTTTTTTGGCTGTGACAAGCGTCTTGCTGGCATCATCCGCACTGGCGGAGATGAAGGAAGAAACCGTCAAATTCCAGGTTGACGGTCAAAGTGTCGTCGGCACTTTGGCGTTGCCTGATGGTGGCCCTGCGCCCGTCATTCTGTTGTTCCACGGATTCACCGGAAACCGCAATGAACTTCCTGTCGCCAACACCAAGGAAGGTGTTTTGCAGCGCACGGCCAGACTGCTGGCTGAAAAGGGTGTCGCGAGCCTGCGCATCGATTTTCGCGGCTCGGGCGAAAGCACGGATATAACATTTGCTGATACCACTTTTGAAAAGCAGGTTGCGGATGGCATTGCTGCCATTGCATTTGTCGAAGGAGATGCACGGGTTGATGGTCAGAAGCTTGGTGTCATAGGTTGGAGCCAAGGTGGACTCGTTGCCTCCGCAGTGGCCGGGCGCACCAACAAGCCAGACGCCGTCGCACTCTGGGCTGCCGCTGCCACGCCCACCGAAACCTTTGCCGGCCTGCTGGGTGCAGACACGCTCAAGGCCGGCATGGGTACGGGCGACACGCCGCTGAACATCAAACTGCCCTGGGGTGCGGAAATCGCTTTGAAACAGGGATTTTTTGAGGGCATCAACAGCTTCAATCCGGGCGCTGAAATCGCGGCCTATAAGGGACCGCTGTTTGTGGCGCATGGGACAGAAGACACAATCGTTTTGCCGGCCGCCGCAGATGTGTTCCTGGAAAAACACGATGGAACAGAAGTGAAATGGACCGCGAAAATGGACCACGTTTTCAACGCGTTTACCGGTCCTGAAACACTGGACAAAATGGTGGAAGCAACGGCAGCATTCGTTGTTCCCAATCTCAAGTAACCTTCAAGCTGCGGCAGCCGCTTCTTTCACCTGCTCGACCGGATCAACTGACATGATCTGAGCCTTGGAAAAGAAGCGGCGGAGGCCTTCGGTGGTGGTGATTTCGATAAACATCGAGGCTTTGTTGAGGGCATTCTCACCTCACGCCCCCGCATGCAACCCTGGCGCGGCTATATCATTCCGGCCTTTTCTGTGTTAGGGAATTTTGCGTCCCAGTGGTCTTGTCTCAGAGGAGATTGAAATGGCTTTTACTGAATGGATGATCAGCGGTCCGGAAATCGCTTCCTGCAATTGTGCCTATGGCTGCCCTTGCCAGTTCAACGCCTTGCCCACGGACGGCACGTGCCGGGCGGCGGTTGGCATGCAAATCACCAAAGGCCATCATGGCAAGGTGAAGCTTGACGGCCTGCGCTGGGCCGCAACGGCGGCTTGGCCAGGGCCCATACACATGGGGCATGGTGAAATCCTGCCAATCGTCGACGAACGCGCCACGCCAGAACAGCGCGAAGCCTTGCTCAAGATCATGTCTGGACAAGACACCGAACCCGGTGCGACCTTTTTCAATGTCTTCGTCTCGATGTGCGACACCGTGCATGAACCCATGTTCAAGCCCATAGAATTTTCTGTCGACATGAAGACCTGCATCGGCCACATCAAGGTGCCGGGCGTGCTTGATGTGAAAACCGATGCCATCCGCAATCCGATGACGGGCAATGCGCATCATCCGAAGGTGTCGTTGCGGGCGGGCTTTGAATTCAGCGAGGCGGAATTTGCCAGCGGCACAATCAAGTCAAACGGTCCCATTGTTTTGGATACCGCTGACAGGCACGCCCATCTCGCGAACCTGCATATCACGGGCCAGGGCATCGTCCACTGAACACCGGAGGTCAGACGCTCGAAGGCGTTGCCAGGCACGAACGCTGGTTTGTGTTGGCGGGCTTGGCGGTTGTGACAATCGCAGGGCTTGCAGCCACGCTCTACACGGGCGACAAGTTGATGATGACGACCCCCTTGTTCATGGGGGCTTTCGGTTATGTGCTGCTGCTGTTCGCCATGTGGTGGACCATGATGATGGCGATGATGCTGCCCACGGCGGCACCTGCCATTCTCACCTATGCCAGGCTGAGCCGGAAGTTCGCCGAAAAGGGAGCGCATGCAGCACCACTCGGCCTGTTTGTTGCGGGCTACGCGCTGGTGTGGACAGGGTTTTCCGTTCTGGCCGTCGCCTTGCAAATTTTGTTTGGTGAGGTCATTGCGCTGTCGATGATGATGGCGGTGACCAGCGCATTGGTTGGCGGTGCGTTGTTGATTGCCGCCGGCTTTTACCAACTCTCGCCACTCAAGGCTGCCTGCCTGCGCAAATGTCAGTCGCCGCTGATCTATCTCGGCAGCAACTGGAAACCGGGAAATGCGGGTGCTCTGCGCATGGGGTTGGCCCACGGCCTCTATTGCCTTGGCTGCTGCTGGGTGCTGATGGGCCTGCTGTTCTATGGCGGCGTCATGGAATTGCGCTGGATTGTCGGTCTCGCCCTCTATGTGGCCATCGAAAAACTCGTCCCCGCAGGCAACCGCCTCAGCCAGTTCACCGGGTTGCTGCTGATCGGCTGGGGTGTGTGGACGGTCTTTCGCACGGTGACGTGAGATGTTCTGACATATTCCCCCATGTCGTGAATCAGCGCTGCTGTGGCGAAAATCCTCTCGTGCCACGCGGCACCCATGTTATGTCGGCGACATAATGCCCAAATGCGACAGAGGACCTACGCCCCCATGACCGTCAAATCCGACATTGAAATCGCCCGCGAGGCGAAGATGAAGCCGATCATGGAGATTGGCGCAAAGCTGGGCATTCCCCATGA
>JANPCE010000056.1:0-15814 GCA_031430795.1 Hyphomicrobiales bacterium
CCCCACGCGTTCCGCGTGAGGGAATTATTCAATTCCCTCGGCGCGCAGCGGCGGGGGAAAGCCCCCGAAGGGGGAAGGGGGTGTGTCCACGCGCTCCCTTTCAATCACGTTTTCCCGCTTGAGCCAAATCCTCCAGCACCACGCGCCGTTTCATCCAGCGCCTCAACCTCTTGCAACTCAACCAGTGTGACAGCCGCCACCACCATTTGTGCAATCCTGTCGCCCCTCGCGATGACAAAATCCGCGACCCCGTGGTTGATCAGTGGAACCTTGATCTCGCCGCGATAATCCGCGTCGATGGTGCCCGGTGAATTCAGCACCGTCACACCATGTTTCACCGCAAGGCCGGACCGCGGACGCACCTGTGCTTCGAAACCTGGGGGAAGTGCAATGGCCACACCTGTGGCAACCAAAGCGCGGGCGCCGGGCTTGATGGTCAGCGCTTCAGCAGAACGCAAGTCCATGCCGGCAGAGCCAGCGGTGGCATAGGAGGGAAGTGGCAGGTCTTGGCCGTGTGGCAAGCGGAGGATTTGCAGTGTGAACATGTTGTCTTTCATTGTGCGCGCATCGCAGGGACCTCTCCCGCCCGTTGGGCACCCTCTCCGAAGGGGAGAGGGACCTCTTGCAACGACCTCCCGTTTTACTGTTCAGGGTGCCCCCACCACGAGTCCCTCTCCCCTTCGGAGAGGGTGCCCGAAGGGCGGGAGAGGTCCCTACGCCCCCATCAAGTCCCCATTCACCACAGCATTGCCGCCTCCTTCAAACACATGACACGCCTCCGCCGGGAAAGTGACAGCGAGCGTACTTCCACGCTCAGCTTTCGCCAGGCCATCTGCCTTCACCGCCAGATCACCACCATCGGGCAGTTCGAGATAGAACATGGTTTCCGAACCAAGATATTCTGCCAGCTTGAGTTTGCCTGAGAGAGTGCCCTTGCCTTTGGCCGCGACGGTGATGTGTTCGGGGCGGATGCCCAACGTCACCGCGCCGTTCAGGTTTTTGGCTTTGAGCGTGATGGTTCCACCTCCGGGCAATGCGAGTTTGCCGTTGCTGGCTTCGGCCTTGATGAAGTTCATCTTCGGCGAACCGATGAAGCCTGCCACAAACAAATTGCGCGGGCGGTGGTAAAGTTCAAGCGGTGTTCCCACCTGCTCGATGATGCCGCCATGCAGCACCACAATCTTGTCGGCCATGGTCATGGCTTCGACCTGGTCATGGGTCACATAGATCATCGTGGTGCCAAGGTCTTGGTGCAGCTTGCCGATTTCCGTGCGCATTTGCACGCGCAGTGCCGCATCAAGATTTGAAAGTGGTTCGTCAAACAGAAAGACTTTCGGGTTGCGCACAATGGCCCGGCCAATGGCAACACGTTGGCGTTGGCCACCGGACAGCTGTGATGGTTTGCGTTCCATCATCGGCCCGAGTTGCAGCATATCTGCTGCAGCTTTGGTGCGGGCTTCAATATCCTGTTTGCTGTGTCCGGTCATCTTCAAGCCGAACCCGATGTTGTCGCGCACCGTCATGTGCGGATAAAGCGCATAGGACTGGAACACCATGGCCACGCCACGGTCCGCCGATTCCACATCAGCCATTTCAACACCACCGATTTGCAGGGAACCCGAAGAAAATTCTTCCAACCCCGCGATCATGCGCAGCAACGTGGATTTTCCGCAGCCCGATGGGCCGACGAACACCGTGAACTCGCCGTCGGCGATTTCAAGGTCAACGCCTTTGATGATTTGGGCGCTCCCAAAACTCTTGCGCGCATTTTTAAGCGTGACAGCAGCCATGAGTCTTATCCCTTTGTGGCACCAAGCGTGAGCCCGGCAATGAAGTGTTTTTGCATGAGGAAGAACATGGCGACAGGAGGAAGCGCCGCGATGATGGACGCGGCGGAGATCAACTCCCACGCCACTTTCCATTGGCCCTTGAGTTCGCTCATGCCCGCCGTGACGGGCCGCACGTCCGCAGAGTTCGCCATGACGGTGGCCCAGAAATAGTCATTCCAGATGAAGGTGAAAATCAACACAGACAAGGCCGCAATGGCGGGCCGCATCAGCGGCATGACGATGTACCAGAAGATCTTCCATTCATTCACCCCTTCAACCCGCGCTGACTCAATCAGCGCAAACGGAAGCCCCTTGATGAAATTGCGCATGAACAATGTGCAAAAACCGGTTTGAAACGCGACATGAAACATCACAAGCCCGGTTGTGGTGTTGTAAAGCCCAAGGTTTTGCGTGAGATCGCGCACAGGGATCGCAAGAATCTGGAACGGCACAAAATTTCCCGCCACAAACATGAAGAACACCAGAAGGTTGCTCTTGAACTTGTAGACGGCTAGCGCAAATCCCGTGAGGCATGACAGGCCAACGGCGCCAATCACCGTGGGGATGGTCACCTTGAAAGAATTGAGAATGTACCAGCCGATGTTGGAATTTTCGAACACCGCCGAATAGTTTTTGACAAAATCAAAACCCGATGGCCAGCCGAAATAATTGCCCGATGCAAGATCAGTTGAAGGACGGATGGACGTCACCGCAATGCCGATCAAGGGCAACAACCACAGCACCAGAACAACGGGCAGCAAAATTTTGTACGCCCGCTGGATCCACGGCTTGGTGCGGGCAATAGGGGTTGGAAACATCAGCTGTTCCTTTCCTGGCCGAGCATGCGGACAATGAAGATCGAGATGAACACCAGCATGATCGCAAACAGCACAACGGCAATCGCCGCGCCATAGCCCATGGCATAGCCATATTCCGACAGCGCCTGTTCATACATGAAATAGGAGAGCACACGCGTGGAGCCGTAAGGTCCACCCACAGTCATGATCGAGACCAGGTCGAAAGAACGAAGGGCTCCGATCACCGTGACCACGAGGGCTATAAAAGTAGCGGGCCTGAGTTGTGGAATGATGATGTACCACAGCATCCACCAGCCCTTGGCATTGTCCATGCGGGCTGCCTCCACCTGTTCGGAACTGATGTTGTTGAGGCCTGTGAGATAAAGGATCATGCAATAGGCGATTTGCGGCCAGAGGCCAGCGGCAATGACGCCATAGGTTGCGAAACGGTCTTCAGCGAGGATGGCGGTTTCCGTGCCGGTGAAAAATCCGATGACTTTTGGCAGCAAGCCAAAGTCAGGCGCATAGAACCAGCTGAAGATCAGGCCAACAACCACCTGGCTGATGACGAAAGGAAAAAAGAACAGGGATTTGTAGAAGCGAATGCCTGTCACGGACTGGTTCAGGAACAATGCAACCGCAAGCCCTGCGGGAATGGCGAGGAGATAAAGGATCAGCCAGATCAGGTTGTTCTTCAGCGACGTGTAAAATGAGTCATCGTCCAGAAGATCGATGTAATTCTGCGCACCCACCCAGGTCTTGGGGCCAAGGCCATCCCATTCATAAAACGAAATCCAGATCGACTGGAGAATGGGGAAGATGACGTAAAGCAAAAAAACCAGAACGCCCGGCACCAGAAAAAGATACGGTGCCAGTTTGCGCTGGTTGAAGCGGGGGGCGGATGTTGAAGCCATATGCGGTATCTCCGGCGAAGGGACCTCTCCCGCCCTTTGGGCACCCTCCCCGGAGGGGAGGGACTCGCTGTGCGGGCGCCCTTCACGTCAGTCAGGGAGGACGATCAAGGAGTCCCTCCCCTCCGGGGAGGGTGCCTGAAGGGCGGGAGAGGTCTCTTAGGCGGAAAAAACGGGAGGAGCCGGGAGCTGTTGCCAGCCCCCGACTCCGGGAGGAAGGTCTTACTTGTAGACCTTGTCGGCGACCTTTTGGAGACGTTCCAGAATGGCGTCGATGTTTTCTGGCTTTGCCATGAACTCCTGGAAGCCTTCCATGCCGGCCTTTGCCATGTCGGCTGGGGCATCACGGTCAAAGAACTGGGCCAGCGCATAGGCCGATGACAATTCTTCGAAACCTGCCTTGATGAACGGATCGTCGCCGACTGTGGACTTGTTGTTCACAGGCAGCTGGCCGAGGGTGGCGTTCATTTTGGTTTGGGCTTCAGGCGATGCGACGTAAGCGAGGAATGTCTTGGCATCGGCCTTGTTCTTGGCGCCTGACGGAATGTGGAAGGTATCCGTCGGGGCTTCTTCGGCGCGTGGAATTCCGGCGGTGATTTCCGGGAACACCATGAAGCCGAGGGTGTCGTTGGTCATGCCGCCTTCCTTGAAGGTGGCGACGGCAAAGTTGCCCATGACATAGTTTGCGGCCTTGCCCTGTGAGAGCAATGCAGCAGCGTCCTGCCAGTCAATGGCAGCGGCGTTGGCTGACATGTAGGGAACCACCTTGGCCCATTCGGCAAATGTTGCCTTGACCTTGGGGTCCGTCCACTTCACGCGGCCAGCGGTCAAGTCCATGTGGAACTCATAGCCGTTGGTGCGCATGTTGATGTAGTCGAAAATGCCTGCACCGGGCCACAGGGCCTTGGTGCCTGTGGTGAGGCAGTCAATGCCGGCGGCCTTGAACTTCTCGCAGTTGGCAATGAATTCAGCCCAGTTTGTTGGCACAGTCACGCCAGCGTTGGCATAGACGGTCTTGTTGTAGTAAATGCCCCACTGATAATAGGTGTAGGGAACACCCCACTTCTTGCCGTCGATCACCATCGAGGCGGCAGCTGACTTCAGCTGGTCGTTGAGGCCATTGGCTTCCCACACGTCATCAACCGCTTCAAACAGGCCGGCTTTGACAAATGGTGCCATGCGGTTGCCAGCATACCATGCGGCAACGTCTGGCGCATCAGCTGTCAAAAAGTTGCGGATGGCAGACTTGTAGCCTTCATGGTCGAAGTTGTTCCACTTCACCTTGATGTCTGGATACTTGGCCTGGAAATCTGCGATCAGCTCTTCCATGGCCTTCTTTGGCGCTGGGTCAGACTGGTCTGAGTTCAGAACCAATTCACCAGCCATTGCCGTTGAAGCCGAAAGTGCAAACGCAAAACCGAGCCCGAGCAGGCTCTTCACAATTTTCATAACTTACCTCCCTGTGACCGCCACCACCATGGGGCGGTTGAACGAGACACGTGGCCCCGATTTTTATGGGGTCCCATGTTATGTTCTTCTTTGGATTGGATTTCAGCAAGCCTCTACCGCGAAACTACGCTTGACTTCCTGATTCTTAAGACGAATGATCAAGCATGAAGGCTGTCTACGCACCTTTGGCTCGCCGGAAGCCGCCGCACCCCCGCAGCGAGGGTGTGCGGCTGAATGACGAATACCCGGTCGAGGTCTTCAGCGACCACAGTTTCTGCGCTGGCCAATCCATGCAGGTGTACCCGATGCAGGGCCCCCACATGCACAGCCAGGTTGAGCTGAATTTCGTGCTCAAGGGCTCGATGACCTATTGGTTTGATGGCCGCGCGTTGACCTTGACCGAGGGACGCCTGGCCCTGTTCTGGGGCATGATCCCGCATCAGGTCACGGAATGCGCTGAAGGCACAACATTTGTGGTGCTGTATGTGCCGATGGCGGTGTTCATCGAACTTCCGGTTTTGAGTTCTCTCCGCGAAACCATTTTCCGCGGTGCCATTGTTGAAGCACTGACTGTCAGGCCCTACGACGCCGCCATGTTCCAGCGCTGGCGCGAGGATTTGCTGACCGATGATTTGCAGCTGGAGCAGATCGTGCGCGATGAACTCACAGCCCGCGTGCGCCGCATCGACCGTGAGGGTTGGCGGGATTTGCGTGAAGGGGCCGCAACGTCCACCGACGCCAGCAAGATGGGTTTTGACCACGACCGGGCCCACAAAGTGGAAGCCATGTCGCGCATCATCACCGAACGCGCGCTGGAAGACATCAGCGCCGAAGAGGTGGCAAGTGCCGTTGGGCTGCATCCCAACTATGCCATGACCCTGTTTCGCCGCGCCATGGGCCTCACCATCAAGCAATCGATCACAAGACACCGGCTCGACACCGCCCAATCCATGTTGATCGCCACAGATCTGCCGGTGGCCTCAATCGCCTTTGATTGCGGTTTTGGCTCACTCTCTTCTTTCTATGCCGCCTTCGAACAACGCTTCAAACAAAGCCCCGCCGTGTTCCGCCACAGCTTTGTGGGGAAGCTGAAACAGCCGGCCTAAAGGGACCTCATCCGGCGCTTCGCGCCAGCTTCTCCAAGGAGAAGGGACAAACTCAAATGTCGTCGATTCTCCTTGGAGAAGCTGTCGCAAAGCGACTGATGAGGTCCCTTTGACACCGATTTTCCCAACCTTAGAAACCCGGAAAAACTTTTAGCCAATCCAGTATGAGCTTGGTTTGAAACGGGTCCATGTTTGCGGCAGTTCAAACGCACTCTGGGATCACCGACATGTCTGGCAACCCCCGCATCGCCTTCATCGGCGCAGGCTCCACTGTTTTCATGAAGAATATCGTGAGCGATATCCTGCACCGCCCCGCCACATCCGGTGCCACGATTGCATTGATGGACATCAACAAGGAACGGCTTGCGGAATCGGAAATCGTTGCGGGCAGGATCATCAGCGCGCTGGGCGTGAAGGCAAAAGTCGAGACTCACACCAATCAACGCAAAGCTCTGGAGAAAGCAGACTTCGTTGTCGTCGCCTTCCAGATCGGCGGCTTCGAGCCTTGCACAGTGACAGATTTCGAAGTGCCAAAAAAATACAAGCTGCGCCAGACCATCGCGGACACGCTTGGCGTCGGCGGCATCATGCGCGGGCTTCGCACCGTGCCACACCTGTGGTCCATCTGTGCCGATATGATGCAGGTGTGTCCCGATGCCCATCTCCTGCAATACGTAAACCCCATGGCCATCAACACCTGGGCCATCTCGGCAAAGTTTCCGAAGATCAAGCAGGTTGGTCTTTGTCATTCCGTGCAGGGAACTGTGGAAGAGCTGGCACGCGACCTTGATCTTCCGGTTTCGGACATCCGCTACCGCGCCGCTGGCATCAACCACATGTCCTTCTATTTGAAGTTTGAACACAGGCAGAAAGACGGGTCATTCAAAGACCTGTACCCGGCTCTGCTGCGTGGCTACGCCGATGGCAGCATGCCGAAACCCTCAACGTGGAATCCGCGCTGCCCCAACACCGTGCGTTACGAAATGCTGAAACGCCTCGGCTACTTCGTCACCGAAAGCTCCGAACATTTTGCTGAATACACACCCTACTTCATCAAGGAGGGGCGAGAAGACCTGATCGAAAAATTCGGCATTCCGCTGGACGAATATCCGAAGCGCTGCGTCGAACAGATTGACCGATGGAAACAGGAGTCCAACGCGCTGAAGAACGCGCCGATGGAATTGAAGCCATCCCATGAGTATGCGTCATCCATCGTCAACTCGATCTGGACCGGCGAACCCTCGGTGATCTACGGCAACCAAAGGAACAACGGCTGCATCACCTCGTTGCCCGATGATTGCGCGGCGGAAGTTCCATGCCTGGTTGACGACCGTGGCATCCAACCGACATTCGTGGGTGAACTGCCTCCGCAACTCACTGCCCTCATCCGCACCAACATCAATGTGCAGGAACTGACGGTTCGTGCACTGACGACAGAAAACCGCGAGCACATCTACCACGCCGCCATGATGGACCCGCACACGGCGGCGGAATTGGACTTGCAACAAATCTGGGATCTGGTGGATGATTTGCTGGCAGCGCACGACGACTGGCTGCCGGGGTTTGCCAGGGTGAACCGGCCGTTGAAGGCCACCGGGTAGCACGATGGTCTCACTCCCAAACCGTCATGGTCAGTTTCCGGCCATTTCTGGCTGGCAAAACTCCCAACTGCATGATGCATCTCTCAAATCCCGTCATGGTCCGCTTCAGGCGGACCACGGATGGATCGCTGAAGTTATCGTATTATCCGGCGGTCGCATCCGCTTCTCACATCCATACGTGGCCCGCCTGAAGCCTACAGTATGCACACATCTTTTTTGATCATGTTCTTGCAAGAGCAAAACTCCAGTTTTCCCACAAAAACCGTCATCCCGGCGAAGGCCGGGACCAGGCTTTTTGCGCGCGCCACTTGGGTCAGCCTCGTCCCGGCCTTCGCCGGGATGACGGAATAATGAATTAAAACAATCTTTTGTGAAGAATGAAAAGGCCGATTTTCAATCGTGCTTGTGTACAAAAAGATGTGTGAATCTTGTAGGCCCGAAGCGGGCCATGACGGGTGTTGGGGTTGTTGTAAGCTTAACCGGACAGCAGTGGCATGAAGCGGAGAATGACGGGCTTGGGGAAATCTTTTGTCAGGTCGAAATCACCACAACGCCCTGTGGCGGCACTCTGGTTTTGCCGAGCATGGCCTTGCCCTTGGTCGGCAACGTCCACGCACGCGTGCCATAGTTGAAGGCAAACAGCAGGTTGCCGCGCCGTCGGATGCGGATGTGTTCGGGGAGAGCCATGGCTTTCAGTTTGGCTTTTGCAGTGACGAGTTTCATCACCGCTGCAAGCAGCTTTTCATCCGGCCAACAGGCGAGATAATGATGATTGCCTTTGGCCATCAACATCGGCCAACCCGCAACGTTTTTGGCAAGCACATGTGCTGTCGTCTCGACATGCTCGATCCATTTCTCTGCTTTGCCCGACACCTTGCCCGACACTTTTTCCGCGAGACCCGGGCGTATTGACGACACTTCAATCACCTTTGCGCCGAGAAGATCCGCGAGGGGACCCGGGGGAAGATTTTCCGGAATGGCGAAGTGCCGCGTCTTTGATCCCGTGCGCGGGCCGTACAGTACAAGGCCCTTGGCTTCGCGAAGTGCACGCTCGGTCGCGTCATTGATATGCGGCAGTGAAGGTGCCACCACGAGTTTGTAACCTTCGAGTGACGCACCCGGCCGCACGATATCCACATCAAGGCCCAGGCGGCGCAGGGCTTCATACCAACGGAAGCACAGCATGTGATAATGGAAGTCCCGCCCTTGCGGCTGGATCTCGCAAATCCATTGCGCTTCGTAGTCAAAAATCAGCGCCACATCAGCGCGCGTGCTGTCGGGCAGTGTACCCAGCTTTGACAGCTCTTGCCCCACCTGATGCGCTTCCTTGCCGCCCGGCGAATAATCATGGCTGCCCGGCAGGTTCAGGCCCGCATGCATCTGCTCTTGAGCAAAGGGTGCCTGCCGCCAACGGAAGTAGCTCACGACTTCAGCGCCATGGGCAATCGCTTCCCATGTCCACAGCCGCACCATGCCCGGTTTGGGAATCGGGTTCCATGGGGCCCAATTCACCGGCCCCGGCTGCTGCTCCATCACCCACCAACGGCCACGCCCCACGCCGCGATAGAGATCATGGTGGAAGGCGGCGATGTCAGGATGCGATGTCAGCGCCCACTGGTTCTTTTCGTCTTCAGGCAGATACTTGTCAGCAAAGCCGATGGGGTATGAATCCCAGGACGCAAGGTCAAGATTGTCTCCGACCGCCCAATGGTCGAAGGCGTGAAAGAAGCCCATGAAATTGTGGGTGATGAAACGCCCCGGCGAATGGCGGCGGATGATCCCGCACTGCATGGCATCATAGGCCACCACCTGCGATGAATGAAAGCGCTGGAAATCCAGACGCTGCGCCGGGTTGGCTTCCGTCACCGTCAGGTTGGGCAGTGTTGCTTCATCGAAGGAACGCAACTCCATCGACCAGAACACGTTGCCCCAGGCAGTATTCAATTGCTCCGTAGACTGATAATTATTCCGCAGCCAGCGCCGGAACGCCTTCAGGTCTTCCGGGCCATAGGACAGCACCGTGTCATGGCAGCCGTATTCATTGTCTGTCTGCCAGCCCACAAGTGCTGCGTGCCTGCCATAACGTTCTGTCACTTTTTCAACAATGCGCGCGGACTCACGCCAAAATGTTTCGGATGAAAACGTATAATGCCGCCGCGACCCAAAGCCACGCGGGCGGCCTTGCTCATCGTAGGGAATGATATCCGGGCATTCATCGACAAGCCATTTCGGCGGTGTCGCTGTCGGCGTGCCCAACACGATTTTCAATCCCGCATCACCGAGCACATCCATGGCCCGGTCCAACCACGCCCAATCAAAGACACCACGCGAAGGCTCCAGCCGCGACCACGCAAATTCACCAATGCGCACATGGGTGATGCCGGTTTCGCGCATGCGCCGTGCATCAATGGCCCAAAATGATTCCGGCCAATGTTCAGGATAATAGCAAACACCCAGCATCGCTCACGCCACTTCTGAACACGCGGCACGAATGCGCGCCATTTCCTTGGCCGGGTCACCCTTGAAAATGGCGGACCCCGCAACAAGCACATTCGCCCCCGCCCGCCACGCAAGAGGGGCCGTCTCCACCGTCACCCCACCATCAACTTCAATGTCAATGTTGCGCGCCCCAACAAGCGCCTTGGCCTGTCTAATTTTGTCGGTCATCTTGGTAAGGAAAGACTGCCCGCCAAAACCGGGGTTCACTGTCATGATGAGAATGAGATCAAGCCGGTCAATCACATGCTCCAACACCGAGACAGGTGTTGCCGGGTTGAGCGCAACCCCAGCCTTTTTGCCCAGCGCCCTGATCTGCTGCAACGTGCCATCGAGATGCGCCTCCGCCTCCGCATGCACCGTGATCAAGTCACACCCCGACGCCGCAAACTGTGCGAGAAACGGCCGAGCATGCGCAACCATCAGATGCGTGTCGAAGTGAAGCTTCGAATGCGGCCGCAGCGACTGGATAATCGGAAACCCAAACGAGATATTCGGAACAAAGTGACCATCCATCACATCAATATGCAACCACTCAGCACCAGCCTTTTCGACGGAAGCAACCTGCTCGCCAAGGCGGGCAAAGTCAGCAGCAAGAAGGGAGGGGGAGATGATGAGGGGGCGTTCTGACATGGGTAGCCTGTGAGGTGTGTGATGCGCGGCTTATGCAACAAGTGAAGGGACAAAGACTCTATTGCAATTGAGAACTAAGATGGCGAGTCAATTCCATCATCAACTTGTATCATCCGTTTGAGGAGTTCTGGAACGGGCTCTTCTTCAGTGGGGCGTACTATCTTCAGTGTTGCGCCATCTGCGCGATCGAATTGATTGGTCATAGATAGGAGCTTCTCATCAAACGTGTGAAATACATCAACACTTGCAACAAGTGCAGAAGCCAAATGGATTGCGTCGGGAGGTTTAAGACCAGCCACGCCAGCCAACAACAAGTTCTGGGCCTTCATCGCGACTTGCTTGTCTACATTCATCAGTAGAATGTATCGGTGGTCAAAGAAGGAAGAAAGTGCGACAGATGGACTCGTCGGATCTGGCGGTCGTTTAGACACTTCGGCGAGTGTAAATGCAGAAGTTACCAAGTCGATCTCAGACGCTTCTGCTTTAATAAGTGTGCTCCTGCACATGTCGAACCGATTGTGTTTGATGGTATTTGAGCTGTTTGGCATTTCACGGTTGATCAAAGCAATCCAAGCACATGAATCCCAATAGAATCGCGGTATCGCTCTAGTCATTCCGAATGGCCGCCAAAAAGTCTTCTGACCTCAGCCCGCGAGTGAAATTCTCATCAATAATTTCATCAACTGTGGGCAGTTTCAACTGATCAAGAACCTCAATTCCGGTTGCCTGCATACCGTCAATCTTGCCGACATCTCGATAACTGATGGTACCATACACTCTAATTCGAACGCCCTCCCAAACTTCGGAGAGTTTCATCGTGCCAACCTGCCTGAAAGCGCTTCCTGACGCGATTGCTTTGATCTCTTCACCAGTCAACCTAGAGCGGAACCTAAGAACGGCCCTTCCGTAACCATCTAGTTCTGCCTTAGCAACAAATCCTTCTATACTGCCTATTTCTCGATAGGGGATCGCTACTGGCTTCGATTTGTAAGCAGCTTCAACCTTACTAGCAGTTGTGCGATCGATGCTTAGTTGTGAACTTGATACACTCGAGTCAAATTTGATTGTGGTTCTGGAAAGCCCATTCGTGACCCGGGTATGGATGGCTCTTGCGCGCTTGGCGGTTTCTTCGTTGAAGTATTTTGGTTTAAACTCGCCCGCCTCAATTGCCCGAATGCCAGAGTAAGCGGCATTCTCCACTTGAGCAATTCTGTCGCCTATAAACACCGCGGGGTTTTTAGAGAACGGAGTCAATTCCATCAACAGCGGGCTGTTCATATGGGCGTTTGTCACACGCCAAACAATTTGTGTTTCACCGTTTGCATCAATCGCTCTTTCGACACCCTTCAGAACTTCGAGGAAGTCCGAAATTTGGCCAATAAAGTCCTCAGCGGAAGGTGCCCCATTTCCAAGGTCGCTTGAGCCAGTGATGGTGATTTTGACCGGGTAAGACACTGCATAGACCTCCAACCGCTATTCTATGTCAGCGGAATTCGGTAGTAAAGAGAAGCCTTGAAAGGTGACCGCAAGGGCCAATGGTCGATCCGCATCAATGGCCAGTGGCGCATTTGTTTTCGAATGGTGAATGGACATGCTGAAGACGTTGAAATCTGTGACTACCACTAAGCGCATTCCTGTGGCCACTGTTGGGGAAATCCTGCTGGAGGAATTCTTGAAACCCATAGGCCTTTCGCAGAATGCGCTGGCGCGCGCTGTCAAAGTGCCGTCACGGCGGATCAATGAGATTGTTTTGGGGAAGCGTTCTGTGACGGCGGACACGGATTTGCGGCTGGCGCGGTATTTTGGAATGAGTGACGGATTCTTTCTGCGTCTGCAAATTGATCATGATTTGCGGGTGGAGCGGCGGTTGTTGGAAAAGAAACTCCTCGCGATCAAGCCAAGGGTGCAAGTGGCGGCGTGAGACCGTCGTTGACTGTCGGGCGTGACCGCAATACCATCTGATAGTATATCAATGAGGAACTCAATGCCCAAGAACACCTCCGTTATCCTCAGCAAAGAACATGACAAGTTCATTCAATCTCAGATCAAGCGCGGGCGGTTTGCGTCGGCGAGCGAGGTGATGCGGGCGGGATTGCGGTTGTTGGAAGAGCATGAATTGCAGGTGGAAAACCTGCGCGCCGCAATTATCAAGGGCGAAGAGAGTGGTCCTGCAACGCCTTTTGATATGCAGGCGTTCATTGCTTCAAAGCGCAAAGCTGCCTGATGCTTCAAATCCGCCTATCGCCTTTGGCGCGGGCTGATCTTGATGAGATCTGGAATTACACCGTTGCTCAATGGGACGAGCGGCAGGCCGAAATCTATTTACATGGATTGGACGCGACGATGAAGCTGCTGGCCGCAAGCCCAAGGCTTGGGCGTGCCATCAATGACATCCGCGAGGGCTATTTCCTGTTCCCATCAGGTTCGCATCTTTTGGTCTATCGTTTGAAGCCAGACGCTATTGAGTTTCTCCGTGTGTTGCACAAGCGCATGGATGTGAAGCGGCATCTTTGACCTCCCCTCACCGGGCTTGGGCGTGGCCCAAGCCTTCCTCTCCCGCGTTGCGGGCGAGGTGAAGGTTCACATCTCCGGCGTCGCCACACCTTTGATCGCGCATGCGGCCCTCACCGTGTTGTAGAGCAGGCACGCGATCGTCATCGGCCCCACGCCGCCTGGCACGGGGGTGATGTGGCCTGCCACTTTCTCACATGACGCAAAATCGCAATCGCCCACCAGAATATTCTTGCCATCCCGCGCAATGCGGTTGATGCCGACGTCGATGACGGTGGCACCGGGTTTGAGCCAGTCGCCCTTCACCATTTCGGGGCGGCCCACGGCGGCGATGACGAGGTCGGCGCTGCGGACGATTGCTGGAAGGTCTTTTGATTTTGAGTGGGCGATGGTGACCGTGCAGTTTTCCGCCAGCAGCAATTGCGCCACGGGCTTGCCCACGATGTTGGAGCGGCCGATGACCACGGCGTTGACGCCGTCCAACTTTCCAAACGCAGCCTTGGCCAGCATGACGCAGCCCGTGGGCGTGCAGGCAACGAGGGCATCCTGCCCGGTTGAGAGGCGTCCCACATTGACGACGTGGAAACCATCGACGTCCTTGTCCGGGTTTATGGTGTTGAGCACTTTGGCGGAGTCGATATGTTTGGGCAGCGGCATCTGCACGAGTATTCCGTGTACGGATGAATCAGCGTTGAGTTTTTCGACAAGGGCCAGAAGATCAGCTTCGGAGGTAGAAGCGTCGAGCTTGTGCTCCCATGAATTCATGCCGACTTCGACGGTCTGCTTCGCCTTGTTGGCGACGTAGACGCGGGACGCCGGGTCTTCGCCGACGAGAACGACGGCGAGACCGGGGGTGAGATTATGGTCTGCCTTCAATGAAGTGACGGCTGATGCAATGCGTTTGCGCAAGGCTTCTGCTGTGGCTTTTCCGTCGATGATTTTGGCCATGGTGTGATTCCTGTTGTGCAGGAAGAGTCCCCTCTCCCGTCCGCTTCGCGTCCACCCTCCCCCGCAAGGGGGGAGGGTTAGGTTTTCTAAACCCTCTCCCCTTGCGGGAGAGGGTGCCTCGCGTCAGCGAGGCGGGAGAGGGGAGTCTAGAACAATCCCTCAATCCGCCCTGACGCATCCAGCCCGATCACTTCGGCACTCGGCACCTTGGGCAGGCCCGGCATGGTCATGATTTCACCGCAGATGACGACGATGAATTCGGCCCCGGCGGAGAGGCGCACTTCACGGATCGGCACCACGTGGTTTGATGGGGCACCCTTGAGGTTTGGATCAGTTGAAAATGAATACTGCGTCTTCGCCATGCAGATCGGGAACTTGCCGTAACCTGCGGCTTCCCATGCCCTGAGTTGGTCACGCACAGACTTGTCGGCGACCACGTCATCGGCGCGGTAGATTTCGCGGGCAATGGTCTTGACCTTGTCGAAGAGGGACATGTCATCGCCATAGATTGGCTTGAACTGTGAGCCGTGTTCGGCCATTGCCGCCACATGCCTGGCCAGTGCTGCCGTGCCCTTGGAGCCTTCGGCCCAGTGTGTGCACTTGAAGGCTTCAACGCCGTGGGTCTTGCAGTATTCGCGCACCGCTTCCACTTCGGCGTCGGTGTCGGCGATGAAGTGGTTGATGGCAACCGCAATCGGCACACCAAACTTTTTCACGTTTTCGATGTGGCGGCCAAGGTTGGCGAGACCCTTCTTCAACGCCTCAACGTTTTCAAGTTTCAGACTTTCCTTCGCAACTCCGCCATGCATCTTCAGGGCGCGGACGGTGGCGACGATCACGGCGGCAGCCGGGTTGAGACCGGCTTTCCGGCACTTGATGTCGAAGAATTTTTCAGCGCCAAGGTCAGCGCCAAAGCCCGCTTCTGTCACCACAAAGTCAGCGAGTTTCAGCGCGGTCTTGGTGGCCATCACCGAGTTGCAGCCATGGGCGATGTTGGCAAAGGGGCCGCCATGCACAAAGGCCGCGTTGTTTTCCAACGTCTGCACCAGGTTTGGCATCAGCGCGTCTTTCAGCAACACCACCATCGCACCTGGTGCCTTGATATCCTTGGCGAGAACCGCCGATTTGTCTTTCTTGTAGCCGATGACAATCTGCCCGATGCGGCGCTCAAGATCTTTGATCGATGTGGAAAGGCAAAGGATCGCCATGATCTCGGACGCGACGGTGATGTCAAAGCCCGCCTCGCGCGGATAGCCGTTGGCCACACCACCGAGCGAACACACGATCTCGCGCAGCGCCCGGTCGTTCATGTCCATCACACGCCGCCATGCCACGCGGCGCGTGTCGATTCCCAGTTCATTGCCCCAGTAGATGTGATTGTCGATCATCGCCGACAGAAGATTGTGGGCGGACGTGATGGCATGGAAATCGCCGGTGAAGTGCAGGTTGATATCCTCCATCGGCACGATCTGCGCATAGCCGCCACCCGCCGCACCACCCTTCATGCCGAAGCAGGGACCGAGAGAAGGTTCA
>JANPCE010000057.1:0-117617 GCA_031430795.1 Hyphomicrobiales bacterium
CGCGCCGATGTCTTCGACTTCATCGAACGCTTCTACAACCCAAAGCGCAGGCATTCGACAATCGGATATTTAAGTCCTATTGAATTCGAAAGGAGAGCGGACGTTTCTTAAGCAACCGTCCGTGAAACCGGCAGCAGCTCACCTTGCTTTGCTGCACACATTTTACACACCTTTATAGTTAGTTTGGTTTACGCCGCCTTCAAATCCTTCTGATGAGACTCGACAGGGTTCAGGCGATGTCAGGTTAACGGAAGCTCATTGGTCTCGAGTTATTGAGCCCGGTCATGAACCAGCTCGTCAGTTACAAGTGTCACCACTATCCGTCACAGATCATTGCCCACGCCGTCTGGCTCTACTTTCGCTTCCCGCTCAGCCTGCGGCTGGCCGAGGAACTGCTGCTCGAACGCGGCATCTTGGTTTCCTACGAAACCATCCGCTGCTGGGCCAGGAAACTCGGGCCTGAGTACGCGCGTCGCCTGAAGCGGAAGCCACCGAGCCGCACGGAGATGTGGCATCTGGACGAAGTGGTGATCAGCATCGCTGGCAAGAAGCATTGGGTGTGGCGCGCGGTTGATCAGGACGGCTACGTTCTCGACGAGATCGTGCAATCCCGGCGCAACACCAAGGCAGCCAAGTGACTTCTGATACGGTTGCTGCAGAAGCAGGGGTGCCGCCCAAGCGCATTTTAACCGACTAGCTGCGATCATACGGCGCGGACAAGCGCCGGGCCATGCCGCACGAAGTTAGATTTCTGTTCTTGTATTTACACACGCCGCGCGCACATGATTTTCTGGTTGAGCGCGTTAGGTTTCGGACCAAGCTTGCATCGCAAATGGATTAATAAATTGGCGACCCCATAGGAATGCTCGGTCCACTTCGGTCAATCCGCCTTCATCGCAAACCTGGTTCCAGTGCGCGCGAATGCTTGCAAGTTGAGAAATAATAATTACGCGAGCACGATCTGCACCTAACAAGAATTGTGGTGCCGCCTCCAGGCAGAGCGTCAGCTGACTCAATCTTCTATTGCCGGTGATGAGCATGGCTTGGGTTGCTTCACCACCCGTCCGGCCTTGTGGGCAAATGTCATAGGCTGGTGTGAGGGAAAGGTCGTGACCATCCCAGAACGCTGCATGATTGCGGGCGTGATCATCGGTATTACCGACTAGAATGTTAAACACCATCCGCCCAAAGAGTTCTTCCAGTGTTTGCTTAGGATCAGTGAAGCGATGACGGATCAAAGTCGAAAAATCCTCGTAACTCGCATAGCGGGCTTCCAGTTCATCTAATTCAAGCATCGTCAATGCCGACACAAGCGTCCGGCGCGTCCAATCGGTTTTGATTGGAATGCGGTCAAAGCGCTCGATCAGGAGTACATCTTTACCCAAGCCTTTGGTCAATTTTACGGGTGCAACATTGAGCCCAACAATGTGCGCAAGGCGCATAGCAACAAACTCGGCTTTGACAACATTATAGAGGTCATTGCTGGCCGAGAATTTGGCAATAAACTTTTGTTTGCCAGTTTCGATCAAGGCCTTTGGACGCGCTCCGCCAAGCGATGTCCCGTGTTGAAGGGCCAGATCAAGATCGGGAGAAAGCGGTATCCCCTTTTCGACACGTTCTGCTGATTGCATCAGTTCTTCGAGCGTCGAATTTGCCTGTTGGCGCGGGACATAGTTTGTTGCCGAGCGTTGAAAATCAAGCGCACCAATACGATCTGAACCAGATTCCAGCAGGTAAGTGAGCTCGTCCAGTTCGGCGATGCCCGCATCTTGTCCCTTCAAGCCGAGTGTGCGGTTAATAATGACGCGCCGGCCCCATGCATCAGGCGATGCATCACGTATGCAGCTTGGTAGTTGCAACTTATCATGCAGCGGTATTTCTCCTGCCTTGAGCGGCAGCTCTGGATCATAGATCGCAATGGCATTTGCGCGGGCTAAGTAGCTTTGACCGTAGTTGAACAGCAGCCTGCCTTCATTTTGGCGGGCAAGGCGGCCAGCAACAACGGGCTGCGTTTCATTCGGCAGCCAAATCCAGACATAAGCCTCTTCGTAGCGGAGATCAGAAGTCATCTTTCACCACCGTTCTGGTTTTGCGAATAGATTTTGGCAGAAGCCGCAGTTTCTCTTCCTGTTCAGCCACGCGCATCGTCAATCGACTGCGATCTTCTTCAAACAGAGGAACACCCACGATGGCTGCCGCTTCAAAGATAATGCCTATGCCGCAGCGTGGATCACCCAGTTCGATCCTTTGCATCAAATCGCGCGATGCGCCAACCCGTTCAGCAAGTTGCGCAACACTGAGTTTGCGTTCAAGGCGATTGATGCGGATCAACTGGCCGAGCACGATAACGGCTTCCCGCCCGTAGCGAGAATAGGTTCGTGTCTGTTCTGGGCGTTGCGCGGTAGGCAAGATCATGATTCCTATTATTATCGGTTTCTGCTATCAAAATGTCAGCGCGATGTCAAATTATGACTTACATATAAGTATTAACGATTAATATGACGTTTAGGTAAGTCATTTTTATGTTTCGATCAATAACCTCCCTATTCCAGTCGCCTCTATCAAAGTGAGTCCGCCAGACTTTTTGACACCAGATCAACTGCTGCAAGCGAATGATCCGCCGCTAAATGGGCATAGCGAGCCGTAGTTTGAGTTTGGGTGTGGCCAAGCAGCTTGCCGATTGTGGGCAGTCCCTGTCCGAGTGCAACGGCCCTTGATGCAAACGTATGCCGCAGATCATGAATACGAACATCCTCAATTCCTGCCGCCTTGCGGAGCAGCTCCCAAGGCCCCTGTACATCCGCAAGATAGTGCCCTTCGATACTGCCACAAATGACATGGGGATTGCTGGCAAGCTTTGGAATGATTTTGAGTTCATCAATAACGGCAGCTCCGAGATAAATCGTTTTCTTTCCTGTCTTTGAATCGGGAAGTCGAAGGATGGAGTTATCAAAATCGACATACTCCCATTTCAATGTTTGAATCTCGCTCAGTCTGCAGCCCGTGAGAATGAGCAACCGAAAGAAATGAGTGACATAAGGGCTGTCATGTTGTTTAGCATCAAGTGCATCTCCGAGTTTCTTCAGCTCCTGAAGTGACAAGAGCGTTCGCGCTTTTCTTCTTTGAATTTTTTAATGCCGCGACATGGGTTGTAGCCTTCGGGTCGCAGTCCCCACAGTTCTGCTTAGGAAAGCATCACCGAGAGGACGCCCACCACGCGATTGGCCTGATAGGGGATATTGCGCATCGAATGGTGGAATGTCGCAATATCGCTCCGGAGCACTTCAACAATCTTTAATTTTCCAATCCGCGGCGTGATGAACAACTTGATAGCCCGCGTGTATTCTCCCTGGGTCGAAGTCTTCAAATGGTTTGGAATATACTGATCGATAAAGCGTTCACCAAGTTCAGCAATTGTAGCCAGCGCCTTCTCTTTCGCTTTTTCAGCAGCCGGATCATTACCTGCCGCGAACTCACCCAAAAGGCGTTGCGCCTCCAGTCGCGCCGCTTCCGTTATCCAAGGACCATGTGGCCCAATAGTAACGCGTCGTTGCGCAAGCCGTGTGCGATGACGAACGAAATAGACCTTGCGTCCAGATGCGCGAGCCCGCACTCCAAACCCTTGCAAGGCATCATCAAAATAGTCAGTGTCTTTCCCGTTGGCTTCTAAACTTTCAACAAAACGCTTTGTAATCTTGGACAACTTCTGCGCCTTTCAGGTTCAATTATCTGAAGAGCCGTTCTGGGGCACAGCTGGGGCACAGCAGGACGGGAACGACGGTGCAGACCAACGTAGGACTCTGAGTCTCGTTTTCAAGATCAATGTTTTGAATCAAGAGCTTGTCTGCAGGTTCGTGCAAACAAAAGACACCCTCGTATTACCATCCAAGCTGACTCATAACCTGAAGGTCGCTGGTTTCGAAAAGTCAATTGGGATACGCGGGAAATCGAGGGAGTTTGAGTGAAAATCCAGTGCGCGAACCCTTCAGGTTCGAAACCTGAAGGTCTCGGATACCTACGGTGCGGCTCGGTTTGTGGTTGCCAAGTTTCATCTCAAAATTGTCATATTTGCCCGCGACTTCTTTCTTCATCATCCTCGTTGTTGATTGCATGCAAGTGCTGTGACCGCGACAATCTTGTCGCGATCACAGTCATCTATCAGAACTGAGACGTCGACTTAGCGCGCGATGCCAGTGACCACTCTTTCAATTCATCGATGTGATAGTAAATGCGTCCACCATGCTTGCGAAAGCTTGGGCCTGTGCCCATCCAGCGCATATTGTCGAGGGTACGCTTTTTGAGCCGCAGGAACGCCCCGGCTTCCCCCACATTCAGAAATGGATTCTGGTTTGCTTCTTCCATGGTTTTTCTCCTTTGATCGTGACTGAAGCGTCACTAGGAGAATCTGGCTATAGGGATCCAGAACACTTCCTGCCCATTCCCGGAACTGCACATGAACAAATTATCCGGACGTTCTCCAAACAAGGCAGCATTTACACTGCAATAAAACCATCTAGCCCATTGAAAACATTGGCGCACCCGACAGGATTCGAACCTGTGACCTCTGCCTTCGGAGTGAGAATGAATGTATTCCTGCGCGTTCCTCCGCGTACTGACAAATTACCGCAGGCTTGTTTTTAAAGGATTTTTGTTCCCGCGATTACTCGCAACTTCCTTGAAGTTCTGACTCGCGTGATTACTATGTGCTTACTGGAAATCAATTCGCTGGTGAGTTTCAAATGGCCAGAATTCGTATCACGAAGCAGCTTGTAGATAACGCAACCCCACGCGAAGTCGATTACTTTTTTTGGGATTGCGACGTCAGAGGTTTTGGGCTCAAAGTTTCCGTTGGTGGCAAGAAGACTTACGTTTGCCAATATCGAACAGCCGGTGGCAGAGCTGGCCGCACGCGACGTTTGAATATTGGCCGTCATGGATCACCATGGACCGCAGAAATGGCTCGTGACGAAGCCAGAAAGCTTCTGGGCAGCGTTGCACATGGCGAGGACCCCGCTACAGCCAAACAATCGCTGAAGCGCCGTATGACGATATCTGAGCTTTGCGATCAATATGCCGCCCATGGTTGCCCTTTGAAGAAGGCGAGCACTTTGGCAACCGATGTTGGCCGCATCAAGCGGCACATTAAACCGCTCATTGGCAATCGCTTTGTTGAGGACATCACGCGAGGCGATGTCATGAAAATCTTACAAGACATTGCCAACGGCAGTACCAAGCTGGACGAGAAGACTAAGCGACGAGGTCGATCCATCGTGGACGGCGGTAAAGGAACAGCCAGCCGCACGGTCGGACTTCTCGGAGCCATCTTCACCTATGCCATCGCTTGCGAGATCGTGGAGATCAATCCTTGTCGAGGCATCAAGCGTTTTCCGGACCGGAAGTGCATGCGGTTTCTCAGTCAGCAAGAAATTGTCCGGCTGGGCATTGCGCTGAAGAAAGCTTCTGAGGAAGGCGAAAATGAAAAAGCTGTCGCCATCATCAAGCTTCTCGCTTTTACCGGAGCACGCAAAGGCGAGATCGAGCGGCTGAAATGGTTTGAAGTTGACTTCGACAAGCACTTCCTGCGCTTTGCGGATTCCAAGACAGGCCAGAAGATCATTCCAATCAATGAAGCCGCAGTTGCCATTCTTAGAACTCAAACACCGAGGGTGGGCAGTCCCTTTGTGTTTCCAGCGGATCGTTCAGACGGCTTCTTTGAGGGGCTGCCCAAGATTTGGCGGCGCGTCAGGAAGTCGGCTGGCTTGGAGGATGTTCGCATTCACGACCTGCGCCACAGCTTTGCGAGTGTTGCCGTAGCGGGCGGAGCCAGCTTGCCCATCATAGGCGCTCTTCTAGGGCATAAGGATACGGCAACGACGCAACGATACGCCCACTTGAGTGCAGACCCGCTACGTGCGGCCAGCCAAGCGGTTGCCGACGCCATTGCTCAGGCTCTTGAGGGAGTGACTCCCACGCCGGGCAGCGCCGAAGTTCCAAATGAAGCCATGATCGAGGCCGCCGCTAACGTCCACTCTCGCGTACATTAACCGCGTTAGTGTATGCGCATGTGGACATAAGGGCTTACGCGCGCGGTCTATTTCGTCATATCGCATCGACACATCGAAATTATGTGTCGGCAAAATGCAATTATATGAACACATCTCGCTTGACGTGTCGAAAGAATCGACATACCAATCAAATATGTCGACATTTTCGTATTTCGTAGACACGTCAAGGGATCAACAATGACCATCAGCTCCAATTGGTTAGCCGATAGACCCTACAATAACATACCTTTGCTACCGCCTCAGGCCGAGCTGGAGACGCGGGCTGTCCTCAGGCAATGCATCACAGCGCGAGCAGCTCTCGGAGAACTGAAGCAGGCGGCACTGCGCATTCCCAACCAAGGCATGTTGATCAACACCTTGCCGTTGCTGGAAGCGCGCGCCAGTTCTGAAATCGAAAACATCGTCACGACCACCGACAAGCTTTTCCGCAATTTGGCAAGCGAAGCGAATGCCGATCCAGCCACCAAGGAAGCCCTCCGATATAGCCGCGCCTTGCTGGAGGGGTTTGCCTCACTAACCGATCACCCACTTAGCACGCGCACAGCAGAGCGGATTTGCTCGACGATCAAGGGGGTCGATATGTCCGTGCGCAAAGTGCCAGGCACAGCCCTCGTCAACAGCGCCACAAACGAAACAATCTACACGCCGCCTGAAGGAGAGACGCTGCTTCGTGATCTACTCGCCAACTGGGAGCGTTTCCTTCATAACCAATCGGAGCTAGACCCGCTTATTCGCCTCGCTGTTGCGCATTACCAGTTTGAGGCCATTCACCCCTTCACCGATGGCAACGGTCGCACAGGACGCGTTCTGAACAGCCTGTACTTGATTCAGGAAGACCTGCTCACTCTTCCTATTCTCTATCTCAGCAGATATGTCATTGCGAACAAGGCTGACTATTATCGACTGCTGCGCGAGGTGACGAGCAACCAGACTTGGGAGCCATGGCTGCTCTACGTGATCAAAGGCATCGAAGAGACTGCCAAATGGACCACCGCAAAAATCGACGCCATCAATGCCCTGTCACTTCACACAGCAGACCATGTCCGCGAACGGCTGCCAAAGATTTACAGCCGGGAATTGATCGATCTGATTTTCAGGCTACCCTATTGCCGGATCGGTGATCTCGTTAATGCCGGAATTGCCAAGCGACAGACAGCTTCAGCTTACCTCAAGCAATTGGTGGAGATCAGCGTACTATCAGAAGCCGAAACCACCAAAGAAAAACTTTTCATTCATCACAAACTGCTGACGCTGTTGAGAACAGAAAGCAATCAGCTCGAACCATACTGATCATGGAATCGGGAATGAGGTGCGCAGGGTTGGTTTTAGGGGTTATGGCAAGATAAAAGGACTGACGGCAGGACGTGGTTTTTCATCAATTATTTCAATATCCAAGACAGCGTTACGGATACGAAACATGGTACCATTTTGACGTCACCAGTTTTGCGCACCGAAATGCACGACCACGGCGAAATCCCCACAAAATTCACACCCGAAATGATCCGAAAACCAACACCGGGCGCGCTTGACTCTCACGGTCTGCGCGCCCTTCGAACTTGAAAATCGCAGGGATTTTTCTATTCAAGTTTTGAGATTTCTTCTCACTTTTAAAGTCCAATCGATTCAGAATCCCGTGAAAATTCGGCGCTCAAAGCCGTGGCGTAGCTAAAGCACACGCCCTCAGCTATCCAAGCATGCTCAAGGGGAATGGGAATGAAATCGAAGTTAACACTTGCGCGGCTTGAGGGTCTTTTGAAGGCGGCTTGCGATGATTTGCGCGGCAGCATGGATGCAAGTGAATACAAGGATTTCATTTTCGGCATGCTGTTTTTGAAGCGGGCGAGTGATCTATTTGATCAGCGCCGCGAACAATTACGGGCTGACTATAAAAAAGACGGACTGAGTTCAGCTGATGTTGAATTGCAGCTGGCCGATTCTGATAATTACTCTGGCAAATATTTCTTTGTCCCACCCCGCGCGCGTTGGAATGAAGGTTGGATAGATAAAGAGACTAAAGCTTCTTACCCGGCACTCAAGCATACGAAATCGAATGTTGGAACGACGCTCAACAAAGCGCTCGAAGCCATCGAAGATGCCAACCAAAGTGCACTCGAAGATGTTCTCAAAAACATCAATTTCAATCGCAAAATCGGCCAACATTCCTTGAGCGATGACAGGCTTGCTGACTTCATTCAAAACTTTGAAAAAATCCCGCTGCGAGACGAGGATTTTGAATTTCCGGATCTCTTGGGTGCGGCTTATGAATGGCTGATCAAGTTTTTTGCGGACTCTGCTGGCAAGAAGGCGGGAGAATTTTATACCCCTGCTGAAGTGGTGCGGCTGTGTGTGGAAATCTGCGAACCTAAGGCCGGAATGCGTGTGTATGACCCGACTGTCGGCTCTGGTGGCATGTTGATTCAAACCCGCGATTATCTCCGGGAAAACAGCCAAGATGCCGAAGAGGTCAGCCTCTATGGGCAGGAAAGCATCGGTACTACATGGTCGATCTGCAAGATGAACATGTTGCTGCACGGCATTTCTCATGCCGATATCCGGCAAGAAGATACCATCCGCGCGCCCCAACATTTTGCGCCTGAAACCAATGAGCTTATGCGCTTTGATCGCGTGCTGGCCAACCCTCCGTTCAGACAGAATTACATTAAGAAAGATATTGCCCAGCCCGGGCGCTTTGCCGTGTTCATGCCTGAGAAAGGCAAGAAGGCGGATTTGATGTTTGTGCAGCACATGCTGGCGGTGTTGACCCATGATGGGCGCATGGCCACCATCATGCCGCATGGCGTGCTGTTTCGCAGCGGTGATGAACGGGTGGCGCGCAAACATTTTATCACAAGTGGCTATCTTGAAGCCGTCATCGGCCTGCCTGGAAACCTGTTTTATGGCACGGGCATTCCGGCCTGCATTCTGGTGATGAACAAGCAAGGTGCCAAGAATGCCAAGGGCGAACCGCGCAGCCATGTGCTGTTCATCAATGCCGACCGGGAATACCGTGAAGGCAAGGCGCAGAACCATTTGCGGCCCGAAGATGTGGACAAAATCATCCGCGCTTACAGGAACAAGCAAGACATTCCGGCCTATGCCCGTATGGTGCCGATTGCCGAAATTGCTGATGAAGACTGGAACTGCAACATCCGCCGCTATGTGGATAATGCCCCGCCACCTGAACCGCATGATGTGCGCGCCCATTTGAACGGCGGTGTGCCCGTGGTTGAGATTGATGCGCTGGCGCATTATTGGCAGAACTATCCGGCCTTGTGCGAAGCCTGCTTTGTGCCCCACGACAAAACCTATTCCAACCTCACGCCAGAGCTGAAAGACAAGCGAGCCATAGCGACAGTGGTGGGGGAACACACAGGTGTAAAAGCCTGCCACAGCGCCATCATGGCAACGATATCCAAGTGGTGGGATGCCAACCAGTTCATCGTTGATCAATTGGCGTTTGATCCTGAAAACCAGACGGAAGGCATGGCAATGTGTATTTCATGCGCGCCAAATTGCTGGAGAGCATTGAGAAGCAATTGGCGGCCCAAGCCTTGCTCACCCCCTATCAGGTGCGCGGGGCCTTTGCCAATTATGTGGGGCAGTTGAAAGCAGATTTCAAATCCATCGCCGCCAGTGGCTGGGGGCCGGAACTGATTCCGGATGATGATCTGTTGCAAAATGAATTTCCCGAAGTGCTGGAAGAGTTGGAAAAGGCCAATACAAGACTGGCTGAATTGCAGGCGCTGTTTGCAGCAGCGGGAGAAGAGGATTTTGAAGACAGCGATGAAACCGGCGTGCTGCCTGCGGATGATGTGAAGGCCAAGAAGGACGCGCTGAAAGACCTGAACGCCACATGGAAAGCGCAGTTGAACGAGGCAAAGGCACTGGCGGGAAATATTTTTATTGAAGTGAAAGAGGCGGGAAAACTGCCAGCCACCGCCAAGAAAACTTACTATGCCTCGGAAGGCTTTGCACAGGGCGAGCCAAACTTCGCCAATGGCCAGCGCAGCCTGGACCTGTTGGCGAAGGCGGGCCTGACCAGTGAATATGCTGAGCCGTTGAAGCTTGCCATGGCCAAGGGGCAAGAGGCTTTGGATGAGGCCAAGGCCTTGGACGCTGCCTTGGAACAGCACAAAAAGCTGGAAGATGAAGTGCGGGCCTTGAAGGCCACCATCAAAAGCATTGAAGGCAAGAAGGAAGAATTGGTGGCCAGTGCGCGCGCGAAAATTTCCAAGGACGATGCCCGCAAGAAAATTCTGGAACGCTTAAAGCGCGTGCTGCTGCAAACCTATGAGGCCTATCTCAAAGCCAATCAGCGTGCCTGCGTGAAGGCGATTGAAAACCTGTGGTCGAAATATGCGATCACTGCGAAATCGATTGAAGAGGCGCGGGATAAGGCGAGCAAGCAGCTGCGTGAATATCTCGCGGAGCTGGAGTATGAGTAATCCACTCAGCAAGATTGCCGATATTCATTATGGAAAGTCCCCGCAATCAGTTGCTGATCAAGACGGCATATTTCCCGTTTATGGAACAGGTGGAATTTACATCTTTGCGAACAAAAGCTTGTTCGATGGTCCCGCTGTAATTGTTGCCAGAAAGGGCTCTCTTGGCAGACCACATTTCGCAAGTGGTCCATTTTGGGCATCTGATACGACTTACGCGGTTGTGCCGAAGAAAGACACTAATCCGTCTTGGCTATTCAGACAGCTTTCAAATTTTGAGCTAGAGAAACTGAATGAGGCCACTGGAGTCCCCAGCATAAGCCGTGAATGGCTCGCCAAAATAGAAATCAAGTTTCAAGCTCCCGACCACCAAAATAAAATCGCGGCCATCTTGGAGACGGTGGATTTGGCGATTGAGCAGACGGAGGCTTTGATTGCGAAATATGAGCAGGTGAAAGCGGGCATGATGCAAGACTTGTTTACCCGCGGCCTCACCCCTGAAGGTAAACTGCGCCCAACCCGCCAACAAGCCCCAGACCAATACCAAAAAACCCCCATTGGCTGGATTCCGAAGGAGTGGGAAATTGAGCCGCTCGAAGAAGTGAAAGAATCTCTGATCGACGGTCCGTTCGGCTCAAACTTGAAGTCTGAACATTATGTGGAAGATCCAGGCGTGCGAGTGGTGCGGTTGCAGAATGTTCAGACATACAAATATTCAGATGCCGACCGCGCATTTATATCTGACAAACATGCAGCATATCTTGTCAGACATTCTGTGGAAAGCGGCGATGTTCTGATCGCGGGGCTCGGCGAAGATCGTTACCCCGTTGGACGGGCCTGCGTGTTTCCTCAGGACCTACCAAACGCCACAAACAAGGCAGACTGCTTCCGACTTAGGTGTTTACCGTTGAAGATGAACAATCTCTTCATGATGTATTTTTTAAACACGGTGTGGGCAAGGCGGCAAATCCGTCGATTCGAACAAGGCGTGACCAGACCAAGGATCAATTTAGGGAATTTGAACCGCATATTTGTGTTGCGCCCAAAGCTAACAGAACAAGAAGAAATTCTTTCTCAGTTGAATGGCATTGAGACTCTTCAAAATGCAGAACACGAAAAACGCCAAAAACTCCGCCACCAAAAATCCGGCTTGATGCATGATTTGCTCACGGGCAAGGTTGCGGTGCAGGTGTAAGGGGGCGGCATGTCGGAATATCGCGAGGTTGAACAACCGTTCCTGCAAGCGCTTCAAGCGCTGGGCTGGATGGTGATTGACCAAGGCGCCGATATTCCCCAAGACGCAACGCGATCTTTGCGCCGAAACTTCCGCGAATGGCTGCTGCCCGATGTGTTTGCCGCATCCCTCTCGCGCCTCAATGAAACGCCTGATGGCAAGCCGTGGCTCACCCCGCGCCAGATTGAAGATTTGCACGCCCAAATCACCCGCCAGCCCAACCGCTCGCTGCTTGAAGCCAATGAGGCCATTCAAGCTTTACTGTTCAAGGCGCAAGTGGATGTGAACGAAATGACGGGCGAACAAGACCCGGTGGTGAAGCTGATTGATTTTGCCAAGCCGGAACGCAACAGCTTTCACGCCATCAACCAGTTCCGCATTGATACACCCGGATGCGTGAAAAACTTCATCATCCCCGATATTGTGCTGTTCGTGAATGGCATTCCGCTGGTGGTGATTGAATGCAAAAAGGGCGGCCCCAATTGCAGCGACCCGATGAACGAAGCCTTCATTCAGCTGCAACGCTATATGGGCAAGCGCGCTGATACCCAGGCGCAAGGCCTGAAAGAGGGTGAGCCGCGCCTGTTCCACACGTCGATGATGCTGGTGCGCTCCACCTGGGCGGAGGCGGATTTTGGCACCATCACATCCGGCGAAGAACATTTCTATTCATGGAAAACCCAGTGGCCACGGGATGATAAAACTGCCGCAAGCTTAAGCCAGCAAGAGCAGTTGATCCACGGCATGTTGGGAAAGGTCAATCTACTCTCCATCCTGCGCAATTTTGCGGTGTTCATGGACACAGATGCAGGACCTCGCATCAAAGTGCTCTGCCGCTATCAACAATTCCGCGCTGCCAACCGCATCATCGACAAGCTGCGTAAAGGCCAAACGCCTACCGAACGCAGTGGCGTGGTGTGGCACACGCAAGGCTCTGGCAAAAGCCTGACCATGGTCTTCGTGGCCCGCATGTTGCGCGTCTCAAGCGATCTCAGCGATTATAAAATCCTGCTGATCAACGACCGCGTTGACCTTGAAGACCAACTTGCAGGCACCGCAAAACTGATCGGCGGGCGGGTGAACACCATCGAATCGGCCCGCGATCTTCGCAGCAATCTTGGCGGAGACACCTCCGATGTGAACATGGTCATGGTGCATAAATTTCAGGTGCGAGACCAAGCCTTGCCGGTGAAACTGGCCGAGGCGCTTGGCACTTATCAAGCCATTCCAACCGCACAAACATTTGGTGTGGTGAATGACTCCTCGCGCATTGTGCTGATGATTGACGAAGCCCACCGCACCCAAGGCTCTGACCTTGGCGACAATATATTTGAGGCCTTCCCCAATGCCGCACGCATTGCCTTCACCGGAACGCCACTGAAAACCGAACGCCACGGCGAGAAAAAAACCCACAAGCGCTTTGGCGATTACATCGACGAATATAAATTGCTGGATGCCGTGGCCGACGGCACCACGCTGCAAATACTTTACGAAGGTCGCACCGCTGATTCCGCCTTGAACGACAAACACGGCTTTGAAACCAAGTTTGAGAACCTGTTCAAGGACCGCACCGAAGCCGAATTGCTGGCCATCAAGAAAAAATATGGTGCTACGGGCGACATATTTGAAGCGGAAGAGCGGATCAAAGCCATCACCAAGGATATGGTTGAACACTATCTCAATCACATCCATCCCAACGGTTTCAAGGCGCAGGTCGTGTGTCATTCGAAACTGGCCGCTGTGCGCTACAAGGTGGCGATTGATGCGGAACTTCACCGCCGCGTGGATGAAATGCGCGTCTCTGGAGCGGATCAAGACGCACTCAATCGCGTGTCCTTCTTGAAATCAGCCGTGGTCATTTCCGGTGATGGCACCAACGAGGCCGCCTATGTCACCCAAGCCCGCCGCGAAGCACGTGAAATGCAGGCGGTTGAAAATTTCTGCCGTTCGATTGACATGGTGGACCCAGACAAAGCCAATTCCGGCATTGCATTCCTGATTGTGTGCGACATGTTGCTGACCGGGTTTGATGCGCCCATCGAACAGGTGATGTATATCGACAAGATCATCAGTGAACACACTCTTCTGCAGGCCATCGCACGCACCAATCGTGTGAAAAAGGGCAAGGCGCGCGGCTATGTGGTCGATTATGTTGGTTTGACGGAAAACCTGACCGACGCCCTCAAAATTTATGCAGCCAGTGGCGAGCAGCTGGAACTGGCGTCCGGCCTCAAGCAGATTTTGTCAGAAGTGCCGGTACTGGAAGAGCGTTACCGCCGCCTGTTGCAACTGTTCAAAGAACACCGCGTTGAACGGATTGAAGACTTCGTGACAGGTGAGCTTCGAACGGTTGATGATGAAGCTTCGGTTGTTCATCAAGCCGTCAAGGTTTTAAAGGACGAGCGACTGCGTGCTGATTTTGACGTGTTTCTCAAAAAATTCCTGAACAGCATGGATGTGATCTTGCCACATGCTGCTGCGCACCCGTATCGCGTTCCCGCCAAGCGATTTGGTTATATTCTCCGTGTGGCGAAAGAACGCTACAAAGACAACAGCCTTGACCTGCGAGACGCTGGTGCAAAAATCAGGGCCTTGATCAATGAGCATCTGATCAGTTTGGGCATCAATCCGCAGGTGGCCCCGGTGGAGTTGCTGGACGAAAAATTTATCGAGAAACTAAACCAAAACTCCAGCGGCAATGACGAAGCCAAGGCCAGCGAAATGGAGCACGCCATTCGCAAGCATTGCACTGTCCATCACGACGAAGACCCGGCCTTCTATAAAAAGCTTTCGGAAAAAGTTGAAAATCTGATCACCCAGCACCGCGACGACTGGAGCAGGCTGGCCAGCGAACTCGAAAAACTCCGTACAGTGGCCATTGAAGGCCGTGTGAAGGGCGAAGACGGGATGAGCCGCGAAGCCACAACCTTCTTCGAACATATCGCGAATGAAGTCTACCCAGGAGGGGAAGTTCCAAAGTCTGATCATGCTGACATGAAGTCGTTGGTCGAAGACTTGGTTGAAATCATGCAAGAGACGATCGGCAGTATCGATTTTTGGAGCAATGCTGACAAACAAAAAAGACTTCGCAGCCAAGTGAAGCGCGCCTTGATGGTTTCAAAAATTGACGTCCTCAAAGAGAAACGAGAACGCATAACGGTTGAAGTGGTGCAATTGGCAAAAAACCGGCACAATGATCTGCTACGCAGCGCGGGCGAGGAGGCAGCAGAATGATTGAAAGGCAAATCCGCGATATCGCTTACAAGCTTCTGCCTGGAACGGATCGCAATACAACCGACATCGTCATCGAGCGGAATGGCGAGATTGTTGTGCGACCACCGAAGCATCTTTCGCCTGAAAGAGTTGATGCGGTCGTGGAAATGAAACGGCTTTGGATCTACCGAAATTTGGCTGAATGGCGCGATCTCAATGCCGTCGCAGTCACACGGGAATGGGTCAACGGAGAGAGTTTCCTCTACCGGGGTCGGCCCTATCGGCTTTCCATCGTCGAAGGCGAACCGAGTTTGAAGATCAAAGACGGTCGTTTTCTACTTTCCCGTGCAGTTGTGGAACGCGAAGGCGTTGAGGGTGCCAAACGCGTCTTCGAACAATACTATTCGTCGAAAGGGCTGGAACTTGCCCGCGCTCGGGTGAAATATTTTGGTGCCCAAGTCGGCGTCGAAGTCAGTAGCATCGAAGTGAAGGATATCGGTTTCAAGTGGGGACGCTGCAACCCTTCGGGTAGGCTTGGCTTTCACTGGAAGTGCATGATGGCTCCGACGCGGATTTTTGACTACATCGTCGTCCACGAACTGTGTCACTTGATCCATGCAGACCATTCCCCCGAATTCTGGAATGAAGTCGACAAAGTGATGCCGGATTATAGAGAACGAAAAGAGTGGTTGCGGACGCATGGGGCCGGTTTGGACCTATAGAAAGTTCTCGTTTCGATTGTGACAATGACAGCATTGCCGAGCGCGTTTGAGATTGTTTGCTCGAGAACCAAAAAATCTCCCGGTTAAGCTCGCCGTGCCCTAGCTACTTAATCGCTTTGTAAAGTCGCCAAATACCTTCTTTATTAAGGCGTGGCTTTGACTTGGAGCCCAACGGTCGCCTTATGCAAGTGTGACTTCAACAAGCGACATTTCCCCATATTTCAAGCTCTGTCGGTCTGGCGCGAAAGCTTTCAGAACTTCTGCTTTTCCCCAATCTGGTGGGGGAGTTTCCGGGAAATTCCGCTCGGTGATTGCTGGGTGATTACTTTTCAGTTTTGACCGCTTGCGAAAATCAGCTAACCCATTGAAAAGATTGGCGCACCCGACAGGATTCGAACCTGTGACCTCTGCCTTCGGAGGGCAGCGCTCTGATCCAGCTGAGCTACGGGTGCGGGCTGTGATGGTGCTATAGCGTGGTGATTGGGCGTTCGCAATGAGCGTTGCGTTAAGGAATTGGTTACCACCGCTGCAGGTGGGCGGGTTGCGTTGGCGGGTTTGGCGATGGGATTGCAGTAAACCGGACAGCATAGACGATTGTGCCCGATTGGAACGCCCATCATGTCGAACCTGGTTCACCCTGCCCTGAACGACTTTTCATCTGACACCAACCGCGTGGATTGGGTGGACTATGCCAAGGGCATTTGCATCGTGCTGGTTGTGATGATGCATTCGACACTTGGCGTTGAAGCGGCCATGGGCGTTGCAGGTAAATTGGGCACCTTCATTGCGTGGGCACAACCTTTCCGCATGCCAGACTTCTTTTTGATTTCAGGACTTTTCCTGGCCAAGCGCATTGATGGTTCCTGGCGCAACTATCTTGATACGAAGGTGGTCCACTTTATCTATTTCTATGTGCTGTGGATGACGATCCAGATTTTGTTCAAGGGCTATGGCATCTACAAGGCAGAAGGTATCGAAGGCCTGGGGCAGCAATATCTGCTGGCCTTTGTCGAACCCTTTGGCACATTGTGGTTCATTTATCTGCTTCCCATCATGTTTGTGGTGACGAAACTCACGCGCTCCATTCCGCCGCTGCTGGTGTTCGGCATTGCAGCGGCACTCGAAATTGCACCCATCCAAACAGGTTCCATCCTCGTGGACGAATTTGCCTCTCGCTTTGTGTATTTCTTTGCCGGCTATTGGCTGGCGCAACGAGTGTTTGATTTTGCCGATGACATGGCGAGCTTCGGAATTGCGGGCCTTGTTGCGGCACTCGCGATCTGGGGCATTCTTCACACACAAGTGTTCCGCCTTGGTTACGCAAACACACCGGGCATCGCGATGGTGCTTGGCTTTCTCGGCACTGCAGCTGTGGTCACCGCTGGTGTGTTGTTGACCCGGTTCAAGTGGGGCGCTGCACTTCGCTTTCTCGGCGAAAATTCCATTGTTGTTTATCTCTCCTTCTTTGTCTTCATGGCGGCGACACGCACCGTGTTGATCAAGTTTGCGCCACAACTGGGTTCAGATGTCATTTCACTGGCGACGACATTGGCTGGCGTCATTGGTCCCGTGGTTCTGTTTTTTGCAACCCGTAAAACACCGTTGAAATACCTGTTCAAACGTCCCTCCTTCGCAAAGGTGGAAACATGGGTGAAGCTCTGGCAGTATGGCCGCCATGACAAGCTCCACACCAAGTCTCAAGCCCGGTGACCACCTCTATCTGATCGACGGATCGGGATTCATTTTCCGCGCTTATTTCCAGGCGTCCAACCAAGACCCGAAATACAATGTGCGCAGCGACGGTTTGCCGGTGGGTGCCGTGCGCCTGTTCTGCAACATGTTGTGGAGCCTCGTGAAGGGCAAACAGATTGATCCCAAACCAACACATATCGCAGTGATCTTTGATTTCTCGTCGAAGACATTCCGTTCAGATTTCTATCCCGCATACAAGGCGCAAAGGCCAGAGCCGCCTGCTGACATGCGCCCGCAGTTTGGCCTGATCCGGCAAGCCACGCGGGCGTTCAATCTGCCTTGCATCGAAAAAGAAAACTTCGAAGCTGACGACATCATCGCAACCTACGCGCGGGTGGCGCGTGAAGCGGGAGCGACGTGCCGGATCGTCACATCTGACAAGGACATGATGCAGCTGATTACAGCTGGCGTTGATCTGTTTGATCCCGGCAAAGAAAAGGTGATCGGCGATGCTGAAACGTTTGAGAAATTCGGGGTGAAGCCGGACAAAGTGATTGAAGTGCAGGCGCTCGCCGGTGACAGCGTTGACAATGTGCCGGGTGTGCCGGGCATTGGCGTGAAAACGGGAGCCGAACTCATCACACTCTATGGTGATCTTGAAACGCTGCTGGCGCGCGCAAGTGAAATCAAGCAACCGAAACGGCGCGAAAACCTCATCCAATTTGCTGAACAAGCGCGGATTTCAAAACGCCTGGTGACGCTTGACGCAGACGTGCCGGATTTGCCGGATGTTGGTTCCTTCACCATCGACCAGCCCCGCGCATCAGAACTCATCGGCTTCCTGAAAGCGATGGAATTCAACAGCATCACCAAGACGATCGCAGCGGCACTGGATGCAGACATTGCGGCGATTGAGCCAGTTGCAGTTGAAGTGAAGCATTGGCCACCGGAAGGGGGCGTGGTTGCCCCTGCTCCACAAGAATCGTCATCCCGGCGCAAGCCGGGACCTGCTGAAGGAGGTCCCGGCGTGCGCCGGGATGACGGTTCGGTGGGGGATCATTCAGCGGAAATGGAGTCGCGGCTGCGCGCCATTCCGGTCAAACACGCTGACTATGAAACTGTCACAGACACGGCACGGCTCAAGCATTGGCTTGCCGAAGCCACGGATCAAGGCTTCTGTTCCTTTGACACCGAAACAGATTCACTTGATGCCATGCAGGCCAACATTGTCGGCTTCTCACTCGCCACCGCACCGGGCAAGGCGTGCTATGTGCCGCTGGCGCACAAAAGCGAAGGTGAAGGTTTGTTTGGTGGTGGTGCAGTCGGCGGGCAGATTGCTGTCGCAGAGGCGTGGGCCCTGCTCAAACCGTTTCTGGAATCGGACGGTGTCATCAAGGTTGGACAAAATCTGAAGTTCGACATGCTGGCATTGAAGCAACTTGGCATCGACATCAAGAACATCGCGGACACCATGCTGATGTCCTACGTGTTTGAATCCGGCGATGTTGGCCATGGCATGGATGAGTTGTCGGAGCGGCATTTGGGCCACAAGCCGATCTCTTTCAAAGACGTTGCCGGCAGCGGCAAATCCGCTGTCACTTTTGACCGCGTTGCCATTGACCGGGCCACGCAGTATGCGGCGGAGGATGCGGACATCACGCTGCGGCTTTGGCTGCTGTTCAAGCAAAAGCTTTTCGCCAAGCGCAAGATCACAGTCTATGAAACATTGGAACGGCCATTGGTTCCGGTGCTGCGCGACATGGAGCATGAAGGCATTCTGGTGGACCGGGGTGTGTTGGCCAAACTCTCCCACGAGTTTGCGCAAAAACAACAGGTGATGGAAACAGACATCCACAAGATGGTGGGTGGGCCTTTCAACATCGGTTCCCCAAAACAACTCGGAGATATTCTGTTCACACAAATGGGATTGCCGGGTGGCCGCAAGACGGCGACTGGTGCCTGGAGCACCGACTCTGACGCGTTGGAAGATCTGGCGGGGCAAGGCATTGACCTTGCGCGCCGTGTGATCGAATGGCGGCAACTGGCCAAACTCCGCTCCACCTATACAGAAGCGCTGCCTGAATTCATCAATCCTAAAACCGGCCGCGTGCACACTTCTTATGCCATGGCCTCCACATCCACAGGTCGCCTCTCATCCACCGATCCCAACCTGCAGAACATTCCCGTGCGGACGGAAGAAGGCCGCCGCATCCGCACGGCCTTCGTCGCGCCACAAGGCTTCAAGCTGGTGAGCGCCGACTATTCACAAATCGAGTTGCGAGTCCTCGCCCACATCGCCGATATTCCACAATTGAAGAAAGCCTTCGCCGACGGCCTCGACATTCACGCCATGACGGCGTCTGAAATGTTTGGTGTGCCTGTGAAAGGCATGGACCCTACGGTGCGCCGCCGCGCCAAAGCCATCAATTTCGGCATCATCTACGGCATCTCTGGTTTTGGCCTTGCAAACCAACTCAGCATCAGCCGTGAAGAAGCCAATGATTACATCAAGACCTATTTCAGACGCTTCCCCGGCATCAAGACGTACATAGAAGACACCAAAGCCTTCGCCCGCGAAAACGCCTACGTCGAAACCATCTTTGGCCGCCGCATGCATTTCCCGCGCATCAAATCCACAAATCCTTCGGAGCGCGCCTTTCTGGAACGCGCCTCGATCAACGCACCGATACAAGGCTCCGCCGCCGACATCATCCGCCGCGCCATGATCCGCATGATGTCGGCACTTGCAGACGCGGACCTCCAGGCGCGCATGCTGTTGCAGGTGCATGACGAGTTGATTTTTGAAGTGCCGGAGGCGGAAGTGGAGCGGGCGCTGCCAATCATAAAATCCATCATGATCAACGCGCCGGAACCCGCATTGAAACTCGCGGTGCCCCTGGAAGTCGACGCCCGCGCCGCGATGAATTGGGATGAGGCGCATTGAAACGCATCCGCCAAGTCCGCCGAAACCCGTAGCCTTGTTCAAGGTGTGCAATTGTTTTTAAATCCGTCATGGTCCGCTTCAGGCGGACCACCCATGGCTCCTCCGCATGAAGCTAGGGATGGCGGTAGTCTGGGTATGGAGACTTCCCACATTTCCCTTCTGGAGGCGTAAGAACCCAATATGCGCAAACTCTTCTGGTTCATCATCCTTTTCATCTTCCTTCCCATCAGCATCGGTGCCGCCAAGGGCTACATGGCGGGATGGCCGCAGAGTTGGCGGACGGCGGATTGGGGATCATCCGGCATTTTGCCGGATGCGGTGGACGTCGATGAAGCACAGGTCATCATACTTTCCACCCGCACAGGCCGCTGGAAATCCATCTTTGCTGAGCACATGTCGATTGTGCTGAAGCGTGAAACCGATACCACATGGACGCGCTATGATGTGGTGGGTTGGGGCAATCCGGTGCGCAAGGACGCCTATGCGGCAGATGCATTCTGGTATGGCAACACGCCGCGCGTGATTTACAAAGTCACCGACGACGACGCTTCGCGCATCATACCTGCCATCGAAGACAACATCGCGCGCTACCCCCACAGCAAACGTGGCAGCTACACCGTCTGGCCGGGGCCGAATTCAAATACTTTTGTGAGTTGGGTGGCGCGCAGCACGGATGGTTTTAACCCTGAACTTCCGGCAGTTGCTGTCGGCAAGGATTGGCTGGCACCCTTTTTTGGCGTGGGGCCGGCACCCAGCAAGACCGGCTGGACGGTTTCAGTGGCAGGCGTGATTGGCGGCACAGTTGCACTTGAAGAAGGTTTGGAACTTCACCTGCTGGGTTCAACCATCGGCCTCGACTTCAATGATCTTGCCATCAAGCTTCCGGCACTCGACAAAATCTCATTCATGCCTGCAAGGTTTTGAGCGCTGTGTTCTCAACCGAAATCCGCCATGCGAGCATTGCGAAGTTCAATATGCAAAACACGAGTGCGGGTTGCCACAACCCAAACACAAGCGGCAGAATTGGAACCTCAAGAGCAACCAACGCATAATTGGGGTGGCGCAGTAATTTGAAAGGGCCCTCTGCAACCAAAACCTCTCCCGGCACCGTGATGATGCGCGTCGTCCAGCGCTTGCCAAGGGTGGCCAATATCCAAATGCGAAAAAACTGCAACAACCCGTAGGCTGCAAGCCACCCATAATTCAGTACGGCTTCGCGCCCAAGCCACCAGAGTGCGGCAAGCCAGCTGGCATGCAACAGCACCATGACGGGATAATGATTTGCACCATGTTCAATACCACCACTGGCCAGCAGTGCTGCTGTGTTGCGACGCGCGATCACAAGTTCGCTCAGCCGCTGCAAGGTCACGAAGATCAGCAGCACAAGTGCTGCCGTGTTCATGCGGCATCCTGAAGGGTGAGGAAGGACGCTGTGAAGCCAGGCCCCAATGAACCCACAAAGCGCCGCCCCACGGGCCCACGCGCGAGTGCTTCTTTCAGCACAAACAGCACCGTGGGGGCTGACATGTTGCCGTGGCCCTCAAGAATGTCGCGTTCATCTTTCAAAGTCCCCTCGCCCAACGCAAATGTTGTTTCGAGTGCCGTGATGACTTTGCTGCCACCAGGGTGAAAGGAATGGGCGTCAATTGCCTCATCACTCACGCCCACCCGCTGCTTGAACACATCCGCCGCCGCTTTGAGGTCATTCAACACGAGATCAGGAATGCTGCGGTCAAAGATGGCACCGAAACCCACATCATCCACACGCCACCCCATCACATTTATGGTGTTGGGCCAACAATGCTGCCCCGCATGCTCGATGGCCGGGCCTTTGCCGTTTTGCGAGATCACTATGGCCGCTGCACCATCGCCGAAAAGTGCCGTCGCCACGATGTTTGACTTTGTCATTTCATCAGGTCGAAAAGCCAGCGTGCAGAGTTCAATCACCACCAGCAGCACATTGGGTTTTGAGTCACCCGCCGCCAGTTTCGCAGCCAAAGCCAGTCCCGACACGCCACCTGCACAACCCAACCCAAATACAGGAACCCGCATCACGTCACTGCGAAAACCCATCTCGTGCATCACATGCGCCTCGATGGAGGGTGTTGCGATGCCGGTCGATGACACCGTGATAATAACGTCGATATCCCCAGCCTTGAGCTTGGCGTTATTAAGAGCCGCAAGAGCGGCTTGCTTGAACAACATCTTGGCACCTTCCAGAAACTTCGCGGTGCGGCCAGGCCAGCCATTGGGTTCATCAAACCACTCTGTCGGGCAAACGGAGTAACGTCGGGTGATCCCTGTGTTGGTGAACACCGGCAACATGCGCTCAAAATCATTGCCAAGGCGTGCGAAAATGCGCCCCGCCTGTTTGACGACGTGGTCGGTGTCGAGAATATGGGGTGGAACGGCGGTGGCAAGACTGGCGATGCGGGCGTGGTTGTTTTTCATTTTGATCCTTGAGCCTCATACGCTGGATACAGGCAAACGGCTGACACAGGACAAAAAATTGAGCACATTGAATTTGAATTCTAATCCAATAACTGTTATTGGTCACGTTTTATGGAGCAAAATCATGGCCATCAGCGCAGACATCGGACCCACCCTCGAAAAATTCGTGGAAAACCTCGTCGAAAAAGGCCGTTATGGCTCGAAGAGCGAAGTGATCCGGGAGGGGCTGCGTTTGGTGCAGGACCGGGAAGCGAGACTGGCAGCACTTCATGCCGAAATTCAGATTGGCATTGACGCAGTTGAAGCAGGTGATGTGTACACTGCAGAAGAGGTTTACGCCGAACTTCGCGCATTGATTGATTCAAAGAAAAAGATCAGCGCATGAAACTGATCTACTCCGCCCCATCAAAAAACGACCTGCGAAAAATTGCAAACTGGATCGCGGAAGAAAATCCAGCGCGGGCGGATAGTTTCGCCGACGAAATCATGGCTTCTTGCGAGCAAATCAAGGCATTTCCGGAAGCATATGTTGCAATTGGTTCATTCAAGTCTGAAGTTGTCAGGCGCAAACCACACGGCAATTATCTGATCTTCTATCAAGTGAGCGCAGAAAGAATTGAAATTCTCCGCATCATGCACGGTGCCCAAGATTACTCCGACCTCTTCTAACCCCCAAACCCATCCCAGAACGCCTTCGCCTTCGAGAAGAACCCTTCCGACTCCGGCGAATTGTTGCGTGCCTCTTTCTCGAAATCGCGGAGCAACTCGCGCTGACGCCGTGTCAGGTTCACAGGTGTTTCCACCGCCACCTGGATGTACATGTCGCCAAGCTGCGGCGAGCGCAGCACGGGCATGCCTTTGGCTTTCAGGCGGAACTGCTTGCCGGATTGCGTGCCTTCAGGAATAGAGACGCGGGCTTTTTTACCGTCGATGGTGGGGACTTCGATATCACCACCGAGCACTGCTGTCGGCATCGAGATCGGCACTTTGCAGAACAGGTCATTGCCGTCGCGCTGGAAAAATTCGTGGGCGCGCACCGACAAGAAAATATAGAGGTCACCCGTGGGGCCACCCCGCATGCCGGCTTCGCCTTCATTGGCCAAGCGGATGCGTGTGCCGTCTTCAACACCTTGCGGGATGGTGACAGCGAGTGTGCGTTCCTTGGTGACGCGGCCCTGGCCGCCGCAGGCCATGCAGGCGTCGGCGATGACTTGGCCACGGCCCGCACATGTGGGGCAAGCGCGCTCCACCGTGAAGAAACCGGATTGCGACCGCACCACGCCAGCGCCATTACAGGTGCCGCACGCCTTGGGTGCCGTGCCGGGCTTGGCTCCCGAGCCCTTGCACGGTTCACACGTCACCGAAGAGGGCACGCGGACTTGCGCAGTCTTTCCGGTGAAGGCTTCTGTCAAACTGACTTCGAGATTGAAGCGCAGATCAGAGCCACGTTGCGCACCTCCGCGTCCGCGTTGCGGCCCGCGCTGGCGGCCACCGCCCATGACGTCGCCAAACAAGTCCTCGAAAATGTCTGACATGGACGAGCCAAATTCAGGCCCGAAACCAGCGCCTCCACCTGGCCTTCCGCCGCCCTGCTCAAACGCCTTGTGGCCAAAGCGGTCATAAGCCGCGCGCTTCTGCGGGTCTTTCAGCGCGTCATAGGCTTCGCTCGCCTCTTTGAATTTCGCTTCAGCTTCCTTGTTGCCCGGATTGGCATCAGGGTGATGCTTTTTGGCCATGGTGCGATAAGCGTTTTTCAACGCCTTTTCGTCAGCGTTTTTGGGAACACCCAGAATTTCATAGAAATCGCGTTTGGCCATTTTTATCCCAGTCCGTCATCCCGACGCAAGCCGGGACCTGCAACAGCGCTCTACCCTGAAAAAGGTCCCGGCTTGCGCCGGGATGACGTTCATGTGTGAGGAGAGTCGCCGGGTCAAGCCCGGCCACCTGATTTACGCCTTCTTGTCGTCGTCGTGGACTTCTTCGAAGTCGGCGTCCTCGATGTCTTCATCGTGCTCGGCTCCCGGATTGTCGGAATCATCCGGGCCGGCGCCATCCGTGGCACCACCACCGGACTGCTTGTACATGGCTTCACCGATCTTCATGGAGGCTTGCGCCAGCACCGTGGTCTTTTCACGGATGGCATCAGCATCGCCGGATTCAATTGCCGCCTTGAGTTCAACCATCGCAGCTTCCGCCGCTTCCTTGTCAGCCGGCGGGGCCTTGTCGCCGAGGTCTTTCAAGGTTTTGGTGGTGGAATGCATCAGGCCTTCAGCCTGGTTCTTGGCTTCCACCAAGTCCTTCTTCTTTTTGTCGTCAGCAGCATTGGCTTCTGCTTCCTGCACCATCTTTTGCACTTCAGCATCAGAAAGACCACCAGACGCCTGAATGCGGATCTGCTGTTCCTTGTTGGTGGCACGGTCCTTTGCCGACACGTTGACAATGCCGTTGGCGTCAATGTCAAACGTCACTTCAATCTGTGGCACACCACGTGGAGCTGTTGGCAGGCCCATGAGATCGAACTGCCCCAGCAGCTTGTTGTCGGACGCCATTTCACGTTCACCTTGCGACACGCGGATGGTCACAGCCGTTTGGTTGTCATCAGCGGTCGAGAACACTTGTGACTTCTTTGTCGGGATCGTCGTGTTGCGGTCGATGAGCCGTGTGAACACGCCACCCAGCGTTTCAATGCCGAGTGAAAGTGGAGTCACGTCAAGCAACAACACATCCTTCACTTCGCCCTTCAGAACACCGCCCTGAATGGCAGCGCCAATGGCCACCACTTCATCAGGGTTCACACCCTTGTGTGGCTCCCTGCCGAAGAACTGCTTCACCACTTCGATGACCTTGGGCATGCGGGTCATGCCGCCCACCAGCACCACTTCATCAATCTGGCCGGCGGACACGCCAGCGTCCTTCAAAGCCTGGCGGCACGGCTCAACTGTCTTCTGGATGAGATCATCCACAAGGGCTTCGAGCTTGGCCCGCGTCAGTTTCATGGCCAAATGCTTCGGACCCGAAGCGTCTGCCGTAATGAAAGGCAAGTTGATTTCCGTCTGCATGGCAGACGACAGTTCAACTTTGGCCTTTTCAGCGGCTTCACGCAGGCGCTGCAAAGCCAGCTTGTCTTTGCGCAGGTCAATCGCCTGCTCTTTCTTGAACTCGTCCGCGAGATAATCCACGATGCGCATGTCGAAGTCTTCACCGCCGAGGAAGGTGTCGCCATTGGTGGACTTCACTTCGAACACGCCGTCACCGATTTCGAGCACGGACACGTCAAACGTGCCACCGCCGAGATCGTACACAGCAATCGTGCCTGCTTCGCGCTTGTCCAAGCCGTAAGCCAACGCGGCGGCGGTTGGTTCGTTGATGATGCGGAGCACTTCAAGACCAGCGATGCGGCCTGCGTCTTTCGTCGCTTGGCGCTGCGAGTCGTTGAAATAGGCAGGCACTGTGATAACGGCCTGCGTCACCGGCTCGCCCAGATAACGCTCAGCGGTTTCCTTCATCTTGGTCAGGGTGAAAGCCGATATCTGCGAAGGCGCATACTTGGTGCCGCGTGAATCGACCCAGGCATCACCATTGTCAGCCTTGACGATGTTGTAAGGTACAAGCTTCTTGTCCTTGGCGACCATCGGGTCTTCCATGCGGCGGCCGATCAGGCGCTTGATGGCGAAGAAAGTATTTTCAGGATTGGTCACGGCCTGGCGCTTGGCTGGCTGGCCCACCAGATGTTCGCCATCTGCGGTGAAAGCGACAATGGACGGCGTGGTGCGCGCACCTTCCGCGTTCTCGATCACCTTCGGCGTCTTGCCCTCCATGACGGCGACACAAGAATTCGTCGTGCCAAGGTCAATGCCAATTACTTTTCCCATATTTCACTCCTCAAGGCTGGCGGTCTGAAGTGTCCCTCGCGGCAACACCCTTGGCCCGCATCTGCGGGGCCCGCCTCCGTTTATAATCAATCCGACCGGAGCTAACCCCAATCAGCGTTCTGGCGCTATATAGGGGGGCGATTGCGGGGCTTCAAGCGCGCTGGCGCAATGATTTCATGGTGCAGGTCAAATGTGCAAAACCTGCAACTTCGGGCTGGATTTGAACTTGCGATCAGCCGTCAACAACACGTCGCATCCGGAATCCAGAGCTGAAACGTAGTGGATGGCGTCCAATAGCTTCAGACCCCAACTGCCGCCATTCTGTGCCGCACGCTTTGCCACTTCTCCTGTGAGAGGGACCAATCGCACCTCGCCGCCACGTTCAAAGAATTCCTCGTATGCCGCAACCAGCTTCGCATTGTTTTCAGCCGCTGGTTTATAACTGCATTCGGCAAGCGTAAGCTCACTCGTCACCAACCTGCCACCGTCCCTGGAAATTTGCGCAATTTGCGCTTCTACCCGATCTGCATAGCCGGGCATGTCCTCAAACTGGTAAATGAAGATGTTGGAGTCGACATAGACAGTCCTTCCCTGTGCCACGTGAAATCCATCAATCATCGTCCCTTAACCAGCGGATATGGGCATCCACTTCCTCTTTCGTCCTTGGTTGCTGCCCCAAAGACACAGCGATGCCCCGCATGGCCATCAGCCGGCTCAAAGGCTTGCGTTGAGTCGCCTCTTCATCACGGATGACATTTGCCAGGTGATGGTCCAGCGCTTCCTTCATGATAAAGGATCGCGAACGTCGCGTGGATTTGGCCACCTTGTCCAGCATCTGGCGGGTGGAAAGCGGCAGACGGATCGAAATTGTGGGTGAAGGTTCAGCCATGATAATCTCCTGCATTCAAATGTAACACAAAGTAACCCGAACCGCAACTGGGCCGGTGGCGTAACAGACCCGAAAACATACTGACCAAGGAGCAATGAACCATTCCATGCAAGACGGCATCACCCACCTTCCCGGATATTTCAACGCCACCGCGCAGGCAGACCTTCTCGTCACGCTGCGCGCAGCCGTTGCCCAAGCTCCACTCTTCACCCCTGAAATGCCTAAAACCGGCAAGCCCTTCAGCGTGCGCATGACCAATCTTGGCTCCCTCGGCTGGGTTTCCGACAAGGAACGCGGCTATCGCTACCAACCCACCCATCCCATCACCAACCTCCCTTGGCCCGCGATGCCAGACATGCTCACAAAACTTTGGCAAGCGGTGGCCAACTACCCGCAACCGCCACAAGCCTGCCTCGTCAACTTCTACACGTCTTCAGCCAAAATGGGCCTGCACCAGGACCGTGACGAACAAGACTTCGCCGCCCCCGTCGTCTCCATCTCCCTCGGCGACACCGCCCTCTTCCGCTGGGGCGGCACCACACGGGGCGGCAAAACCCTATCCGTCAAACTCCACTCCGGCGACGTCTTCGTCTTCGGAGGCACGGCTAGACTGTGCTTCCACGGGATTGACCGTGTGTATCCGGGAACGTCAACGCTGTTGAAAGACGGTGGACGGATCAATTTGACGATGCGCAGGGTGACAAAGCCGATACCTTGAAAGTACTGAAAGAAATCATCCCCAAGTCGCGTATCATATGTGACCATGTCTGAACCCTCCGACGCTGAACTGGTGCAGGCGACCCTCGCGGACGCCAATGCCTATGGGCGGCTGATCAACCGCCATCAGGCACCGTTGCGTCGCTACATCCGCAGGCTTCTGGGTGGGCTTGCCCCGGCTGCCGATGATGTGCTGCAGGAAGCGTTCATCAAGGCCTATCTCAACCTCAATGATTTTGACCAGACCCGGACTTTTGCGCCGTGGCTGTATCGCATCGCGCACAACGAGGCCGTCAGCCACCTGCGTAAATCTTCCGCCGGCATCCAATTGGTCTCCGGCGAAGACGCGCAATTTTTTCTTGACCAGGTCGCCGATCCGGAAGACCCCGCCAGCCTGTTTTGGAAAAATCAAAAAAACAACCAGTTGCAAAAATCCCTGGGCGCCCTCGACGCAAAATACCGCGACGTGCTGGTGCTGCGATACCTTGAAGGCCAAAGCTACGATGACATATCCGAAATCCTGCGGTTGCCGCCCGGCACTGTTGCGACACTGCTCAAGCGTGGCCTCACGCGGCTGCGCGATATTTTCGAAAACACCGGGGGAACCCCATGACTGATCTCGAACGGAAAATCCTGGAGACCATCCAGTCACAACGCCTGGTGCCCAAACCGGCCTACCGGTTTTTGGCCAAGCGCTCGGTGTTCTGGGCGCTCGCATTGGTTTCGTTGATGTTTGGCGGGCTGAACTTTGCCGCGCTTCTGTTTGTGATCTCGGACTATTTCGCCACCGGCTGGCGCATCCTCGACAACATTCATTACAACGAAGCCTTGCTGCTGCTGCCGGTGCTGTGGCTGCTGCTGGCGGGCTTGCTGGTGGCCAGCGCCACCTTTGGCCTCCGCCACACCAGGCGCGGCTTTCGCTACAAGTCCAGCCATCTGGCCATGGCTGTTCTGAGCGCGAGCCTGTTGGTGGGAATCCTGCTGCATGCCAGTGCTGCGGGGCAGACAGCCCATAATTTTCTGCTGACCCGCTTTGAGGCCTACCGCACTTCGACCCATGTTCCTTTTAAAGAGTGGAGCAGGCCGGAGCAAGGTATGCTCGGCGGCACGGTTGTCGAAGATCTGGGCAATGGTCGTATCATGCTCAAGGATTTCAAAAACAAATCCTGGCTGGTGGATATCTCGGCCGCAAAGATCAATCTCGACAACCCGGTTGCAGAGGAAGGCGATGTTGCCATCGAAGGCGAGCAGACCGGACCCGATACATTCCGTGCACGGACGATTTCAGAATTCGACTGACGGCGTGAAAGAAAGCAGCGGCACTCTCCGTAATATCCTGTGAAGCCCGACACAGGGTTTTGCAGTTGAAACAGGAGAGTACCATGAAACACGCAACACTTGCGCTCGCAGCCGTTTGCCTTTTTGCAATAAATGCGATGGCGGCAGACTACAACCCCACCATCACCCCTTCGGAATTTTCGACCACCATCAACAATCCCATGTTCAATCTCCCGGTTGGCAAGTTGATGGTGTATGAAGCGAAGACCGAAGATGGATTGGAACGCGTCGAAATCCGCATCCGCGAGGACGCACGCAAGATCATGGGCGTTGACACCGTGATCTACAATGACCGGGTATTCCTTGATGGCCTGCTGGTGGAGGAAACCAACGACTATCTGGCCCAGCACAAAGACGGCAGTGTCTGGTACTTCGGCGAAGTGGTCGACAATTACAAGGACGGCAAATTCGTTGACCACAAGGGTGGCTGGATTGCCGGTGAAGATGGGGCACTCCCCGGGGTATGGATCAAGGGCCAGCAGGTTGTCGGCGACAGCTACCGCATGGAATATTTTGCAGGAAAGGCGGAAGACATGGCCGAGGTGAAGGAAATCGGCTTGACGGTCAAGGTTGCGTCCGGAACATACAAGGACTGCACAAAGGTCTATGAGTGGACGCCGCTGGAACCAAATTCCAAGGAAGACAAATATTACTGCCCGGGTGCAGGCGGACAGGTGCTTTCAGTGCATTTGACCGACAAGGAGCGGTCCGAACTGGTCAAGGTTGCCACTGATTGAGGAGCAGAGTGCTTCTCACGTGCTTTGAACCACGCTTCCAAAAAATCGTCATCCCGGCAAAAGCCGGGATGACGTTAATATTTGACATTATTGCATTTTCAAGCGGTTCTGGGTTAGTTTACATAGTCTCAGATTTCCGTCATCCTCCGCTTCATGCGGAGGACCCATGGACAGGCACGCTGAAAGAAATACAAGCAGTGCCACGTATAGATGTGTATCGGTGGTCTTAGTCCTGCTTCGGGAGGTTTTCATGCGTCATATTGTTTTTGCAACACTGGTTCTTGTTGGCGGCATGTCATCGGCCATGGCCGAAGACTGTGCTGCACCCTGCATCGGCAGCAAGATTAGTTTCGGCTTGAACGGAGACAGTATATTTTCTGCCTCACCAAACACACTTGAGGCCACCTCACTTCTCCCGGAAATCGGCATCGAGTCATACTTCCGCCCTCTTGATAATTTCAAATTTGTCAGTGTCATGAGCCTTGATCAGGTGATTGATCCCGCTCCTGGCAGCAATTCAGTTTTCTCCGGCCTCGGCCTCTATCAAAGTGAACTTTACGCCGAATACACCTTTGACCCCGTCACACTGACCATCGGAAAAATCGCTCCCATATTCAGCCTTGCCGCCGATGTCGGGGACGGCGTCAATGCAGCGGATCTGGCTGGCAACGCCGACATGGACGAAAGCCTTGGCATGGCGGCCGCCGTTGATTTTGATCTCGCTGGCTATTCCCACACACTCACCGGAACCCTGTTCAGCGTGGACCGGAGTTTCCTGGCGAAGTCTTACTTCAACCACCGCCCCGTTCCAACTCTGGCCGATGGCGGCGCTGGCAATGCCAGGGGCTTTGCGTCCACGTCACTCGTCCTCGACGGCTGCATGGGTGCCGCTGTTGATGAGTGCCACGAGGACGGCCAGTTCGGATACAGGCTGGGTGTCCGCTACCAGCGCCATGGTGTACAAACCGAAGACCAGGCCGACGAAGACATTCTTCCGCAAAATGAGTTGGCCTTGCTTGGCGCACTGCAAAGCAATTTCGACGTCGGAGAGCACAAGCTGCGTCTGATGACAGAAGCCGCCTATATCAACAATCTCGACAGCAACCCCGTCGATGCCCTCATCCTCACAAACATCGCTGCCTATGTCATGGACGACTGGATCCTCTCCGCTGCCCTCTCCCGCCAGTTCAATTCAAGTGCCGGCGTCAGAACGTCCGAAAAGCTTGCAGAGTTCGCGGCCATCTACAATCCCGAAGCCGACCCCGGCCTCCCCAACTCAGACTGGTCCATCTCCGCCGCTTATACGTTTGCCGAGGACGAGGAAAACCAAAAAGCGCATCTGCTGAGTTTACGGCTGAACCTGGAGTTGGGCGGAAGTTATGCGCTGAAGTGACGGTCCTTGCGGTGAACGGCAAAGTGGCCTTGTCAGCGACGGCGGTCAAGCACAAGTTTCAACACATCAGTTTCTTGGCAGTCGTCAGTTTCTTGGCAAGCTCCAGCATGATTTCCGCAGGCTCAGGCGCTTGGCCTTCACGCAAAGCGCTGGACACATCATCCCAATGTGTTCCGTGGACAGTGGGTGGTTGGATTTTAAAAGATCCACCAACATCCATAATTGGAAAAGCCAGCCATACAATTTCGCTGTTGCTTGTCGATGTGGTTTTGAAAGCCGGCAGTGCATTGAAAAAAGCTGTGTCAACGACGACGAAGAACTTCTTGCCCCAACGCCGAAACACCGGCACCTTCAGTTGAAGCTGTGGCATCAGTCTCTTCTGGGCGGATGAACGAAAATCAGGGCGACGGTCTGAAATGGTTTCGTCAAGCTTCCCATTCTTCAGAAAGAAATTGAATGCCGGTCTGATGGCTTCACCAGAAAAGTAAGTGGCTTGTACTTCCAATGCTGCAAAGTCTGTGATTTGATCTTCAGATATTTTACCAAGCAGAAAATCCACTTTGCCAATCTTTTTTGTCTTGCCACTCTTTCTATCTTCGACGCGCAAAAGTTTGATTTCAGGAAAAACCGCAAATTTGTTGCCTTTTCCAAAGGCAATTTCCGCCGCGGCTTTGAAAATTACATCCCCCTCCAAAAACCGGGATGGACAAATGGCTGTTGCATTCAAACCATTCGAAAGCGTGCAAATGCCCAGTGGATTGGGCTTGCTGCTCTTGGTGCAGGCAACATTTTTGAACGGACACTGCTTCCGGTTGCGCAAATCCTTTGCTTCATCGCTTTGATCTTTGACATGGCGACCGAAGATTTCGGAAATCAGCATCAGGCCACCAACGCTTCAAGTTGCCCATCAAATCCACTTTCCTGCAAAGCTTGTGACAACAAAATTGTCTCGGCAATCCTCTGCGCCATGAGCGGTGGAACAGAGTTGCCCACTTGCACAAACTGGTCCGTCATCGAACCTGAGAAAACGAAATTGTCGGGAAACGACTGTAACCTGGCGGCTTCCCTCACGCTGATTGCCCTGTCTTGTTCAGGGTGAATATAGGCGCCCCAATGAACGTCGCACTTCGTCAAGATGGTGCAGGAAAGCCCATCCCATTTCATCCGGCCATAGCGCTTCGTGTGATCAGATCGTTTTGCCTTTTTCATGCCTTCAGGCAACAACGCCACCGGAATGTCACGCCAACTGCCTCCCGGCGGAATGTGCTTCATGCGTCTCAAGTTGATTTCTGAAAGTTTTGGTGCGGCATGATTGTGCAGGTTGGGTTTTGCTCCAGCATACTTGCCGCCATTTTCAAGCGCAGGAAGATCGCCAATGGCCTGTTTGATTGTCACAAAAGGCTTTTTGCCAATTCCATGCGTGAGCGCGGGGAACTGAACGGCATGTTTCGTCCTTGTGCCAATGAACACAACACGCCGTCTTTCTTGAGCCACGCCATAGTCTTCAGTTTTCAGAACGCGCCACTCAACGCGATATCCCAAGTCTTGCAACGCGCAACTGATCTGCCCGATCACCCGTCCGCCTTCAATTGACAGCAACCCCGTCACATTCTCCATGACAATCCATTGTGGCAACAAACCTGCAACAATGCGAAGATAGTCTTTGAACAAATGGCTGCGCTGATCATGCATGCCTCTTTGATGATTGTAGACGCTGAAACCCTGGCAAGGCGGTCCACCCACGAGACATGTCAGTTCGCCTTTTGCCAAGCCTGAGTTGCGCAACAGCTGAGCAGCGCTGATGTCCTGCACTGAACCCGGCAAAAACACCGCGCCGTTATGGTTCGCAGCAAAAGTGCGGCCGGCAACTTCGTCAATGTCGTTACCCAAAAGCACTGTGAAGCCTGCGGCTTCAAAGCCGGAAGAAAGACCGCCTGCCCCGCAGAATAAATCAATGACCGTTGGTTTCCCCATAACCCATCTTACCTGTTCCGAATTTGTTCTTCAAGTCTGAAAACACAAAACCCGGCGTCGCCGCCGGGTCTGGACTTCACGCAACAAACAAAACTCAGCCCTTGTAGCCGTTCATGCGCGCGTTGTTTTTCGCATTCGCGGGTGATGAGAACGCCTCTGTGGCTTTGCCAACCTGCTTGCCATTGGCCGTGGAGAAACAACGCCAGCGGCTTTTGCCAGACTTGTCTTTGTAGAATTCCCACTTGTCCCCAGCCGTGTCGCGGTTGGCGTTGGCTTCGCAGTCTTTTTTGGCCTTGTAGCTTTCAGACGACGCGCCAACGATTTCCTTGTTGGACGCCGTTCGGCGCCAGCGGAATTCGCCGCGTTTGTCTTTGTAAATATCCAGTGTGTAGTCTGCCATTTGGTGTTTCCCCAGAAATGGCGGGATGTTTCCCGTCGCTTATTGGTCGACCAGCTTGCTTGAGTCTGGCAAGTGCGAATTCAAGTTCTCAACAGTTTTCAACTGTGGATTTCGACGTGCCACCACTTTGGCCGCCCGCCCTTGAAGGAATGATACGCGGGCTTCAATGGCAATAGATGCGGCTTGTCGAAGACGCCTGTGGCGAGCGCCACCACGGGCTTGTCGTCAATCGCCCCCAACGTCGACCCACATTTCGGGCAAAACGTCCGGGAGGAATAATCTGAAGACCGCCATTTGGAGGGCTTGTGCCCCATCCATTTCACGTCTTCTTTGGCGAATTCAACCCAGGTCAGTGTCAGGCCGCCAGAATGTCGCTGGCACATGCGGCAAGAACAGGTGTGGGGTTTTGCCGGAGCACCCCTGGCTTCAAAACGGATGTGCCCACACAAACATCCGCCCGGCAGAACTTTTTGCGTCATGGCGTGGTTCTCAGATTTGGTTGTGAACGAATAACCCAGTATGCGGCAAGGTCAATCACCTGCCAACGTCGTCTTCATGATCGGCTCAAGACTGTTGTTGGGAGTGGAAATCCTTAGCCAGTTCTGGATTGTCCCGAAACTAGCCGATCCACAGCGCGGTGTCAAGCACTATTTTCCTGCCATGAGAATGTCACAATTGAAAGCGCTTTATTCCGCTTTTGCCACCCCAACCAAGGCGGGACGAAGGCAACGTTCGCCCACGGCATAGCCCGACTGCACTTCCTGCATGACTGTACCGGGTGCGCGCTCCGACGTTGGAATTTCAAACATGGCCTGATGGAAATTCGGATTGAACTTTTCGCCAACAGTTTCCAGTTTGCGGATGTTGTGGCGCTGGAACACCGAGAGCAATTCACGCTCCGTCAGATCGATGCCATCGAGAAATTTTTTCATCACGTCGTCAACAATGTCGCGCTCTTCCGCCGGCACAGCACCCAGTGCGCGGTTCAGCGAATCCGCAACGCTCAATAAGTCACGCGCAAAATTCGTGGCGGCATAAAGCACGCCTTCGGCTTTTTCGCGCTCAAGCCGCTTCCTGGTGTTTTCCGATTCCGCCGCATAGCGCAGAAGCCGATCCTTCGCCGCGGCAACTTCTTCCTTCAACGCGAAGATTTCCGCATCGCGCGGATCAATCTCAGCGCCCGCATTCTGCAAAATCTCGTCCGCCGCAGCTTCAAGCTCTGCGTTGTCCTGTTCAGGTGTATCGCTCATGTCTCAACCAAATTGTTCGGAATTTCAGGCCTGCATATCGGGGTTTCGCGGCCAAAAATCAAGAGATCAACTTGCCCACAACTTTCGCCGTGTAATCCACCATCGGAATGATGCGCGCATAGTTCAGCCGCGTCGGCCCGATGATGCCAAGCACGCCGACGATTTTTTCCTGCTCGTTTTTCAGTGGTGCCGCGACCAGCGACGAACCCGAGAGCGAGAACAAGCGATTTTCAGCGCCGATGAAAATCCGAACCCCCTCAGCCCCCTCGGCATTGCCCAGCAAATCTGCAAGGTCACGCTTGTTCTCAATGTCCTCGAACAAACGCCGCATGCGCTCAAGATCTGCGGCAGCGGTGGCGTTCTCCAACAGATTTGCCTGGCCCCGCACAATCAGCGAGCGATTGTCCGCACTCTGTTCGCCCGTCCACACCGCAAGACCGTCCTGCACCAGTTTCGCAGAAACTGAATCGAGCTCGCTGCGCAACTGCGTGACCTCCTGGGCAATGGCAAACTGCACCTCATTCAATGTTTTGCCCTGCGCCTGTGCCGACAAATAATTTGTGGCGCGCATGAAAGCCGCTGGCGGCAATCCGGCGGGCACTTCAATCACACGGTTTTCAACAGCACCATCCTCGCCCACCAAAATCACAAGTGCACGGCCCGGTGCCAAATTCACAAATTCGATGTGCTTCAGGCGCACGGACATTTTCGGTGCCAACACAACGCCCGCACATTGCGAGAGGCCGGACAGCAACATCGTCGCCTCGCCCAAGACATCTTCAACTTTACGGCTGCGGTTTGTTGCCCTGATCTGCGAATCGATGCGCGCGCGTTCATTCTCGGAGATTGCGCCAATCTCCAGAAGTGAATCGACAAAGAACCGCAAACCCATGTCCGTTGGCATGCGCCCCGCCGATGTGTGCGTCGAATGGATGAGCCCTGCCTCTTCCAAATCCATCATCACATTGCGCACAGACGCAGGCGACAAGGAGTTCGGCAGAACTTTGGAAATGGTGCGCGAACCCACAGGCTCACCCGTTTCCAGATAGGTATCAACCAGTCTCCGGAAAATCTCGCGGCTCCTCTGGTCCAGGCCAGCGATGCCTGAAAGTTTTTCGTCAACGGGTCTCGGCGGAATGATCGACATCAAGGTTATTTATGGTAAGAGCGCGCAAAATCAAAGGATCATCAGATGACACGACCCTCTGGCCGCAAGGTCAACGAATTGCGCGCCGTTTCTTTCACCCGCGGATTTACCAAACACGCGGAAGGGTCATGCCTCGTCAAATTCGGCGAAACCCATGTTCTGGTCACCGCGTCTCTCGATGAAAAAGTTCCGCCGTGGATGAAGGGCAAGGGCAAAGGCTGGGTCACCGCCGAATATGGCATGCTGCCCCGCGCCACCCACGAACGTACGCGCCGCGAAGCCACCGCCGGCAAACAATCCGGCCGCACCCAGGAAATCCAGCGTCTGATTGGCCGCTCCATGCGCGCTGTCGTTGACCTTGAATTGCTGGGCGAACGGCAAATCACATTGGATTGCGATGTGCTGCAAGCCGATGGCGGAACGCGCACCGCGTCCATCACCGGCGCATGGGTTGCACTTTACGATTGCCTGAAGGGCATGGAAAAGCGCGGGCTTTTCACCAAGTGGCCGCTGAAAGACCATGTCGCGGCAATTTCCTGCGGCGTTGTAGATGGCGTTGCGGTCGCTGACCTGGATTATCCCGAAGACTCGTCCGCAGGCACAGATGCAAACTTTGTGATGACAGGTTCCGGTGGCATTGTTGAAATTCAGGGTACCGCCGAAGGTGAACCCTTCAGCGAAGATATGCTCCGTGAACTGATGAATTTGGCAAAAAGCGGGATTGCCGATCTCGTCGCATTGCAAAAGGCAACGGTGGCCTGATGCGTTCGCTGAAAGGTCAGAAAATCCTCATCGCCACCCACAACAAGGGCAAGCTCGAGGAGTTCCGCGAAATTTTCGCACCCCACGGCGTGGACGTGACCAGTGCCGGAGAAATGAACTTGGGCGAACCTGAAGAAACCGAAGACAGTTTCATCGGCAATGCGAGGATCAAGGCGAAAGCCGCGGTGGAAGCCACAGGCCTCATCACCATCGCTGATGACTCTGGCCTCTGTGTTGATGCCCTGGGTGGCGCACCCGGCGTCTACACCGCCGATTGGGCCGGACCATCACGTGACTGGATGCAGGCCATGCGACTGGTCGAGGAGAAGCTTCAAGCCAAAGGTGCTGTGACGCCTGACCAACGCACGGCATCCTTCAACTGCACCCTTCTCGTGCTTTGGCCGGACGGCGAAGAACGCATCTACGTCGGCAAGGCCCCGGGCCATCTGTCATGGCCACCACGGGGCGCTTTCGGCCATGGCTATGATCCGATTTTTGTGCCGGAGTGGCAATCCAAAACTTTTTCAGAACTGAGCCACGAAGATAAAAACAAAATCTCCCATCGCGGAAGAGCGCTGGAACTGCTGATGAAGGATTTGTTTTCTCCCTTGCGCTGAAAGCGTGAGGGAGTGGCGCGAAGCGCCGAGGGAGTATGTCGGCCTGGCTCGGTGCACGCTGACACACTCCCTCCCCGCCTTCTGCGGTACTCCCTCACGCCTTCGGCGCACGGGAGAAAAATTACAGCAACCCCTGCTCTCTCGCGCAAACCGCCAAATTCACTTCCGGCCTTGGACCAATATGCGAAATCACTTCTGCCGCCGCGAGGCTTCCCAGCCTTGCACAATGGGCCAATGGTTTTCCAGCGGTGTAGCCAAACAAAAATCCAGACGCATAAAGATCGCCGGCACCTGTCACATCAATCACCTGTTTCACGGGATGTGCTGGAACCTCAATCGTGTCCTGACCCTTCACAATCACGCTGCCTTTTTCAGACCGTGTCACCACTGCGATTGCACAGTCTTTTCGGATCGCATCAATGGCGCCTGAAAAATTCTGTGTCTTGTAAAGCGACTTGATTTCACTTTCATTGGCAAACACAATGTTGATGCTGCTTTTGATCAGCGACAGAAAATCTTCGCGGTGGCGTTCCACACAAAAACTGTCTGACAGGGTGATGGAGGTCAATTTGCCGGCACCTTGCGAAATCTTCGCCGCTTCACGAAACGCGGCTTTGGCGGCGGGCTTGTCATAGAGATAGCCTTCCATGTAGGTGACATCCGCCGCTGATACAATTTCAGCGTCAATGTCCCTCTCGTTCAAATCCACGCAGGCCCCGAGATATGTGTTCATGGTGCGCTCGCCATCCGGTGTCACCAAAATGAAGGAGCGCGCGGTTGCTGGCCCTTCTGTTGCGGCGGGCGTGTCAAACGTCACGCCAATGGCGCGCATGTCGTGGCGGTAGATGCCGCCAAGCTGGTCTGCCCGCACTTTGCCGATGTAAGCGGCCTTGCCGCCAAAGCTGCCGATGCCTGCCGCTGTGTTGCCAGCCGAGCCGCCAGAGGTTTCAGTCGCGGATCCCATCACAGAATAAAGCTGTTCGGCACGCTCCTCGTCGATCAGATTCATCGAGCCCTTGACCAATCTTTCCCTGATGACAAAGGCTTCATCAACTTTGGCAATAACATCGACGATGGCGTTGCCGATGGTGAGGACGTGGTGGTGGGACATGCTGAAATTCCTTGTTGCGGGGCAGGGCAATCGCTTGAAGCCAAGGGACCTCTCCCCCGCTTCGCGGACCCTCTCCGAAGCGGAGAGGGACTTCTTGCAGCGACCTCCCATATTACTGTTCAGGGCGCACGCACCACGGGTCCCTCCCTCCTGGGGAGGGTACGGCGAAGCCGGGGGAGAGGTCCCTTGGCTTCAAGCGATCGCCTTGGTTGCGGGGCTGGCTAGCGGAGAACCCTTGCTGAAACAAGCCTGACGCATTACGTCTGCACGCATGATCAAAGCTGCCTACAAGGCGTTGGGCGATATCACCGCGCCGGACTTCCGTTCCATCCTGTTCAAGGCCATTGGCCTTGCGCTGGTGTTGTTCGTCGCACTTTTTGCTGGCGTGCAGTCCGTGTTCTGGTTTCTTACGTTTTTTCCCTATCCGTGGCTGGAAACGCTTGCCGCCATCGGTGCGGGGCTTGGACTGCTGGTTGCGTTCTTCTTCCTGATGGCACCGGTGACAGCGATTTTCGCCGGCCTCTACATTGACGAGGTGGCAGATAAAGTGGAGGCAAAGCACTATGCGCTGCACCCCAAGGGCACCGCACTTCCCATGGTCAAATCATTGCTGGTCTCCGTTCAGTTTGGTTTACTGGTGCTGTTCATCAACATCCTGGCGCTGCCGCTGGTGTTCACGGGTGTTGGTGCCATCATTCTGATCGTCATCAACGCCTATTTGCTGTCGCGGGAATATTTTGAAATGGCGGCGATGCGCCACATGAGTGTGGACGATGCAAAAGCTTTTCGGCAGGACAACGCTGCTTCGGTTTTTGTGGCAGGTCTGCTTCCGGCGTTTATGGCGGTCGTGCCAATTGTGAATCTCACCGTGCCTATTTTCGCAACAGCCTACTTCGTGCATCTGTTCAAGGCGCTGAAGTCTTCGGGCTGAAGGGGCAGAGATCAGCGATGGTGCAACGCCAGCATTCAGGTTTGCGTGCCTTGCAAATGTAGCGGCCGTGCAAGATCAGCCAGTGGTGCGCGTGTTGTTTGAAATGATCGGGAATGGTTTTGAGCAAACCCTTCTCAACGTCCAGCGGCGTTTTTCCCGGAGCCAGTTTGAGGCGATTGCCGAGACGGAACAGATGTGTGTCCACGGCGATCGTCGGCTCGCCAAAGACATGGTTCAAAACCACGTTCGCGGTTTTCCGGCCCACACCCGGCAGCGCTTCCAGCGCATCGCGGGTCTGCGGCACTTCGCTGCCGTGGCGTTCAATCAACAGCCTGCAAAGCGCTGTCACATTTTTGGCTTTTGAATTGAACAGACCAATGGTCTTGATCGCTTCGCGCAAACCGTCTTCGCCAAAGGCAAGCATACTCTCTGGTGTTGATGCTTTCGCAAAAAGTGGTTTCGTCGCCTTGTTCACACTTTCGTCTGTCGCTTGCGCCGAAAGCGCCACAGCCACCAGAAACGTGAAGGCATTGACAGAATGAAGCTCGCCCTTGGGTTCCGGATTGATGCGGTGAAAACGCGAAAAAATCTCTTCAACCGTCGCTTGCGGCAATCTGCGCAGGCCTGGTTTTCGTTTCTGTCTTGATTGATCCATGCAAACACTTTGTGATGAAGCGATGACTGATATGCAAGAGCCAAAACCGGATTGGGCCGTGACACTGCGCCCCAACCGCTCCATGACGCGGGAGGGCGTGGTCGCACTGATTGCGATTGTTGCCGCGCTCAATCTTTCGGCGGCCCTTGTGTTTCTGGTGGCTGGCGCATGGCCAATCCTTGGGTTTCTGGGATTGGATGTGGCCATCATCTGGTGGGCGTTGCGAAAGAATTGGGCGGATGGCGAGCGCTATGAACAAATCCAAGTGCATGGCGATGAACTGACGTTGAGGCGGTTTCCTGCCGCGGGTGCCGCAAAGGAGATGCGTTTCAACAGGCGGTGGCTCCGCGTTGACCTGGAATGGGATGAACCACGGGAATTGGTGGGGCGCTTGTTTTTGAAATACCGGGATGAGCGTTTTGAAGTGGGTTCGTTTTTGGGTGCGGATGACCGGAAATCTTTGGCGAAGGCGCTCAGAGGAATTCTTTCCCCGCCTTAAGAGCGGCTCCAGGTTGGTTTGAAGCATCATTTGAAAAAATCGTTGCCCGCTTCATGCCTGCAAGATTCACACATATTTTGTGTTGCCAAATGCAGCAGGGCCATCGCTTGAGGCCAAGGGACCTCTCCCCCGGCTTCGCCGTACCCTCCCCAGAGGGGAGGGACTCGTGGTGCGGGTACCCTGAACAGTAAAACGGGAAGTCGTTGCAAGAGGTCCCTCTCCCCTTCGGAGAGGGTGCCCGAAGGGCGGGAGAGGTCCCTTTGTCGCCATATGCGATAGTCCCCCCTAGCGGAGCGGGAAAAAGAATCTTCAATCAAGTTTCGGGTGGCTTGAAGTGGCAAACCGAAATAGTTTCCCTTCATGAAACACACTTCCCCCCTCGATGATTATGCCACCGTGCGCGAGATCATTGCGCACCTCACGGACCATTGGCGCGATCAGCCATCGCTTGAAACACTTTCCCAAAAAATGCGGATGAGCCCTGAACATTTGCAGAGACTGTTCACGCGGTGGGCCGGGTTGTCACCGAAAGCGTTTATTCAAGCGATCACGCTTGACCATGCCAAGGTCATGCTGAAAGATGAAGCGAGTGTTTTGGATACGGCCCTGGATGTTGGCTTGTCTGGTCCCGGACGTTTGCATGATTTGTTTGTGACGCATGAAGGCATGTCTCCCGGTGCCTATAAATCCAAGGGTGAAGGCTTGACGATTTTCCATGGCTTTCATCCCTCGCCGTTTGGGTTGGCGCTGGTGATGGTCACAGCTTTTGGATTGTGTGGTTTGGCGTTTGCGGATCAGGGTGAAGAGCAGAAGGCGCTGGCTGACATGACGTCGCGCTGGCCGCGGGCAATTTTTGTGGAAGACTCTGCGCGCACCGCAACCCATGCCGCGCAGATTTTCGCGCAACCCAATTTCAAGCCAGACCAGCCGCTGCGCATCACGTTTATTGGAACGGACTTTGAAATTCGGGTGTGGGAAACACTGTTGAAAATTCCGGCGGGCAAGGCCACGACCTATTCAACGATTGCCGGTCACATCGGTTCACCAAAGGCAGCGCGTGCCGTGGGTGCGGCTGTTGGCAGAAATCCGATTTCATTTGTGGTGCCGTGTCACCGTGTGCTTGGAAAAAGTGGCGCGCTCACGGGGTATCACTGGGGGTTGACCCGTAAGCGCGCCATGTTGGGCTGGGAGTGTGGGAGGGTGTAGTTACTCTGCAGCCAGCCGCATGGGTTGCGCCAGGCCTGCGTCGATCAGTGATTCAGACCCGACACCAAATTTTTCGAAATTCCGGATGAAGCGCTGGACCAAGCTCCCGGCAGCCGCATCATAGGCGTTGACATCCGCCCAAGACTTGCGGGGATCAAGTTTACTGTGTTCAATGCCCGGTAGCGCCATCGGAACGGCAAAGCCGAAGTTGTGGTCCGTGCGCACCGCGACGGTTTCAATTTCACCCGCCAGTACCGCCGCAAGCACAGCACGCGTAAAGGCCAGAGGCATGCGTTGGCCAACGCCCACGCCACCGCCACTCCAGCCCGTGTTGAGCAAATAGCATGGGACGTTGTGCTTGCGCATGCGCTCGCGCAGCATGTTGGCGTAAACAGTGGGATGACGCGTGAGAAAGGGTGCGCCGAAACAGGCTGAGAATGTGGCCAGCGGTTCGGTAACGCCACGTTCGGTGCCGGCCACTTTTGCGGTGTAGCCCGACATGAAGTGGAAGACAGCTTGATCTGGCGTCAACCGCGCAACAGGCGGAAGCACGCCGAACGCATCACAGGTCAACATGATGATGGCCTTGGGATGCTGGGCCATCCCTGAAGTCGATGCGTTGGCAATGGCGTCGAGTGGATAGGCGATGCGGGTGTTTTCTGTTTTCGAGCCGTCACTGAAATCCGGCAGGCGCGTTTCCGGATTGATGGTGACGTTTTCCAGAACCGTGCCGAAACGGTGGGACGCCGCGAAAATCTCCGGTTCTTTTTCCGCCGAGAGATTGATGGCCTTGGCGTAGCAGCCGCCTTCGAAATTGAAGACGCCGCGTTCAGACCAACCGTGCTCATCGTCACCGATGAGGCTGCGTTTTGCGTCGGTCGAGAGCGTGGTTTTTCCGGTGCCGGAAAGGCCGAAGAAAATCGCCGTGTCGCCTTTTCCGCCAACATTGGCAGAGCAATGCATCGGCAGCACATTTTGATCCGGCAGCAGATGATTGAGAACGGTGAAAACAGATTTCTTGATTTCTCCAGCATAGTGTGTGCCACCGATGAGAACGATACCGGCTTTCAAGTCCATGGCGATGACGGTTTCGCTGCGCGTGTTGTGGCGCACAGGATCGGCGCGGAAGGACGGCAGGCAAATGATGTGGAGCTTCGGTGCGGCGTCACCAACTGGCTTTCGGAGCAAGTGACGGATGAAGAGGGCCTGCCAGGCATGCTCGGTGATGACACGCACGGGAAGCGCGTGTTGTGGATCAGCACCGCCGACAAGATCTTGCACGAAGAGAGACTTCATGCGGGCGTGCAGCAGCATATCGACGCGGAGTTTTTCAAAGTCTTGTTGCGACATCGCCGCCGCGTTGTCCCACCAGACGGTGCCTTCGGAGGCCGCGTTGCGGACGATGAATTTGTCTTTTGGGCTGCGGCCTGTGTGGGCACCAGTCGAAACCGCGAGTGCGCCCGTTGCTGTGATGGTGCCTTCCTCGCGGTCAACAGCGACTTGAAACAGTTCCGCCTCGTTTGCGTTCCAAGACACGCAATTGGCCCATCGCAAACCAAATTTGGCGAGCTGGGCCCGGATCATCTGCTCTTCAAGTTCGACTTCCGTAAGTTTGTGAATGGCGTTCATGGTGTTTCTCCCGCTGACAGAAATCAAATCTGGCGGAAGCAATGATTGATGTAAAGATGTATTTACATCAATGGTTGATGTTATCGCACATTATTTTCTGATGGATTAACGTCTTACACTCAAGGGGTTGGCGCACGGGGGTCTATCAGACCTTCTGCTTTCAAGTCTTTCCAGAGTATTTTGGGAATTTTGGTGGCAAGGGTTTTGATGTTGAGCGCCACTTGTTGCGGCGAAACTGCCCCCGGAATGATCGACACCACTGATGGATGCGCCATCGGGAAACGCAATGCGGCTTGCGGCAACTTCACTTTGTGATGTTTGCAAACGGCTTCGATCCGCGCGACGCGGGCCATCACGCCTTTGGGTGCGGGGCTGTAGTTGTACATCGCCCCTTTCACGGCTCCCGTGGCGAGAATGCCGGAATTATAGGTTCCGCCGAGGACAAGGCCGATGCCGCGTTTCTCGCAGAGCGGCAGGAAGGAATTGAGCGGTGCTTCCTGTTCCAGCAAAGTGTAGCGCCCCGCCAGCAGAAAGAGGTCGAAATCACCCTGCTCTGCCATGGTCTGGCAGGCCTGCCATTCATTGACGCCAGCCCCAAAGGCCTTGATGACTTTTTCATCGCGCAGTTTCACCAGCGCCTTGTAGCCGGAAGACATCATGGTTTTGAGATGAATGTCGCGCGCGGCTTCGGAGCCATGGGTGAAGACATCGCAATCATGCACAAACAGCACATCAATGGAATCGACGCCCAAGCGTTCAAGTGAAAACTCGATGGAGCGCATGAAGCCGTCGTAGGTATAGTCGAAACGTTCCTTGCGGGAAGGCGTGTTGAAGAATTTGCCGATGGCTGTGCGGTCCTTGGGCGCGCAGACATCCATGAGCCGCCCAACTTTGGTGGAGAGCACATAGTCCCCGCGTTTCTTGCCGCGCAGGAAACGGTTCAAGCGGGTTTCAGAGAGGCCAAGGCCGTAGAGGGGGGCGGTGTCAAAATAGCGGAGACCAGCCTCCCACGCCGCCTCCAACGTCGCGTCGGCGTCCTTGTCAGAAACGGGCTTGAAAAGATTACCCAAAGGGGCGGTGCCGAAACCGAGTTCCGTGAAACGAAGACTTGCTCCCGATGGGGCCTTGAAGTGCCGCTTTTTCATTTTGTTTTTCCCAATTGTTCTGTGCCTGCGAAACTGTCTGTTGTTTATCTCTGATGAACACTCTAAAACTGATATATCAGTTTTGGCAATGACCATGAGGTCCCTTTCGATGCAAGCCCCTGTTCACAGCACCAACACCACGCGACCGCCCACGATCAGGTTGCATGGGCAAGACAATGTATTGGTGTCCACGCGCATCATTGAAAAAGGTGAAGCTGTGACCGAGGGCCTGGCCACGGCTGCAAAAATCATGCGTGGCCACAAAATGGCGTCGCGGAAAATTGCAGCCAATGAGCCGATCCGCAAATTTGGCCAGATCATTGGCTTTGCCAAATCCGACATCAGTGTTGGCGAATGGGTGCATGAGCACAATGTTGTCATGGGCGAGTTGGCGCATGACTATGCTTTTGCCCAGGCCGCGAAGCACGAACAACTGTTGCCTGAAGCTGAGCGCGCGACATTTGAGGGCTATCGCCGCAAGCATGGCAAAGTGGGCACACGCAACTACATCGGCATCATGACGTCGGTGAATTGTTCCGCAACAGTGGCCACACACATTGCCAAGGAAGTTGAAAAGCAGGGCCTGCTCAAGGATTATCCCAACATTGATGGCGTGGTGGCACTGCGGCAGGACAATGGCTGCGTCATCGATTATCGCGGCGTGATCTTTGATACCTTCAAGCGCACGGCCTGGGGCTATGCCACCAACCCCAACATGGGTGGTGTGATGATGGTAGGGCTGGGCTGTGAAGGTTTCCAAATCCCACGCTTCAAGGAAGCGTACAAGGTCGAAGAGAACGATTTGTTCCGTACAATGACGATTCAGGAAACGGGTGGCACACGCAAGACCGTGGACAAGGGTCTGGAGTATGTGAAGGAGATGCTCAAGTCCGTGAACAACGTGAAGCGGGAACCGTGCCCTGCATCAGACCTCATCCTCGCTTTGCAGTGCGGCGGTTCCGATGGCTACTCCGGCATCACGGCCAATCCGGCACTTGGCGCTGCTGTTGATATTCTGGTGAGACATGGCGGCACAGCCATACTTTCTGAAACACCGGAGATTTATGGTGCGGAACATTTGCTGACACGGCGTGCTGCCACCAAGGAAGTGGGCGAAAAACTTGTGGGCATCATCAAGTGGTGGGAAGACTACACGCGCCGCAACAACATGGAGATGAACAACAACCCCTCACCCGGCAACAAGCTCGGCGGTCTCACCACCATTCTTGAAAAGTCACTGGGTGCGGCAGCCAAGGGCGGCACCACCACGCTGCAAGCGGTTTACAATTATGCGGAACCCGTGACCGCCAAGGGCTTCGTGTTCATGGACACGCCAGGCTATGATCCTGTGGGCGCCACGGGCCAGGTGGCAGGTGGTGCAAACGTCATGTGCTTCACAACAGGGCGGGGCTCCGCCTATGGCAACAAGCCCTGCCCTTCCATCAAACTCGCCACCAACACGCCGATCTACAACCAGATGATTGAGGACATGGACATCAACTGCGGTGACATCATTGACGGAGTGCCGCTGGAAAAAAAGGGCGAGGAGATTTTTGAACTGATTTTAAAGACAGCGTCCGGGCAGCAGACGAAGTCAGAAGAACTGGGCTACGGTGAGAACGAATACGTTCCGTGGTACATCGGGGCGGTGATGTGAGTGCTGTCGGGATTGCTTTGAGCAATGGGGCCAACTAAGGCTTCTCGTCCACATTCAACCCGGGTTTTACCTTGTCACGCCATCTCCATACGCGCAACGACCAATCAACTCTTGAGCGGCTCAAACGGCTGGTGTCTTCGCGCGGCGGGCTGGCAAAGGCGGCGGCTGAACTTTCGGAAGAAGCATTCGTCCGGGCCATGCTGCGAAAACCCTTGCGCCGTGCGGTCGCCACCTTGCGCGGACAGCAGCAACCAGAGACCTGGCTTTTCGTGGTGGGTTGCTACAATTCAGGCACGACGATCTTGCGCAACATGATTGCAGCTCATCCCGAGATTGCCAGCATGCCGCGCGAAGGTGTGCGATTTGCGCGTCAACTTTCAGACCTGCAAGAGGGCGGCCACCACATGCATTGGGCCGAGAACTGGAAGGAGCTTGCCACCCCTGCCAATGGTGCTGCGGATGCACACGAAGCCATGCTTGACTGGAGTCCTTTCTGGCAGCGCGGTGCCAAGGTTCATGTCGAAAAATCCGTGGCTCATACAGCGCGCATCCCTTGGCTGGCGGCGCATTTTCCCAATGCGCGTTTCATCGGCATTCACCGCAATGGGTATTGCGTGTCGGAAGGTTTGCGGCGGCGTTCGCGCCCGCCGGATTGGCTGAAGGCCAAGACCGGGCTTGACCACTATCCGCTCGAGATGTCGGCGCAACAATGGCTTGATGCCAACACCGCCATGTTGACCGGGCTTGAAGCCGTGCAACACAAAATGATTGTGCCCTTCCAACACATGGTGACAAACCCTGCTGAGGTTTTGGCCGAGGCTTTTGCCTTTGCAGGAGCAGCACCCCTGCCGCTGTCTTTTGACGGTGCCCACATCGCCATCGGTGGCAAGCCCCACGAAATCCGCAACCCTGATCCTGCCAGCCTGAAGCGGCTTTCAAATGATGACAAGGCGCTGCTGCGATCACAGCTGGGGGGCATGATGGCGCGGCTGGGTTATAATGTTTAAGAGCAGTTGCATGTCTGCATCCGCTTTTGCAACACAGTATTTCACGATGCAATTAAAGGCGTTTGATTGCGTTCGGGACTTCCGTTATGGGTCTTGCCGTTCAGAGCCAAGGCTTGCCGTGGCACGAACCTTGGGAACAAAAAATGGGCTTTAGCATGCAATCAAGAACAAAAATCCTGGCAGAACAATACAATGCTGATCTGCCGCACAGTTTGAAAGAAGAGGTTGCAGAGGTTCAGCAACAGTTCGAAAGAAAGCACCAAAATAAACCCCGCAAAGTTCTTTTGATTGGTGGAAGCGGCTACATTGGAACTGTTGTTGCCTTTGAGTTGCTGGACAAGGGCTACCACGTCAGAAATCTGGACAAGCACGTCTATGGAAATACGCTCCTGGCCGGATGTTATGTGGCCCACCCAAATTACGAGTTTTCATATGGTGATTTCTGCAAGCCTGAAGAACTTGATAGGGCGCTCAATGAGGTGACGGATGTTGTCTTTTTGGCTGGCCTCGTTGGCGATCCAATCACACGCAAATATCCTGCCGAGGCGGAGGCCATCAATGACAAGGGTGTCAAAAACGCCCTGAATCAACTGAACGGCAAGGGATTGTCCAACGTTCTTTTCATTTCAACCTGCTCAAACTACGGGTTGATCAAATCGAATGAACTTGCAAATGAGAATTTCGAGCTCAACCCGCTTTCCAGCTATGCGCGCGACAAGGTGGGAGCCGAACAGCTGATAATGTCGCTTAAAGGATCAGTGGATTTTTCGCCAACGATCCTGAGATTTGCCACAGCATTCGGACTTTCGCCTCGCATGCGTTTTGACCTGACGGTCAATGAGTTTACCCGCACACTTGTCCAAGGCAAGGACTTGTTGGTGTTTGATGCGGATACGTGGCGGCCCTACTGCCACGTCAAAGATTTTGCACGACTTATCCGCCGTGTAATGGAGCTTTCTGACAACAGAAGCAGTTTTGAAGTTTTCAATGCAGGTGGCGTGGAAAACAACGCAACCAAGAGGTCACTGGTTGAAAAGATCGTCGAGCGCATCCCGAATTCAGTGGTCAACTACCAGGAAAAAGGCAGCGATCCCCGGAACTACAAAGTCAACTTCGACAAGGTCAGGGAAAAGCTTCATTTTACACCGTCGTTCAGTCTTGACTATGGAATCGACGAGGTCATCCTCGCCCACAAGCGCGGACTTTACAACGCGCCGGAAATTGAACTTGGACAACTCGGAAACTACTCAGTCCGATACAGTTGAACCCGCGGGTAGTTTAGTCCGCGAAACGCGTTTGAAGGTGCATGAATGATTTTATTGTCAATTCCCAATATTGGAGAAACCGAGGAAGCCTACCTTCGTGAATGTGTCAGGACAAACTTTGTTTCTTCAGTTGGCCCTTTCGTTGACAGGTTCGAAATAGGGGTGGCGTCACTGCATGGGGGAACAAAAGGCGTAGCTACAAGCGCGGGCACAACTGCTTTGCATGTGGGGCTTGTTGCGCTGGGAGTTCAACCAGGCGACATGGTTATCTGTCCAAGCTTCACCTTTGTTGCGACGGCCAATGCCATTGCCCACCAACATGCAGTTCCTTGGCTCATGGATGTCAATTCAGGCTGCTGGACACTTGACCCGGATGTTCTTGAAGCAGAGTTAAAGACAAAAACCAGACGAAACGGCCAAACTCTTGTGCACATGGAAAGTGGACGGAAAGTTGCTGCTATCGTTCCTGTCTATACACTTGGCACACCGGCAAGCATGGAACGCATATCTGCAATTGCAGCAGAGTTTCAGTTGCCAATCCTTGCAGATGCCGCAGCAGCCATAGGCGTTACCTACAAAGGACAAACCCTCAATGATCTGGCCGATCTGACTTCGTTTTCGTTCAACGGAAACAAAACCATCACCACTGGTGGAGGAGGAATGCTCATTGGAAAGAATGCCGAGGCGTTGGCGCTTGCACGACATCTTTCAACAACTGCCAGAACCTCTCCTGACTACGACTATGACCGGGTGGGTTACAACTACCGCATGACAAACATCCAAGCAGCAATTGGTTGCGCGCAGCTTGAGCGACTTCCAAGTTTCCTGATGCGCAAACGACAAGTCCGGGACCGTTACAACGATGCATTTAGAAACAGGCGGGGTATCACGTTGTTTCCACAGCCCCAAGACCTTGAATCGGCCTGCTGGTTCTCTGGCTTGGTGCTTGATCCAGTGGTTCAACCGCCGATCAAGGATATCTGTGTTGCACTCAAGGCTGACGGCATTGAAGCGAGATCATTTTGGAAACCTTTGCATGAGCAGAAACCATATCAGCACTGCCCGCGTTCTGATTTGACCGTAACTGAATCGTTCTGGCGCAACGTCATCACACTTCCGTGCAGCACAATGATCACTGATGCAGAACTCGAAAAGACCGTTGAAGCTGTGGACCGGATTCTGGTTTGAAGCATTCTATGGACATAATCAGCCCTTGACACGGCAAAGGCTTAGAATTGTGTCAGCGTGGTTGAGGAAGCTTGGCAATCGATTCCACGATAAGTCTTGAGCAGTGTTCAGCCTCAAAGTTTCGCGACCACTTCAACGCCGCTTGAGACCATTTCTGCCTTGTCTCAGGCACCAACAAGGACATCACGGAATTGACCGCCGCTTCAATGTCGTTGGGCGGGATAATGAGTCCCGCATTGCCAACACTTTCGAGTATAGAAGATACGTTCGTGGTAATCGTCGGACAACCAACTGCCATGGCTTCAACTGGCACCATAAAAAAAGACTCTAACTGCGAAAAAGAAACCAGAGCAAGAGCCTGACTCAGTTCCTTGTAAAGTTCTTCACGGCTGCAGTAGCCAAGAAAGCGAATGTCTTCTCTCGTGTCCAAATACGCATTGTCAGCGGCACTTAAAGTACCCCTAATTGCTTTTTCCTTGCCGAACCCCCCGATCACCAATCCAAGTCGAATACCCCGCGCGTGTAGTTCTTTATGCAGCGCAATCAAAAGGTCGTTTCTCTTGTGCGCGCCTCCGCTTGTGATGGAAATAAGATTTGGCCGGATGACTTTCGCTGGTCCAATATTCTTAGGGATATCAATGCCTATGTACCGGACTTCAGGGTTAGAGATATCGCCTTGGTAAGACGCCTTCGCAACCTCCAAAATGTGATTGGATTCAAACATGTTGATGTTTGACCGCTTCAAGGCTAGCCGACTGTAAAAGGGATGTAGCAAGCTGCGAATCCGCCCTACAGTTGCAACTGTCTCAGACCGCTTCATGAATGGCATGACATTGATGTGATATGTAATCTGCGGGAGCCCAACGGGTGTCCAGAAGTTAAAGCTGAATATGCTGTCACACCCCAGTTGGCGCGCAAGCCGCGAAAACCCGAAGTGTCTGAATAGAACTCCTTTTTCCACCCGCTCCAACTCTGGTTTCAGAAGAATTTTGAGGTTGGGTCTGCTGTTGTCGGAAAGCAGTTCGGCCGTTTCCGCAGAAGCGATTACAACATAGACTGTCCATCCGGCGTCAACGCAACCGCGCAAAATTCGCTCGGCGACAGTGACGCCGCCCCCGCGCTTGATGTTGATAGCATCAAAAATGATTGTTCTGTTTTGAGGTTTCATCTGGATGAGTCAGCCTAAACTATTGCAAGGTGCGCAAATACTGTTTCGTGGTTTTTGCGTGCGCGTTCCAGGTCACGAAGGTTGCCTATGTCCTGCCAGTATTCATACAAAGGATATGGAATAACTTGATTGCCATGCTGCACGAGCAAGTTAAGCAAATCAGGCATGTCGAAAAACTCATTCGAGGGCAGAAATTTCAACGCAGCACCCTGAATGATATAATTCCCAGAATTGGCGAGGAAATTGATGACAGGTTTTTCTTCAATCTTTGCAACCTTGTTGTGCTCAACGGTCACAACCCCATAAAGAAGCTGCTCGCTGTAAGAGTTCACGGCGATTGTTGCGTCTGCACCGCGCCGCAAATGAAGCGTCATCATCGATCCGTAGTCGAGTGCGGTAAGAATGTCGCCATTCGTTACAAAGACGGGTCTTGAGTCGTCAACGTCAAGCAATCCCAGCGAACCAGCCGTCCCCATCCGCTTGTTTTCACGAATATAGCTGATGGAGATGCCCCAACGGGTGCCATCTCCAAAGTAGTTTTCAATAACCTCCGCCAAAAAATTTACTGAAAGCGCGAACTCGCGGAATCCGCACTCCCGGAATCGAACAATCATTTTCTCAACCAAAGGTGCTCCACACAAATCAACCATTGGCTTTGGCATTGTATTTGTCAGCGGGCTCAATCTTGTACCAAGCCCACCAGCCATTATGACCACAAGTGGATGGTTGTGGTCTTGCCGCCATTCTGGCTCAAGTACCGCAAGCGCACAAAGCCTGTTCTCTCCATCTAGAAGTGGAAGTTGCCTGATGACATGCTTTTTCATCATGGCGTGATAGTGTTGTTCCTGTTGGTCCACAAAATCAAAATCTGGCGTTTCGTACATGCAGTATTTCAGGGGATCAGTCATTGCCTTGCCGGACAAAAGGGCAGTCCTAATAAGCGCGTCAGTCACCGTTCCCAGCAAACCACCTTGATCATCCAAGACAAGCGCGATTTTTGCTGCGTTACCGTGAATAATGCGAGCCGCGTCTGCAATCGTTCCCGCGCGATCTATGCAAAGATGGTCAATGTTCTGAATGATCATGACAGCAATATCTGTTTGTTTGAGTTGGGCGTGTCAAGTTTTGGTTGCTTATCCACAACGTTTTCAAAACTCTCAAAATACTGTGACTTGGATGAGTGAGTCCGCAGGGTTGGTGCACAGGAATTATTTGGACCGCTCAGCCCGCTGGCAAGAACAGGGGTTTGATTTGCTTCTTGTGCCATTTTTCTGTTGCCGATCCCAAAATAAAGTAGAGAGCAAGGCCCAGCAACACAACAGAATAAAAGGCTCAAATATCCAAGCATGCCCGGGGATTTGGACATGCCACAACATAGCGGCTCTCTGGCGCATGGCGCACCAACATCGCCAACATCTGCCTGGCACCACCAGACTTGGCACCACAGGCGTTGACGAGAACGCGGGGTTCAAGCACCATCTGTCTGGAAAAAACACTGAAATGGTGTGTATGAACTGACGGACTTTTCAAAATGCCTGCCGCCGCCCACGGCTGTTTCGTCGGCCACAGTTTCAAACGTCATCTGCTCGAAGAAATCAGCGACAAGTCCGTTGCGGGCGGTGGGAACATAGAGTCCTTTGACTACGTCTGCACCACCCTCACCAGCCAGCTGCATGACCTGGTTCATGAGGAACTGTTCGACCCCGCGCCGCAACACCCGGCAAGACATCAACCATGTGTCTATCGACCAAGCATGCGCTTCAGTCTTGTCAATGACCACAACTGATATCATGCCATGGTCTGCAAACCTGTCTTTCATACGCACTTGCATGCAGATGAAATTGGAATCTGCAGAAAGCCGCTCAACATCAACTTCGCTGTAGCGGCGGGTTGTGAGGTTAAACTGGTTTGACTTTGAAATGAGCTGTGCGATTCGCGCCTTGCCCGTTGGGTCAAAGGGTTTCACGCTGATCCGCATGTCGAGAGACTGCAAGTATTCATCATAGTTGCCGATTGATTCAAGCGTGGCGGCAGCACGGGCGCGGCCAGTGTATGCGTCGCTGCGGCCAAGGTCCTCGGCTGTCAGCGGCAGGTATTCAAAATATCCCGCATCCAAAAGCGAGGCCGGGAAATATGAAACGTCTTCCGGCATCTCCGGCACATGAACGAAAGGCAGTTCTGCGCGGACGCGTTCACGTTCAGCCGGATTGTCATCAACAAAAACCAGAGACTCGAGGCCAAGGTCGAGACTTTGGGCGATGCGTCGGATGTTGCTGGCCTTGTCGTCGAAATTGGCAATGAAGACGGCGACATGTTGTTCGCGCAACAACATTTCCGCATGGGACTTGAAAGGCTCACGGGCAATTGCTTCCACATTCTTGGAGCACACCGTGAGCACGATGCCCCGGTCGCGCCAGTCCAGCGTCAGACGCTGGAATGCCGTGAAGGCTTCACCTTCGGCGCTGCCTTGCCCAAGCCGCAAACCCTCCGGTCCGTCATCCGCCACCACACCACCCCAAATGGTGTTGTCGAGGTCCAATACAAGGGCGCGACCGGAACGGCCTGCAAGGGCTGCCAGTTTTGCGGCGAGACTGTCAGCGACCTGTGGGCCGTATTCCAGGGCATAGGGCGCTTTTGCCAGATGCATACGCACGGGGTCACAAAAGGCGAAAGTACCGATACGTTCAGCCAGTAAACCAAAATCCCAGACGAGCCACTGTCTGGCCTGGCCTTGTGCATGAATGAACGCGTTGAGTTGCGACACCAGCCTTGTGGCAGACCCCGCCATGCCACCGTCGCTGGATGACAACGCACTGGCTGGATCGCGCGCAAGTGTTGCGACGATGACTGGAACGTCAATCCGCTTGCTGATGCCGTCAACGATGCGGGTGAGGTGGGCCGCAGCCCGGGACATGCGGGCGTCTTCCGCCGCATTGTCCAACAAGGGTACGCGCTCCGCGAAAGCGGAAGCGTCGAGCATCACCAGCACAGCGTCGAACGGGCCTTCCGGCCCCGCCCACTGATCGTCCATGGCGAGTGCTGTCGCCGCATCAAAACCTGTTGTCGTCATTTGCAGGACAAGGCCGCGGGCGGGACCTGCGGCAGCAAGGTCGGCAGCCAGAAAATCAAGGGTCTTGTTGCCCACTGCCAAAACCCGCATCGGCCTGAAACCCGGCAGGTGGGCATGTGACGCAAAGGCAAGTTTGCCAAGTCTCTGCATGCGGGATTGATGTTGCATCGGCACGCGCATGGCAGCAATCCGCCGCAGTTCTTTAGAGAGGTCAACGCGCTCTTGGTCCACGCCGCGCAATTCGCCCGTGAGCCTTTTGAGCCGCACGTCAAAATCTGCGGCGGCGGGTTCGCGCCAGTCTCCGGGCTTAAACATGTCTTTGGCCTGTCAATTCAAACTTGCCCGTCTGCGGCGAAATCCCCGGCTGGCAGCAAGCTGTGGGTTTTGCCGGTTGCGATCAGACGGTCTGCCGTGCGCACTTCGAATTTCGCCTCGATGCTGCCCATGGCCTCGGCCACGTGAACGACATGGAGTTTCAACACAGCCGCTTCACCCACATAAAGCGCGCGGCGGTAGTCGATCTGCCAGGACAGGGACACACCCCTGTCGCCCGGGATTTTGCCGCCCAGAACGTGGGACAGTTGAGCCAAGATGATGCCGCCATAAACGATGGCGCGTTCAAAGCCACGGGCGCGGGCAAATGCGTCATCCACATGAACGGCGCTGCGGTCGTTGGACAGTGACTGGAACATAGCCATCATGTCATCAGTGACGGTGAAGCCGTGTTCGGCCATATCTCCCGGCTTGAGCGCCATGGATCAGGCCGGAAGCTTGCCGCCTATCAACGTCACCAACTCACCGACATGGGCAAGACTGGTGATTTCGGCGGCGGTGAACTTGATCTTGAAGCGCTGCTCGAGGCGGACCATGAGCTGAACATTTGCAAGACTGTCCCATTGTTCGATGTCTTCGGCCGTCGTTGTCATGCCAACCTTGCCGTCATACTCGTCGAACAGGTCTGTCATCAGGGCCTGGATTTCATCGAGGATTTTCTGCTGGTGGGCGCTCATGTGGTTTTCCTTGCGATGACTGCTGTTGAAATGGCCATGGCCCGTTTGCGGGCGGATTCGAGTGTTGTGCCACTGGTGGGCGCAAAAAGCGTGTCCACAATCTCAAAGCCCGCTGTCCGCACAAGATCAACGATTTCCTCAGGCGCCCTGAACAGGGCGAGATGGTCGGGCGCTGGCGAGTTTACGGGCGCATTGATGAAGGCCAGTCCATCCTTGGCGAGAAGGCGCATGATGGCATCCAGGGCCTCGGCCGGCTTTTCAAGATGTTCCAAAACTTCAGAGAAGACGATGGAATCAAACATGCCCGAAGGTGCCGAGAACATGTTGACGAGTTCGAGATGAACAGTCTTTTTTGGTTTCAAAACACCAAGCGCATGCTGTGTCATCGCGATTGAAGCCGGGCTGACATCCCAGCCTGTGGCGGTGGCGCAGCCCGGCGCATCGGCGGCGAGGCCGAGGAACAGGCCGTGTCCCGGGCCGATCTCGAGATGCCGGAAGCCGGACTTCAGTTTGCCCAGATAAATGCTCTGGTAGTAACCCATGACTTCGGTGTGGTTGCGCCACCACAGTTGCGACATCAGCAAGCCGTTCATGTAGCGGGTCATGAAGACGCGGTCCGCGTAGACTTCACGTTCGGCCTGCTCAAACGTCGAGAGCCGATATTCGCCGGTGCGCCGGAACGCGATTTCTTCATCGACAACCATTTCGCAGAGCCAACGATAATCCGCGAGATGCGTGTCCATGCCATCGCCCACGAGCATTTCGACAGTGTGGGCAAGTTTCTCGGCGAACGCGAAGCCTTCTGGCGTTGTCGCCTCAAAACGTTTGCGCAGGTATTTTTCGTGGGACGGAAAAACCGCACTCTGGCGCGTGGCGAGGGATTGCAGTTTGGGGAAATCATTTGGAATCATGGGGAATTGTTTTCCGTTAACTCTATGTGCCTGACCCGTTCCCGCAAGGACTGGGCATAGGCGGAAAAATTCTCTCGGGTGAGCGTGTTGCTCCCCCTCGATATTGCGTCCAGCATCCACCGGATCTGGACGGCGTCCACCATATGGCCCGGATCGCGGTAATTTGCCAGCACTTCTGTTATTTGCCGTTCATTGTCGAATGCATGGACTCGTACACCCGGCACCGCAGCCAAATCCTCCACCGCACATTCGCGCAACCTGATCGAGAGTTCCAGCACGTCGTTGTTCCGGTATTTCAACGCCCAGACCGGGAAAGTCAGTTGTGAGACCGGGTAGAATACAAGTGCATAGGGTGGGACTAGGATGTCAACCTTGATGTTTCTTTGTGAGAGTGATTTTGCAAACGGAAGCAGGGACTGACGAAGTGCGGTAAACTCCTCGCATGCGATTGCTGCCGGTGCGGCAGGAATTCTGTCAAACTTGGCAACTGCCGCTTTCACGAAGTTCAACTTTTGGGCATCGTCGGGAAGGCGTCGCACCGCTGCAAGCGTTTTTTCAATCTCAGTTATTGTCCGCTGGCGCGGGCCCGGCAGTCCAAGAGCGAGTCGCGCTGACTGACTGATCGCAGTCCACTCAAAGTCCTTGCCGATATTGTACCAAGGGGTGTCATAATACGAGAAGGGGAAGGTCACGCTTTCCTGTTCGGCAGGACTGAAGAAAGTGACAGAGTCGAGACCAACGATGACTCTTTGCAGCCTGGGCATTGCAACAACTTTGTTGAAGACGAGATCAAGATCCCGGAAGCGTGGCGCGTTGTAGCTGATGTTGAAGGGCGCGCCGCTTTCCGGAAAAGCCGCTTTGAGAAGCGCGGGATCAATGGGGTTGACGGTAGAACCGCCAATGAGGAGCAGATCAACATCACTTGCAGCCACCACGTTCAACAGGCTGGCTGACGAATTCGCATCACGCGCGAAGGAAGCAGGTGTGGGCCGTGCGCCCCAGGGCCTGAGGTCATAGGGATCAACCAGCGCCACCAACAAAAACGCGCAAAGGCCCAGAACGAAAGGCAGCCCCGCCAAAAGCAGATAGGGCGCTCTGGCGCGCAGCAAGTTTTGATTGTTGGCTTTGCCCATCCGATGCCAAAGCCCCATCGCGAACAACAATTGTGAAAAGTGCTGTGTCATCAGAACCCACCATAAAGATAGGGGGATTTGCGGTCGATCATGACCACGGCCGTAACCATCAAGGCACAGCATATCACGCCCCACAGCAGGACAGGTCGCCAGGTCAGGCGCATGATGCCGGGGGTGATGGATTCATTGTCAAAGGTCATGATGGCAGGCCGATAGCGGCGCAACAGTTCCACTGAATTCGGCAGCAGCCAGACCACAAAGATTGAAAGCAGCAGCAGCGGCAGGGTACTGCCCGGCATTACAATGTCAGTGGGCTGGCCAACAACGAGGCTTCCGACCAATCGACCGAAAGCGTCGACGCTGGACGAACGAAACAGGGCAAATGTCAGGATCAGTGGTGCCACGGTGATGGCCTGGCCGATGATTTGCCTTTGCAGGTTGGACGTGCGCTTGCGAAAATTTTTCCATGTCTTCGTTGCCCGGATTTCGGTTTCCGCAATGTACCATACTCCATGGATGAGGCCGAAAAGCATGAAAGTTGCGGTGGCTCCGTGCCAGATCGCAATGACTTGAAAATTGACGAGCAATGGCAGCCAGATCGACAGGATTTTTTCCACGCGCCGGGGCATGTTGTGGGTTAAAGCAAGCCGTGTGCCCCAGACCGCAATTGGCGTGTAAAGAAAGCGCGTGATCACCCGCGTCAGTGTCATGTGCCAACGACGGTAAAAATCTGCAATGCCAGTGGCGCGCAATGGCGAATCAAAATTCTGCGGCAGGCGCAGTCCGAACAAGCGCCCGATGCCCAACGCCGCATCAGAGTAGCCGGAGAAGTCAAAGTACAGCTGGAAGTAATACGCCAGCATGGCCGTCGCGGCAGCGCCGCGCGAAACCGTGTTGCCTGCCGCGATGACATCAAAAACCCGGTCAGAGAACAGGGCAAGCTTGTCGGCAATGACAATTTTCTTGAACAGGCCCATGGCCAGCAGCATCAAGCCTATTTCAATGTCGATACGGCGGATGCTTCCGAAGTTTCTGCGCAGCAACTGTGGTGCCATTTCCCTGAGGTAGGAAATCGGACCGATGATGAGTTGTGGAAACAACAGGATGAATGCGGCGTAGGCCAGTCCGCCTTTCACTGTGGGGGTTTGCCCCTCTCCCGCCCTCAGTACTTGAACAGTCTCAGGCTTGTGGCCATAGGCGTCGGCGAGAAATACTGCCTGGTGGAATGTGTAGAAAGATATGCCAACAGGAATGCCGTATGGCAGCAACGTCGCCGCCGCACCGGGTTGAAAGAGTGCCCAGACCTGGTTCACGTATTTGAACAGGATCAACAGGCCAAAATTGTAGAGCATGCCGAGCACGAAGACGGTGAGACGTAGGCGCTTGCGCTGGTGCGCATGGGGGTGTGACAGGTAGATACCGATTGCAAGGTTCACCAGGACGCTTGCAATCAACAGTCCCGCTGAAAACCAACCTTCCCACGCATAAAACATAAGAGATGCTATGGTGATTGCGGCGTAGCCGCCAACCGGCCCCCATGAACGTGCAAGGCTCCAGTAAAACAGCAGCGAAAAAGGCAGAAAAATGAACAGGAATAACGGATCGCTGAATGTCATGAAGGCCTGTTCGGTGGGGGCACACTGTCAGGCTCGACGTAGCCCGGCGCAAAATTGTTGTCAAACAGACCTTTGCAAATTTCAGACGCGGTTACTTTGCCTTTTTGGAAATTTCCCGTGCCGGAATGCCTGCCACAGTGACACCTGGCGCTACGTTTTTCGTCACCACTGCACCCGCACCCACCACAGCCCCGTCACCGATCGAGACCCCGGGCAGGATGGTTACGTTTGCGCCGATGTGGACTTCATCGCCTAAAATAACTGACGCCAACCTGACGGGTGATTGGCTGACGGGCAGGCCAGCGGAGCGATCATAGGTGTTTGAATAGATAACCACGCCGCTTGAGATCATGCAGTGCCTGCCGATTTCAATGCCGCCACTTCCCGCCAGAATGCTGTTGCGGGAGACGTGGGAGCCATCACCGATGTGGACACGGCCTTTTGTTCCCGCAATCAGCTGGGTGCCCGGGTGGATGCTGACTTTCCGACCGAGACGCACACCGGAACAATCTGAAATCACCACAGAACGTCCAAGATAAAGTTGCCGCGCTCCGTAGCGTGGACCCAGCAGGAAACCGCGTACGCGGCCCTCAAGTGTCAAAGCGGAGCGGGATCCGCCAATTCGCGCGCAATAGGACGCAAGGCTGGCCAGAATATGGGCGAACCAGTCGGGAAGGAGAATGGATAAAAACCGCATTGCTGACGTTTAGTTTGAAGGTCATTGGCTGTCGACCCCCAACCTGATTTTGCACGCTATTGCTTGGTGGTGAACGCCTTGCCATTCCATCGCATTTTGCGGCCGCCCGGAAGCGAAATATGCGACTTTCCTTCGGGCGCGCCATTTTCCATGGTAGGCGCTACGTCGAATTTTCCTTCGACTTCCGAAAAACTGGAAGACTGTTTTACCGCATCCTTGTCGAAATATTCCCGCGACACGCCTCGCCAGACATTGCCACGCGCCACGAGTTCGTTGCTGGCCCGGTATTCGATGCCCACAGGCCTGGCGGCACCTTGCACCACGCCAGTGTTGCCTATGACCGAAATCCGGAGCGAAGAAAAAGCGCGCACGAACCCCCAGTTGCAGTTGGCCATGTGATTGGCTTCAATGAGGATGTCGCGGTTCAGACGGTCTGGAAAGTCAGCCGCCGCACCCACGTTCACGCCATAGTCGCAACCCGCAATGCGGTTGTTGGCAATTTTTCCATGGCGCGTGCCGTTGGAAGCGTTCACGCCCACATCCGACGTGCGATTGATATTCCAGCCCGTGATGGAAAAATTCTGCACATCACCATTGAAACTGACGCAATCATCAGCACCCGGGCCAGAACCCTTGCCCAGCACAGTTCCGTCAAACAACCTGACATCCCTGATTTTGCCGGTTGCGCCGTCAACGCGGACAGGCTGACAGGTTCCTTCCAGATCATCGAAATGGCAGTTCCTCACCTCAACATCAGACAGCGTGTGATCACCACCGATGATGGAAAGGCCCCGACGGGCAAGCCTGACAAAGTTACAACCGTTGATTTGAACCGCTCTGACAGGTGCGCCACGGGGCTTGAGCCGCAAGCCACTGGGCATGTTGGCAAAGCGGCAGTTTTCGATGACAGCGGCACCGCCGCGCAAACTGATGCCCGTCAAATGGCCAGCTTTCAGGCCACCTTCAAAATCGAGGCCGCTGGCACGAAAGCCATTTGATTCCACTTCAACCAAAGTTGACGCAATCTGGCCGTTGCCCCTGAAAGTGACGTCCTCAATTGAAAAACCTTCGTTGCCCTCCGCAAGGCAGTGAAGCAAACGGGGCATGTTTGCTGCAGCCTCCACGACAATTCCGGTCTGGGCACCGCGGAGTTTGAGATTGCGGCCCTCACCGTTCTGCAGTCGCAGCGGGCGGGTGAGCGAGACGTTTTGGTCGATCACAATTTCGCCGCCGCCGCGCTGCCTGGCCGCAGCCAATGCCACTGTCCACTTCGCCCAAAAGTCCACGCCTTCAAATTCTGAAAGCCGCATCACTGTTTGGGCTTGGCCCCGGCTTGCCGCCAGAACCGGAACGGCGAAAGATGCCAGTCCAACCAATACATTGCGGCGCGTGGTGCGAACTTTCACGTGTCAGTTTTCCTTTTCCTGTCTTCCCATGCGCAAGAGTGCGCGCGCAAAGGGAATGCCCATTGCCACGGCAAAAATAGCGGCTGAAAGCAGCAATTCGATGGCGGAGTGCCATGGCAGATAGCGGTGCACAAGCCATGATACGGCAGTTGCGGCGATGGCAAGAAGTGCCGGTCTGGCGAAGGGGCGCAGCAACTCGGAAAGGGGAACTTTCAAGGTGCGTGAGGTTTTCAAAGGCAGGGCAACGGCATGGGACACGATCATCAACGCTGAAAATGCAATCGCCACGCCAAGGTATGAAATGTCTGCTGGAAGCCACTTGGACAACGCATAGACGGCAAGTGGGTTGAACAAGGATCCAATCAATAACAACGGCCCGTAAGCACGCACCTCACCGATTCCGGACAGCACCTTCATCCAACCCTCTGACAGGCCACGCGCGACCATGCCGGGAATCATGACGAGAAACAGCATGACCATTTGGGACGCGGTGGCACTTCCCGCAACAAACCCAGGCCCCAACCATAACGCCATCACCGCAGAAGCGTTGACGGCGAGAAAGCCGGCCGCTGACAATATCACCAGCGCCTGCATGGTGCCGGTTGTGGCGATGAATTTTCGCGTTTTGGGCGTGACGACCCGTTCGACAGCAACTTGCCTCGCGATTGCAGCATCCATGCCCTGCACGAGGCCGATGGTGAGCTGGCGCATATAGTTCAAAAGCTGCGATGCAATGGCAAACGCGAAAGCCCCCGCCAAGCCAAAATACCAACTCACAAACAGGAGGTCGAAGCGCATGTAAAAATTGAAGGCAAGCACCACAAAACCGTTCCAGCCCACGGTGGCCGCCATTTTCCAGACCTCGGGCAAGGAAACCATGGTGGGCCGGGGCCATTTTTGCCGCGAAATTCTCACGCCATGCCAGGCCCAGGCCATGTTGACGGCGATGATTGCCGCGAAGGAAAGCCAGGCAAAGATTTCGACGATGGCACCTGCACCACTTGCCAAAGACACTGCGGCAAGCGCCGCGCACAGTTCGCCGAGCCGTTCGAGTGTCTGGTAGATGTTGTGCAAGCCGTTGTTGCCTGTGACAGGCAGAAGATTGGTGGCAGGCGCTACAAGTACCGCCACAAATGTGGAGGCCATGCGCGTCAGCACCAGTGTCACCGCAGCAGCAAAGAGGTCAGCAGGAATTGAGAAGCGGTCAAGGAAAAACAGAACAACAGACAGAACTGCAACTGAAAACAGGGCGGCCACAAAACTCAGGAAAAAAGCCGAAGAGAAGACTTCTTCGAACTCGACTTCCGATTTTCCATGCAGGGCCAGGCCCAGTTCAGGCACCATGGTTCCACGCACCATTTCTTTGAGCATGCCGGCCATGCCGGTCGACGTTGCGACAAGGGCGACGACTGTGAAAACATCCTGGGAAATGCCCGTGAATATCCGCACGAGCCACAGCCCCATGACCACCGTGATGGCCATGCGGGCGTAGTTTGAGAGAATGCGGATTTGTTCAGCGGTGATAGCCACTCGGTCTTATTCCACTTTGCATTTCCCTGCGTTGAGGGTGGAAAACCGGACGTGCATTCTTGCGCAGATGTCCCCTTCGGAACAGCAGCATGAACAGCAGCAAGGGAACACCGTATCTGAACAGCTGCGACATCATGCCCGTCACATCTCCCGTCAACAGCGAAAACGCCATTAGCATGTTGATGACACAAAAAATGACGACCTTGAGGGGGGTGCGCTCTTTCAGGATCAGCATGTTGTAGGCTTGGGCTGCTACCCACCCATAAAGCAGCATTCCAATCACGACTGCCGGGTAGCCGAAGTTCATGTAGAGTTCACCGACATAGCCGGGCGGCACCCCGGAGGCATTGTCGCGGCCATAGATCTCTTGGCCGACAAAAAGCCCGATGCGGACAGCTGGCTTTTCCAACCAGATGGAGCGCGGAATGGGACCAACGATGAACAGCACAAGGCTTTCTCCATAAAGGTAGTCGACCCTGTCCGGAACGGCATTCACGATCACCGAAGTCTTGCCAATGTCCATGAAATAGGCGCGGCCAACCGTGGCCTTCAGGATCGATTCAACACTGACGCTGAATTCCTTGTCTTCGGCGTTGGCAGCTGACGACATGGTGCGCAATTGCCCCATCAGAGTCAGGAAGACGAGCGCCACAACGACGGCCACCGCACCTTTCAGTACAGAGATGCGTTTGACGCTGTAATGCCAGATCGATAACAGGATGATGCCAAGGTAAATCATCTCCGTCCGGGAACTGGTGAGAAACGGAAGGATGAGCGACAGAAAGGCGACCGCCACAAGGGCAAGCCAGTCAAACAAACTCGCCTGGTTTTTCTGCGCGATCATATTGGTGGCATGCAGGAAGAATGCGACTTGCGGCAGCGTTTGGGCACCCATGCGCATGTAGCCAAAAGCCGCGCCACGCGCCGCGTTGCCCACGGTATCCTCGTCCACACGCTTTGCTGAAAGCGCGCCCTCGGCGATTGCCTCATCAATGCCCAGTTCTTTAATGAACAGATAGAGCACTACCGAACCAATGACAAAGGCGGCGATTGCGAATACGCGCGTGGCGGCAAGGCTAGCGATCGGTTTTGAGTTTACAGGCGAACGAGCCGGAGTCCTCACCATCAGATAACCGCAAAGACCGGTGACGGTCGCAATCAAAAGCAGGACACCGCCGTCCCAAAGAACGCCGTGATCCAGCCCAGCGAGAACGATAAGTTGTGCATCCCCATCGTAGTCAAAGAACAAAAGATACAGTGCTTTGCAGAACACCCCGAGGAACAACATGTAAAGCAGCATGTAGAGTGGCGATATCAGATCGTTGTCGCGCTTGTATAAAATGGCCAGGGAGCACAACAGGCTCGGCATCAAGCCGAGGCTCAATGTCATGTAGTCATCACCGCCGATGAAGGCCATGACAGCTGTCGCCGCCATTGTCACAAAAGTCACAACCACCATGATCGGGTTCATGGGCGTCTCCAGGCGAAGACGTCGCCGTCCCGGTAGAGCCAGCGCTCGTCATGGGTGGATGATGGCTCACCCTTGCTGATGACGGCCTTCATGCCGAGTGATTCGAGGTAGGGCTTGATCAAGGTGTTGATGGGTTGGCCATTGTCCAGCCGCGCGTGGCCCTTGCTGTAGGCGCGGATGTTCGTGCTGCGCCGCAGGGTTTCTTCAGCACCTTTGAGCACTTCGAGTTCGGCACCGTTGACCGTCACGGAGAGATAGTTGATTTCAGAAATGCCGAGATCATGCAGCACAGCGTCGATGCGGTGGAACTCGATGTTGACTTCACCCATTTCAGCGTTGATGGAACGCAAGTCGTTATCCATGCGCACGCCGTCAACTTTGATCTTGTGGTCTCCGACATGAGGGCTGACCATCATCTTGCCACTTTGCCTCGAACTGTAGGCTGCGCCCTCAAACAGCGTCACATTGCTGTAGCCGCTTTCCTGAATGGCGGCGCGCAGCCGATTGGCATTGGCGGGCATGGCTTCAAAAATCACGAGCCTGCCGTTTGCCCCAATCGCCTTGCAGAAGCGGTGCATGGTGGATGGCCATGGGGTGCCGATCTGGACCACCGTGTCGCCGCGGTTGACGGCAAGTTCGGTGGGCACTGAGTTTTGCACCCTGAGCAGCGCCCGCCGCACGAAATCCTTGGCCTTGCCCTCAGGCAGAAGCCGCGCAGGTGCCGATACTGTCCGTGTCACGGCCCGCTTGCCATAGTTCAGCACCCGCGCCAGTTTGAAGCGGTCACCGCTCAGCGAAAGTTTTGATGTTTTTGGATCCATGGTCCCAGCAAAAACACGGTTTTAACAGAAAAGCCAGCCGAAATATGGCGGGGCAACTCTAAACAGGCTTGCGCCACGCCATCTGGACCCAGGCACGCTCGTCGCGCAAAACATCAAGACGGTCTGTCAGCCGCCAAATGAAACCCTTCAATCCGCTCTGAAGTTCCGCCGCATTGGCGAACTCCAGCAGGCGCGGTGGTTTGGAATAGCACTCCAGTTCCTTGAAACCCAGATGGCTGCAAATGCCGCGCACAAAGGGTTTGCGGTAGCCAAAACGCATGTTGATGAAGCTGCGCTCAAGCAATGCCCTTGGCACCAAGCCTGCCAAGCCCAGCCAACTCAAGCGAAGTGAAAACCATCGGACAAATGAGTCAACATTCTTGAAATCAATCACAAGAATGCCGCCAGGACGCAAAACCCTGTGGGCTTCCGCCAAGGTCTTTTGCGGATCGGTGTGCAGCATCAGGTTGCCGATGATGATGACGGCGTCGAACCTGTCGCCAGCAAACCGGAGACTGTCCAATGTGCCCTGCAGCGCGGCGACGCCCAACGAACCGTCAACCCGGAGGACTTCAGGGCTGGGGTCAACCGCAACCACTTGCGATGCAGGCAGGGCCTTTGCAAGTTCCAGCGAGGTGAAGCCATTGCCACAACCAAGATCGAGTATTTGTTTGGGCGCCGAAACGCCATGCCGTGCCAGCACATCCACAACATGGCGCGCAACACCTGTCTTCAAGGCCGCATTGTCTGTCCAGCCAAAATCCGTGTAGACATTGCCCTTGTCGTCACCAATTCTGGACGTCTCCACAAAGAGCCTGCGATAGGTGTCTTCATCGGTGATTTCGCGAACGGCTTCGGCGGTCAAGGCCACATCCAGCATGTCATTGACGTTGGAATCAAAGCTGATGCCACAGCGGCGGCAGCTGGCGTGGCCATAATCCACATGGGCGAACTTGCCGAACACGGGCACAACGTGCGCCTCTCCGGCACAGGTCAAACAATTCTTGGGTGGCTTTGGGGGGTGCATGTTGCGCTTCTATTGAAAGAGGGAAACTTTGAGCCGGCCTGCATCGCGATGGCGGGCAACTTCGCGAAGCATGTCGCTGAAAGCCTGCCTGAGGGCAGGTGATTCGGAAAAATTGAAGGGGTGGCTCCAGAGATGAAGCACGCCACCTTCACGCATGGCGCGCTTCAACCCCATGTGAAAGCGGCGCATGATGACGGGCACGCGCCAGGCCTGCGCCGCGTCAGCAAAGAGCATGGAACCCGCGTGGCGGATAATACCTGCCTCGCCCAAGGTTTCATTCGCCAAGGGCGGCGGCGACACAAATGAGGAGGCCAGATACAGCCATCTGTTTTTGTAGTTTCCGTCTGCGGCCACACGCACCTTTTTGAAGCCCCTGCGGGCAAGGACGTCCAAGTGGTTTTCGCGGTTTTCCGGAAACACGACAACATCGGGCGAAAGGCCATATGGCTTCATCGCAGCCTGAAAGCGGTCGATTTCCGCGTCAATCACGGCCGCATCCATGGCTTCGTAGGTGAAGGGAATATGGGAATACGAATGACAGCCGATGACGTGAGGTTGATGTGCGGCGCGCACCATTTCAAAAACGTCGCGGCCGTTAAAGGATTCTGGTTCGGCATCTTTCAAAGTAGCCGTTACGACGTCACGCCAGCGTTGCGGCAGATGGCTGAAATCGCGTTTGTCCGGAGTCTCGACCATTGCGCCCACAGTGGCCCAGGTCGCGGGTATTTGCAGGTCGTCCATCTCCTGCAACATGGCCGGCAGGACAATGCGCAGATTTTTGTAGACACCCTTTGCCTGGCGTTCGCGCCACTTGGTCATGTGAACATTGCCCCAGGCCAGTTCAAAGTCAAAACTGATCACGAATTCTGCGTTGGGTCTCATGGCGGTTGTCCGGGCACCTTGTGTCTGCGGGTGAACTGTCCGCGAAAACGCATCGGGGCCGGATATGCTGTCAAGGCCCCATCGTGTCAACCCACTTGCAATGGACTTGATCTTGCGACAAACCGCCAGCAACAGACCCGCCGTTGACAAAAACAATGCAGAACACCTCCAGCCATTCAGAAATCATCGAACGTGTGCGACAGCGCTTTCCCTTCCCGCAGTACATGACGGGGGACCTTGCAGCCTATTACACGGTGGCACGCGTGGTGTCGGAGCACCTCAAACCCGGTGACAGACTTCTCGACTTCGGCAGCGGCCCTTGTGACAAAACGGCAGTCGCTGCCGCTTTGGGAATTGTCTGCGATGCCGTCGACGACCTCCAAGATGACTGGCACTTGCGCGGCAACAATGTGAAAAAGATTGAGGATTTTGCCGGGGACAACAGCATCAACTTCTCCCGGACCTTCAAGCCGGCACCAGCTGACACCTTCAACATGGTCATGATGAATGATGTGCTGGAACATATTGCCGATTCGCCCCGGGATTTACTGCTCAGCCTGGTGAACAGCGTCAAGCCCGGCGGCTATTTGTTTCTCTACGTTCCCAACCTCGCCAACATCCGAAAGCGCGTTGACCTGATGCGCGGGCACACCAATTTGCCGCGCTTTGACCTGTACTACTGGTACAAGGGACCCTGGCGGGGGCCACGCCGGGAATATGTGCGGGACGATCTCATCCGGCTGACGCAACATCTCGGACTGGAGTTGACCAGTCTGCAAACCGTGCATCACATGTTGCACCGGGTGCCCGCGAAATTGAAGCCACTGTATAAATTGGCGACTTCAGTGTTCCCGGACTGGCGGGACACGTGGGTGTTGGTGGCGCGAAAGCCCATGGGCTGGCAGGCGAAACACACCCTTTCCGACGCCGATTTTGGCGAGATTTATGGCCAGGTGAACAAGAAGTCGCTCTACGCTGAAGCGGCAGACTGACGCGTCGATGCTGATTCAACAACGTGACGCCGCCTGGTGGTTCAAACTCAATGGTGCCCTGCGCTATGCCATCGCCCAAGGTGCTGCCAACGCATTTGGCACGCCCGTGGTCGTCACCGAATATCCCAAATCAGGCGGGACTTGGTTCAGCCAGATGTTTGCGGCAGCCCTCGACGTGCCCTACCCGCGCAACCGCCTACCGCACCTGCGACGGCAGATCATCCATGGCTGTTATCTCAAATCTAGCCCTGGGGCAGACACGATGGTGGTATGGCGCGATGGGCGGGATATCATGGTGTCATACTATTATCACCTGATCTTTGAGAAACCGATCACCAGCGCCCGCTACAGCCGCTCCATCATCGCCAAGCTCGACATCAAGGACCAGCGCGACATCCAGCGCTATCTTCCGCGCTTTATTGAATGGTGTTACGCCGGAGGGTATCCATACTATTCATGGACGCATTTTGTGCAGACTTGGCTTGCGCGTCAGGACGTACACCAAACCAGCTATGAAAAGGTCACGGAAAACCCCCTGCGTGAATTGCAGGCCGCATTTGCGGCCTTTGGCTGGCCCTGTCCACCGGAGGAGAAGCTTAAGACGATCATCGCGGATTTCTCGTTTGAAGCGCAATCGGACAGGCCGCGTGGTGTCGAAGATGTGACAAGCTTTGTGCGCAAGGGCATCATCGGTGACTGGCAAAACCACTTCACGGGCGAGGCCTGCGAGGTGTTTGACCGCTTGGGCGGGGCTGAACTCATCACACTTGGCTATGAAAAGGACCGGGGCTGGATCGAACGGCAAAAGAAATCGCTTGTTTCCCACGAAAGTTGACTTGGGCGGGTGCATCACTTACATCCCGGCGAAATGAGTTCAGGCGGCAAAACGCCTGATTTTGCCAATTCACGGGAAAGTCTGAAACAATGACAGTGGCGCTGGTAACAGGTGGGACCGGGTCTTTTGGCCAGACCATGGTACACCATCTTCTGGCCCAGGGGACACGGGAAATCCGCGTGTTTTCCCGCGATGAGGAAAAACAGGATTCCATGCGCCGCAGCATGAATGATCCGCGCCTCAAGTTCTTCATCGGCGACATCCGCAACCGCGACAGTCTGTCCGCCCCCATGACGGGGGTCAACCATGTCTTTCATGCGGCGGCATTGAAACAAGTGCCGTCTTGCGAGTTTTTTCCACAGGAAGCCGTGGCCACAAATGTGATCGGCAGTGACAATGTCATCAGGACGGCAGTCGCGGCGGGTGTTGCGAGTGTTGTGTGCCTTTCCACGGACAAGGCCGTAATGCCGATCAATGCCATGGGCATTTCAAAGGCCATGATGGAGAAGCTGGTGGCTGCCCATGCGCGGCTGAACCCAGAAAGCCCGACTGTGGTTTCGTGCGTTCGCTATGGCAATGTGATGGAATCGCGCGGGTCTGTCATTCCGCATTTCATCCGGCAGATTGCAACAGGTCAAAGCATCACCATCACCAACCCGGAGATGACGCGGTTTCTGCTGGCCCTCCCCGAAACGGTTGGCCTCGTGGATTTTGCCTTCCACAACGCAAAGCCTGGCGACATTTTCATCAAACGGGCACCCGCCTGCACCATGGGCGACCTAGCGGCGGCATTGATGAAGCTGTTCAACGCCAAGAACGACATCGTCCGCATCGGTGAACGGCATGGCGAAAAACTCTATGAGACTTTGGCCACCAAGGAAGAACTGTTGAACGCCGAGGACATGGGCGATTTCGTGCGCCTGCCGTGTGATGTGCGCGACCTCAACTACGACAAATATTTTTCCGAAGGCACGCTCGCCCGTCCCAACCGTGACGACTACCATTCCCACAACACCAAACGGCTAAATCAGGGCGACGTGGAAGCGTTGCTCGCCACCTTGCCGGGTGTGCGCAAGGCCATGGGCAAGTCCTGATGCGAGTATTGATCCTTGGTGCGTCAGGACTGATTGGCCACAAGCTGTGGCAGGTGCTGGGCAAGCGGTTTGACGATGTGCACTGCGCGTTGCATGGCAGCCGAAAACCGCTGCAAAAGTACGCCTTGTTCAACAGCACCAAGGTGCACGAGAACCTTTCAGTCGAAAACTGGCGGTCCGTCGAGGCTTTGCTGGCGAAGGTGAAACCTGATGTGGTGCTGAACTGCGCGGGCATCACCAAGCGCCGCCCCATTGTCAGCGACGCCATTCACGCCATCACCGTCAATGCCCTAACCCCGCATCTGCTGGCGCGCTGGGCCGGCGGGAACGAGGCACGTATCATCCATTTTTCAACGGATTGCGTTTTCGACGGCAAGGATGGTCCGTATACGGAGCAAAGCCCGACGACTGGCAAGGATGCCTATGGCCAGACCAAGGCGCTTGGCGAAATCCGCTATGACCATTGCCTGACGATCCGCTCTTCCTTCATTGGGCGGGAACTGTCTGTGCATTCGGAACTGCTGGACTGGTTGCTGAATCAGAACGGCAAGAAGATCAAAGGATTCTCTGAGGCGTGGTACAGCGGCATATCAACACTTGAAATGGCCCGCATTGTGGGCGACATCATTGAAAAAAAACCTGAACTCAGCGGCCTGCATCAACTCTCGACTGTGCAGCCCATTAACAAATATGACTTGCTGTGTGTGGCCCGGGATGCCTTCAAGCTTGATGTTGAAATTGTGCCTGATCCGTCATTCATCACGTTTCCAACCCTGGATTCCAGTTTGCTGCGCTCCAAAATGAAAATTGAAATCCCCACATGGCCTGAAATGATGGCAGCGCTGGCTGCCGATCCCACGCCCTATCCAAAGTTGCCGCTATGACCCCAACACTCAAAGTTCCACAATTCCGTTCCTTCGTCGACATGGCGGATTTCGAAAACATCCGGCAGGTTTTTGAGCGCAACTATATTGCGGAAGGGCCGATGGGCCTGCAGTTCAGGGACAAACTGCTTGAGGTCACGGGCTCGCCCCATGGTGTTTTGGCCAGCAACGGCACTGTGGCCATCTACATGGCCATGCGGGCGCTTGGCATCGGGCGCGGTGATGAAGTCATCGTGCAGAATGTCTCATTCATTGCGTCCGCCAACGGCGTGGAAATGGCCGGTGCCAAACCAGTCTTTGTTGATATTCCCGCGTTTGACGATCTCACCGTTGACCTGTCGAAAATCAAAGTGACGACGAAGACCAAGGCGATCATGATTGCCCACCTCTTTGGCACCGCCTGCAGCAACATTGAAGAGGTGGTGCAGTTCTGCAAGGACCACAAGATCTATCTCATCGAAGATGCCGCACAGGCGCTCTATATCCGCAACGACAAGAAACATTGCGGCACTTTTGGAGACGTCGGAACATTCTCGTTCTATGCCGACAAGACCGTGACCACGGCTGAAGGCGGGTTTGTGTGCACCTCCCACGCAGACGTCAACGAACGCATGGTGCTGTTGCGCAACCAGGGCCGCAAAGCAAGTGGCTCATTCTTTCATCCCGAGATTGGCTACAATTTCCGGCTGACAGACTTGCAGTCCGCACTTGGGCTTTCGCAGATGGCGAAGATTGACGTGATCATGCGCGAGAAGGCGAAGATCGGCGAGGCTTATGAAAGCCGCCTTGGCAACCGCGTGAGGTTTTTGAAACGCCGGCCGGATTTCAACTACATCCCTTTCCGTGTCATTGTCTTCGTCGACAATGCGGAGAAAACCATGACCCACATGGCAGCCCATGGCATTGAGCCGCGCACCATGTTCGTGCCGTTCCACGCCCAGCCCTGTTACAGCCACTACAAACTGAAAGAAAAAAACTTTCCGAATTCCGTCGAATGTTTCCGGCGCGGCATCTGCCTGCCAACATGGATCGGACTTTCGGACGAACAGATCAACCACACCTGCGACCGGCTGCTCGAAGCGCTGTAAGGAACAAGAACACCATGAAAGTCATGACCCTTGTGGGCACACGGCCTGAGATCATCAAGCTCTCGCGTGTCATTGCGGAGCTCAGCAAATTCACTGAGCATGTGCTGGTGCATTCAGGACAGAACTACGACTACGAGCTGAATGAAGTTTTCTTCAAAGACCTCGGTGTGCCACGCCCCCATCATTTCCTCGAAGCCGCCGGCACCAATGCCGCCGAAACCATTGGGCAAGTGATTATCAAGGCTGACAAAGTGTTCGAGTTGGAAAAGCCGGATGCGTTGCTGCTTTACGGTGACACCAACTCGTGTTTGGCCGTGATACCGGCGAAGCGCCGCAGGATACCAGTCTTCCATTTTGAAGCAGGAAACCGCTGCTTTGACCAGCGCGTGCCGGAAGAACTCAACCGCAAGATCGTCGACCATCTCTCCGACATCAACATGCCATTGACCGAACACGCCCGGCGCTATCTTCTGGCCGAAGGCATACGGCCCGACACCATCATCAAGACCGGCTCGCCCATGAAGGAAATTCTCACCCACCATATGGATGAGATCAAGGCGTCAGACATCTTGCAGCGGCTTGGCCTCACGCCCAAAAAATTCTTCATCGTTTCCGCCCACCGCGAAGAGAACATCGACTCGGATCAGAACTTCAATGACCTGCTCGACAGTTTGAATGCAATCGCCAAGAAGCACGACATGCCGGTAATCGTGGCCACGCACCCGCGCACCATGAAAAAATTGCAGGCCCTGAACCGAGGCGACCTTGACCCCCGCGTGCAATTCCAAAAGGCCATGGGCTTCTTCGACTACAACAAGCTGCAGATGGAAGCCTATTGCGTGATTTCCGACAGCGGCACGATCACCGAGGAAAGTTCCATCTTGAATGTGCCCGCCATCACCGTGCGCCAGGCCCATGAGCGGCCGGAAGGCATGGATGAGGGCATCCTCATCATGAGCGGCCTCAAGCCCGTGGACGTGTTGCGCGCCATTGACGTGGTGACGTCGCAGCATGACCGCGAGCATCGTGTGTTCCGCCTTGTCGGCGATTATGATGTGGATAATTTTTCCAAAAAGGTTGTCCGCATCGTGCTCAGCTACACAGAGTACATCAACCGCACGACGTGGCGGAAACGCCTGTAGCGTCCCATGCGGATCGTCATTTCCTACCGCTATTTCTGGCCTGACACGTCGCCTTACGCCATCATGCTCAAGGACATTGCAGCGTGGCTGGCGGAAGCGGGACATGATGTGACAGTGTTGACAGCGCAACCCGCCTACAAGCCAATGGCTGGTGTGCCGAAACAGCCCGCAAGGGAGCAGATGCGCGGCTACACCGTGCGCCGTCTCCCGCTTTTGCCTGAAGGCGGGCGCACCATCTTCAAAGCCGTGAATGCGGCGCTGTTCGTTGTCATGTCTTCCTTGATCGTGCTGTTTGGACGCAAGCCTGACATTGTCTGGACGGCGACAATGCCACCCGTGCTGCAGGCCTTTGCGCTGCGTCTGGTGGGTGCCTTGCGGGGTGCGAAGTTCATCTATCATATGCAAGATATCCACCCTGAGATCGCTGTATATTCCAACATCTCAAAGCCTGGGCTGTTGACCCGCCTGCTCACCTCACTTGACAGCTACACGCTCCGGCGCACGGCGCGCGCCATGGTGTTGAGCACAGACATGCGGGACGCCGTCATTGCACGGGGTGTGCCGGAACACGTGCCGCAGGTTGTGCGCAATTTTTCGCTTGGCGTGAATTCAAAAATCAAACCCGCGACCGCGCCAAAACCCGGCGAAGCCGTGCGGTTTGTGTTTGCGGGCAATATTGGCCGTTTTCAGAACCTCGAGCCGTTGGTTGATGCGTTTGGACGGTTGAGCGATCCCATGCTGCAGCTCGATCTGGTTGGCGATGGTCGCGTGAAGGCGCTGCTCCAGAAACAGGTGCTGGAGAATGGTTATGACAACATCCACTTTCATGACCACATGAGTGCTGATGATGCCTATGTTTTCATGTGCGGATGCCACGTCGGCCTGATTTCCCTGAGCCGCGAGCTTTACCGCTACGCCTTTCCCTCCAAGCTGCTGACCTATATGGCAGCCAACCTTCCGATGTTTGCCATGGTGGAGGAGCACAGTGCCTTGGCACGCTTGTTGACGGACCGGAACATCGGCACTGCCGTTTCCTGGGATCGCAATGCCGATGAACTTTCCGCTGCAATCCGCGACATCGCAGCCAAGGCCAGAAGCGGGGTGATGCGCCCCGCTGAATGCTCCGACTATTATCTTCCTGAGGTGGCCAAGGCGACCTATCTCAAAGTGGTGGATGAGCTTGCGACATGACCATGCGTCCCCTCATCATCATCGGTGCAGGCCGCTCTGGGACCAACATCCTGCGGGACACACTGACGCAGATTCCGGGCTACGCCACATGGGATTGCGATGAGATCAATCTCATGTGGCGGCACGGCAATATCGGCATGCCGCACGACATGTTCAGTGCAAGGGAAGCGCGGCCCGGGGTTCAGCGCTACATGCAAAACGCCTTCGCCTCGTTCCAGCGCAAGTCCGGCGCCACAACCGTGGTCGAGAAAACCTGCGCCAACAGCCTGCGCGTGCCTTTCATCGACGCCATTTTCCCTGAAGCGCGCTATCTCTACATCGTGCGTGATGGCCGCGATGTGGCGTTGTCTGCGGCGCAGCGCTGGACGGCTTCGGTTGAAGCCAGATATCTCCTGAAGAAGTTGCGCCATGTCCCAATAACAGATGTGCCACATTATGGATTTCGTTTTCTTGCCAACAGGCTTCATCAGCGACGTTCGGTGGAAAAGCGACAGAAGGCCTGGGGCCCAGTGTTTCCCGGGATGGCAGAGATGGTGAAGTCGAAGCCTCTGCTTGACGTTTGTGCGGCACAATGGGCGGCCTGCGTTGCGGCTACAGACGCGGCCCTTGCGGGCATGTCACAAAACAAAAAACTGAAGGTCACATATGAGGTACTGGTGTCTGATGCGGCGGGGACGATGCAAGCCATTTGCGAATGGTTGGGGCCAGGTGTTCCTGAGCAGCTGCCTTCGGCGGCGTTGAATGCCATTCATCAGGGATCACTCAATGGATGGAAGCGGAAACTCCAACAGTTTTCGCCTGAATCGCTGTCCACCATGTCGGCGGCGCTGAAAAGCCATGGCTATGAAGCTACCACTTGATCCCGCACAACGGCAGTTTGCGTTGTCGCCGGGGCAGGCCGCGCTGAAACGCGGGTTTGATCTCCTCGCTGCGGTGGCGCTCGCTCCGATCATTCTTCCGGCAACGCTTGTTCTCGTCATTTGCGCGCGCACCAGCACTGGCCAGAGTGGATTGTTCGCCCAACACCGCGTCGGACTTTTTGGCGAGACGTTCACACTCTATAAAATCCGCTCCATGCGTCCCCTTGAAGGTTTCGACACGACTGTCACAACCATTGCCGACCCGCGCATCACCCCGTTTGGGCGATTTGTCCGCCGCACCAAGCTGGATGAATTTCCCCAATTGTGGAATGTGTTGAAAGGTGACATGAGTTTTGTCGGGCCGCGGCCTGATGTTCCCGCAACCTATGCGAATTTGCCGGAGTCAGATTGCGCCCTGCTTTGCATGAGGCCCGGCATCACCGGACCCGCAACGATTTCTTTTCGCAACGAGGAAGAGGAACTGCACCAAGCTGCCGATCCCGAAGCCTATAACCGCGACGTGATCTTCCCGGCCAAGGTTGCAGCCAACCTGGCCTATGCGCGCAACTGGAACCTTGCCAACGATATCCGCATTTTACTGCGCACTGTTTTGAGATAGAGCTTCCCCATGTTCGACATTTTCCTCTCTGCCCCGCACATCGGCGAAAATGAACAGGCGCTTGCCGCAGAAGCCCTGATGGCCAACCAGGGCAAGCCGGACCTGGCCATGCTGAAACGCTTTGAGCGCGAGCTTGCGGCCTATACCGGATTCAAACATGTGGCCGCACTCTCCAGTGGAACAGCAGCCCTGCATCTGGCGCTGCTTGTCGCCGGTGTGCAGCATGGCGACGAGGTCTGGACGTCGTCGATGACTTTCATGGGCGGCGTGTCGCCGATTGTCTTTGTCGGCGCAACACCAGTGTTTTTTGATCTTGCCGCAGACAGCTGGACCATCAGCGTGGACTTGATCGAGGAGGAAATGAACAAGGGCAGAAAACCCAAGGCCATCCTCTCAACCGATCTCTATGGCCAGGCTTGCGACATGGACCGGCTTTCGGCACTGTGCGAAAAACATGGCGTCGTCCTGATCAGTGACGCGGCGGAAACTTTGGGGGCCTTTCGCAATGGACGCCACGCCGGGCATGGCGCAAAAGCTGCGGCACTTTCTTTCAACGTCAACAAGATCATCACCACCTTCGGCGGCGGCGCATTGATGTCGGACGACGAAGCTTTCATCAGGCGTGCCGAGTATTTTTCGACGCAGGCGCGCCAGCCCGCCATCCACTACCAGCACACCGAGATTGGCTACAATTACCGGCTTTCCAATGTTTCTGCTGCCATTGGCGTTGGCCAATTGCAAAACATCGAGGCGCGGGTGGCGCGGCGGAGAGCCATTTTTGCCCGCTACCTCGAAGCGCTTGCAAAATTTCCAGCACTGCATTTCATGCCGGAGCCCAAAGGCAGCCGCAGCACCCACTGGCTCACCTGCCTTGAGGTCACTCTTCAATCGACGCGCACATCTCAACACATTCTCGACTTCTGCAAAGCAGCGCGGATCGAAACGCGCCCTCTGTGGAAGCCGATGCATATGCAGCCGGTATTTGCCAACACCCGTTTCGTGGGGCCGGGCCTGTGTGAAAGGCTTTTCGCCAACGGCCTTTGCCTGCCTTCGGGAAGTGCGATGACTGATGTGCAGCAAACACGGGTGATCAATGCGGTGTCAGCAGCCTTGGCGGCATAGGACGACTGTTTGCAATGAATCCGCAACATCTCAAGATCAATGCAAAGCGAGAATGTTTCCTTGCGTTGGGTTTGTTGCATTGCCTTTTCGGTTACCCTATCATGGACCAGCGAGGGGTCGCGATTTCAGGGACCGGAAGGTGTTGAATCTTTCGGCGCGTCAATAATGTCAGTTTTTGAAGCAATCACCGCCCAAGACCATTTTTTCGTCGCCAACCCCCATCACTACGACGTCTTCAGCAATGGTCCGGTGGACATGCTGGACTTTGCATCGGAAGTCAGCGCAACGGCAACAACCTATGAGTGGCTGACCAGCAGCGGGCACCGCATCGTAGCGCGAGGTGTGTTTACGTATTCAGGTGGCGTTGTGTCGGGTACGGTGGAGGATGTTGCCATTTACCTGGACAATGTTGGTGTTGGCGACATTCTTGTCAACGATCTTAGCGGTGTCACAATTGCCTCCCTGCTATCGGGGCATGCAGCATTTTGGCAAACGCTCTTCTCCGGCGACGACACATTTTCCACTTCATCTTTCGGTTCCAGCTCGATCAGCGGTGACGGGTTCACAGGTGTTGACGGGGCGGCCGGCGGCAACGACGATTTCGGGGTGTTTGAGGGCAACGTTTATACGTCTGCCGCAGGCGACTACTCAGAAATCGCGGTGGGTGCCACTGTCAGCGGCGGTGCGGACACATTCAACGTCAATGGAAACAATGTCGGTGGGGCACACCTTCAGGGCGATGCCCGCGTTGTGCCGGTAACATCAACCTTGTACGGCGGCGATGACGCTTTTTTCGGGTTGGTCAACGGTGGCACGATCATTGGCGATGCGCATTTCACCCTCGGCGTTCTTTACGGTGGGTCGGACGAAATCAGCGTGAATAGCAATGACGCTGAAGGTCAAGTCATTGGCGACGCCTACGTCGTGGGAGGCCCAGAGCTCGGTGGCGTGGCTGGAACGCTCTATGGCGGTGCCGATATCATCTCAGGCAATACTGACTACGTTTCAGGCGAAGCCCACCAGTTCTATCTCGGGACTTTCGTTGGTGGCGACGACATCATTACGAACAGCCGTTCGACCACAGAGTTCATTGGTGGATTGTATGGCGATGTCCGCTACATTGAGGCCGAGGCCACAGCTGACAGCCGTTTTGTCGGTGGCGACGACCTGATCACCTACACCGGACCCTACAGTTCCAAGATCGTCGGCGACATCGGACAATTGCTGGCGGGTGCCCTCATCACAGATATTACCTTGGGCAACGACATTTTGCGGGGCAGCAACAGTTCCGGTGTCGGGCCGGGCGGCATAATATATAGAGACACAATCTATGGCGATTATGATTGGGACCAGGTAGGCGTCTTGACCACAGCCAAAGGCGGCCACGACTGGATTGATGGCGGCGATGGTGATGACCGCCTGTATGGTCAAACCGGCATCGACACGGTTGCCTTCGAATTCGCCACCCACACCGTCACCGTCGACCTGAACCTGCAAGGTGCCGCCCAGGCCACAGGTGGCGGATTCAATGATTTACTTGAAGGCTTTGAAAACATCTTCGGTTCAGCCCAGGCTGACACGCTGCGGGGCGATGCGGGCAACAATGTCATCGAAGGTGCAGTTGGCGGCGACACACTCGGCGGCCGGGGCGGCTATGACACGTTGAGCTACAGCAGATCAAACGCCGCTGTCACTATCTCGCTTCTCGCCAACACCGCGTCCGGCGGCCATGCCACGGGCGACGTGATCTCTGGCTTCGAAAATATCCTGGGTTCCGTACACGTTGACACGCTCACAGGCAGCAACGCCGCGAACATCATTGAGGGTGGGTTGGGTGGCGATACCATGACAGGCAATGGCGGGTTGGACACGCTGAGCTACCTGTTTTCGGATGCCGCCGTCACAGTCAATCTCTTGAACAACACCGCATCCGGCGGCCATGCCACGGGTGATGTGTTTTCCGGTTTTGAATACGCGCTTGGCTCAGCCTTCGACGACACATTGACAGGCAGCAATGGCATCAACATTCTGACTGGCGGCGGCGGCGGCGACACACTCTACGGCAACGGCGGGCTCGACGTGCTCAATGGTGGTGACGGTGATGACACACTGGACGGTGGCAGCGGCGTTGACTTTCTCAACGGTGGCGAGGGCAACGACCGCGTCATCTACAGCATCGCCACCACGGGCGCGTCATTCAACTTCCAGTCCCAGACTTATCAAGGCAGTGTGAACGAAACCTGGTCCGACATTGAAAGCGCCACGGGTACGCAAGGTGACGATAACTTCACACCATCATTGGCTGCCAACCACATGGATGGTCAAGGCGGCAGCGACAGTGTCGCCTACAACGACTCCAACGCAGGTGTTATGATTGATCTTGATGGTGTGACGCTTGGCATTGGGGGCCACGCCGAAGGCGACACTTTGACAGGCATCGAGAAAGTCATCGGTTCAGCATTTGACGACACGTTGACGGGTCATGCTGGCGATGACCGGCTTGAAGGCCGCAATGGTGTGGATACTCTGACGGGTGAATTGGGTGCAGACACGCTGATTGGTGGATCAGGTGGCGACATTCTGGATGGCGGCTCGGGCGTTGACGACGTGGCATCTTACACAAGCTCCCAGTCAGGCGTCACGGTTGGCGTCAATAGTGGTGCGGTGAACAGTGGCGGCGATGCCACGGGCGACACGCTTCTCGGCATCGAACACATCACAGGGTCGGCTTTCAATGATGTCATCACCGGCAACTCCGCGCAGAACACCTTGACAGGTGGCGACGGCGATGACGCGCTCAACGCCTCCACCAACAACGACGAGGTATACGGCGGTGGCGGCGACGACATTCTGTTGGGCGGCAACGGTGCTGACATCATCGATGGTGGAACGGAAACGCTGCTTGGCGACACGGCAAGTTACGCCAGTTCCGCAGCCCGCATTATCGCGGACCTTTCCACCAATTTCGCCGATGGCTCGGGGCAAGGGGCGGGAGACACTTTCATCGACATCGAAAACCTTGAGGGATCCAACTTCAACGACATCCTCACCGGAGATGCCAACAACAACACGCTCTCAGGCCTCGGCGGCAATGACGAGATCAATGGCGGAGGCGGCGATGACATTTTGAACGGTGCATCCGGCATCGACGAACTCAACGGCGGCCTCGGCAACGACACCTACACTGCCGGGCCCGATGGTGATTTCTACGTTTTCACCGATGCCGCCTTCGGCCAGGATCGCATCATCGGCTTCCAGAACGGCCAGGACCTTCTGGACTTTACGGCATTGGGCTTCTCCCACGCTGACTTCAACGAAGTCGTGGTCGGCGCAGACCTCGTCCTTGAACTCATCGCCGACCCCCTGCAAACCGTGACCCTTGTCGGCATCAATCCCAATACGATTGACCAGCTGGATTTTGTGTAACCAGAGTCGCCTGCAATTGTTGATTTTAACGATTTGGACTTACACGTACGTGATCTGGATTGTATGCAGGCGCAGGATCGTTCGCTGGAGGTACTGCCATGACTGTTGTTTCTGACTATACCGCCCTCTTGACGGGCCAGACCTGGGCGGGCACGGGGTTCACCGCGAGCCCTGCTTTCGTGACGTTTTCTTTCGATACGGTTGCGGCGGATTACGTCGATGATGGATCATATACACAAGCCTTCATTGATTCATTCACTGCCTTCGGCGCAGCTGCAAAGACGGTTGCACGGGCAGCACTCGCTGCATGGGCTGACATCTCCGGCATCACGTTGTTTGAGGTTGCAGCGGGTCAGGGCGATCTGCGGTTTGGCGGCTATGATTTCACCCTCGACCCCGACACCGCCGCATTTGCAGGGTTTGCCTATCATCCGGCAACGGATGTTGAACAGTACTTCGCTTTTCGCGATGCACTGGGCGGAGATGTTTTCATCGATCTCAACTATGTGACGGACACTTTCATCCTGCTGCATGAGGTTGGCCATGCCATGGGATTCAAGCATCCGTTTGAGGGAGATCCGACACTTTTGCCCGCACTCGACAACCACGACAACACGGTGATGAGCTACACCGGAAACAACAATCCGTTTTTGGGGCCGTTTGATGTGCAGGCCGTGCAGTCAGTCTATTGCCTCAATGCGGCGGACGGCACACAGGTGGCCTCGTGGTCGTGGAATGCCGGAACCGAGACCCTCACCCAATCCGGCGATGCCGCCGCCAACAGGATTTTCGGCGTCTCGGTGCGCGACGTGATCAACGGCAGCGGCGGCAATGATTTCATCGGCGGTTTTGGGGGTGATGACGTTTTGAATGGCGGCAGCGGAGACGATTCGTTGCACGGCGGCGACGGTGCCGACATGCTGGTTGGCGGCCTCGGCAATGATCGTTTCACCGGAGGACTGGGTGCGGACACGCTGAATGGCGGCAGCGGCTTGAATGACCTCATCGATTATTTTGAATCTGCCGAAGGCATTGTTGTTGGCACCAACAATGGCGCGGTGAACACCGGCGGTGACGCCGCCGGTGACATTCTGCTTGGCATCGAAGACATTTATGGCAGCGACTTCGCAGACACCATCACAGGTAATTCGGCGCAAAACTTTCTGCTTGGTGCTGACGGCGATGACGCGCTCAACAGCAGCAGCAACAATGATGTGTTGTTTGGCGGCAACGGTGACGACGTGCTGCTGGGTGGCGCGGGCGCAGACTATATTGATGGAGAAGGCAACACCCTAGTTGGCGATACCGTGTCTTTCTCCAATGCCGGAGCACGCATCACCCTCACCCTTGTCAACGGCGGCGGCACAGCCACTGGCTCCGGCCAGGGCGGCGGCGACACCATCGTCAACGTCGAGAATATCACTGGCTCCGCCTTCAACGACATCCTCACGGGCGATGCCAACGCCAACACCATCTTGGGCGGGGCAGGCAACGACACGCTGAATGGCGGTGATGGTGACGACACAATCAACGGCCAAGGCGGGTTGGACACCATCAATGGCGGCGGTGGTGATGATGTTCTGATCGGCGGGCCGGACGCCGACAAATTCGTCTACAACATCGCCGCACTCTGGGATGATGATCAAATTCTCGGCTGGCAGAACAATGTCGACAAGATTGATCTCGTGGGTGCCGGCTTCGACTTCGCAGATTTCACCGAAACCCAATCCGGCGCCGACACCCTCCTCACCCTCACCATCAACCCCGCCCACTCCATCCGGCTGGTGGGCATCAATGCGAATACGATTGACGCGACGGATTTTGTTTGATGCCTGGCCTTTGCACGGGGCATTGACTTGGCCAATGCGCCGCCGCACACTTTGCAAGTTGGGGGCATGAGCACAGAACTTTTGTGAAAGGCCGCAAATATGGCAACCTTCACCGTAACTTCCATGTTGGACGACAATGGCGCGGGGTTGACGCTTCGCGAAGCCGTCGTGTTGGCCAATGCCAATGCCAATGCAGACACCATCGTGTTTGCCGCCGATTTGGCCGGAGATACCATTACACTGACAGCCGGGGCGCTTTCGATCACAAGCGCAGTGACCATCAACGGCGACCTTAATGGTGATGGCGATTTTGACATTGAGATCAGTGGCGGCGGCGACAGCCACCATTTCAATATCTCTTCATATGCCGCTGTCACATTGAATTCGTTGAGCCTCTCCTACGGCTACAGCATTGCCGCGCTCAGCAATACGCCCTTTGCCGGTTCCATCGTCAACGCGGGTACGCTCATCATCAACAACAGCCTGTTTTTCGACAACGCCGCCAACACATTCAACCTGGCACCGCCTCCGGATGTGTTCACTCATGGCTCAAACGCGGCAGGCCACATCTTCAACAGCGGGTATCTCTCTATCACTGATTCACACATGGTGGCAGGCGACGGCAGGGGCGGCATTGGCGCCACTGGCGCGTATAACAATGGTGGACCTGGGGGTACAGCTGTCGGCGGCGGAATTGGTGTTGGTGGCATCATGAGCACAGGTGTTCTGACAATGAACCGCTTGCAGATCAGTGGTTCCCTAGGTTCGGGCGGAACTGGCGGAACGGGTGGCGACTCGGCCACCAACACAGGTGGCAACGGTGGTGTTGGCGGTGGTGGTGTTGGTGCCATACTTGCCTACGGCACAATTGGGGGAACAGTGCAGAACACTTCCAGTCCCGCATTCTCGGGTGCGGGCGGTTTGGGCGGGTTCGGACCACTTGGCACCGGACAACAGGGCGGAACCAGCTTTGCTTTCCAGGGCATCGTCGACGATGCAACTGGTTCATTCACCGCCGTCTCCAACCTCGGCACATTCAATGGCGACAACATTTCAGGCATCGTCGGCACGTTCTTTGGCATGGGCGGCAATGACCAGCTGACTGGTGTCAGTGGCAGCACCCTGCACGGCGGCACAGGCAATGATGTACTTTCCTCTTTGGCTCTTGCCAGCGCCTACGGCGGCGTCGGCAACGACACCCTTGTCAACAGCTTTGTCAGTGGCGGCACATGGGATGGTGGTGCGGGCAATGACACACTGGATGTCAGCCAGGACAGTTTCAATGGCCAAAGCTTTGACCTCGGTGCCGCCAGTTTCACGATTTTCAGCGCAGCCTTCTCCAACTTTGAAAACCTCATCGCCACCCAGGGCAATGACACCATCATCGGCAGCAGCACGGCTAACAGCATCAATGGATTCAGCGGGTCTGACACCATCAACGGCGGTGCCGGGGCTGACATCCTGGATGGTGGTGCGGGCTTGGGCGACACACTCGTCTATGCCACCTCCAATGCTGGTGTCACCATCAACCTGCAAACAGGTGCAGCTTCCGGTGGCCATGCCACGGGCGACTTGGTCTCCAACTTCGAGAACGTCACCGGCTCCAACCACGCCGACACTCTGACGGGTACAAATGGCAACAATGTATTGAACGGCGGTGCCAATGTCGACAGCCTGAACGGTGGCGGGGGCGATGACACGCTGATTGGCGGAACGGGTGGCGACACGCTGAATGGCGGATCGGGCCTGCGTGACGTCGCGGACTATACGAATTCCGATGCAGGCGTGACAGTCAGCATTGGCGGTGTGCCCTCCGCCGCAGGTGGGCACGCGGCCGGCGACACACTGACTCTGATTGAAGACCTCACTGGCTCCGCGTTTGCCGACACGCTTTCCGGCAACAGCAACCAGAACATCCTGATTGGCGGCAACGGTGCGGATACGCTCAGTTCGTCAAACAACAATGACCAGCTGTTTGGCGGCAACGGGGATGACGTTTTGAATGGCGGCGTGGGTGCGGACATCATCGATGGAGGGGCGAACAATGATACGGTGTCGTTTGCAGGCATCGGTGCGCGAATTGTGCTCACACTTTTGAATGGCGCCGGTACGGCGACAGGTTCTGGCCAGGGGGCGGGTGATACCATCACCAATATTGAGAACATCACCGGCACCAGCTTCAACGACATCCTGACGGGCGACGCATTTGGCAACGTGATCCTTGGGGGGGCCGGCAATGACACCCTGAATGGCGGCGGCGGTGCCGACACCATCAGTGGCCAGGGCGGGCTTGACACCATCAATGGCGGGGCTGGTGACGACACGCTCATCGGCGGGCCGGACGCCGACAAGTTTGTCTATAACATCGCCGCACTCTGGGATGATGACCAGATCATCGGCTGGCAGAACAACGTCGACAAGATCGACCTCGTGGGCGCTGGATTTAATTTCGCCGACTTCACGGAAACGCAAGCCGGTGCCGACACACTCCTCACCCTCACCGCAAACCCCGCCCACAGCATCCGGCTTGTCGGCATCAACGCCAATACGATTGATGCGACGGATTTTGTGTGATGGACAAATATCGGCTGTTAAAATTCATGATGACATTCTGCGGCTCTATGGTGGCGTTTCCTTTTTTCTAAAGCGCAGGCATTCGACAATCGGACATTTAAGCCCTATTGAATTTAAAAGGAGAGCGGAAGTTTCTTAAGCAAATGTCCGTGAAACCGGCAGCAGCTCAAAAAGGTGTCAATCATGCCCGACTTCTGGTTCTCTATTGGCAGCACTTATACATACTTGTCAGTGATGCGGCTGGCTCAGGTCGAGAGTGACACCGGGATCACTTTCCGCTGGCGGCCCTTCAATGTGCGATCCATCATGATCGATATGGATAACATCCCCTTCGCGAAGAAGCCGATAAAGGCAGCTTACATGTGGAGGGATATCGAACGACGTTCGAAGCTGCGGGGGCTCTCGGCAAAATTCCCTGTGCCTTATCCCCTTGCGGAGTTGGAGAGAGCCAACCGGGTTGCGTGCATTGGGGCCGTAGACGGGTGGTGTGCCGCCTACGTCCGCTCAAGTTATCGGCGCTGGTTCGAGGCTGGGCAACCGGCAGGGAGCGAGCCAAATATTTCTGAGAGTATCAGAGATGCAGGCGCCGATCCGGGGGAGATCTTGAGGCGAGCTGATGCAGAAGAAGGAAGACAGGGACTCATCGCCGCAACTGAAGAAGCCAAAAGCCTTGGAATCTTCGGTTCACCGAATTTTGTTGTCGGCCGCGAATTATTCTGGGGCGATGACAGGCTTGAAGACGCCATTGCATATGCAGGTGAAAACGGCGACGCCTCCCGTTGATTTGAGCTGATGGAGGGTGGATGAAGAGGCAGTCTCACCAGACAAATCAATCAACGAAAGTGTTGGGGTATAAGCGACTATGATCCTGCGCTGACCAATCTCGCCAGAGGATTGGACACAATCATCGACACAAGCTCCGATTGTTTGTTGCATCCGGTTTTCAGAAACACTGACTGCAATTGGCTTTTTGCGGTGTTGGGAGAAATCCCGATGCTTTGGGCGGCGTCAACCATGCTGCGGCCTTCGACGAGTTGAGCCACCAGTTTGGCTTCCGCTGGCGTAAAATCAAACAGCGCTGCAATGTCCCCGGCGGTCGGTTTCAGCTTCGCATCGGGATCCGAGAACAGGATAGCCACGGCGGATTGTTCTGTTCCCAAACCCAATCCAGTGGACATGAAGGGAATGATGCTGACCGCAAGCGGGCGTTCAATCGGATCAAGCAAGGCAATGACGCCGCCGGGGATCAGCGGGTCACTCGTATCAAGGCTCGCGGCTTTACCGACACGCTGCTCAAAAGCCGGTTGCAGAGCCGGGTAAATTGGTCTGACCCGGCCATTTGAATAGGTCAGCCACCGTGATGATCGCAGCAGTTTGTCGGCCAGTCCGTTGACATGCAGTGGCCTGCAGGTTTTATCGACAAGAATAAACCCGACGTTCAATTTACTGAGCAATTCAAAGGTCTGGGCTTCACGGCCGACAAGGGTTCCGATCTGGTCGGCAAGCTGGCACGCCCGCACCAGATGTTGCAGCAATATCGAAAACACACGTTTGTCTTCTTCACTGAATCCGTCGGAGCCGAAGGATTTGTGCAGTCCAACCGCCACCGCAAGATTGCCGCGCACGGGCGCTGTTCCACCCAGAAAATGATAGATGCCGACACGCTTGCACCAATCTGCCCGAAATTCGGTTTTCTCGAATTCCCCTGTCTCGATCAGTTCACCGCCATGACGCACAAACAATCCATTTTTGTTTTTGGCGTTTTGATACCAGGGATTTTGATTGTGGTAGTGCAAGCGATAATCACTGCGCGCCTTCGGATCAAAATTGGCGCTGGTGCCAAGCAGTTTGATGAGATCACCACTGCGGTGGTCCGACACAAAAAGCAAAGCGCTGCCGATATCCATGGCCTTTTGCACAACGTCCACCACAGCAGCCAATTTATCCGGGTCAGCGGCAGCTTCGTAAATCTGCCCCACCACGTCCAAAAGTTTTTCTTCTGTCCATTGCTGTGACATGTCCGGGAGATTTCAGCACATTCGCCTGTGTCCGGTCAAACATCACCCGTTCGGGTGAAACACAACTTCGCGTTTGCTGTCATCTTTCACAACAGGAATTGAAACAAAGGAGACGCAGATCATGAAATACATGCTGACATGGCACGAACGCAGCCACGGTTCGGCCGCCGAATATGAAAATGCCCAGAAACGAATTCTCGGCGTCTTCAGACATTGGCAACCGCCAACGGGCTTCAAGATCGAAGGCTTTTTCGTCCGTCTGGGCGAATGGGGTGGCCACATGTTGGTGGAGTGTGACGACGCCTTGGCCGTACACAAACTCTGCTCAACCTTCCCGGCCTTCCGTTTTGAAGCAGCGCCTGTTTTAGCCATCGAAGACGCAGTGCGCGTCGAGCTGGAAGCCATCGCATGGCGCGATCAATTGGCCGTCTGATTTTCCCCAACACCTGGAGCAAGGGGATGGAGCGGACAGTAGTGGAAGCGTCCCCTTTTTGCCTCTTGCAGCGTTTTTTGAAAGGCTGATCTCATGTCGACACTGATAGTTACTGGAGAAACCGATTTCAGAGTGGGCGGGGGCTTCCCCCTCGTCGACCGCATTGAGTTCGAGAATACCGGATTTTCCTATTCCGCAGTATTCAACAGTTCCGATTTTCACGCCATCTTTCCGGTGGGCTTCATCTTCGACAACGTCACAATCGACTCCTCGCCATTAAATGGTGAAACACATTCAATCGTCGTGCATCTGTCAGGTGAGACATCATTCTCGGCGGCGGCCTGGAATTTCCCCATCTTTAGCAGTGGCCCCGAAGTGGTTCTCTTCGGTGCCGATACCGATGACACTCTCACTGGTTCTACGGCTCGCAACACTATCTTTGGCGGTCTCGGCGCTGACACGCTGAACGGCCGCGGAGACAGAGACGTACTGAGCGGTGAAAGTGGGAACGACACGCTGAACGGCGGCGGAGGCAATGACGTGCTGAGGGGTGAAAGTGGGGCCGACACGTTGAACGGCGACAGCGCCGATGATATACTGATTGGCGGCAATTTTGGCGATGCTCTTTTTGGCGGCTCTGGCAGCGATACGGCAAGTTATATTGACGCGCCGGGGGGCGGCGTCGGCAGCCTCGAGGGCGTCACCGTCGTCATGCTCAACATGGCGCTCAATACCAATCATGCGGCCTTTGACACATTCGACTCGATCGAGAATATCACCGGCTCGGCATTCCGGGACCTTCTGGCGGGAGACAACAACGGCAACTTCATCGAGGGTGCCGAGGGCAACGATACGCTGTTCGGCCAGGGCGGCAATGACGAGCTCGACGGCAATGCAGGAAACGACACGCTGAATGGCCAAGCCGACGACGACACACTGCGTGGCGGCGACGGCGACGACAAGCTGTTCGGCGGTGACGGCAATGACGATCTGTTCGGCGGCAACGACGCTGACGTGCTCAATGGCGGCCTCGGCGCCGACCACCTTAATGGTAACCGCAACACCGACACGGCGAGTTACGCCAATGCAGCCTCGGCAGGAGCCGGAGTGGGCGTCAGCGTTTTCATGAGCACTCCCGGCCTCAACACCGGCGAGGCTGCCGGCGACAGTTACTTCTTTGTCGAAAACCTGACCGGCTCCAGTTTCGACGACGTTCTGGGCGGCACGGAGGATGACAACCGCATAGTGGGGGGTGATGGCAACGATACGCTTTTGGGCGGCCTCGGCGCCGACACGCTGAATGGCGAATCCGGCTCCGACACGGCGAGCTATGCCAATGCTGCAAGCGGCCTTTTCGCTTCGCTCGCCACCCCTGCCCTGAATGGCGGCGAGGCAGCAGGTGACATTTATATCTTGATCGAGAATCTTGCCGGTTCCGCGCATGCCGACTTCCTGGGCGGCAATGGGCTGGCAAACACGATCTCCGGCGGCAACGGCGATGACACTTTAGTCGGTCTGGGCGGCAATGACACTTTGAATGGCGGCCTGAACGACGACCTCCTCGACGGCGGCGATAATGTCGACACCCTGAATGGCGGCGACGGCGACGATACGCTGATCGGTGGTGCTGGTGCCGATATCCTCAATGGCGGCGCTGGCATCGATCAGTTCCGGTTTCTGAGCGGCAGCGAGATGGTGAAGGACGAGATCATCAATGGCGGGGCTGAGCTTTTCCTCGGACTCGACGGACTGGTTCTGGTCAATGCCGGGGTCATCAACTTCGGATTGGCGACGCTGATCGACATCGAGGTCCTGAATTTTCTCGGCGGTACGTCGACGGCCATTTTCAATGCCAATCAGATCGGAACGTCTGCCATTGGCCTGGTGGGCGGGAATGTGGCGGGCCTCGACACCATCATCGTCAATGGCGCGGGCATCAACCTTGCGGGCGTGGGTTTCCAAAACTGGGCGGCCAGCGATGTGATTGCTCTCAACGGCACCGCGGGCATCGACACCATCACCGGTTCAAGCCAGAACGACACGATCTCCGGCGGCAACGGCGGAGACACTCTGAATGGCGGCGCGGACTTGGGCGACACGGTTGTCTATGCCACCTCCAATGCCGGTGTCACCATCAACCTGCAGACGGGTGCAGCTTCCGGCGGCCATGCCGCAGGCGATATGATCTGCAACTTCGAGAATGCCATCGGCTCCAACCACGCCGACACTCTGACAGGCACAAGTGGCAACAATGTATTGATCGGCGGTGCCAATGTCGACATCCTGAACGGCGGTTTGGGTGATGACACACTGATTGGCGGCACGGGTGGTGACACACTGAATGGCGGATCGGGCCTGCGTGATCTGGCGGATTACGGGTTGTCGAATGCCGCAGTGACTGTGAACATGGGCGGTGTGCCGTCAGCCTCCGGCGGCCACGCTGCGGGCGATACGCTTTCGCTGATCGAAGACCTGACAGGCTCTGATTTCGATGACACCCTCATCGGCAACATCGGCCAGAATATCCTGCGCGGCGGCGATGGCGGGGACACGCTCAGTTCCTCCAACAACAATGACCAGATTTTTGGCGGCAATGGCAATGACATCATGCTGGGTGGCGCGGGGGCCGACGTAATTGATGGTGGCAACAATATTGATACCGTTTCCTTTGCCAATGCGGGCGCGCGCATCATTCTCACGCTGGTGAATGGTGCGGGCACCGCAACAGGTTCCGGCCAGGGTGCCGGGGACACCATCACCGCAGTCGAGAACATCACAGGCTCAGCCTTCAACGACATCATCACGGGGGACGCAAGCGCCAACACCATCATCGGCGGGGCAGGCAGTGATACTTTGAATGGCGGGGGTGGAGACGATATCATCAACGGACAAAGTGGGCTTGACACCATCAATGGTGGTGCTGGTGATGATGAGCTGACGGGCAGCGTTGATGCCGACAAATTCGTTTATGACATCGCCGCACTCTGGAATGATGACCAGATCATCGGCTGGCAGAACAATGTCGACAAGATCGACCTCGTGGGCGCTGGATTTGATTTCGCTGATTTTACAGAGACGCAAGCCGGTGCCGACACACTCCTCACCCTCACCGCCAACCCCGCCCACAGCATCCGGCTTGTCGGCATCAACGCCAATACGATTGATGCGGCGGATTTTGTTTGATTTCGAGGTCACGGTTTGAAGCTGGGCCTGCGATTGCCTATCGATCCCGCATTGGCTAGATGCATGCGGGGAGAACCACGATGACACCAACCGACACACTTTACGGCGACCAATGGCATTTCACCTTGTTGGGCACCGGATCGGGCGGCGAATTGCTGATCCAGCGGATCTGGAACGAATTCACGGGCGCAGGCATCTATGTCGGCGTTTACGACGACGGCATCGAGTTCAACCATTTTGACCTGAACGACAATTACGATGCCAACCTTGAAATCGAAGTGGGCGGCATCACCCAAAGCGGCAACGTGGTCACGACAAATGACACCCACGGCACGTCCGTCGCTGGCCTGATTGCAGCGGAAAACAATGGCCAGGACACCGTCGGCGTGGCCTTCGGTGCGAGCCTCACAGGCATCAACATCTTTGATCCTTCAAGCCTTACCGCAATTGGCGCAGGCAGCACGGCCACCACACTCGACAATTTTTACTCCGCCATCGAACAGGGCGCCGCCTTTGACGTCATGAATCACAGCTGGGGCAGTTTTCCGGGGTTTAGTGACGACGGAAATCTCTCCAATCCCACGGGCTTTGCGGCCTTGACGGCAGCGGCCTATGCATTCGTTTCTGAGACGGGCCGCGGCGGGCTTGGCACCATCGTTGTCCAGTCGGCGGGCAATGAGGCGGTCGACGCGAATGGCGACGGCATCAATGCCTCGCGTCACACCCTCACGGTTGGCGCACTGCACCAGGATGGATTTCCGTCATCCTATTCGAATTACGGCGCGTCGGTTTTGGTATCGGCCGCAGCCGGTGATTTCGTGGAAGAGCGCGGTGGCCTCGGCATTGTCACCACAGACCGTGCGGGTGCTCCCGGTTATGACCTGCGCGCAGCCGGTGAGGAAGACACAAACTACACCGACGATTTCGGCGGCACGTCCGCCTCCGCACCCATCGTTTCTGGCGTTGTGGCATTGATGCTCGACGCAAACGAAGCGCTGGGCTGGCGCGACGTCCAGGACATTCTCGCACTCAGCGCCGACCATACGGGGTCCGCCATCGGCAGCCCGGGCCAGTTCACTGAATTGTCTGAATGGCAAATCAACAAGTCCAATGTCTGGAACGGCGGCGGCATGCATGTGAGCGGTGACTACGGCTATGGCGCCGTGAATGTGTTTGCGGCGGTTCGCATGGCGGAAGCCTGGAAACTGTTTGACCAGCCCGCACAGACTTCCGCCAACGAAACCGTCCGGCAAACCGCGACACTGAACGCCAACCGGGCCATCAATGACGCCCGGACAGTGGGCAACAACACCGTCAATGGCGTCACGTCCTACAACTTCACGCTCGGTGGCACCGCGCTGGACATCGACCATGCCGCACTCACACTCGGCCTGACCCACAGTTTTTTCACGGACTTGAGGGTTGAACTGGTTTCCGCGGAAGGCACCGTGATCCAGTTGGTCGACGGCAGAAGCGGCGATGATACAACAACGGACGTGGGCGGAACATGGACATTCGGCATTGAACACCTCCGGGGCGAACTCTCTGCCGGAACGTGGACGGTGCGCATCACCGACGTGGGGGTGGGCGATGTCGGTGTGCTCAACTCCGTCCAGTTGACGGTTTACGGTGCCGCGACGAGCGCCAATGACGTCTACCACTACACCGACGAATTCGACATGATGCGGGACCTGGACGCCACGCGCACCGGCCTCGCGGACACAGACGGCGGCACCGACTGGATCAATGCGGCGGCTGTCAGCAAAAACATTACCCTCAGTCTGGTTTCGGGTGTTGCGTCAACGATCGGCGCGGATGCCTTCATCACCGTGGCCGCTGGCACGACCATTGAAAACATTGTCACGGGAGACGGCAACGACAACATCACGGGCAATACGTCTGCAAACGAAATCCATGGCATGCGCGGAAACGACACCCTCAACGGCGGCCTTGGCGATGACACGCTTGTCGGTGGTGCGGGTGGCGACAGCTTGAACGGTGGCGGTGGCTTGCGTGATGTGGCGGATTATTCTGGCTCAAGCGCCGCCGTCAGTGTCAGTATCAACGGTGCGGGGTCTGCATCCGGTGGCCATGCCACGGGTGACACGCTGTCTTTCATTGAAGACCTCACAGGCTCTGCCTTTGGGGACACGCTCATCGGCAACATTGGCCAGAACATTCTGCGCGGCGGTGATGGTGGGGATACGCTGAGTTCATCGAACAACAACGACCAGGTCTTTGGTGGCAATGGCAATGACTTGCTGCTGGGTGGTGCGGGGGCGGATGTGATTGATGGGGGTGCTGATACCGACACTGTCTCGTTCGCCAATGCGGGTGCGCGCATTGTGTTGACCCTCAGCAATGGCGCTGGCACCGCCACAGGTTCTGGCCAAGGCGCTGGCGACACCATCACCAATGTCGAAAACATCACAGGTTCAAACTTCAACGATATTTTGACAGGGGACGCCAACGCCAACACCATCGTCGGCGGGGCCGGAAACGATACACTCAGCGGTGGTGGCGGCGATGACATCATCAGCGGCCAGGGCGGCCTTGACATCTTGAACGGTGGCACTGGCAATGACACGCTGAACGGCGGCACAGACGCCGACAAATTCGTCTTCAATATCGCCGCCCTTTGGAACAACGACACCATCAACAGCTTCCAGAACAACGTCGACAAGATTGATCTCGTGGGTGCAGGCTTCGACTTCGCCGACTTCACAGAAACCCAATCCGGAGCCGACACCCTCCTCACCCTCACCGCAAACCCCACCCACACCATCCGCCTCGTCGGCATCAACGCGATTACGATTGACGCAACGGATTTTGTGTGAGTGAAACCTCTGGCCTGTGTCTGCCATCAGGCAGCGCCATGACGGATGAACAGCAGACTCAAGGGATTGAAGTATTGCAGGCAACGTTGACTTGACATCCTATTGTTGTGCATGCAGATTGTTATGCGCGGGGTAGTTCTACACATGCGAGGACAGCCATGGCCACATTCACAGTTACAAACTTGAAGGATTCGGGCGCAGGGTCCTTGCGCGCCGCCGTTGCTTTGGCTGAAGCGACAGCGGGTGCAGACACTATCGTCTTTGCCTCCAATCTCGCAGGCGGCACGATCACGCTGACCTCGGGTGAACTGACAATCAGTTCTGGCGCAGGCGTAACCATCAACGGCGACACCAATGGCGATGGAGATTTTGACATAACCCTTTCCGGCGATGTCAATGGCAATGGCGATATCGATGTTTTTGCCGACACCCACCATGTCACCATCAACGCTGGTGCATCGGCAACCCTGCAATCCCTTAAATTCACTGGCGGCGGCGACTCGACCGCCGATGGAGCCGGTTCCATCAAGAATTTTGGCACGACCATCATTGAGCGCAGTGTTTTTGATTTGAACGCAGGTCAAGGGCAGGCTGGCGCCGCTGCATACACGGGCGCTGGCCATATTCTCAACGCGGGCAACCTCACACTTCGCGAAAGCGGGATGACCAATGGCGCGGGGTATGGAGCAGATGGTTTCGATGCGCCGAGCAGCAATGTCCTTGTTAGTGCAAATGGAGGTTTTGCAAATTCCGGAGCTGGCTGCATAACCAACGGATCAGTTGCCACATTGACGCTGGACAAGCTGGCGATTGGCGATGCTTACGCAAGTGGCGGAAATGGCGGCGACGGCGGGGACAACACTTATGTTAACCAAGGTCAATTTGGCTATGGCGGTAATGGCAGACAAGGTGCTCATGCAGCACGTGGAATACTGAACTTCGGCACACAAAGTGGTAGTTTCAACTTTTCAACAGGCACTAGCGGAACGCTCCTTGCAGGTTTGGGTGGTTCGGGTGGTACATCTCTGGGCGGTTCCGGTTATTTCGGAGTCGACGGCGCGAATGGCAGTGTCTTTAATGGCAACGCCAACTTCAACGTCGGCACGCTGACTGACCTCGGCACGCAATTGGGCACAATGGGGGCAGATGCGAAGGCAAGCCTGACCGGCGGAGCAAAGTTCTTCGGCATTGGCGGCAATGACACTATTTCCGGATCATACGCTTTCTCCGCCTATGGCGGTGCGGGCAATGATACCATCATCAATTCTTTCATCACCAGCGGCGTCATGGATGGTGGCATGGGCAATGACACCTTTGATGTCAGCGGCAGTGGCTACGCTTTGAACTTTGATCTCAATCTGCCTGTCATAACCATAGTTGGTACGCAGATCAGCAATTTCGAAAATATCATCGGGACGTCTGGCGTTAACATAATCAAGGGCAATAACGTCGACAATTTACTTGAAGGTCATGCTGGCGGCGATACGCTGACAGGTGGTGGAAACACAGCTGCCGGCGACACCGTCAGCTACAATAAATCCAATGCAGTTGTAACGGTAAACCTCGCCTTGAACACTGCATCTGGCGGTCATGCCACGGGTGACACGATCTCCGGTTTCGAAAATGTCACGGGTTCCAACGGTTTCGGCGACAGCCTGACAGGCTCCTCGGGCAACAACGTGCTGAAGGGACTTGGGGGTGTTGACACACTCAATGGCGGGCTTGGCAATGATACGCTCATTGGTGGTGTGGGCGGTGACAGTCTGAACGGTGGCGGCGGTCTGCGCGACTTGGCTGACTATTCGGATTCCAATGCCGCAGTCAGCGTCAGTATCAATGGCGCAGGCTCTGCTTCTGGTGGCCATGCGGCTGGGGATACGTTGACGGCGATTGAAGACCTCACGGGTTCTGCCTTTGGTGACACGCTGGTGGGCAATATTGGACAGAACATCCTGCGCGGTGGTGCGGGTGCGGATACGTTGAGCTCCTCCAACAACAACGACCAGTTGTTTGGCGGCAATGGCAATGACACGCTGAATGGCGGAGCCGGGGTCGACATCATTGATGGCGGGGCCGGCAGTGACACAGTGTCGTTCGCCGGTGCCGGGGCGCGCATCACCCTCACCCTCGTCAATGGCGCGGGCACGGCCACGGGCAGTGGCCAAGGCTCGGGTGATGTCATCAGCAACATCGAAAACATCACCGGCAGCAGTTTCAATGACATTCTGACGGGTGACGCAAATGCCAACACCATTCTGGGTGGGGCCGGCAACGACACGCTGAACGGCGGGGGTGGTGCCGACACCATCAGCGGCCAGGGCGGGCTTGACGTCATGAATGGTGGCACCGGAAATGACACCCTGATTGGCGGCCCGGATGCCGACAGGTTCATCTACAACATCGCAGCGCTGTGGAACGCCGATACGATCATCGGCTGGCAGAACGGCACTGATCTGATTGACTTGCAAGGTGCAGGCTTTGACTTTGCGGATTTTACGGAAACGCAAGTCGGGGCGGATACGCTGCTGACGCTGACAGCGAATACCGCGCATTCGATCAGGCTTGTTGGGATCAACGCGAACACAATTGATGCGGCGGATTTTGTGTAACTGAAAATTCTCCTTTGGCGCGGTACGCGCGGGGTGGATCAACTTGCTCGCTGTCTGACGGTTTTTCCGAGGCCAACACCCCGTTTCGCGGGTACTCTCCCACGCCTGCGGCGCAGGGGAGAAGGGCTTTCGTCACAACTTGTCTGACGCGAGCTTCATCAGTACTGCAATGCTGCGCTGATCGGTTGGCGCGGCAAGCAATTTTTTCAACTCGGCTTCCAGCTTTCCGAGAGGCAGCATGATTTCGCGGCTTTTCATGATGCGGTCGTGGCCCGTGGGGCTGACGTCGTTGCCGATTTGCAGCTCCTCATAAAGCTTCTCGCCGTCCTTGAGGCCGGAGATGGCAATCTCGATGTCGCCATCGGGATTCTTTGGTGATTTGATTGTAAGTCCTGCAAGTTCAATCATGGTTTCAGCCAGCTGCATGATCTTGATGGGTTCACCCATGTCGAGGACATAGACTTCGCCACCTTCGGCCATGGCACCCGCCTGGATCACCAGCTGTGCCGCCTCGGGGATCAGCATGAAATAGCGCGTGATGTCGGGGTGGGTGACTTGCACCGGGCCGCCCCTCGCAATCTGCTCGCGGAACAACGGAACCACGGACCCTGTGGACCCCAACACATTGCCAAAACGCACCATCGAGAATACGGTTTTATGGCTCTTCTTCGCCGCGAGGGCCTGCACGATCAGTTCGGCGACACGTTTCGACGCACCCATGGCACTGGTTGGCCGCACGGCCTTGTCGGTGGAGACCAAAATGAAGCGCTTCACGCCATGTTCAAGTGCCGCCTCGGCGCAGGCTTTGGTGCCCTGCACATTGTTGGCAACCCCGGCCCTGACATTTTCCTGCACCATGCGCACGTGCTTGTAGGCAGCGGCATGAAAGATGATTTCAACTTTGTGACCACTGATGATGGCGGCGATCTTCTGCTTGTCTTTGACATCCGCGAGAATTGGAACAAGGGTCGGGGCATCAGCCTTGCGGCTCAAGGCCTGTTCCATTTCCCGGTGGATTTCGAACAGCGCGAACTCGGAGTTGTCCACCAACACCAAAACCTTTGGCTGGTATTGGGCGCATTGGCGCACCAGTTCGGAACCAATGGAGCCGCCTGCCCCCGTCACCATCACAACCATGCCCATGATGGCTTTCTCCATCAATGCCCGTTCAGGCGGCACTGAGTCCCGGCCCAGCAGGTCTTCGACTCGCACCGGGCGAATGTCTTCGACACCAACCTTGCCATCCGTGATCTCATCTATGCCGGGCGCGATCTTGACCTGAAGGCCAAGGTCAATGAGACGGTCCACCAATGTCTGGCGATGGGCGCGGATCATGCCGGATTTGGCCACTATGATTTCCTGGGGTTCATAGCGGGCGACGACCTTGTCCAGGTCTTCTGGCGAATAAACCTTGAGACCTGAAACCCTGCGGTCAACCAAGGTATAATCGGTGTCGATGAAAGCCAGCGGGATGCGCCCGCCCTGGCGGCGCAACCCCTCCAACAGGGCCGCACCTTCGCGTCCGGCACCAAAAATCAAAGTGGGTATGCGCTGCTTTTTGCGCGGCACCGGACTGCCATCACTGAAAACCGCTGCCGCGATCTTGCGCAGTACGATCATGCCTCCGATAGCAAGAATGCCATAGATAAAGATGACTGAGCGGGCAAAACCCGCCGTTCCGAACACAACAAGCAACAGGGACCAAAGCAGGATTGCCAGTCCTTGCGAAAAAATGACTGCATGTTCGGTTCGGCTTGAATAGCTTCTGGCCGCTGATTGATAGACCCCCGCGCCATAGGCGCAGGCAATGCTGAGAAACGGTGCCATCGCATATGCCATGCTGCGGTCGAAGGGTGGCAGTTCGAAAGCCGAAAGACGCAACATGTAAGACAGCAGAAGGACGGCCACCAGCAACACAAGATCCGCCAACAGGACAATGGCCACTTTCTGTTTTGGCGGCAAGGACTTGAGAAAACCAGTTACACCCACAACGCTTGTCACAATGTATTGCCTTGTTTTTCAGCCCGGTGTGTTGACCCCGGACCTGTTATTGCAGGCCTCACAACAAACCGCAAAGTCTTTTGATATCAAGGTTGCTGGGTTTCAACGTCGGCTGCATTTTCGCCTGCCTTGCGAATAACGACATTGTCAAACATCAATCGGCCCGAGATTTCCTTATCGAGCTTTGCTTTGCCGCGGCTCTCCAGTCTCAAAAGCTGGGTGGCGCATCCGGTTTCGGGAACGGTAAAGGCAAATTGGCTTTTTGACCACGGGCCGTTGGCGTCTATGACCTGGCTTTCGCCCAGGATTTCCGGGTTGGCAAGGCAACTCACGCGCCAAACAAGGCCGGAATCAGTCTTCAACCCTTCGGCGAGGAATTCGAAATCCACATTGAATTCACCGGGACTCAGGCGCAGAAACTGAAAGACGTATTCCTTGCCCTGGGTGTCGGAAAAAAAGTCGAGTGACAATGCGCGGTCCTGGCCGCTGCCCGGCCTCACGGCGATTTCAATCCTTGCATTTTTGCGCGCCGGCACATGCCAATCAAAATAGAGCTGGCGCTGAATGGCTTCAAAGCCGCCATCAAAAACATCGCGGACCAGGGCCAAATCCGACGACGGCAACAGGTCAAGCCAGACGAAATAAGCTGCGTCAACCTGGCCGGACTTGATCAATTTTTCAATCACCAGCCGCTTTTCCGAATCCTTGACGTCCGCCTTCGCGGTCCGCACGGCAGACAGCAATGCATAGGCCATGGAGGCTCGGGAATCCTGGGCAATGGCATATTTCAAGAGTGCTTCGCGCCAAGGCGGGTCGCGTGCCAAAATCTCGCCCAGTGCGATCTGCGCTTCCTTGTCGCCCAAAGGCGACGTCAGCAGCGGGAACAGCTTGTCGTTCATTTCCGGGCGCGCGCGCAAGGCGCCGTCAAGACGGCCGAAGGCGGCCTTGAAATCCTTGGCCGCCAAGTTGATTTGGACAGCAGCCAGCTGTGCGCCGACACTGCGCCTGCCATAGTCTGAGAGGATCAGCGCGAGTTTCTCGGATTTGGCGGTATCGCCCTGAAGTCCCGCAAGAATGGAAAGGTTCTGCAATGCAATCTTGTCGAGCGGATCGGCTTTCAACGCTTCGGTTTCACGCCGGGTGAGATCCTGCAGCTCTTGCGGCGACAGTTTTTTCAAGACCTCCAATGCTTGCTGCTCAGGCACATCACTCGCCGTCAGGGCCCTGTTGGCGGGTGGCGCGAGGGTTGCCGGCACAAATGAGGCGGTGACCGCGGCCAAGGCCAACAGGACAACCAGTACCACGCCACTCACGATGACCTTGATCATGGATTTCCACCAGCCAATGGTGCGGCGTCTCCCCCAATGACGTGTCCCAGCACCGCCTTGGCTTGCGCCAGCAGGTTAGGCTGGGCGGCAAACAGCCAGGCTGCGGCAAGGGCTACACATGAGATGACAGCCAAAGGTTTCAGGCCTTGGAACAGCAAGGCGGCTGGTGTTGTTTTGGGTCTGTGCATCACCGGATGCCCGCGTTGGTGGCTGCGGTGTCTGGGACGGCTCATTGGGAGCGGATTCACCGGGACAACCTCCGCCAAAAGCTCAGCCTCGTTCAAAGTCGATATCCTGTTGAAGTAGGCTTGTTCCCACGCACTGGGATTGCGGTCGGGGTGCAGCCACTTCAACAGCCAACGCTTGTGGTCACGCAAATTTTGTGCTTCCGCGCCGGGGTTAAGGCCCAGCAAACGCAGGCCTGTGGCCTTTGGATCGAGCAATTGCTTGATCACGTAGTTCCGGGCCATTTCCTGGATAGCGACAGCATCAATTCCATAGTGCATGGCGCTGGTTTCGATGGTTTTCGCGTCGCCGGCCACGACCTTGATCACACTCAGCATGTCATCAGGAAATGGCGCTGAAGCCTTTCGCAACAACCGTGAAGGATTGCGATAGGCCTCAATCGCCACCGCCATCGCAGGTTGGCCCTGCATTACCGGTCGCTTTCCGCTGTCAACTGCGGGTTTGAACCATAGCTGTGGTATTCATAGTCACCATAGCCATAGCCATAGCCATAACCGGTCTGTTTGGCGTCAAACTTGTTGAGCAGGGCGCCCACAACATTGGCGCGGGCCATCTGCAGGCGGCGCATTGCCACTTTCACAATGCTGCGCCGGGTCTCGTTTGCGGCCACCACCAGAAGGGTTGATTGCACGTTGGTTGAAATCAGCGGAGCATCCGCCAGACCCATGATGGGGGGACCATCCACCAGCACGATGTCGAATGATTCCCGCGCCAGGGCCAACAACGACTGGAACCGCGGCCCGTTCAGCAGTTCCGCCGGGTTTGGCGGCAATGGCCCTGCCGTCATCAGCAAAAGGCCTTCGGTATCCGTGGACTGGACAACCTCCTCGGGGGACTTTGCCCCTGAGAGATAATTGCTCAAGCCCATCTCATTGCTCACAAACAACCGCTTGTGCACAGAAGCGTTGCGCAAGTCGCCGTCGATGAGCAACACTTCCAGGCCGATTTGAGCCAGTGACCGCGCCAATGAAATGGTGGTTGTGGTCTTGCCTTCGGAGGGCTTGCTGCTGGTTACCAGAAGCGAGCGTGGCAGGCCGTCGCTGGTGGAGAATTGCAGACCTGTGCGGAGTGAACGATAGGCTTCCGACATGGCTGACCTTGCATCTGCCAATTCCGAGTCAACGTCAGAATTCGATGCCGGTTTTGGAATGATGCCGACAACAGTCAATCCCACTTCTCGTTCAATGTCTTCGGGAGCCTTGAAGCTGTCGTCCATGAAGTCAAGCGCCAACGCCAACATAACGCCCAGCAGCAGACCTGCCATCAGCGACAAACCCATGTTCACCATCAAGTTTGGCGAACTCGGGAACAACGGGCGATCCGCCTGGTCGACAATCGAGATGTTGTTGGTGCCAACGCCACCGGCAACGCCGATTTCCTTGTAACGCTGCAGAAGGCCATCATAAAGTTGGCGATTGGTGTCTACTTCGCGCTGGAGGATGTTGTATTCGATGGAGCGGTTGCGCTGTTCCACCACATCAGTCTTGGTGCCTTCAAGTTCCGCTGTCAGCGATTCTTCCTGTTCGCGCGCGGCGATGAATTCGGACTCAATCGATTCCTTGATGGCCGCGACTTCGCTTTCAACCTGGCGGTCAAGCTCTCGGATCTGGTTTCGCAGCTGCACCATGTCCGGGAAGGCTGGTTTGTAGATTGCCAGTTTCTGCTGGTACTCGGCCGCAAACTGGGCCCTGAGCTTGCGGTTTTCCTGAATGGCGGGGCTATCGAGAATTTCCTTGAGGCCTAGGCCACCTGTGGCCTGGGCGCGCTTCCACAACAGTTCTTTTTTGACCCGTTCGGCCCGCGCTTCAGACAGCTTGATATTGGTCGCTTCAAGGTCGTTGGTGCTCAGGTTCTTGTTGCCGTCGAGGCTGATGATACCCTGTTCCTCAGCGTACTTCACCAACTGCCGCTCGGATTCTTCCAACCTGATTTTAAGTTGTTGCAGGCGCTCTTCAAGAAATTTGCGGGCATATGAGGTGGCCTCAAAGCGGCGGTCAAGGTTGTTGGCGATATAGACCTCGCCGAATCCGTTGGCGATGCGCTGCGCCGTGACAGGATTGGGATGATTGATACTGACTTTGACGATGCGTGAACCACGCACGGGGGCGACAGCCAGCATCTTTGCAAGTTTGTCTATGCTTTTGCGGGTGATTTCTTCCTGCGTTGGCGGAACCGCGTTGGCGTCCGCTTTGGGGTTGCCAAAAACCAGCCCCCTGACAAAGCTGACGGCTGAAACCGCCTCGTCGTTGAAACGCGCGTCATTGGCAAGCCCGAGTGTGGAAACCACGCGCTCCGCAAGGGAACGACTGGCCAGCAATTCATATTGGGTCTTGTAGTACTCGGTGCTGTTCTGGTTTTCTTCAGGTTGCAAGCCGTCAACATTGACGATGTTCATGGAGTCGCGGTCAATCTGGAGCGACACGGTGGCGCGATAGATCGGTGTCGACAAATAAGTGATGGCTGCGCCGATCAAAACTGCGGCGAGAACCAGGCTGGCAATCAGCCAGCGGTACTTGTTGATGACGCGGAGGTACTTGTAGATGTCGAAAGTCGACCCCTGATCGTCCGGCTGTTCGAAGCCGGGGTAATAGGGATAGGCGCCACCTGGCCTGTAGTAGTCCGGCACACCCATGCGTGGATCAGCCGGGACCATGTGGCCCTGGTGTTGTGGAAGGTGACTGGGCGTCATGTTGTTCATGGCGGTCTAGATCAGCAGGAACCGGAACAGGCCTGCCACCGGCAAGGCACCCTTGAGTTCCTGCAATGTGGTGCGCGTCGCACTTTGGTCCACCATCACGATGTCGCCGGCTTCCAACATGGGATCCTGCATTTTGCCGCCCCGGATGGCACGTATATCAAAGCGGGCGGCCATGCGCTTGTCATCAACGGTGCGGAACAACAGGATGCCTGCCGGGTCAGCCAATTCGCCCAAGCCTTCCGCAAGGGCAATGGCCTGCAGCAATGACACCCTGCCCGTGACCGGGAAAATGCCCGGCTTCTTCACGGCACCATCAACGGTGATGCGCTGGCTGTTGTATTCTTTCACGAAGACCGACACCTGGGGCGATTGCAGATAGTTTGCGGAGAGTTTGGAGGCAATGTCGCGCTCAAGCTGAGCTGTTGTGCGCCCACCTGCCTTCACCTGGTTGATCAGCGGCATCGAGATCATGCCAGTGGCGGAAACAGACGATGTGCGGTTGAGGTCTGGCACGCCAAACACGCTCACTTCAATCACGTCCAGTGGCGCGATTTTGTAATCAACCGCGCTGGCACCGGCTGATGGTGTGCTGTTGGCAGCAAAAACTTTCGACGCGCCTGCCGCGGCAGCGCCACCCACAGCGCCTTGACTGCCTGACTCAACGAATTGGCCTTCGGGTATCGACTTGTCGATGCCGCCGCCCTGGTTGGTGCAGGATGCAAGGCCGAACGCCGCCAGCAACACCAGCAGCAGACCCAGTCTTTGCAAATAAGTATCTTTCAATCTGATCAATGACATTTCACTTACCCCCCGAACAAGCGCCGCAGGAATGATCCCGTGCCTGTTGCCTTGACCATGGGAGAGGGTCGCAGCGGCGCGGAATCCGGCTCGGCGTCTTCAAGCACGCACTCTGGTCTGGATACTACAAGATGGGTGGCCTCGTCCACGCCAAGTTCATCTGCCGCCAAATCCCGCGCCTCTGCCAACAAGGGCGGTCTGGAGGCCGTATTATGGGCATCCGTCGCCAGAATGCTGACGTGGCCTTCCGCCAACATGCGCTGCGCCCAATACTGCGGGCGCTTGCCAAAACGCCCCGTCAGGGAGCCTGCCGTGATCTGCATCCAGACGCCAGAGCTGGCCAGACCGACCACCATGTCATAATTCTGCTCAATCCATTTCAGGCGTTCCGGGTGGGTCAGGATGGGCACATAACCACCCATCTGAATATTGAACAGGAGATCGTCCATGCGTTGTGGCAGGACCGCGTGGGGCGGCTCAAACAATACATAGCGACTGCCGTGCAGCGTCGGAATGACTGACGTCCGCAAACAGTTCAGGAAGTCCGGGCGAATATGCGCATCGGAACCCAACACAAGGGCAAGGTCAATGCCTTCCTCCCTGAACACCTCATTCAGGGCGGCTACACGGTGGCGGATGTCATGGGCCTCATTGTCGTACAAGCCGGGCATGAAATGTGGTGTGCAGGCCATGACTTCGATGCCATCCGCAACGGCCATGCGCGCCATGGCAATCGAATCTTTCAATTCGCGTGCGCCGTCGTCCACACCGGGCAGAATATGGCTGTGCAAGTCAATCATTCCGACAACCCCAACCCCCCCCTTGAAGCAACGATGGGGCCATAGCCAACCCCGAGGTTACCGTGTACCGTCCCTAAACCCAGAAAAGGGGCGGAACTATGGGCAGCTGACAACATGGTTATGATCCACTTGTCTTGTCACTTGGCGGTGCCGGTGGTTCAGAGACCTCGCTGGGCCTTGGTGCTGCCCCAAATCGCTTTTGCGCGGGCGCAAACGAACGCGGTCTTGGTGGCCTTGAACTGACGGGCTGTGGCGCGCGGGGTCTGGCCTTGAAGTTCTTTCGTGGCGGCGCTGTCGCCAGCGACAGAAAACCGAGGCTCAGGCCAAATAAAGTCATCAGGGCCGCATTTCTGAAAGGAAAATCCACAATGGCATGGACAAGCAAAAGCACCACCACAAGACCCGAGGCGCGGATCATCGCGTGGGCGGGATCAAGTGGCGCGAGGCGCAAGGCTTTCACCAACGCCACCGCCAGCCAAAGCAGGAAAAGGCCCAGCAGGACAAGCGCGGGCAGGCCACCTTCGATGGCCAATTGCAGCCATTCATTGTGGGCGTAGTTGACGTAGGGATCGATGATGGTTTCGGGCGTTTCGTATAACTGATAAACGGGCACAAAGGTGCCAAAGCCGCTGCCCCAGGGGAACTGGGCTTTTGCCGCCGTCATGCTGACGTCTGAAATTGTGGTGCGGAAATCATTGATGGTGTCGCCTTCGGCGAGGCGCAGGATACCCACCATGCTGGCCTGGGCCATCACGACAAGGGCAACCACGCCCGCGATGATGCTGCCACCAATGCTCGCGCCAGCACGGCCTTTGGGTGCCAGGCGCAAGACAAGAAACACCGTCAACAACAGAGACACCATGGCCAGCATGGTGCCGGCCCGCGATCCTGTCACCGCAAGAACAGCGACGATGAGCCCCGTGAACAGCAAGGTGAACAACAATGTCAGCAGAGGCCGCACGTCAAATTTCTGCGCCATGGTCATGGCAAATGCCGCAAGCACGGGGATGGCGGCATAAAGTTGGGCCGCAAAGAAATTCTTGTTGGCGAAGGTGCCACTGGGCAGCGCTGTGCGCTTGTCAGAAAGGTAGAAAAACAAGCCGCTTGCCACGCCACCACGCTTTTGCATCAGGGCAATGACCATGCCAACGATTGTGGCGAAAAGTATTGCAGCTGCCACTTGCCAAAAGTAACGCTGCGGCACGCTGAGTGCTGCAATGAAGGCCGCCAAAGGTACCAACATGGCAATGGCCGAGGCCTTGGTTGCGGCGGGGCTGAGACTCATTGGCAGGGAATCGGGGGCGACACCTGCTGCCGCGAGTCCCTGCTCAATCAGTGCGCGGCCCGGCAAGCTGCGCCAAAGTTCATGGGAAATTGGCCAGAGTTGAGCCAGGACCAAAGCCATGGCGAGGACGGCAAGACATGCGGCAGCCGTTGCTGCACTTGACGGAAATCCGCGCCAAAGTCGCAAGGATCCCAACAGCAGAATCACCAAGGCCGAAGCCGTTTGAACCATGAAGACTGTTTGCGAAGGAAAGCCGGTGCCGCCAAACAGAATCATGAAGATCAGCCACAATGAGATGGCGGATACCCAGACGCGATCTGCAATGTCAGTCAATTGCCACCTCGAAATTGAAAAGCAACCCAATTCGCTCCAGACGCAGAAGGGACCGCAGTTTACACTGCGGCCCCCACCAAAACCGTCTCACGCGTTCGGTTGGTTGCAACCAAACCCTATTTTATCAAACAGGCGGCGCACCGTTCTCCGACACACCGTCGTCGTTGAGTACTTCATAAATGATAAATCCACCCACGGCAGCGCCGATTGCAACGACGGGCCAGATTGGGAATGCAGGAGGATAAACCCCGTCCGCCACGTCTGCGGTCGGCTTGATTGCGGCGTTGCCATCGCAAGGAGCAATTTCAGACACGGCGTAAACAGTTGCCTTGTCCAAGGTCACAGCGCACTCGCCGAAATTGACCGAGGCAAAACCGCCTTGGCCGACGAACACCTTGTCGCCAGCATTGAGCTCAGCGCCGGCAACAGCATTGACGAAGCCATCGCCCTTGTTGATTTTCACAGCACCACTGACATCCGTCAGACTGGCCGCGCTGACTGCGGCGGCAGAAAGTGCCAACATCGACGCGGCGACAAAAAACTTCTTCATACGGTAACCCCTTTATAAATTATCCCAATCAGATTCCTGCCCTGTTTACCGACTTGATTGCGTGAGTCAACCAGTGAGATCGCTAGCTTGCCTCACCGGCATCGCGATGGAGGTCAACTGTAGCACCAGCGCAACAGGTAGAAAAACGGTGTTTTGCCGACTGCAACGCATCTGCACTCAAAAAAACAAAGCATTTACAATAACTTGATGAAAAGACAACAACTTCGAAACCTTTGCGTATTGTTCAAAAATTAAACAATTCAACTTTTGATTGATTTTATCGGCTGAGCTGCTGAAGTCAACTCAACTGACCTGCGCCACCCCGAATCGCTGCCGCCTGAACACGTTCAATTTCAATCAAAACAGACTCTCGGCAGTCAATATTGCAAATCATGAAATCACCTCCTGGATGATCATTGAAGGTGTGACCTGCGGCATGGATGACGTTGCGTCCAAGAAACCGCACTGCAATTCTCCCACTCAATACAAACCATTGCCGCACAGAGCCGCTGCCCTCCGGAACAAAACTTTGGCCAAAAGCAATCGTGATCCGGCTGACGCAATGTGTGGGTGACTTGTCCAGAACTTCGACTGCACATGATGGCTCAGCCAATTTTGCAACCCGTTCGTTGCCAAAAAGCAGCTGCTCACCCAGCATCTTCACGTTTTCTGTGGCACCTTTGCGTGCCACCAAAACGCCGTTGGGGGTTGCCACAACGATGAGGCCCTCGCAACCGACAAGTGCTGTCGGCACACCTTCTGAATGCACCATGCAGTCGTGGCTGTGGTTGAATTTGGCGGAACCGATGACCTGATTGCCGTTCTCGCCCGCCACATGCGCTGCCGCGACAGCGTCCCAGGTGCCCAAATCACGCCAAACATAATTCACTGGCAGCACCGCTGCGCGTTCAGTTTTCTCCATGATGGCAACATCAAATGATATGCGGCGAGACCGGGCCAAAGCTTCTTTATTCAGCGCCAAGCCATGCCGGCCCGATTGAGCCGCTGCCAAGGCTTGCGTCACGGCATCATAAACATCTGGCGCCAATTGTCTGGCCTCCTCAAGAAGTTCACGCGCACGAAACAGGAAATTGCCACTGTTCCAGAGGCAACCCTCGGCGACCAGGCATCTGGCATTTTCCAGATCAGGCTTTTCCTTGAAAGATGAAATGCGCCTTGTCGCAACGCCCACGCTGTCGCGTGAAGGCGCAATGTAGCCGTAACCTGTCGCCGGTTCAGTCGGGGTCACACCAAATGTCACGATCAATCCCTGCTCGGCCGCATCGCATGCCGAAACCACCGCTGCGCGATAGGCTGCATCGTCCGGAATATAATGATCTGATGCGGCCACCAGAACCACCGCATCAACATCGCGCGCCATCGCAACCATGCTGCCCACCAGCACTGCGGCACAGGAGTCACGCCGCACAGGCTCCAAAACAACGTCCGCACTTCGCCCGGCCTTGCAAAGCTCTTTTGACACGAGTTCAGCGTGGGCCTCTGCGGACACAATAATGGGCTTGGTGCTGAAGCCCTTGCCGCTGCAACGCGCGAGGGCCTGGGCAAACAGTGATGTCGTTCCCAGCAGGCTCAGGAACTGTTTGGGCCTGTCGGCTTGCGACAGCGGCCATAGACGCGCGCCAGAACCGCCGCACAGAATCAGCGGTATGATTTCGCCCATCCCAAAATCCCCCAGGAAACCCGGAGTAAGCTATCACCGCGAGTGGCCCTTGTCCAAATAACTGTATTTCGGGTAGTGGGTTAGTCTGAAATCCGAATACCGAGAATGGCTGCCAAGCCGATTAAAGCACCAATGACGCCGGTTAAAGCGGTTATCAACCGAACGGCAACCTTCATTCGCAGTTCCCAATAAGCCCAACGTTCATTCTTCTCTCTTCGAACAGCAGACCTTAGATCGCTAAATCCTTTGGTCGTGAGATAACGGCCCCCAACGACCGTAGATTCCTCCCATTCATCCGCACCATAAGGAACTGGAACACCTAGCCGACCAGCGGTTCGGCAAAGGCTTCGGGACTGAATTTTGCTTATTTCATCTTGATACAACCGACGCTCAAAGTGTTCGTCTTCATCAATTCTGCGTAACGCGGATGTCTCCTTGTTTGTTGACCGTGCCAATGCGCGATCTTTGTCATAGGCTTTTGCGGTTCTCCGGTCATGACGGTTTAATTTCCAGATTTCCCACCGTGTGATGATTTTCTCTATCATATAACAACACTCTCTTTCTTCTTATAGGGACCGCGCACTCGATCAACCTTGGATTCCTCAGTCTCGACAAGCGCAACAATATCGCCAATCTCCCAAAGCTTGGCTGAAACGCCAGCGGCCATAGCTGGCGACATGCGCAGCTTGGAATGCAGTTTCACAAAGTTGTAGTACATCATGTGAAGGGCAACAGCGTAAGCGTGGTTTTCAACCTTCTTTGAAAATCCATTAGTTAGGCGTGTGAAACGGCGCATGTGCATCCGCATTGTGAGGTTGCTACGTTCCACATAGGAAGTGCTAACGTGCTTTTGGTCAGGGTCGCCTTCGATACGCTTCTTTTCAATCCCGATGCACTCAGCAGGGCTGTAACGGCCCTTGGCGCTTTCATGTGATGCGCCATAGACCTTGTGCAGGATGGCGTAGTCAATATCGCCACCGAATGCACCTTCTACAGCTTCAAGATATGCCTTATGGCCATCGCTGGTGAGTTGGATGCGTCCGGTAAGACGTGAGCGCAAGTCGTCCACAAACCACATGGCACATTCGCCATCACGACCACCAACAAAGTAAGATAAGATCATCTTGCTATCGGCATCAATCGCCGTCCAAGTCCAAGTGTCGCCAGCACCATCTGGAGCAGCAACGGCACGGGCAACGTTCTTTTGCTTGGCATAGGTGAATGACCAAATTTCATCGACTTGAACCCGCTTGGCATTCACGTCACGCACATTGGCATCATGGAAGGCCATGCAAGCCTTGCCAGCATCAATCAGCAGCTTGATCACCGTGTTCTTGCTGGCACCCGTCAACCGCGTGACCGAGCGGATTGAGTTGCCCTCGCAGAGAAGATGAAGGATTTGGGAACGAGATTGGCGATCAAGCGTTTTCATGACAGATATATAGATTGACTTAATCGGAAAGTCAATTAAATATCGTCGTATAGGCAGTAATTAACGGGATAACCAGCAATGATCTTCCAATACCCAAAACTTGAACAAAGAGATCAGACCGTATTGGGATTGATACGGGAGCAGCGTACTCAGTTGCGCCATCAAGTAAATCAAAATCCAATTCGGTGGACCGGATTTCTCCGAAAGAATACATTTGCAAGAGCCATACAGGGGTCAAACACAATTGAGGGTATCAATGCAAATTTGGCCGAAGCAATAGCCATCATTGACGATGAAAGGCCGGAAACATTGGAGGAAGAAACTATCAAGGCATTGCAGGGTTATCGCAATGCTATGACCTATGTGATCAGGGTACACGAAGACCCACACACTGAGGTAAACACACAATTCATCCGCAGCCTACATTTTATGATGCTAAACTACGACATGACAAAGTTGCCCGGGCAATGGAGAAACGGGCCGATCTATGTTGTCAGAGATCAAACTGGGGACACTGAATATGAAGGCCCTCCCGCAGAAATGGTGCCGTCATTGATGAAAGAATTTGTTGAACAGATCAATGATGCAGACAGCTACGACTCATCAACTGTTTTGGGCGCGATGGCTCATCTAAACTTAACAATGATCCATCCGTTTAAAGATGGTAATGGAAGAATGGCAAGAGCGTTGCAAACACTTGTAATCTCACAAAATGGCATAACAGGACCAATGTTCTGTAGTGTTGAGGAATGGCTGGGGCGAAACACCGAGTCGTACTATGCAATACTTAAGGAGACAGGACAGGGAACATGGAGCCCAAACAGAACAGCGCTCCCTTGGGTTCGATTCTGTTTGAGGGCTCACTATCAGCAGGCTGTGACGCTCATGCGTCGGAACGCAATAATTGGCCGAGTTTGGGAGCAAGTGAGCGCTGTAATTAAAGAGATAGGGCTCCCAGAAAGAGTTGAAAATCCGATGATGGATGCAGCGTTTGGGTACAGGGTGAAAAATGGCCCCTATAGAGACGAAGCAAAAATATCAGAAACCGTGGCGAGCCGAGACCTCAAGCGACTAACGGAACTTTCGTATCTGGTTCCCTTTGGCGAGAAGCGCGGACGCTACTACGAAGCTTCTGACAAACTTAAGTCGCTTGTTCGGGCGGCGACCGACAAATCAGGCCCAATTGAAGACCCCTACCAAATCAAGTCTCCCTATGCGGTTGGGGAGCAGCTTTCGTTTGAACTTTGACTGCGTCGGTTCTCGACGCATCAGTCGCCTCATCAACTATCTTCTTTGCAAGCTGGTTGAGATCAAGGGTTCGTTTTGGCTTTTTTTCCATATTGGCAATATAGCATGTGCGCTGGGAGTTTTCCAGAATAGTCAACAGGGTCAAATTTCAGACTGACCCACTACCGTATTTCGGCGGTCAGGCCTTGATGATGATGGCCTTGCTTCCTTCCAAACCGGAAAATCTGTTGCGTGTATCAACGATGAGTTGGGCAGAGGATGCGACCAGCGCGTAGTCCACGCCATCGTGATCAGTTGACAAAAGCACGGCATCGAACGCGGCAATCATATCCGCTTCCAAGGCCACGGATTTGCGCCCCGTGAATTCCGCGTGTTCCCGGGTTGGTGCAATTTCCCCAATCAGGGGGTCGTGATAGGCGGTCACCGCACCGCGCTTTTCCAGCAGTTCCATCAGCTTGAAAGTCGGGCTTTCTCGCATGTCCATGACATTTTTCTTGTAAGCCAAGCCAAGGATCAGGATTTTGGCACCGGCCAGTGGTTTGCCGAGTTGCGCACCCAGTGCTGCTTCGAGTTTGGAGACGACATAGCGTGGCATGGCGGTGTTGATTTCACCTGCAAGTTCAATGAAGCGGGTGTGGATGTCGTATTCCCGCGCCTTCCACGTCAGATAAAACGGATCGATCGGGATACAATGGCCACCAAGGCCCGGCCCCGGATAGAAAGCCTGAAATCCAAAGGGCTTGGTCTTGGCCGCATCGATGACCTCCCAGACATCAATGCCCATGGCATCGAAAATCACCTTGAGTTCATTGACCAGCGCAATGTTTACGGCACGGAAGACATTTTCGGTGATTTTGACCGCTTCCGCCGTGGCCGGATCAGACACCACCACGACGTGTTCGACGACACTGGCATAGAATGATTTCACGAGATCAGAAGCCAGTGGGCCGTCGCCAGCCACAACTTTGGGAATGGAGCGGGTATTGAAATCCTTGTTGCCAGGGTCTTCGCGTTCGGGCGAAAAGCCGACGAAGAATTGATCTTCCGATAAACCACCGCTGGCAAGAATGGGTTTCATCACCTCCGTGGTGGTGCCTGGATAGGTTGTCGATTCCAACACCACAAGGGTTCCCGCCTGCATGTGGCTGGCGATGACGGCGGCCGTCTGTCTGATGTATTTCAGATCAGGTTCACGCTGCTTGGTCAGCGGCGTCGGCACACAAATTATTATGATCTGGCATTCGGATATCCGGCTCATGTCAGTGGTGGCGACAAAGCGACCGGTCTCAACATGGTTGAGAAGTGTGGCCGAGGCTACGCCCGCGATGTAGGATTGTCCCTTGTTGAGTGCCTCGGACTTTGCCACATCCACGTCGAAGCCAATGACCGCATGACCGCCGCCGCACACCGCCATGGACAAAGGCAAACCAACATAGCCCAGTCCGATGACCCCGACCGTTGCGGTGCGCGACTCAATGCTGGATTTCAAATTCTGATAGAGTGTTTTTGTCTCTGTGCTCATGGTCACTGCTGCGTTTTGGAGGCTCTTTAGGACCAACACGCAATGCGGGGCAATCATCAAATTTGTTTGGTCATCCGGGTTTGCCGGACAGAGCCAAACTGCTATCTGGACACAATGCTCCGCAATCCACCCCATCTTCATATACTCGCCGCGCTTTCTCCCCAAGAACGGGCTGCCCTCCTCACCCGCACCGAAACCGACCTCAGTGCCTTCACGGCCAAGGTCGAACCCATCATCTCAGCCGTGCGTGCCGAAGGGGACGCGGCATTGGTGCGATTTGCCAAACAGTTTGACCGGGCGGAGATCGGACCTGTCAACGCGTCGGACGCCGATTTCGCGCGGGCGGAGAAAACCCTCGCACCAGGAATGCGCGAAGCGATGGAACTGGCGGCGCGCAACATCCGGCGTTTTCATGAAGCGCAAAAAGAGCACACTGCCGACTGGATGATGGAGGTGCAGCCAGGTGTGTTTGCCGGAGACCGTTCAAACTCAATCGCGTCCGTGGCCTGCTACGTGCCGCGGGGCAAGGGTTCTTTCCCGTCTTCGGTTCTGATGACCGCCATTCCAGCGACTGTTGCGGGCGTTGAGAATGTCTGCATCATCACGCCACCGGGACCCGATGGCAAGATTGATGACGCGACACTGGTGGCAGCGCGGCTTGCAGGTGTTACAAAAGTTTACAAGGCCGGGGGCGCGCAGGGCATAGCGGCTGTCGCCTATGGCACCGAGACGATTGCACCAGTGGTGAAGATTGTCGGTCCCGGTTCGCCCTGGGTTGCAGCAGCGAAGCGGCTGGTGTCGCACAAGGTTGATGTGGGCACACCTGCCGGGCCGTCAGAAGTGATCGTGCTGGCGGACAGCAGCGTGTCAGGCCGTCTCGCCGCACTTGATCTCCTGATTGAGACCGAACACGGGCCGGATTCTTCTGGCTATCTTGTGACGTGGGACGCCCGCGTGGCGGATGAGGCGCTTGCCGCGTTTGAAGAATTTTACAAACACATGTCCACGCAACGCGTGGAATTCGCCGCAACAGTGCTGTCCGGTGCGTTGGGTGGCGTCGTACTGGCGCGGGATGAAGAAGACGCCATTGCCTTCATCAACGACTATGCGCCGGAGCACCTGCAAATTCTGTCACACAGTCCCGATCAATACGCCGCACAGATTCGAAATGCAGGCGAAATCCTGCTCGGCGTCCATTCACCGTCAACACTCGCAAATTTTGTTGTGGGTCCCTCCCATGTTCTGCCCACAGGCGGATGGGCGAGGACGGGATCCGCACTTTCCGTGCATGACTTCATGAAGCGGACATCGATGGTCAAAATCACCCGCGACGGTTATGATGCGCTGGCACCTCACGCCAAAACCTTCGCCGAATATGAAGGCTTCGACGCCCATGCGAATGCGGTGTCTGATCTGCGCAAACCCCTGATGGGAAACTGAACCACCACCATGATCCGCATTGACCAGCTGTCCAAACAGAACGGCCACCAAATCCTGTTCGTCGAAGCTTCCGCTGCGCTCTATCGTGGGGAAAAAATTGGCCTTGTTGGCCCCAATGGGGCAGGCAAGACCACGCTGTTCCGCATGATCACGGGCCGCGAGGAACCGGACGAGGGGCAAGTGTCCGTTGAGCGCGGCACCACCATCGGTTACTTCAGCCAGGATGTGGGCGAAATGGCGGGCCGCAGTGCCGTGGCGGAAGTCATGGATGGGGCGGGGCCTGTGAGTGCGGTTGCCGCAGAACTTGCCTCACTCGAAGCCGCCATGGGCGACCCTGAGCGCGGGCACGAAATGGACGCCATCATCGCACGTTATGGCGAGGTGCAGGCGCAGTTTGAAAAGCTTGATGGCTATGCGCAGGACGCGCGGGCGCGGGAAGTTCTGGCGGGCTTAAGTTTTTCGCAGGAGATGATGGACGGCGATGTCGGCAAGCTTTCGGGTGGCTGGAAAATGCGGGTGGCGCTGGCGCGGATTCTTCTGATGCGGCCAGACGCGATGTTGCTGGACGAACCTTCGAACCATCTCGATCTTGAAAGCCTGATCTGGCTGGAGGATTTTTTGAAGAACTACGAAGGCATGTTGTTGATGACATCCCACGACCGCGAATTCATGAACCGCATCGTCACCAAGATTGTGGAAATCGATGCGGGTGAACTCACGACGTATTCCGGTGACTATGAATTCTACGAACAGCAACGCCTGCTCAATGAGAAGCAACAGCAGGCGCAATTCGAGCGTCAGCAGGCGATGCTGGCCAAAGAAATAAAATTCATCGAACGCTTTAAGGCCCGTGCGTCACACGCGGCACAGGTGCAATCCCGCGTCAAGAAGTTGGACAAGATCGAGCGCGTAGTGCCGCCGAAGCGGCGGGAAAGTGTGGCCTTTGATTTTCTGCCCGCACCGCGCTCAGGCGAAGATGTGGTGAGCCTCCAGCAGGTCCACAAATCTTATGGTGCCCGCACGATCTATGCCGATTTCGATTTTCAGATCCGCAGGCGTGAGCGCTGGTGCATCATGGGCGTGAATGGTGCCGGCAAATCCACATTGCTGAAATTGATTGCGGGCACAACGGAGCCAGACAAGGGCATCGTCAACATCGGCAAATCGGTGAAGATGGGCTACTTCGCCCAGCATGCCATGGAACTGCTGGACGGTGAAGACACGGTGTTTGAAACGCTGGAACACAGCTTCCCGCAGGCCACGCAAGGATCACTGCGCACCCTCGCAGGCTGCTTCGGCTTTTCCGGAGACGACATCGAAAAGCGCTGTCGGGTTTTGTCCGGCGGCGAAAAAGCGCGCCTCGTCATGGCCCAAATGCTGTTCGATCCACCAAATCTCCTGGTGCTGGACGAACCCACCAACCATCTCGATCTCCTCACCAAAGAAATGCTTATCAAGGCCTTGGGCACCTACGAAGGCACCATGCTCTTCGTCAGCCACGACAGGCACTTTTTGGCGGAACTCTCCAACCGCGTGCTCGAACTGACACCGGAAGGCGTGCACCAGTATGGCGGGGGGTATACGGAGTATGTGGAGCGGGTGGGGTATGAAGCGCCGGGTGTGGTGCGGTGATTCAGTTCATTGAAAATTTGCCTTGTCAGTACATCCCCACATCAATTCAAGTCTGCCTCCGCTGATTAAGGGATACGTCTTTCGTAAGGAAACGCTTCTTGAGTTAATTCTCTGGCTTTCCGCCATGTAATTGGCTCCCAAAACGTGCCCGAAGACCATTGCTTGAACGAACGAACCCAATTTCTTAAGGCCTGCGGACGTGCTGGGGCGCGAGGACCTGCTTCGACTTTTCCACGTCGAATTTCATTTCTCTCGATGTATCTCATGACCTACCTCCCGCATCATTGCAGGACGGATGTGGTGGTTCACTTACCATTGAACAAGGCCAAAATTGAAATAATCAAAGCGGCACTGGCGTTTGTCTGCACTTTGCAGATAGAGAACCCGGATATTCTCCTCTCATTCGTCACGGCCTGCTTTATGCCTGCAATATGCAAACATCTTTTTTGATCATGTTCTTGCACGAGCAAAACTCCGTTTTCCCACAAAAACCGTCATCCCGGCGAAGGCCGGGAGCAGGCTTTTTGTGCACGCCACCTTGGGTCAGCCTCGTCCCGGCCTTCGCCGGGATGACGGAATAATGAATTAAAACAATCATTTGTGAAGAAATGAAAAGACCGATTTTCAATCGTGCTTGTGTCACAAAAAGATGTGTGAATCTTGTAGGCTCTATGCGGGCCATGACGAATTTAGAGTGTAAAAGCAATTCCAAGAAAACCGGAACCGCTCTTGATCGTGCACCCAGGGAACTGCGACGATTTCTTCAGCGCGTTTTGGCGCACATTTGCTTCGCCGTCGGCGACCGCCTTGCTTTACCTTCGGCAATTGGTGCGTACGTCCACAGTTCCTGATTTCTGAAACTGCGCGTAGCCCACGCAATTTTTGCCAGCAACCGTCACAACAACTTGATACTCGCCATAAAACGCATTCAGGCTGAGCCGCCCTGCGGTGTCTGTCACTGCCGTGGCATTGGTGCGCCATGTCTGCTGCGTCAGTTTTTTCCAGACGGCACCCGATGATTTCAGTGACCAGTCGTGATTGAACAACGGCCCATTGCCAAGCCAATGGTCACCGTCCCAGAATCCCCACATCTGAAACAGGTTGAACTGGGGTTGGCTGTAAATGAAGGTCATCACGTCGTCCATCAGATCGCGTTGCATTGCAGGGTCAAGCGTTTCGAAATCAAATTCCGTGAGGCTCATGGTTTTGACCAATGGCGCAAAGGCGTCGACAGCGCGTTGCATGTCACTGAACACAGGGCCCGATGCACCGAAATGCCCCTGAAAACCGATGCCATCAACGGGAGCGCCGCGCCGTTTGATGTCGTTGATGAGGGCGATGGTATTGGTCAGTTTGGCGGGGTTGGCATTGTCGAGAATGGCGAACTCGTTCAAGAACAGAACTGCATCCGGATCATATTTCCGCGCATCGCGAAACCAGGTGGCAACGGCGGAGACTGGCAAAATCCCCTTGACGGCTTTCACGTTTGGCGAGGCAAGCCGGCCTTGAATGTCTGTGTTGGTGAAGGGCTCGTTGACGACATCCCATTCCGGAATTTGTCCTTTCAGTACTCCCAACTGTTGTCTGAAATGATCCGCGATGACGCGCCTGACATCTGCCGCAGGCGTTGTCCGGTTGATGACATCTCTTGGCATGAGGTAGTCGGGCTCGAAACTTGGCCAGATCAGGTTGTGGCCACGGGTGAGCGGCAGTTTGTTGCGCTTCATCCACGCGATGCCGTCGAGCGCAATCTGCTGATCGTAATGCCAATCTGTCCACTTCAAGTCGTTGTAGAATGATGAGCCATTGAAGTTGGCAAGCAGCTCTTTGCGCAGTCTGCGGTAATCTTGCCGTGTCACCGGCTTGTTGTTCGTCTGATCCAAAGTCGGGCAGTCGCGGCCAGTGTCATTTGCTTCAACTTTGCAGACCAGCGAAATGGCGGATGCCGCAGTACCCCATGTAAAAGGCGCGTTGACCTGCCGCAGCTTTACTGCAGCCGCAGGAACGGGATTTCCCGCTACATCCAGCACACGCAGGATCATTTTACCTTTGCGGATGGCATCAATGCGCCTGAGTGCCGCGACCCGCCAAGGGGCTTTGGGGTCCCCGCGTCCGGGGTAGTAGTAGGCAAACGTGTCAGTGATCGATTTTGGGATGCGAGCAGCGACTTGGCCATAGTTGACAACGGCGACACCCCCCACCTCAAAACTTTGCTTTGCCAGGCTGTAGCGGACTTGCAATGTGGTGCCGCCCGCCGGTAAATCCTGGACAGCCCGAAAAGGGATGGCGTATTTCCGCCATGTACCACTGTCCACAGGCATGGCACTCGAGAATGTCGGTGTGTAAGGTTCAGCCCTCAGCTGAAAGGTGAGATCGAGATTCAGGACGCCCTGTTTTGGTGTTGCGTTTCGCACATAAAGTGTTGCCACCAGCAGATCGCCCTTATTGATTGGCGCGGTCGTGGGCCACAACAAGGCGGCAGCGAAGGTGGTGTCACTTGCCGTTGCACGATCAACGCGAAGTGCGCGGGCAAACGGAAGTGCCGGATCATTGACGTTGATGGGCGCTACACGATCAGCGTCGTCGCGGTAGCCTTCCACGCCCGTCACAGTGTCGGCCACCAAAACCTGCGGTGCGGTTTGTGCCATGGAAGTGTTGACCATGAAGGTTGAAATCAGGACGATACCTGCAAGAATAATGCGCATGGGAAATTTCCTCGCTATTATGGACCGTCACAGGTGTTACGTTGCAGGATTGCATCGGGATGAGTTGGTCGGGATTTTTTCTGACCGAACCTCAATGTCGTGATTGAACCCCGCTGTGGCGAAAATTATCTCGTTTTTCGAAGTGCTCATGTTATGTCGGCGACATAATGCCCAAATGCGACAGAGGACCTACGCCCCCATGACCGTCAAATCCGACATTGAAATCGCCCGCGAGGCGAAGATGAAGCCGATCATGGAGATTGGCGCAAAGCTGGGCATTCCCCATGA
>JANPCE010000058.1:0-97823 GCA_031430795.1 Hyphomicrobiales bacterium
CCGGAGAGGGTGCCCGAAGGGCGGGAGAGGTCCCTTGGCTTCAAGCGGATGCCCTGCTTTTTTCGATTCCCTCTTGCAAGTGAGCGTCGATCACCTTATCCGCAACTAAATCAACTACGGATTACACCCATGACCTACACCGTCCCCGCCGGAACCCGCATCGGCCATGTCCACTTGAAAGTCGCAGACTTGCAGAGGGCGCTCGGTTTCTACGTCGGCATCCTGGGCTTTGAACTGATCCAGATGTACGGGGATCAGGCGGCTTTCATTTCCGCTGGCGGTTATCACCACCACATTGGCCTCAACACCTGGGACAGCAAAGGCGGCTCACCGCCGCCGCCGGGTTCAACCGGGCTTTACCACACGGCCATTTTGTATCCGGCGCTGGCAGACCTCGCCAAAGCCTTCAAACGGGTGTTGGCAGCTGGTGTGGAACTTGATGGCTCGGCGGACCACGGGGTGTCCATCGCGCTGTATTTCCGCGACCCCGACCAAAACGGCATTGAACTCTATTGGGACAAGCCCGAATCCGAATGGCCCCGCGGACCCGATGGCAAACTGGCCATGGTCAACGCGCGTATCGATCTCAACCACCTCCTCTCACTCGCAACAATTTAAGGAAAAGCAAATCGGCTAAAGTTCTCGTTCTCTGTTATTCCGCCTGGGGCCACTTGGAGCAGATGGCCAATGCCGATGCCGATGGTGCGAGGGAAGCCGGTGCCACGGTTGATGTGAAGCGCGTGGCCGAAACCGTGCCGGACGACATCCAGAACGCCTATCATTACAAGATGGACCAGAAGGCGCCCGTGGCTTCACCGGAAGAACTGGCGAACTACGACGCCATTATTTTCGCCACCGGCACCCGCTACGGCATGATGACGGGCCAGATGAAAAGTTTCTTGGACCAGACCGGTGGTCTCTGGATGAAGAGTGCCCTTGTCGGCAAGGTGGGGTCTGTCATGACGTCTTCGGCCACACAACACGGTGGCCAGGAATCAACCATCCTGTCTTTCCACACCGTGCTGTTGCACCACGGCTTTGTCATCGTCGGCCTGCCTTACGCCTATCAGGGCCAGATGGGCCATGATGTACTGCGCGGCGGCTCACCCTATGGCGCGTCGACCGTCACCGGCGGCGACGGCTCACGCCAGCCGACGGAACGGGAATCGAAGCGGCCAAGTATCAGGGCGCGCATGTGGCGAAGATTGCAGCGAAGCTTGCCTGATCAAGCCGACCGCTTCCCTTGCGCGTTCCCTTGCGCGGTGCCCACCGGGTGCCGCGCGAGGTAGTTGCACGCTTCCACCAGTGGCATCGGCGTGGCGAAGTAATAACCTTGCATCATGGTGCAGCCGAGTGACTTGAGGATCTCAGCTTGTTCCGCGGTTTCAACACCTTCCGCCACACATTTCACGCCGAGGTCCCGTGACAGGCCGACGATGGTCTTCACCACCTTTTGTGCGCGTGTATCATGGCAGACATCCATGACAAAGCGGCGGTCAATCTTGATCTTGTCCAGCGGCAATTGGTGCACATAGCTCAAGCTGGAATAGCCGGTGCCGAAATCGTCGAGTGCAATGGATGAACCCATATTGCGCAGCAGCTGCAATGCATTCATGGCAACGTCGAAATTGGAAACCATTGCCGTTTCCGTGACTTCAAACACCAGACGTTTCGGATCAACGCCGCTCGACTGTACTATTGCCAGGATTTTGAGCATGGCTTCCGGGCTCGCCAGACTTTTTGCCGAAAGATTGAAGGCAACCTTTATGTCGGACGGAATGCTCTTGATGTCGATGAGCAGACGCTGCAGCAAAGACAGCGTCACCTTGTGAATCAGGGCAGAATGCTCTGCCGTCGCGATGAACTGGTTGGGCGGAACAGAGCCGAGGAGCGGGCTGCGCCAGCGCGCCAGTGCTTCAAGCGCCACAACGGCTCCCGTGCCACTTTCGATCACAGGCTGGAAGTGCAATTGCATTTCAGTTTCCAGGTCAGCATGGCGCAGCGCCTGGTCCACTTGATGGTTGCGGTGCAGCTGTTCGCGGTGTGACGCCGTGAAAATCAGTGCATTGCCCGTCTGGTGGTGTTTGGCCTGGTAAAGCGCGTAGTCGGCATATTCCAGAAGCTTGCTGGTTGTTTCGCAGCTGTCGGGATAGAGTGCCATGCCGCAGCTCGCCGAGATTTGCAGCGTGATGTTTTCGTGATTGTAGCCCAGCGCAAGGACCGAGCAGATGTGATTGCCAAGGTCAGCCAGCCCGTTTACGGTCTTGACCACGAAGCCGAATTCGTCACCGCCAAGCCTAGCAAATTGCAGGTCTTTGCCGGCCAGTGTTTGCAGCCGTTGACTGGCGGCAAGCAGCAAGGCATCGCCAGCGGCATGGCCGTAAAGATCGTTCACGGCCTTGAAGCCGTCAAGATCGATGAGGCCCACGGCAAAGGTAGTGCCGGATTTTTCAGACTCCTCAAGTTGCGTGTTGATCGCATTGATGAAAGAGCGGCGGTTGGCAAGGCCTGTCAAAACATCGAGGTTGGCCAGCTTGTGGTTTTCATCATTGAGGCGGAGGGTTTCGTGGTTGACGCGGATCAGGTCAGCGCGCTGCTGCACCATCGTCGCAAAATCATCGTGGTGGTTCGACAACACATACATCATGCCGCATGTCATCAGCGCCATGTTGGCGGCGATGGCGGTCAGAATGAGGTTGTCCTGCAATCCGAAAACCACACAGAACGGGACTGTGACAACCACCGCCATCAACATGGCGGCACTCCTGAGATGCATCAGGCAAAACGTGCAGGCCACCAATGTCATTGACATGAAAAACCCGACATGCCCCTGTTGGAAGTCATTGCCGTAAGGCAAAAGCGCAAGGCTCCAGGCCGTCATCAGCGTGCCCAGGCCCACGACAAGCCCGACCGTTGACTTCAGCCGCCTGACAGCTGCCTCGTGCGTGTATTGCACATGCCTGACCCGCAGCCAGCCAATCATGCGCAGCACGGCAACAATCGTAAACAGGCCGGGTGCCGCCACCGTCAGCCACAGCGGCGCGGCATTGCCATGCGTTGCCGCCACAAACCCGACGTTGGCAAGAAGAATGAAATACAGCAGCGGCACCTGCCGCGAGAAAGCCTTGACTTGCGCCATCACAAGTTCGGGCTTGTCAGATGGAATACTCAGAAAATTTTTGACTTTCGAAATCAACACCATGTCCCCACTTGGCGTCACACTAGCCAACACCAGTTAAGCGTGTGTTTGCGTGGGAAGTCCCATGTATGAAACGCCTGCTGAAGTGTCGCAATGGTTAAAAATGGGTTACGCCAGCGCGGCGAGTACCCGTGGCAAAGCGGCTGCCAGCAGGTCCAGATCAACCGGGTTGCCACATGATACCCGGATGCAGCGGCTGAGCGGAGCGACACCGGGCATGCGGATGAAGATGCCGTGATTCAACAAGCCATCGACGATGGTGCGGGCGTGAACGCCATCACGGCCACAATCAATGGCCACGAAATTTGCAGCAGAGGGCAAGGGCGTGAGGCCGTTGCTTTCAGCGATATCCGAGATGCGCTGATGGGCGGCGGTGACTTTTGCTTTGACCTCGCGCACCCAATCTGTGTCTGCAATCGCGGCCATCGCTCCGGCTTGTGAAATACGGGAGACTCCAAAGTGGTTTCTGATCTTGTCGAAGGCCGTGACTATCGACGCTTCGCCGATGACGTAGCCCACGCGTATGCCCGCCATGCCATGGGCTTTCGAAAAGGTGCGGAAGCGCAACAGGTTTTTGCGTGACGTGTCAATGCGCGGTGCGGTGCCATCAGGCGCGAATTCGATGTAGGCCTCGTCGACCAGCAACATGCAGGTTTCAGGAATTGCGGCGATCAGGCGTTCGACGTCAGCAGCGGGCCAGCATGTGCCCATTGGGTTGTCGGGATTGGCGAAGTAGAGGAGTTTTACTTTTTCATTATGAGCAAGCTTAAGCAAAGACTCCGGGTCTTCGTGATCATTGATGTAAGGCGTGGTGACGAGTTGACCGCCCGATGCCGCCACATGAAAGTTGAACGTGGGGTAAGCGCCAAGCGAAGTGGCGACCGCATCACCGGGATCAATGAACAGCCGCACGACAAGGCCAAGCAAGGCGTCGATGCCCTCGCCCACAGCAATGTTTTCAGGCTGAACGCCAACAGACTTTGCGATGGCACGTTTGAGATCGTGGTTCTCCGGATCACCGTACATCCAGCTCTCCGACGCAGCAGCTTGCATGGCAGCGATGGCGCGCGGTGACGGACCAAACACACTTTCATTGGCACCGATGCGGGCGGCAATGGCGGAACCATTGCGCCGCTCCAAGGCTTCTGGGCCGACAAAGGGCACGGTGGAGGGGAGTTTGTCGATGATAGGGGTGAAGCGCATATTCAGCCCAAAGCCTCAAGTCCACGCTTCTGCACAATTGACAACAGCTTCAGCGCCATGCCACTTGGGCGCTTGGCACCTGTTTCCCATTTTTCAATGGTGCTCTCGCTGGTGTTGAGCAATCGCGCAAAATCGGGTTGGCTCACCTTGTGATGCAAACGAAGTTTGCGGATGTCTGAGCCTGTCAATGCAGGTGGAGTCTTGAAACTCAAGTCATCAAATTCACGCATAGTGGCGAGATCCATGCTGCCGACCTTGTGCAGCCCATTGGCAGCCGCATGGATGACTGCAAAGGCTTCACTCTTGAATTTGCGCCTATGTGACATTGCAAATCTCCGTTAGCTCCAATTCCGCAATCAAACCTGACAACTGCGTCGCCGTCATGGCATCATAGGATTTTGCCAGTTTCCGAAAGCCGGCCAATTCGTCTGCTTCAATATTTGCCTTGTCTTGCTTGGCGTAGAGAAAGACAAAACCCAGTCATCGCCACGCTTGGCAAGCAAAATACTCCTGTGCAAATTGAGATTCAGACGTTTTTTGTAGACGCCTCCACCCAAGTCATCTGCCTTGCCCTGTTGCGCTTCAAGGGCAACCTTGCACAATTCCACGTCATTGATTTTGGCGCGGCGTACTGCTTTGTTGAACCATCTGGTTTTGAATGTTCTCGGCACATTTTTTTGTAGCACCAGGTGCTACCATGGTCAAGTCTGAGGTGCGCACCTCATTTCTGTTGTGAATCCGTGCGCACTCGGCTATCCGCTCCCCATCCAACATTCATTCAGGAGTTCCCATGGCCCGCATCACCCTTCGCCAATTGCTCGACCACGCGGCTGAGCAGGATTATGGCGTGCCCGCCTTCAACATCAACAACATGGAACAGGCACTCGCCATCATGACGGCGGCGGACAAAACGGACTCGCCGGTGATTTTGCAGGCGTCGCGGGGTGCCCGCTCCTACGCCAACGACATCATGCTGCGCCACATGATGGACGCCGTCACCGAAATCTATCCGCACATTCCGGTTTGCGTTCACTTGGACCACGGCAACGAAGCCGCGACCTGCATGACGGCGATCCAGTCCGGCTTCACCTCCGTGATGATGGATGGTTCGCTCAAGGCCGACGGCAAGACTCCGGGTGACTGGGACTATAACGTCGGTGTCACCAAGCTCGTCACCGACATGGCGCACTTGGGCGGCATTTCTGTTGAAGGTGAACTCGGTGTTTTGGGTTCACTTGAATCAGGCGAAGGCGAAAAGGAAGACGGCCACGGCTTCGAAGGTAAACTCTCGCACGACCAGCTTTTGACCAATCCGGATGAAGCCGTGAAGTTCGTCAAGGAAACCGACGTCGATGCGCTGGCCATCGCCATGGGAACGTCCCACGGTGCCTACAAGTTTACGCGCAAACCTGATGGCGCGGTCCTCGCCATGCACGTCATCGAAGAAATCCACAGGAAGTTGCCGAACACCCATCTGGTGATGCATGGATCGTCATCAGTGCCGGAAGATTTGCAGGAGATCATCAACAAGTTCGGCGGCAAAATGAAGCCCACATGGGGTGTGCCCGTGTCCGAAATCCAGCGCGGCATCAAGAACGGTGTGCGCAAAATCAACATCGACACCGACAACCGCATGGCCCTCACCGGCGCCATCCGCAAAGTTTTTGCAGAAGACCCATCCGAATTCGATCCGCGCAAATATCTGAAGCCTGCCATGGAAGCCATGGCCAAGCTCTGCACATTGCGATTCAATGAGTTCAACACGGCGGGGCAAGCGAGCAAGATTAAGAAAGTGCTGCCTGTGAGCGAGATGGCCAAGCGCTATGCGAAGGGGGAGTTGAGGCAGAAGATTGCGGGATGAGTGTTCACCTTACAAGAGTCTTGACAGAGAAAGGCACCTCAAAGGTGCCTTTTTTCAATTTCGTGTGGGACGCACAAGCATCTGACCACTACAACCATCTTTCGCGGAGCTCAGAACCGCTATCAGTGTTGTGGCGCTGCAGTACACCTATTTTATTTTGGCCTTCATTAAAATGCCAAGACAGTCCCTTGAACCTTAATTCAAATCGAAATGGTCGACCTTGAATGTATTGAACATCATCATAGCTGACCACTACCAGCAAAATCCCATCCCGCTGGATCAACACTGCTTCATTATTCCATACGTCCTTCACGGTTTGCCAAGAATATCCATACCCCCAATACTGAAGTATGTTGAGATACGCTTTTAGTACATCGGCTGGCTTGTCCAAAAACTCAAACAGCGTCGAGTTTGGATCATCTGCAGTTAAGGATTCCAAGTAGTCGCTCACTTTTTTCAACAGAACCAAGAACCTTGCCGATCTCTCTGGTCTGCGGCCGCTTGAGACAATCGAATCTGCTATCAACAATCTTGAAAGCTCTGACCTTTCTGCCAGAGCAAGTGACTGATCCCTAGCGTTTGAAAACTGATCGATGGTCAACAGGCCCGGAAATGAGTTTCCGTTCCAAAACCACCAGTCAGTGTTTTCAATAAACTCCCAGTGCCCCGGTTTTGATCAAGCTTCCGCTCTTCGCTGCGCTTCCAAACTTGCATCTTACTGTCCCCAACCCTCCTCCATCGGCTGGCTTGACCAGCCGAACCAGTCTTGTCGCACTCTGGGTGGGCGGGTCAAGCCCGCCCATTGAGGATTTGGTGAACTCTCAAACCAACTCCACCCGCAACTCCCGCCCCACAAACCGTGCGGACCGTCGCAGCGTTCAATCGTGATATTGCCTAATGTCGGATCGAGGATGCGGTCGATCTGGGTGCGGCTGGTGTCCATGAGGGCGGCGAGTTTGACTTTGGTGATGCGTTTATTCTTCATCGCTTGTTGCAGTTGGAAGTCGATGCGTTCCTTGGCGACGATGGCCGAGAGATCGGATTTGATGCCTTCTTCTTCGAGGATGGAATCGAGTGTTGGTCCACGATTGGATTTCAGCTTGTTGGCCTTTTCGGTTTTTCCACCCATTCCCCACACCCTCCATCGGCTGGCTAGACCAGCCGAACCAGACTTGACGCAGTCTGGGTGGGCGGGTCAAGCCCGCCCATGGAGGAATGGGGCAATTGCCTTCTGACCAACATCTGCTACAATGTGCACAACACACCAAATGCGAGGCACCCATGTCTGATGTCACCGTCACCGTTCGCATGCCAAAGCAGCTGCGGGAGAGGCTTGAGGCTTTGAGTGGTGCGACCCGCCGCTCGAAGTCCTTCTTGGGGCATGAGGCCATTGCCCGTTTTGTGGAGAATGAAGAAGAGATAGTCGGCGGCATTCTGGAGGCGCAAGCTGAGATCAAGGCAGGGAAAGGAATGCCACATGATCAGGTCAAAGCCATGGTTGCCAAGCGTCTTGCAAAAAAGCGCAAGTCCTGAACCATCCAGATGGCGCGCCGCATCATCTGGGCACCGAAAGCGACGCGGGATTTCCTTGCTGCAATTGACTTCATCGAAGCAGACTCAAAAGTGAATGGAAGCCGCGTCGCGGATCGGCTTTTGAAACGGGTTGAATCTCTTGCAGCGATGGCAACAGGCAGAGCCGGTCGGGTTGCTGGAACCTACGAAGTCTATATGCCGCGCACCAGCTACATCATTGTGTTTGAACTGCCGGACAAATCTACCATCCACGTGCTCCGTGTCATTCATGCCAAACGAAACTGGCCCGAAGGCGAATGGCCAACCTGATCACGCCTCAGCCCCGCCGCCTGGCCCTGCGCTGCATGATGTGTCGGCCTGCTGCCGCGTCAGCACTGCGCAAGGCGCCTTCGAGGTAGCCTTGCAGTTCGCCGCTGCTGGCTTCGCCGATGGTGGACCATTGGGTGCTGCCGTCGTGGATCGCGAGGTCGGCCACTTCACCGGGGCGGAGCGCGCCGGAATAGCTCATCGGTGCATCGGTGCGTTCCACGCCGACATAGAGTTCGCTCAATCCGGGATAAATGAGGTCGAGCATTCTCAGGATGCGTCCGGCGTGTTCGACAGCGGAGGCGCGGCCTGACGGCAGGGGGCCGGTCAACACTGTCAACAGCCCCGCTCCGCCTTGCCCCGTGCTTGAGGCCCAGATCTGTTCGCCTGTATCGGTGAGCAGGATGCCTGAAAACGAATAATGTTTGTGGAAGCCTTCCAGAAATTTGAGGTGCAACTTGGTCCCCCGTGCATAGGTCGCGCGCCGTGCCTGATCAAGGCTGGAAGGTGAAAGTCCCGGCACATCGACAGTGATTTTCTGCAGGCTGTGCAGGGGTGCGGCAAAGAACACATGGTTCGCCGTGAACATTCTTTCGATGCGGTTGCCGTTGCGCGCCAGCACCCGGATATTGCCATCGATCCCGTCGATATGGGTGACGCGGTGGTCATAGTGCACATGCTCATGCACCACCGCTTCCAGCCGGTCCGTGATCTGCACCATGCCACTTGGCACGGTGTAGGCTTCATCCACATTGGGAATCAGCCGGAAGGCGGCACCGTCCAGTTCAAGCTCGAGATAGTCGAACAGCACATGTAAATTGAGCTCTTCCAGGCCCCGGCCATACTCGCTCCAGAAAAATGAATTGAGCGTTGACCTGAGCACCGGTCCGGCCCCGAGTCGCGCCAGATAATCCGTGATACTCTCGCCAATGAAGTGGGTGTTGACGTCGCGGTTCACGTCTTCGCGCCAGACATCCTGGTCGTGCATCATGCTGTTGATGGCGGCGCGGCTCTCCGCGAATATCAATGCATCAAAAGCGGACTGGTCATAAAGTGTGCCGCCGATCATGTAATTCATGCTGTCGGCTTTGAGCTTCAGCCGCCGCACATAGGTGATGCCATATTGGTCCATCAGGCGGATGGCGAGGGTGTCTGTCGAGTTGATGAGGTTGGCACCTTCATCCAAAGTCAGCCCCAGGTGCGAGTGCCGCTCGTGGCGCGACAGCACACGGCCACCGGAATGGTCTTCCGCCTCCAACACCAGAAATTTGATATTGGCCTGCTTCAGGCGGTAAGCGGCATAGAGGCCGGCGGCACCGGCACCTATGATGATGGCGTCAACGTCAATGCGGGGTGGGCCATGGTCTTCCATGGCTGGAGAACTTGAACCGCTCTCCGCCGGACCGCAACACACAACCGTTCACCACTTCAAGAGCGGGCCGTGATCAACTTTTGTTCAGATCCCGGCATACCACTCATAGCCCCGGTCGGCCCAATAGCTGCCGTTGCCCTCGCCAATGGCGGCATAGTCCGCCACCAGCTCGATGCGCTTGATGTATTTCGCCATCTTGTAGCCGAGCTGGCGTTCGACGCGCACACGCAAAGGTGCGCCGTTTTCGATTGGCAGGGGCTTGTCGTTCATGGCGTAGGCCAAAATGGTCTGCGGGTGGCGGGCGTCTGTGAGGTCGATTGATTCATAGTAGAGAATTTCGCCGGACAGGGATTTCTCGATGGCGTCGAAACAATGAAACACCACATATTTCGCCTCGGGCTTCACGCCGACGGAATCGAGGATTTGTGCAAGGGGTGCACCATGCCACTTGGCAATGCAGCTCCAGCCCTCCACGCAATCATGTCGGGTGATTTGGGTGCGTGACGGAAGTGCGCGAATGGCTTCCAAAGACAGACTGGCTGGACGTTCGACGAGGCCGTCCACTTGCAGTTTGTAATCGGCGAAGTTGTTGTCTTGCAGTGCCACGTAGTCTTCGGTGTCAGGTTCAGTCGTGCCATTCGGGTGCTGATCTTGCAGGATATCAGCTTCGGTGAATTCGGGAGCGAGTTGATCGGCGGACAGCAGCAGGCGCTGCGCGCTGTAGGTGAGATTATTGATGCTGATCATGAATTGCCGCATGGCATTGTCGCGTTCACGCAGGAAATCGAAAGCGCTGCACCCGGCGAGCGGGATGGATGCGGCAGAGGCGAGTGCGGCCTTGAGAAGGCTTCGGCGATTAAACATTTTCGCTCTCCGTACGTTTGCGGGGCGGGAGGCGAAAACGCCCGGTGATGATGGAACGGAGTTCGTTGAGCGGGCCTGCGAGAATGATCATCGCCATGTGCACCACGAAAAAGCCGACGAGCAGCGCCATCACGATGAAATGGATGGTGCGCGCACTCTGACGGCCGCCAAACAATTCCGGCAGCCAGGGCAACACAGCATTCATGCCCGGCGACATCGAAAGGCCCGTGAGAATGATCAGCGGAAACAGCACAAACAACACGCCGCCATAGGCAAGCTTTTGCAGCGGCGAATAGCGCACGGCATGGACGAGTTTGAGTTTGAGGTGATCGCGGATGTCCGGCACAAAATTCTCGACGTCCTTGCGGGTTGGCAAAAGGTCTTTGCTCAGGTGACGGTTGCGCAGCGAGGCGATGAGCCAGATGAAAAGTGTTGTGATGAATATCCACGCGAAGAAGAAATGAACGACACGGCCCGTGGCGAGGTCCTGACCGGATGGAATGGTCATCCATCCCGGAAAACCTTCAAGCGTCACAATGTCATTGTCGTAAGTGAAGCCCACCTGGTCACCCCAATAGAGCGCTGAATGGGCGTTGAAGATTTGCAGGCCAGACAGCAGCAGGAAAAACAGGCAAATGGCCCATATCCCGTGGGTGAGGCGTGTTGACAGTTTTTGCCGTTTGATCAGGCGGCCGGCTTTTGTGTGGTTGGTCATGGTTTTTCTCCCGTGGTGGAGAGGCCCCCTCAGTCATCGAACATGGACTGAGGGGGACCTAGAAGTGTTAGCCCTTCGGCAACAGCACCTTGTCGATGACGTGGATGACGCCATTGGATTGCTTCACATCGGCGATGGTGACGCGGGCAACGTTGCCGTTCTCGTCGGTGATGCGAACCTTGCTGCCCTTAAGGGAAAGCTTGAGGACGCAGCCGCCAACCGTAGTGACCTTGTGGGAGCCGCCGTCATCCTTCACCATCTTCTTGATGGCAGAGCTGAGTGCTTTTGCAGGAATGACGTGGCAGGTCAGAATCTTGACCAAGGTTGCCTTGTTCTCCGGCTTCAACAGCGTCTCAACCGTGCCTGCTGGCAGGGCGGCGAAGGCCTTGTTGACGGGGGCGAGAACCGTGAATGGGCCAGGTGTCATCAGGGTTTCAACGAGGCCGGCGGCCTTGACGGCGGCGACCAGCGTGGTGTGGTCCTTGGAATTGACAGCGTTCTCGACAATGTTCTTGTTTTCAAACATGGCAGCGCCACCGACTTTTGGATTGGCGGCAAAGGCCATGCCAGCGGTGCCTGCAACAAGTGCGGCGATAAGGGTTGTGCGAAGTGTGATCATGGGTTTCTCCAGTGTGACTGTGTTTGATGGTCCCCGACAGTGCGGGGTCAAAGACAGTCACGCTTTTGGTGAAGGAAAGGTTTCAGCCGGAATGGGTCGAGCTTGTCACGACTTCGTGAACGGCATCACCGACATTGCCAATTTGTATGCCTCGTCCCACCTCCGGGCAATCAGCAACGGTTCATGGTGATGTCAACTATGATCACATGAAAAGGACCCGCCATGAAATTCTTCGCTTTGCTGCTCACTTGCATTTTCACTGTCTTCGCGGCCCAACAGGTTCAGGCCAAGGCCACTTGCGACCAGATCGATGCGGCAATTTCCGCCACAGAAGATTTTGCCGAAAAAATCCCGGCGGGAGACATCTCCGCCGTGAAACCAGACATGCTGGCGATCCGTGAGAACCTTGCCGCCGTGGCCTCTGCCCTCAGACCGGCAGCCACAGCCGCTGCCGAAGCGGACGTGAAAGCCATGGACGAGGCCATCGCCAGGGCGGACTATCCGGCCTCCGCAAGCGCGGCCTTGGGCCTCTACCGCACCCTGGCAACAGCCTTTGCCAAGCGCCTTCCCACCACGTTTGATGTGGCCATGCAGGACTACGCAGGCTTTGAGCTGCGGGTCCTGGCAAGTCAGCCGGAAGCCGACTGGGCGGCCATTGATGTGACCATTGCTGAATCCGCTGTGAACTGGACCGCAACCCGCAAGAACCTGAAAGACAAAGCCTTGACCGATCTCGGCAACACCGTCCAGGCGGGCCTTGCCGATGCGGCACGCGCCAAAAATACGGCCTGGCTGTCCTCCATCGCCCAAATTCAGCTGGATACGGTTGATCTCCTCGAGCATGTGGTGAAGAACACATCGAAGGGGGCGTGCAGGTAAAACATGAAAATCCTGATCATTGAAGACGACAGCTCAATCGCGGACTACCTTGTGAAGGGCCTGACAGAAGCGGGCCATGTGGCGGACCGTGCCGGGACAGGCCATGATGGCCTGATGTTGGCCAGTCAGGGTGTGCATGATGTGCTGGTGGTTGACCGGTTATTGCCGGAACTGGATGGGCTTTCCATGGTCAAGGCGCTGCGCAACATGAAAATCGCAACACCCGTGTTGTTCCTCACCGCCCTTTCCCGTGTCGACCAGCGCGTCGAGGGCTTTGAGGCGGGCGGCGATGACTATCTCGTCAAGCCCTTCGCCTTCAGCGAATTCATGGCCCGGGTGACGGCACTGGCAAGGCGGCCTCCACTCACCAAAATCGAACCTGTCCTCACTTGTGGTTCCGTCAGTCTTGACCGCCTCAAACGCAACGTCAACGTCGCAACACATGTCGTCGATTTCCAACCCCGCGAATTCGCCTTGCTGGAATATCTGCTGTTGCATCAGGGCGAGATCGTCACCCGCACGATGTTGCTGGAGAAAGTCTGGGATTTCCATTTCGATCCGCGCACCAATGTTGTTGAAACCCTTGTCAGCCGGCTGCGCGCGAAGCTCGGACCGGAAGGCCAGATCATTCACACCCTGCGCGGCTCTGGTTACATGGCAAAGGAATAAGCCATGCGGACCGGCACGAAACTCGCCCTTCTCTATGCCCTGCTCTTTGGACTTTCCATTTTGTTGCTGGGCGGTGCATCACTCTTCCTGATCGACAGAACCCTGCGGCAGCAAGTTGATGACCGCATCACCGCGGAAATTCTGGCCTTGACCGAAGCGCCTGATGTCCAATCGGCTGACGATATCCTGCGCCGCATTGTTGCGCGCAAAGGTGAACAGCAGAAGCTGCTCTATATATTGCGCGACGGAAATGGTGGCGCAGTGCTGAATGACATTGCCTGGACGGGATCGACGATCGGCTGGTTTGATTTTGGACACGTTGAAAGCGGTGAGGCCGAAATCGCAGACCAATTTCGCGGCTTTGCGGTGAAAGGCAATGGGTATGATCTCGTTGTCGCGGAAGATACCGATGAGATCGAGAACATCCGCCAGATCATTTTGAGTGTGTCGGTCCTGCTTGCAGCAATAGCGGCGGCTTTGGCTGGTGCTGGCGGGACGTGGCTCAGCCGCCTCTATCTCGGCAAGCTCGAATCTTTCGCAACACAAGCGCGCGCCATCACCGCCGGAGATTTCAGCCAGCGCATGCCTGCGGTTGGATCAGGCGATGAGTTTCACAGCCTCTCCACATCGCTCAACCTCATGTTGGACCGCAACCACGAACTCTTGCAATTGCAACGCCGCGTCACCAGCGACATCGCCCATGATATCAGAACACCCTTGACGCGCATGCGGCAAAGGCTGGACGTCGATGAGCAAAATGAAGCCACACGCGCCACCATTGCCGACATAGATGAACTGCGCGATATCCTGAATGCGCTGTTGCGGATTGCGGAAATCGAAGAGGGCGACAGGCGCAGGAATTTCAAACCCGTGCGCGTGTCGGAACTGGCTACCCGCGTCGTGGAAATCTATGCGGCAGCCTTCGACGATCAGGACAAGCGATTGTCCGTTGTCACCACCAGCGATGCCAATATGCTTGGCGACCCCGAATTGTTGACACAGATGCTGGTCAATTTGGTTGAAAACGCGCTGCACCACACACCTCGCGCCAGCCATACTGAAGTCCAGGTGCTGGACGACAGCAAAAATCTGCTTCTCATCGTAAAGGACGACGGCCCTGGCGTTCCAGCCGGAGAAGAAGACAGGATTCTGCAACGCTTTTACCGACTCGACAAGAGCCGGACATCGCAAGGCTCAGGTCTCGGTCTCAATCTTGTGAAAGCCATTGCCGATGTGCACGGCGGGGTGTTGAAAATCGAAAATTGCAATCCAGGACTGAGGGTTGGCCTGACGCTGGCAAAATTCCCTGCGTCAACAGCATGACCAATTCACTCTGGATCACACCCGCACTCCGGCATGGCAAGGGGGAGTACTGTAATCACTCAAACCACAGAGGTGTTTGTATTGGAGACCTTGAGTTGGCCATGGCGGAACCGGGAGTTGGTTGAAAAGTTTGCGTCGCAATTCACGCTCCCCTTGAACCGCCTTAAGCTGACTTCACCATCGCCTTGACACCACCCCGGTTCTTGCCACCCTTGTCCATGATCGCACGGTCCTGGGTCATGATTTCGGTCATGGCGAAGGCTTCAACTTCGTCATCCATCATGCCGGCGGCATTGATTTTGCGGCGTGACGTCTGGCTGCCGTCCTCATAGGTCACATCGAAGAAATGGAAGTTGTCTTCGACTTTCTGTTTCTTTTTGCCCAAGGGGTCAATCTTTCTGTTCTGATGTGTCAGGGGAGGCAGGCACGTCGTCTTGCTCCTGCTTGCGTTCGGCTTTGCGCGCGTCGCGTTCGGCCTGCTTTTGCGCGGCCTTCTGTAGCTTGGCCCGGTCACGGGCTTGCCGCTCCTGGCGGTAATTTGGTGGAAATGCCATGATAATCGTCCTTCTTCAGGGCGGCATAGCCCAGCGCTGCCGAGAAGTCTCGCAGAAACAAGGGACGCGGCTTGATTGCGCGCTCAAGCACAGCCATCTTTCGACAATGCTTGAAAATCATGTTTCCCTCACACGTCCCCTCGCCTTTGCAGGTGCCTTGCCGTTCGTTGCTTCTGCCTTGTTCCTGTGGTCGGGCGAGTTGCAATTTCCGGGTTTCGGAGGCGTTGAGAAAATCGCCAGCAGCTACGGTCTTCTGATTCTGGCTTTCATGGCGGGCAGCCATTGGGGGCAATATCTTTCTGGCAGCAAATCCGGCGTGAACCTGCTTCTGACCAGTAATGCAGTGGCCCTCGCAGGTTGGTTTGCCTATCTTTTGTTAAGTTCGCGCCTGTTCTTCGCCATACTCGCAGCCTTGTTTGCAGCCCTGCTGATGATTGACCGCAAACTGAAGTCAGAAGGGTTCCTCGATTCTGAATACATGACAACGCGTTCAGTGGTCTCCGCCATCGTCGTAATGTCCCTCGCCATCATTGCTTTAAAGGTTTGACCAACCTCAATCCCAAATGGGCGGGGGGTGTGCCAGTGGCGCAGCCGCCGCTGGGCGGATCACGGACAAACACGGGCACGCGCGCCTCATGTTCGCTTGCCGCGTACTACGCTGGGCAATGGCGGTCTTCGTCCTCGGGCTTCATGGTGACGGGGCAGGTTGAGGTCCACTCCCAGACTTTGCCTTTGACATCCATGAAGCCTTCTGGCGCGCAGTGATAGACAAACACGCCGGGCTTGGTGGCCTTCCAGCGCAACACCGCCTGTTCGCCCGGCAGCACATGGGTCAAGGCACCATCACCCAACGCCCCTGTTAAGGCGTGGAAATCAATGTTGTGTTCCATGGTGTTTTCAGGAAGGTTGCGCAACGTCACTTCCACAGAGTCACCTTCATGAGCGACGATCAATGGACCGGGAACCGAACCGCCAAAGGCCAAGGCCCATGGTGGTGACAGGCTTGGCCATATCTGGCATCGTTGCCACGAAAAATCATGAAGTGATCTGCCCCGCCATGACCCGTCCCCTGACCAAGACCGAACACACCGAACTCACCGCTTGGCGGCACATGCTGCATGCCAATCCGGAGCTGATGTTTGATGTGCACGACACCGCCCGCTTCGTGGCGGAGAAACTTAAAGCCTTTGGTTGCGATGAGGTGGTGACGGGCATTGGCAAGACCGGGGTTGTCGGCCTCATTCACGGCAAGTTGGGCAAGGGAAACACCGTTGGCTTACGCGCCGACATGGACGCGCTGCCGATCCATGAGCAGACCAATCTCCCCTATGCGTCAAAGGTTGAAGGCAAGATGCATGCCTGCGGCCATGACGGCCACACCACCATGCTGCTGGGGGCCACGCGGATCTTGTGTGAAACCAGAAACTTCAAGGGCACTGTAGCCGTGATCTTCCAGCCTGCGGAGGAAGCCGGCGATGGCGGGCGATTGATGGTGGAAGACGGTTTGATGGAGCGTTTTGATATTTCCTCCGTATACGGACTGCATAACATGCCAGGCATGCCCTTGGGCCTGTTTGGCATCCGGCCAGGCGGCATCATGGCATCGTCGGATGTCATCACCATCACGGTGACGGGAAAGGGCGGCCATTCCGCGAAGCCTGAACTTTGCATCGACCCTGTTCTGGTGGGCGCAGACATCGTGACGGCGGTGCAGTCCATTGTCTCCCGCAACACCGACCCGCTGGACTCACTCGTCATTTCCATAACCACCTTTCACGCAGGCGATGCACCCAACGTCATTCCGCAAACAGCCGTCATGACGGGAACTGTGCGAAGTTTTTCAAAACAAATGCAGGACTTCGCCGAACGCCGGATCCGCGAAATTGCCGTGAACATCGCGAAGGCACATGGTGCGCAAGCTGAATTAAAATATGAACGACTTTGCCCCGTTACCTACAATCACGCCGCTGAAACCAAACTCTGTGCCGATGTGGCGCGTGAAGTGGCAGGTGTTGCCATGACTGACGACAATAAGCGGCCGTTGCTGGGCTCAGAGGATTTTTCATTCATGCTGGAAGCGCGGCCCGGCGCGTTTATTTTTTTGGGCCAGGGCGATACGGCCTATTGCCATCACCCCGCCTATGATTTCAATGATGAGATCATCCCGGCTGGCGTGGCCTATTGGGTGAGGCTGGCGGAGCGGGCGCTGGGGTAAGAGACCTCATCCAACCAGTTCAGAATTGCCTCCGTCGCCTCATCCGGATATTCCAGCGTGGGAAAATGCCCACAGGCGGGCAACTCCACATAGCTTCCTTCCTGCACGGCCCCGGCGAGCCGCGATCCATCGGAAGCGGGCGAAAACTGGTCGTGGACTCCCCAGAGGCACAGCGTCGGGCATTCAATTTCTGAAAGCCGTTCCCACTTGTCAGCCCGGTGCGCCAGGGCATCGGATTGCCGTGCCAGATGCTCTGTCGCCATGGCCTGCGCCATGGTGATGAACGCTGTCCGCGTGGCCTCACCGCGAAAGCCTGGCAGGTGCGCAATCATTTCGCCCATCTCCGCGATGACCTTGTCTTTTTCTCCACCCCGAATGCGCGCCGAACGCTTCAACCCCGCCGCCTGATCGGCCACCGCCCCCGCCGCCGCCCCAATGATGCAAAGCCCCAACACACGTGTCCGTGCGGCAAGTGTGACCTCCAACGCCAACCGTCCACCCATCGACGTGCCGAGAACAGCGAAGACTTCGGGCGCTTTGGCCAACACTTCGTCCACCATGGTCTCATAGCGGTCGGCCGTCGGGATGATGACTTTTGTAGCCCATGTGCCCTGCAATGCCGCAATCAACGGCCCATACAGCCGATCATCACAACCAAAAGCGGGGAGGAGAATCAGGGAATCCTGTGTCATGGTCCGTTTCAGTCAAGCTCTGACAATGTTTTCACGCGTATCATTGCTTCGATTGGTGCCATATGTTGACGAGGTTTCCAAAGTTTGCCGCCATCATGTCGATTGCTTCTGAATCCGAGAGCTTGCCGCCGAGCCAGCCCTGGGCCGCTTCGTTGAAAATGGTGCGGCCCACGGCGAAGCCTTTGACGTGGGGTTTTCCGGCAACGGCTTTGAAGCCCTTGGCAAGTTCTTCTTCCGGTGCTTCGAGACCCAGCAACACAATGCCGCGGCACCAGGGGTCATTGGCGTCGATGACCTTGCCGATTTCGTCCCATGCGGATGCGTCGGCCTGGGGTTCGAGTTTCCACCAACCGGGCTTGATGCCGAGATCGTAGAGTTCCTGCATGGCCCTTGCGATGGTGTGCTTGTCCAGTTTGCCGTGTTTGCCTGCGATGATTTCGACCAACAATTCGCGGCCCACTTTCCGGGCGGCTTCATAAAGTTGGCGGTACTTCGCCTGCTGTTGCTGTTTCAACGCTGGTGGGTCATCGGGATGATAAAAGGCGAGGCATTTGATGACGTGATCGACGGGCCATTCGATGAGGCGGGAACCAACGTCTTGCGTGTGTTCAAACTCAAGCGGGCGTGAACCCGGCTTTTCCAGGGGGCGGCCCACCCAAAGACCGAGCTTTGCCGCGTCAAACATGGCTTCGCGGCCATAGGTATCGTCCAGCAATGTGCCGAAGCCATCACGGTCACCTTTCACTTTGGCGATGGCCTGCACGGCCAAGCGTTTGAAGGTGGAAATACGGGCACGGTCTGTGCCCAATTTGTCGGCCATGTCCTCAAGTTGTTTGCGGTGGTCAATGGCGAAGGCGAGAAGGCTGGGCCACTCTTTCCGGCGTGTGGTGGACCAGTGGACGTGGTTGAGGTTTTCGTCCTTGCGCAGGGCCCGGTGGGGTGAACCGTGCTTGAGGAAATATTGCAGCTCTTCCCATGTCAGATATTCAGGTGAGCAGAGCAGGCGGGAGACCGCGAAAGCGCCACAGGCATTGGCCCATGTCGCGCAGGTCTCGAATTTTTCGTCTTTCAGCCAGCCGCGAATGAATCCGGACAAGAAGGCGTCGCCCGCACCCAGCACGTTGTAGACTTCAATGGGAAAGCCTTGACCGACGATGCCTTCGTCAAGAGACGAAGGAATTGCAGCGGGATAAACCACGCAGCCCATGGGGCCGCGTTTCAACACGATGACACCGTTGGAGAGGGAGCGGATTTTGCGAAGCGCAGCGAGCGTGTCTTCGGTGCCTCCTGCGACATGGACCTCCTCTTCGGTGCCGACAATCAGATCACAATCGGCGAGGATGGATTGCAGGTGTTCCGACACGTGATCGGATTTGATGTAGCGTTCTTCACCAGCACCATGGCCCGCCAACCCCCAGAGGTTCGGACGGTAGTCGATGTCGATGATGATCCTGCGGCCATTGGCCTTGGCAATTGTCATGGCCCTGCGTTGGGCGGCGTCGGTGTTGGGTTTGGCGAAATGGGTGCCTGTCACCAGCAAGGATGCTGCGGAGAGAATGAAGTTCTCATCGACATCGCCCACGTCCATGGCACTGTCGGCGCAATTGTCACGGTAGAAGATCAGGGGGAAGGTTTTGTCGTTTTCGACAGCGAGCAGCACGAGGGCTGTGAGGCGGTGTTTGTCGGTGACAATGCCTGTGGTAGTTACACCTTCACGTTCAAATTGTTCGCGCGCGAAGCGGCCCATCTGCTCATCGCCGACACGGGTGATGATGCCGACCTTGAGGCCAAGACGGGAGGTGCCGATGGCGATATTGGAAGGTGATCCGCCGACTGACTTGGCGAAAGACGAAACATCTTCGAGGCGCGAGCCAATCTGCTGGCCGTAAAGATCAACAGAGCAGCGGCCCATGGTGATCACGTCAAGCGTCGTTGCGGCTGCCTTGGTCATCGGTCAATTCCCTGATTTCTATAGATGAAACAATAATTCCGTTGACGCGTCAAGATGGAATGATTGTTCCAAATTGTCTCAGGTCAGGTTTTGGCGCTGCGGCGCTCGGCCACGGCGACGGTCAAGGTCATGGCCAATGAAAGGGTGGCGGCCATGGAGCGGAAACCTTCGAAATTGGCTTCCTGCACTTCGAGCCACGGTCTGGCCAGCGGCACCAAGGGCGAGAAGGGAGAATCGGTGATGGCAACGATGGGAAGCTTGCGGGCGGCCAGGCCTTGCGTCAGCGCCACGGTCTCACTGGCATAGGGGGTGAAACTGATGGCGAGCACGGCGTCGCGGGGTGAGGCGAAGCTGGTTTCCTCTGCTGCCAATCCGCCGATGCCATCAACCAGGCGGTTGCGCACGCCCAATTTGCCAAAGGCGTAAGTCATGTAACTTGAAATCGGGAATGAGCGCCTGAGGCCAATGAGATATATGGTTTCGGCGCGGGCCAATACCTCCACCGCCTCTTCCAGAAGTTTGGGATCCAGCTTTTCGCGCAAGTTGGCGATGGATTTTTCGGAAGCATCGGCAAAGCCATCAAAAATAGAACCCGCTTTGCCAGCGGCACGGGTATGTTCGCGCAATTGATCGATGCGTTCTTCGTAGTTCAAAACCCGTTCGCGCATGCGGGAGCGGAACACGTCTTGCAGTTCACCAAAGCCGGGGTAGCCCAGACTTTGCGCAAAACGCACCAGAGTCGAGGGTTGCACATCTGCCATCTGGGCTATGGAAGCCACCGTGCCAAAGGCCATCTCATCGGGGTTTTCGATTGAATAGGACGCCACTTGTGTGAGGCGGCGTGGCAAATCCGGCGCCTTGGCAATGATGAGACTTCTGAGACTGGCAAAATCCCGGGGCGGCGAATTGGTCATGGCTGACATCAACCACAGGTGCCACGTTGTCACAAGAAAATAGAACAAATGTTCCATAGACATTTGTAACAGGCTATCAACGATTGGGGTCTAGGTTTTGGCGATGACTCAAACTGAGCAACGTCGACACCCGCGCATGGCAGGGCCATCGCTCGCGGCCAAAGGACCTCTCCCCCGGCTTCGCCGTACCCTCCCCATAGGGGAGGGAATTGTGTCTACGATCTCCCTCAACAATGACACGGGGAGGTTGTTCAAGGAGTCCCTCCCCCCCGGGGAGGGTGCCCGAAGGGCGGGAGAGGTCCCTGCGGCCACAATAGCCTTCAACTTGGCATCGGATGCGGCTGTTGTCGCCAAGGCGTGGTTGACGTGGTTGCGCGCGGAAAAGCGGATGGCTGTGAAAACGCTGGAGGCTTATGCCCGCGACTTCATGCAGTTCACCGCATTTTTGCATGACCACTTCAACGCGCCAGCCAACATGACTGACTTGCGGGATCTGCCGTTGATGGATTTCCGCAGTTTTCTTGCCCATCGCCGCAATGACGGCATTGCCGCGCGCTCTGCGGCACGACAGGTTTCAGCACTCAAATCATTTTTTGGCTTTGCGGAGAAACAGAGCCATTTTCGCAACCTCGCCTATGCGGCCCTGCGGGCCCCAAAACTGCCCCATGCCATTCCCCGGCCATTGACTGAAGTCATGGCGGCAAAGGTAATGGCGGATACTGACGTTGAAAGTGATGTGCCATGGATTGCGGCGCGGGACCGGGCGGTGTTGATGCTGCTCTATGGCTGTGGCTTGCGTATTTCAGAGGCACTTTCGATGACGCCTGCCATGCTGGCGGACAATCCCCTGCGCATGACCGGCAAAGGTGGCAAGCAGAGGTTGGTGCCTGTTTTGCCGCAGGTGTTGGAGGCGGTTGAAGCCTATGTCGCGTCTTGCCCGTTTCCAGTGTTGCCCTCGCAAGCCCTGTTTCGCGGTGCCAAAGGTGGCGTGCTTTCGGCCCGCATCGTGCAGCTCAACATGCAAAAATTGCGCAGCGCTTTGAACCTGCCGGAGCAGGCAACACCACACGCGCTCAGGCATTCCTTCGCCACACATCTTCTCGGCAGCGGCGCTGATCTTCGGGTGATCCAGGATTTGCTCGGCCATGCCAGCCTGTCGTCCACGCAGATATATACGGAAGTCGACCGCGCCCATCTCCTGACGCAGTACCGCAAGGCCTTTGCGACATAGCACCACGCTTGCAAGCGGGTGCAAACTCTAGGACAGTGGTTCATGCCCACCATTGATCACGTCCCTTCATCTCATGCATTGCCCAGCCGTGCCTCTGCCGTTGTCATCGGTGCTGGTATCATCGGCATTTCCACAGCCCTTGCCCTTCAAGACATGGGGCTTGAGGTTGTTGTTGTTGAGAAAGGTGAAGTCGCCGCAGAGCAATCCTCTCGCAATTGGGGCTGGTGCCGGCAGATGGGGCGGGACCCGCGAGAGATTCCACTGATCAAAGTGTCGCTTGATCTGTGGCGTGGCATGAATGCGCGCATCGGTGCGGAAACCGGTTTTCGCACCTGTGGCATTGTCTACATGAGTGAGACAGCGGAACAGTTCGCGGAAAAAATAAAGTGGGCAGGGGAAAACGCCAAACAGCACGACATTGCGACGCGCATTGTCTCAGCGGCTGACGTTGGTGAACTTGTTCCAGGCTCCGCTTTCCCTTTCATCGGCGGCATGTACACGCCGGATGATGGACGGGCCGAACCTTTCATTGCGGTGTCTGCCATGGCGCGTACCTTCCAGTCCCGGGGTGGTGTTGTGATGACGCAGTGTGCAGCACGCGGCGTTGAAACAACGGCGGGACGTGTGTCTTCCGTGGTCACGGAAAAAGGTGTCGTTGCAACTGACACGGTGATCCTTGCCGGTGGTTATTGGTCTTCGCGCTTTTTGCACAATCTCAATGTCCGCTTTCCGCAATTGGGAGTCGTCAATTCGGTCCAGCGCACCGCTGCCCTCGACGTTGGACATGAGCGCACGTTTTCGGGTTACAAGTATGCCGTCAGGAAGCGATTGGACGGTGGCTTCACTGTCACCCACAATCATCTCTCACTTGCGGATTTGACGCCATCGCATTTGCGTTTTGTGGCAGATTTTTTGCCTTTGCTGCGGCTGGACAGGAAAGGTGTTCGGATGCGGCTTGGATCGCGCTTCATTGAGGAATGGCAAATGAAGCGGCGCTGGCAGCTGGATGAGGTGACACCCTTCGAACATCATCGCATTCTTGATCCGAAACCTGTGGATGCGATTCTTGATGAAAGCATGGCCGCACTGCAGCAGGCGTTCCCCGCCTTCAAAGATGTGAAAATTGCCGCTAAATGGGCTGGCATGATTGATGCGACGCCAGATACGGTTCCCGCCATCGATCATATCGAAGCCGTGCCGGGTTTGCATTTGGCGTCAGGCTTTTCAGGTCACGGTTTTGGCTTGGGGCCGGGGGCCGGGCTTTTGATGGCGCAAATGGCGACGGGTGCAAAGCCCTGTGTTGACCCCACACCCTTTCGCTTCAAACGATTTGCTGACGGCACAAAGCCCGTACCGACGACGGGTCTTTAGAGCATGGGCGCTCAAGTGGAATCAAATCCCATATTCCTCCATCGGCGGCCTTGAGCCGCCGAACCAGACTGCGGGTGGTTCTGGGGTGGCGGGTCAAGCCCGCCTATGGAGGACACAAGGAAAATCGTGAATACAGTTGAGCGTCCGATGTTCTAGGCGGCTTTCGCCAGCGCGCGTTCCACCGTATCCAGCAGGGCTTCCGGCTGCACGGGTTTACGCATGAATTCAAACACCTTGAGGCCCATGGCGCGCAACTGCGTTGAACGCTCCACGTCTGCTGTCACCATGATGTAGCTGGCTGCCGAACCCATGGCTTGCAGTGTTTCCACCACATCGAGACCGTTTTTCACAGAGCCGAGGCGGAAGTCGAAAACGCCGAGTTTGAAGGTGCGGTCCACCGCAAATTCGACGGCACTTTCCGGATCAGCAAAGCCTTTGACCTTGTAGCCTGATTCCGCCAGCAATTCAGCAACGCTGGTCAAGAGATCGACATCGTCGTCGAGCACCATGATATCAATTTGAGATTTGTCCACGCCTGTTCCCACCCTTTTTATTATTGATGGCAGACTATCAAAGACACACTGCCACGCGCTTAAATCTGGCGCGCGTTTTGGCGTGGTTGGGTTCAGTTTTTGTTAACTGTGAATGGCACGCCCCGCCACTGCAAGGGCCGCTTCTTTTACAGCTTCAGCCAAGGTCGGGTGGGCATGGGTAGTGCGCGCAAGGTCTTCGGCAGATCCACCGAATTCCATCAGCACGACCACTTCATGAATGAGTTCGCCAGCTTGTGGCCCTACGATATGGCAACCCAGCACGCGGTCTGTTTTGGCGTCGGCCAAGACTTTTACAAATCCATCGGTGGTCTGATTGGCCTTGGCGCGGCCATTGGCGAGGAAGAGGAATTTCCCCGCCTTGTAGGCGATGCCTGCGGCTTTGAGTTCTTCCTCGGTCTTGCCGACAGAAGCCACTTCTGGCGAGGTGTAAACAACACCGGGGATGACATCATAGTTCACGTGTCCAGCTTGGCCCGCCAACAATTCAGCGAGGGCAACACCTTCGTCTTCAGCCTTGTGGGCGAGCATGGGACCACGGATGACGTCGCCGATGGCGTAGATGCCGGGGATGCTGGTGGCGAAATGGTCATCAACGATGACGCGGCCACGCTCATCAAGGGCAATGCCAGCTTCCTTGGCACCCAGGCCCTCAGTATAGGCGGTGCGGCCAATTGCGACCAGGACGACGTCAGAGGTGATCGTCTCTGCTGTGCCACCTGCCGCAGGTTCGACGGAGAGTGTCACGCCTGATGCGGCTTTGGTTGCACCCGTCACCTTGTGGCCAAGCTTGAAATCAAAGCCCTGCTTTTGCAGCAGGCGCTGGAAGGCCTTTGCGGTTTCCAGGTCCATGCCCGGCAGGATGCGGTCGAGATATTCGATCACCGTCACCTTTGAGCCAAGGCGTGCATAGACAGAACCCATCTCAAGCCCGATCACGCCTGCGCCAATCACGGTCATGGTCACAGGGATTTTTTCCAGTGTGAGTGCGCCCGTTGAGGTGACGATCTGTTTTTCATCCACATCTACGCCACGCAGCTTGGCGGAGTCAGAACCCGTGGCGATGATGATGTGCCTGGCTTCATGCACCGTGCCATCGACTTCAACTTTGCCTGCGCCGATGATTCTGGCAATGCCTCGGATCACATCCACCTTGTTCTTCTTCAACAGGAAGTCGATGCCCTTGGTGTTGCCATCAATCGCCTCCTGCTTGAAAGTCATCATCTGGGCGAAGTCGACCTTGGTCTCACCGATGAGGCCCATCTTGGCGAATGAGTGTCTGCTCTCCGCCAGCAATTCCGTTGCGTGCAGCAATGCCTTGGAGGGGATGCAACCGACATTGAGACAGGTGCCGCCATGGCTGGCGCGCTTCTCTATAACAGCGATTTTCAATCCCAGCTGTGCCGCACGAATAGCGCAGACATAGCCGCCGGGACCAGTGCCGATGATGATGAGATCGTGGGGCATTATTCTGCGGCCTGTATTTTTGCGCGATGTTGTTCTGCCATTTCGATGACTTTGGCGGTTTCTATTTCGGTGCGAATTGTATCTGAGCCATAGTCAATTTCATTGCCAACTTCATCCAAACGCCAGCCCAGGCGATAGCCATGATGGTCAAAAGAAACTGAAGAGAAGAAATCCTTGTCTTTCAACTGAGCAAACATTTCAAATCTTTCAATGTCTTTGCCAACGTCGAAGTCTCCCGCCAGTCCGTCGGCAAAAACGACATTCAAAACCGGATGGTGAACAACCTTCACCGCTACAATCTTGTCTCTCATGAAATTCTCCCTTTGAATGAGCGACCGCTATGGATTTCATTCCAAGCGGAAGCTACTTCAAACCTGTGAAGAGCAAGCCAGTCTTGCAGGCTGGCCAGCTTCTGCTTCGGCAGCATTCCGTCCAGCAAAGCACCGTCCCAAATAGCAAGTTTGCACTCAAATTCTGCTATTCTGGCATGAATGTGCGGTGGCTGGTGATCCTTAGGATAGATCATGACAGTTACGCCGTCCACAATGGCGATAGTTGGCATCGTGGTCAGAGATCCAGCAACGCCCGCCCCGGGTCCTCCAGGCCTTCCTTGATCCGCACGAGGAAGGTCACGGCTTCCTTGCCGTCGACGATGCGGTGGTCGTAGGATAGTGCGAGATACATCATGGGGCGGATGACGACTTGTCCATTCATCGCAATCGGGCGGTCCTGAATCTTGTGCATGCCGAGGATGCCGGACTGTGGCGCGTTCAGGATAGGCGTGCTCATCAGCGAGCCGTAGATGCCGCCGTTGGAAATCGTGAAGGTGCCGCCTTGCATGTCGGCGATGGTGAGTTGGCCGTCGCGGGCTTTCTTGCCGTAGCCTGCGATGGTTTGCTCGATGCCTGCGAAAGACAGCAGGTCTGCGTTGCGCACCACGGGAACGACGAGGCCCTTGTCGGTGCCGACGGCCACACCGACGTGGTAGTAGTTCTTGTAGACGATGTCTTCGCCGTCAATTTCGGCGTTGACGGTGGGCACGTCTTTCAAGGCTTGAATGGCGGCCTTCACGAAAAAGGACATGAAGCCGAGCTTGGTGCCGTGCTTCTTTTCAAACACGTCCTTGTATTGGTTCCTGAGTGCCATGACTTGCGTCATGTCCACCTCGTTGAAGGTGGTGAGCATGGCGGCGGTGTTTTGTGCGTCTTTCAGGCGCTTGGCGATGGTGGCGCGCAGACGCGTCATCTTCACGCGCTCTTCAGCACCTTGTGGGGCTGCGGCCCTCGGGGCCGCAGCCACGGGAGTGGGAGCTGCGACAGGTGCTGGTTTCTCCAAATGGTTGATCACATCCCCCTTGGTGATGCGACCGTCCTTGCCGGTGGCTGAGACATCAGCGGGGTTGATGTTGTTTTCAACCACGGCCTTGCGGACGGCAGGGGAGAGGGTTTCGGATTTGGCAGAAAGAATGGGTGCGGCAGCGGCAGGCTTTGCGGCAGGCAATACAGGAGCGGTGCCCACAGCACCTTCCGCAATCGTCCCCAACAGTGCACCAATGGTGACGGTGCTGCCTGCAAGGGCCACGATTTTTTCAAGTTTACCAGATGCAGGCGAAGGCACTTCAACCGTCACCTTGTCTGTCTCCAGTTCAACCAGCGGCTCATCGGCGCGCACGCTGTCGCCTTCCTGTTTGAACCATTTGCCGATGGTGGCTTCGACAACACTTTCGCCGAGGGTTGGAACCTTGATATCTTTGCTCATGTCAGTTGCTTTCAGAAAATCAAAAAGGGAAATGGTTCATGCCAGCGCTTCATCAAGGAAGGCTTTCAGTTCCTTGAGATGGCGGCTCATCATGCCTGTGGCTGTGGATGCTGATGCGGCCCGGCCCACATAGCGCGGCCTTGTGTTCTTGGCCTTGATGAATTCCAGCACGCGCTCGATGCCGTGCTGCACAAAGGTCCAGGGCCCCATGTTCTGCGGCTCTTCCTGGCACCAGATGAACTCGGCTTTCTTGAAGCGCGACAGTTCCTGCGCCAGCACCTTGTGCGGCCATGGATACAGCTGCTCGACGCGCATCAGGTAGATATCGTCAAGCCCGCGCTTCTCGCGCTCTTCGTACAAATCATAATAGACCTTGCCGGAACAGAGAATGACGCGACGGATTTTTTCGTCTTTCTGCAGCTTGATTTTTTCATTGGCCAGGAACTGCGCATCATCCCACAGCACGCGGTGGAACGTTGTGCCTTCACCCATTTCAGCGAGTGTTGACGTTGCGCGCTTGTGGCGGAGCAATGATTTCGGCGTAAAGACGATGAGGGGTTTTCTGAAATCACGCTTCATCTGGCGGCGCAGCACGTGGTAGTAGTTCGCAGGCGTTGTGCAATTCACCACCTGCATGTTGTCTTCCGCGCACATTTGCAGGAATCGTTCGATGCGGGCCGACGAATGTTCTGGCCCCTGGCCTTCGTAACCATGGGGCAGCAGCACCACGAGGCCGGACATGCGCAGCCACTTGCGTTCTGACGATGACAGAAACTGGTCGAAGATCACCTGTGCGCCATTGGCAAAGTCGCCGAACTGCGCTTCCCAGAGGACGAGCGCACTGGGCTCGGCCAGCGAGTAGCCATACTCATAGCCCAGCACCGCCTCTTCCGAGAGCATGGAGTTGATGACTTCAATCTTCACCTCCTGCTCTCTCTTCAAGTGATTGAGGGGTGTGTAACGCTTCTCGTTCACCTGATCGACGATGACGGCATGGCGTTGCGAGAAGGTGCCGCGCTGGACGTCCTGTCCCGAAAGCCTGATCTTTACGCCTTCATCCAGAAGTGTCGCAAACGCCATGGCTTCGCCCATGGCCCAGTCGAGGCCTGCACCATCGCTGACCATCTTGGCGCGCGTATCGAGAACGCGCTGCATGGTTTTGTGGGGGGTGAAGGTTTTTGGAATCTTGGTGAGGCGGCCTCCCAGTATTTTCAGTTTTTCGACATCCACACCAGTCTGCCCGCGGCGGTCATCCTCCATGGACGCCGCCTTCTTCATGCCGGCCCAGCGCCCATCCAGCCAATCCGCCTTGTTGGGCTTGTAGCTGGTGGCGACGGTAAAGGCGTCTTCGAGTGTCTTGCGATAGTCGGCTTTCATGGCGGTGAATTCATCCGCCGTGACGACAGCTTCATCGACAAGGCGCTGGCCATAGATTTCGACCACACGCCTGTGGGAGGCGATCCGCTTGTACATCAGCGGTTGCGTGAAAGCGGGTTCGTCGGTTTCATTGTGGCCGTAGCGGCGGTAGCAGAACATGTCGATGACGACAGGTTTCTTGAACTGCTGGCGGAATTCGGTGGCGATCTTGGCTGCAAACACCACGGCTTCCGGATCATCACCATTGGCGTGGAAGATCGGCGCTTCAATCATCTTGGCGACGTCTGAGGGATAAGGTGAAGAGCGCGACCAGATGGGCGACGTTGTAAATCCAATCTGGTTGTTGATGATGAAATGGATTGAACCGCCATTGCGGTGGCCCTTGAGGCCGGAGAGTCCTAGACATTCCGCGACAACGCCTTGCCCCGCAAACGCCGCGTCACCATGGATCAGCAGGGGCATTACCGTTGTGCGGGACTTGTCACCGCGCTGGTCTTGCTTGGCGCGGGCCTTGCCGAGGACGACGGGGTCCACGATTTCAAGATGCGATGGATTTGCAGTGAGCGAGAGATGCACCGTCTTTTCGTCAAAGGTCCGATCTGATGATGAGCCAAGATGATACTTCACGTCGCCCGATCCTTCGACTTCGTCAGGTGTGGCGGAGCCGCCCTGGAATTCGTGGAAGATCACCGAGTAGGGCTTGCCCATGACGTTGGCGAGAACGTTGAGGCGGCCGCGGTGCGCCATGCCGACAATGATTTCCTCAACCCCCAGACTGCCGCCGCGTTTGATGATCTGCTCAAGCGCGGGGATCATGGCCTCACCGCCATCCAGGCCAAAGCGCTTGGTGCCGGTGTATCTGACGTTGAGGAATTGCTCGAAGTCTTCACCGGCGATGAGCTTCGCAAGGATCGCCTTTTTTCCTTCCAGCGTGAAGCGGATTTCCTTGCCTTCGCCTTCGATGCGTTGCTGCAACCAGGATTTCTGCTCGGGGTCAGTGATGTGCATGAATTCCACACCAAGTGTGCCGCAATAGGTGCGCTTCACGATATCGAGAATTTGCCGGATGGTGGCCTTCTCAAGGCCCAGAACCTTGTCCAGAAAAATCGGCCGGTCCATGTCGGCTGCTGTGAAGCCATAGGTTTCCGGATCGAGTTCCGGATGCTGTTCCGGCTCTTTCAATTTCAGGGGATCAAGGTCGGCGGCGAGATGGCCGCGCATGCGGAATGCCCTGATCATCATCAGCGCGCGCACCGAATCCATGGTGGCTTTTTTGACATCTTCGAGTGCGGCCGCAGATGGTGCAGTGGCGGTCGGCGCGGCAACGGGGGCTGCAACGGGTTTTGCCCCCTTGGGCAGGGACGCCGCAAGCTTTGCGGCGATGGCTTTTTCGACTTCAACCCAGTTGCCGTCGAGGGCGGCAGTTTGCTCATCGGACGGTTTGAGTGGCCAATCGGACCTGGCCCATGACGGGCCTTTTGGTGCTGCGGTTTCGCCCGCCAACTGGTCAAAATAAATCCGCCAATGGGGGTCCACGGCGGCTGGGTTCTGCTGGTATTGGCTGTAAAGCTCTTCAATGAATTTAGCGTTGCCGCCATAAAGGAATGAAGTTTCCTCAAAAGCCGTGCGGCTTTCCGTCTTGTTCATAACGTTCCGTCCCTTGTGTCCTCACGGTTTTGGCACAATCGCCGCAAGCCGCCGGGGCGCAAATGCCCCTGAACCTCTTCAGTCAACTACACCGCCTTTATGGCGAAATCATTTCGGCTTCAATGGGAAGTTGGAGCGATTTTCAGTTGGCCGGAATAAACCGAACAAAAATTCCGTCATCCCGGCGAAGTGTTCAGACCGGCGACACGGCTTTCTTCGGCTGTTTCAACATTTGCGGTGTATGAAGCAACGTCCCGGCCTTCGCCGGAATGACGGAAAATTGAATGAAAATATTCCATACGGTTGAAGACCGCATCAAATGTCCAGTGCTTCAATGTTGGCGAATGCCGCCCTCAGGGCTTTTGACCATTCCGTGGACAGCATCTTGAAATAGGGATCGTCCAGGCCGATGCGTTTGGTGTGTTCGATCCTGAGGGTGCCGGTTTCGTAGGTCAGGAGGTCGATGGGCAGGCCGACACTGAGGTTCGAGCGCAGGGTGGAATCAAACGACAGCAGCACCATCTTTGCCGCCTCCCCCAGCTCCATGTCGCTGCGGGCAACACGGTCAAGGATGGGCTTGCCGTATTTGTGTTCGCCGATCTGGAAGAACGGCGTGTCCGGCGTGGCCTCGATGAAATTGCCCGCCGCATAGATGTGGTAGAGGCGGGTTCTTTCGTTGCCGACCTGGCCACCGAGAATAAAACTGGCGGCAAAGGACTCGCCGTTGGAGGTAAGGTGGTCGCCATCCTTGCGGCGCACCTCGCGCATGCAATGGCCCACCAGATGGGCGGCCTGAAACATGGTCGCCACGGTTTTCAGCGATTCGCCGTTGTCCTCCGGGTGGTGGATCTGTTCATCAATCATGCTGACAACGGCTTGTGTCACCGCAAGGTTTCCCGCCGTCAACAGCACGAAGACCCGCTCACCGGGATACTCCCAGCTGTAGAGTTTCTTGAACTTGCCGACATTGTCGACACCGGCGTTGGTGCGGGTGTCCGCCGCCATCACAAGGCCCTTGTCCAGCAACATGCCGACACAATAAGTCATTCCAGAATTCCGCTCCCAAATCGCGCGGTCACTGTTGCGAGATTTCGACGCGGACTTCAACCCTCAGATGCTCCGTGCCTTCCGCGCCCCGCCGTGATCCGCGCACTGGAGCAACCGACGCCGCATCCAATCCTGCCGCCACGCGCACGTAATGTGCTGTCGGGCACTGGCCATTGGCGGCATCGAAACCGACCCAGCCAAGCCCGGAAACATGGAGTTCGGCCCAAGCATGGGCGGCGGTTGAGGATGCGCCCTGCCCTGTCACCAGGTAGCCTGTGACATAGCGGGCGGGCATGCCCAGAAAGCGCGCCATCGCCAGCATGATGTGGGCATGGTCCTGGCAGACACCGCGACCTGCCGCCAAGGCCTGGGCCGCTGTCGTCTGCGCGTCTGAGGCACCCAGTTCATAAGCCACATTGGCGTGCACCCCTTGCATGATGGCATGGGCCTGGTCGAGGGCGGACGTGGCATGCCGCAGGCTCGTCGCAAAATCCTTGAGGGCGGTGTCTGCCTTTGTCACGGGTGTGGTGCGCAGGAAGACCGCCTCTGGCACAGTTGCCTGCAACCCCCTCACCACGCCGGAGGTGTCTTCGGTCTCGACCTCGCCTTCCGCCACAATGGACAAAGACCGCTCCGAGGGGGTTGAGGTGACGAGATGCACCCAGTTGCCCATGCCGTCACGGTAGCACAGGGCGTTCTCGATGCCGGGTGCCGCGATCGACCAGTTCAGGCAGCGCTGGCCCGTGAAATCAGCGGGTTTCAGGTGCAGGCGCTGCACGATATAGGAAGGCAGGCTCTCGTACTCATAGCGTGTGGCGTGGTGCACGTTCAGGCGCATGGCGTCCTCAGGGAAAATTGTAGGTCTTGCCGATGTCACGGGACAGGGCGTTGTTGGCGTTGATGAAATCCTGCAACCATTCATGCAGTCCCGCCTGGAAAATCTGCTCCATGTTCTCTCCCCGCAGACGACCCGCCATGTCAGCGGCTTTTCCGTGGCAATCATAACTTCTGCCATGCAAGGCGGAGAGACCCTTGAGGGCAGTGTTGATCCACTGGTAGCTGAACAGCAGCGAGCGCGGCATTTCCTCGCGCAGGATCAGGAACTCGGCGACCAGCCAGGGCTTGTAGTTGCTGTCGCGGTAGAACCAGCGGTAGGCGCGGTGGGCCGAGACGCTGCGCAGGATCTGCGCCCATTGGTGCGAGTCGAGTTCGCTGCCGACATCCGTGGGCTTGGGCAGTAAAATGAAATATTTGACGTCAAGTATGCGGGCCGTGTTGTCGGCGCGTTCGATGAAATTGCCGAGCTGGCTGAAGTAATAGTTCTCGTTGCGCAACATGGTGCCGAGCACGGCCCCTCTGAACGACATTGAGCGTTGCTTAACCCAATCGAGGAACACAGGCAGGCGGTCACGCGTCATGTCCTCGGGCTTGATGTGGGCCAGTTCGTTCCAGGTGGCATTGATGCTTTCCCAGACGTCGCGGGTCAGGGCGGTGCGCACGGCCCTGCCATTGTTGCGCGCGGTGCGCACCACGGATTTGATGCTGGAGGGATTTTGTTCATCGAAGATCAGGTACTTGACGACTTGTTCGCCTGTCACTGTCTTGTGTCCCGCCATGTAGCCCGGCTCACTGGCCGCACTGAGCAGGGTCGAGCGCCATTCATCCCGGTGGCCCTCGATCTTGCCGGGCATCAGGGAAATGCGGTGGCCCACCTCAAGGAGGCGCGCCATGTTTTCGGCACGCTCCATGTTGCGCGACATCCAGAACAGTGAGGAGGCGGTGCGTCCGAGCATCAGTCCTCCAGAACCCAGGTGTCTTTGGTGCCGCCGCCCTGGCTGGAATTGACCACGAGGGAGCCTTTTTTCAGCGCGACGCGGGTGAGGCCGCCGGGCGTGATGCGGACACGGTCGCCCGACAGCACGAAGGGGCGCAGGTCCACATGGCGCGGTGCCACTCCGGAGGCCGTGTAGGTGGGAACGGTGGACAATGCCAGGGTGGGCTGGGCGATGTAGTTGGCGGGGTTTGATTTCAACTTGGCGCGGAAAGTTTCGATCTCGCGTTTGGAAGATGTTGGCCCCACCAGCATGCCGTAACCGCCGGAGCCGTGCACTTCCTTCACCACCAGTTCCGCCAAGTGGTCCAGCACATACTTCAGGTCACTGGCTTCGCCACAGCGCCATGTCGGCACGTTTTTCAACAGCGGCCTTTCACCGGTGTAGAATTCGATGACTTTCGGGATGTAGGTGTAGATCGCCTTGTCGTCAGCGATCCCGGTGCCAGGCGCGTTGACGATGGTGACGCGGCCCGCGCGGTAGAGGTCAAAAAGCCCGGGCACGCCGATGGCGGAATCCGTCCGGAATGACAGGGGATCAAGATAGGCGTCATCAATGCGGCGGTAGACGACATCCACACGTTTCGGCGCCTGCGTGGTGCGCATGTAGAGATGGCCATCCGAAACAAAGAGATCGCTGCCCTCGCAAAGTTCCGCCCCCATCTCGTCGGCGAGGAACGCGTGTTCAAAAAACGCCGCGTTGTGGATGCCGGGTGTCAACAGCACGATGGAAGGTTCGCCGTCACATCCGGCGGGGGCGACACTGTCCAGGGTCTTGCGCAGCAGGGACGGATAGTTCTCGACCGGGGCGACACGCTGGCGGGCGAATTGCTCGGGAAACAAGTGCATCATGGTTTCGCGGTCTTCGAGCATGTAAGACACGCCGGAGGGAGTGCGGCAATTGTCTTCCAGAACGTAGAATTCCGATTCGGAAATCCGCACGATGTCGATGCCGATGATGTGGGCATAGATGCCCTTGGCTGGATTCACCCCCAGCATGTCCGGCACAAAGGCGGCGTTGTTGATGATGATGTCATGGGGAATGATGCCTGCGCGCAGGATTTCCTGACGGTGGTAGAGATCATGGATGAAGGCGTTGAGGGCGCGCACCCGCTGCTCGATGCCCGACGACAACCGCCGCCATTCCGACGCCGCGAACACGCGCGGCACGATGTCAAAGGGGATCAGGCGTTCGGAGGCCTCGTCATCGCCATAGACGGCAAACGTGATGCCCTGCCTGCGGAAACGGTTTTCAGCCTCACGCGTGGCGCGCTCGACATCCTTCTTCTTGAGGGTGCGCATCCATTCGTCGACCAACAGATAGGGTGCCCGCACACCGCCATCACCCTGCATCTCGTTGAAGATTTTCGCCATGCCCATCCCTTGAAGGTGAGTGTGTGACAAAGCGGCGTTCAATTCAAGAATTGATGTAAGGTGGTTTGCCTGGCACCTGCCTGATTTTCGGGCAAGGCTTGAACTAATTCCGTTTCAATTTCTTCAATAAGGTCTCACCCAAAAGGCCCGGCGAGTCCGAAACCGAAATCCCCGCCCGCTTCATGGCGTCGACCTTTGAACCTGCATCACCCTTCCCACCCGAAATGATGGCACCGGCATGGCCCATGCGGCGGCCTGGAGGCGCTGTTGTGCCCGCGATGAAGCCCGCCATAGGTTTCTTGATTTTGTTTTTGCGAATGAATTCGGCGGCTTCCTCTTCGGCTGAACCACCGATTTCACCGATCATGATGATGGATTCGGTTTTGGGGTCGGCGAGGAACATTTCCAAAATATCGATGAATTCCGTGCCCTTCACCGGGTCACCGCCAATGCCGACAGCTGTGGTTTGGCCAAGCCCCGCATTGGTGGTCTGGAACACCGCTTCGTAAGTTAGCGTGCCGGAGCGCGAGACGATGCCGACGGTGCCCTTCTTGAAAATATTGCCAGGCATGATGCCGATCTTGCATTCGCCGGGGGTGAGTACGCCCGGGCAATTAGGCCCGATCAGGCGGGACTTGGAACCGGAAAGTGCGCGCTTCACCTTCACCATGTCGAGCACAGGAATGCCTTCGGTGATGCAGACGATCAGCGGGATTTCGGCTGCGATGGCTTCGCAGATGGAATCTGCGGCGAACGGCGGCGGCACATAAATCACCGACGCATCAGCGCCCGTGGCGTCTCGCGCTTCGGCGACGGTATCATAAACCGGAAGACTCAAATGCGTGATGCCACCCTTGCCCGGTGTCACCCCCGCCACCATCTGCGTGCCATAAGCGATGGCCTGTTCGGTATGGAAGGTGCCATTGTTGCCGGTAATGCCCTGGCAGATGACGCGGGTTTTCTTGTTGACGAGGATGGACATGGATCAATGCGCCTTGAAAGGGTTGATGACGGTGACGGAGCCATATTTCTGACCGTGGCTCATGTCCTCGGAGAATAGAATGCCCAAGCCCAGTCTTTCAGCTGCGGCAATCAATGCTGCGTCCCAAAATTGAATCTTAAATCTTTCCCGGATTGAGGCGGCTGATGAAATAAGTGTTGGGCTGGTATCCATTCGCGAGAAGGGTATCAGTTTCTGAATCCAACTTTGGGCGTCGATCACACTCAACATTTCGTCCTGAGGATATCGCACGGTGCCATAGAACTCACCAAGAACCTGACTTGAGATGGCAAACTTTCCGTCGACGATGAGTCTTGATGCAATTTCATGCTTGCGGGGATCATCCAGTTTTCCTGCGGCCGCGTAGATCAACACGTTTGTGTCCAGAAAGTGCAGGGGATTCATAAAGCTTCTCCCGATCAAATCTGTAATTCTTGGGCAGTCTTCCGGTGGAATTCTCGATCAGTTCGAGCAAGCCAAGCCGAGCGTCTTCCATCACTTCTTCTTGTCTTATGACGTCAACCAATTTTTGCCGCACCAAGCCATTCACCGTTGTCCCGTTGCGCTTTGCAAAGCTGCGTACCTGTTTCAACAGTTTATCGTCTATGGCAAGCGTAATATTGGTCATGAGATGCTCCTGCACGTAGTTCCACTTAGCATACGTGTAACTATGTGTAAATTCAAGCCGCGTCCTTCACTGCCTTCACGATCTTCTTCGCCGCATCATTGAGATCATCCGCCGAAATCACATTCAAGCCAGACTTGTTGATGATGTCCTTGCCCAGTTCCACATTGGTGCCTTCAAGCCGCACCACAAGCGGCACCTTCAGCCCCACGTCTTTGACGGCTGCGATCACACCTTCTGCAATCACATCACACTTCATGATGCCGCCGAAGATGTTGACGAGAATGCCTTTGACGCGGGGGTCAGCGGTGATGATCTTGAAAGCGGCCGTCACTTTTTCCTTGTTGGCTCCACCGCCAACGTCGAGGAAGTTCGCAGGCTCTTCGCCATAGAGCTTGATGATGTCCATCGTGGCCATGGCAAGGCCGGCGCCATTGACCATGCAGCCGATGGAACCATCCAGCGCCACGTAGGAAAGATCATATTTCGATGCTTCGATTTCCTTGGGGTCTTCTTCGGTCTCATCGCGCATCGCCACGATGTCTGGATGGCGGAACAAGGCGTTTGAATCGAAATTCATTTTGGCGTCGAGGCAGACGAGATCGCCGGCCTTCGTGATCACCAATGGATTGACTTCGAGCAGGCTCATGTCCTTCTCGACAAAGGCGCTGTAGATGCCTGTGGCGATTTTGGACATCTGCTTGGCTTGCGGCCCGTCCAGTTTAAGCGCCTTGGCAATGGCGCGGAAATGATGGGGGCTGAGGCCTGTCACGGGATCGATGTGAATCGTGGTGATTTTCTCCGGCGTGTCGTGGGCGACTTTTTCAATATCCATGCCACCTTCCGTCGAGACGATGAAGGCGATGCGCGATGTGGCGCGGTCCACCAGCACCGAGAGGTAGAATTCCTTCTCGATGGCCGTGCCTTCTTCAATGTAAAGGCGCTGCACCAGTTTGCCTTGCGGGCCAGTCTGCGGGGTCACCAAGGTCATGCCGAGAATGCGGGTGGACTCGGTTTTAACGTCGGCGATGGATTTCACCACCTTCACACCACCACCCTTGCCGCGTCCACCGGCATGGATCTGGGCTTTCACCACCCACACAGGACCGGGTTGTGACTCCGCAATTTTCATCGCTTCATCAACGGTGAAGGCGGGCGCACCCTTACCTGTGGGAACGCCGAATTGGCGCAGCACTTCCTTGGCCTGGTATTCGTGGATGTTCATGTCGTTCCCTCGTATTCTGAAAACTCCATCGGCGGACTTGATCCGCCGACCCAGGCTGGTTGGGCGGGTCAAGCCCGCCCATGGAGGACTATGAAAGTTCCGGTGCCAGCGTCCTCGCCGCCGCCATCAACCCGTTGACAGCATCGACGGACTTCTGAAAGCCTGCCTTGTCTGTCGCATCAAGATGCACTTCCACAATGCGCTCCACACCATTTTCGCCAATGACAACAGGCACACCCACATACGTACCCGAAACACCATACTGGCCATCGAGATAGGCCGCACAGGGCAACACGCGCTTGTAGTCCTTGAGATAGCTTTCAGCCATGGCAATGGCCGCTGATGCTGGCGCGTAATAGGCAGAACCCGTCTTCAGCAGATTGACAATTTCAGCGCCACCATCACGGGTGCGCTGGACGATCTGGTCGATTCTTTCCTGTGTGCTCCACCCCATTTTGATCAGGTCAGGCACCGGAATGCCGGCAACCGAGGAATAGCGCGTCAATGGCACCATGGTATCGCCGTGGCCGCCAAGCACGAAGGCGTTCACATCTTTGACTGAGACCTTGAATTCTTCCGCCAAGAAATGCTGGAAACGGGCCGAGTCCAAAACGCCGGCCATGCCGATCAATTTGTGGGTGGGAATGCCGGAAAATTTTTGCAAGGCCCAGACCATGACATCAAGCGGGTTGGTGATGCAGATGACGAAGGCGTCTGGCGCATGGGCCTTCAATCCTTCACCGACAGACTTCATCACCTTCAGATTGATGCCAACGAGATCATCGCGGCTCATGCCGGGCTTTCTTGGCACGCCTGCCGTCACGATGCAGACATCGGCACCTGCAATGGCTTCGTATGAATTCGTGCCCGAAAGCCTAGCATCAAATCCTTCAACGCCGCCGGACTGTGAGAGATCAAGTGCTTTGCCTTGCGGCAAGCCTTCGGCGATATCGAAAATGACAATGTCACCCAGTTCCTTGAGGCCCGCGAGATGAGCCAGCGTGCCCCCAATCATGCCGCCACCAATCAAGGCAATCTTCTTGCGTGCCATTCAGCTTTCTCCTCGCCACCCGGAAGCGGCATGTTGCAATGCGAAATCGGCGTCTCTCTAACCCCGAAAAGGCTTGGGGGCAAGGTCAACGCAATCACACTTTTGGCACGCGCAAAGTGGCCGTCATTGTGGCGGGGTCGGCTCTACTGTGCTTCAGCCTGTGTTGACGCATTGAGAAACTCGCTGCAGGGAGAATCCCCGGGGAGGTTTGGTGGCATTTTAAAGGTCTGTCCCACGGCGTTAATTCGCGCGGCATAGACTTTTGCCGAACCCTTGTTGTTGCCGTAGGTCTTGTGGAATGTTTCGGGCTTGCCGAAGATGATGGCGTCATTGACAAAGAGAAACAGGCGACCGCCTGACTTGGCCTCGAAATCGCTGACCAAACATTCCAGCTTGTCTTTTGTCGTTTTCAGGGTGGGCTTGAGCACATACTCATCCTGGCCGCCATCGGCAAAGATGCGGGCCACAGGTTGGAGATAGTTCTCCCGGACATAGCGTTTGAACGGCCAGGCTGTGGCGGCAAATAGGGGCGGTTGCGATTCCACGTTGCCGCTGAGATCAGCCGGTATATCGTCGTCCATCCAGGTCGTTTCAGTCACCAGCACAATCCGGTAGGTGGCGTTTTGTTTCAGGTCGAGGCCGCTGTCCCAGCACATGGCATTGGTCATGAAGTCGGCTTTTGCGTTGACCACATCATACCCGACGTCTTCACCGACTTTGTCTTTTTCGCAGAACGCGCCATTCGCATCCATCAACGAAAACACAGGCCGGCTCACCAAAGCAATGCCCGCCAGTGTCAGTGCGGCGAGTGACAGGAGACCAAAGCTCAAAGGCAAGACTTGCTGTTTGAGGAATTTGAAAGCTTTCGTGTACCAGCCACTCTCACGCAGTGCGTGGATTCTGCTGTGTGGTGTCGCCGCCGCTGCCGGCACAGACCATATGGCCCTCATGTCATCGTGGATTTTCCGGTCCAGCCAGGAACTGCCGTACATCAGCAGACCGATCGCAGCCGCAAGGCCGCCGAAGATCGCGGGATTGGTGCTGAAGCTGTCAACCCAGGTCTTGGCAAAACCCGGCAAAAAACTCTCAAGGGCGTGCGGAACTCCTGAAAGGAAGCAGGCGACAGATTCAATGCACTTGTCTCCATCCACGGCTTCCGAAAGCGGCCAAATCCCGCGAAGCAACGGCACACTCTTCATCCACGGCAACAGCGCCAGGCACAGGGTCAAAAAGACGGTGATGAAATAAGCCCAGCGCCGCCACCAGACGAGGTCCCAGACCCGCTCCTGGTTTTTGGCCCGCAGCAAAGGTGCAGGGTCAACCGGATGCGGATTCGTTTGCACAACACCCAACCCATCGACCCAGTGATACTTCGCCGGTAACACTATTGGTGAGTATGTACCATTGCCCGCAGAAATCCTGTCGAACACCGAATGATGGATCTTGGGATGGGCGATGGCGATGACGCGGTCCTCGCTTGTCAGCCCGTCTATGCTTCGGCTCTTGTTGATCTTGCCGGGTGTGCTCACAAAGCCCCGGCCCGTGTCGATCAGCTTGGCGAGCTTGCGCGGTTGCAGCCTGTAATAGGCTCCGATACCGCTGCGTGAATTGTGCATGGGGGCCAACGCGCTGGCCGATTGCTGGTAGTCCTTCAGCTTTGACTTGTGCCATAACAGTTGACTGGGAGCCTCATTGATAACCCAGTTCAGCGGCACGTGGGACAATGTCCCGTCTGGATAGCCGCCGCCCACATCGGAATGCATGCCTGCAAACCAGACCTGCTTCAACCTGCCCGTCGTTTCTTTTGCTTCATTCCACAGCAGCGGATGGAAGGTGTTGCGCTCGTCATCAAGACAAAGTGCATGTGCGGCCTTTTCGACTTTTGCACTGAGTTCAAAGCTGCGGAGCGACAGGGGCCAGACCAAACGGTCCCAGCCGTCTGTCATTTCCTGTATCGGCAGCCCGTAAGCATCAACCGTGTCCCAAAGCCCCAGGAACGCCACGTGCCCGGGATGAAGTTCAGCAGCTTGCGGCACAGGCGTCCGCGACAGGGCTGAGCGCAGTCCGCGCAGCAGGGACGTCAAAGGTGGCACTTGCGTGGCTTCCGTGTGCTGTCTTTTGTATTCGCGGAAGACCGCTTTCACCTTGCGCTTCAATTCAGCTTCCGATGCAAAGGCACCCCGTTTCAGGATGCCAATGCGGGTGATCATGCCTGCGAGGGTGCGGATGGTGAAGGCACCACGGCTGAAGCCGAAGCCATGGATGCGGTCATCGGGGTCATAATTTCTGCACACATGGGCGTAGAGTTCGCGCACATTGTGCGCAAAGCCCACACCCAAGGCGCCGCCAAGCAGCGCTTTCGGCAAAAAGGCCGAGGTGCCAACGCCGTTGTCGTAAAAGACAATCTGACTTTGCGGCCTTGAACGGTCGAGGGCTTCGTAGGTCCGCCAGACGTTTGTCTTGCTGAGTTTGGCAGAACTGTTGCCGGTTCCGTCGGACAGAAGGATGATGTTTTTTGCCATGGCCCACTTCTCCCACAGGTAGAATTTACCTGTCTGTTTGCCGTAAAGCCCCCACGTCATCGTAGCAGACTTTGACCGGATGAGCTAGGCCGCGTTCCCCCACCAGGAATTGGACTGCATTTCCTTGAGACGCGAGATGGTGCGTCGGCTTTCGAAGCTGTGCTGGTTTTTGGGAAACAAGGTTTCAGCCGGTGCATCTGCCAAGGCCACCAAACATGTGCCGGCATCATAAAATGTGTCGATCATCAATATGAAACGCTTTACCTCATTGCGCTGATGGGCCTTGAGTTTGGGAATGCCGGAGATGAAAACCGTGGCGTAGGTTTTGGCGATGGCCAAATAATCCGGCGGCCCCAAGGCTTCGCCGCAGAGTTCGAAGAAGGTAAAAGACGCGCAGGCGTGGGCGGCCTTCGGCACGACAAGTGTGCGGCCGAGCACAGCCAGTTTTTCCGCCTGCCCCTGCGCGCCATCAGTGAGATCGCGCCAGATGTCGTTGAAGGCCACACGGTGTGCGGCCGTCGGCGGCGACAAAAAAGTCTCGCGTGCCTTCATGCGGCCAAGGCGGTAGTCTTTCGGGCTGTCGAGCGTCACGATCTTCATGTCAGACTGCAGACGCGCGATAAAGGGTAAAATATTCTGTCGGTTGAGGCCGTCCTTGTAGAGTCCGTCAGGCGGTACATTTGCAGTTGTCACCAACACAACGCCCGCCTCGATCAAGCCGTCGTATAGCCTTTCGATGATCATGGCGTCGGCGATATCCGCGATCTGCATTTCATCGAGGCACAACAGCCTTGCGTCGCGTGCGATGGCCTTTGCGATGTAGGGAATTGTGAGCGTTGCGGCGCGCTGGCGGTGCACATCCTGCATGAAGGCGTGGAAATGGATGCGGCGTTTTCTGTCCGCCGGCGCATGGGCAAAGAACAGGTCCATCAACATGGTCTTGCCGCGTCCCACGTCGCCCCAGATGTAGAGGCCTTTCGGTCTGTCTGTCCGGGGACCCAGCCAGCGTTCAAACAGCCCGCCGCCAGATTGCCCGGCGCTCAATTCAAGACTCAACGCCTCCAATGCGTATGCAACCACATCCTGCCCTGAATCCTGCCGCAGGTCTCCCTCAGAAAGCTTCTGGCGATAGGCTTTCAGAAAGGCTGATGGCGGGGATGGTTGCATGGGGTGATGCGGTTAGAACACTGATACGACCTTGTGCAAGCCGCGTTAGATGATGGCGGGCACACCTTTGGTGAAATAGAACATCATTGAAATGTAGGCTGCCAATAGTGCGACGTAGCCAAACAGGCTGATGCAGACCTGCAACGTCGTGAGGGTGCGAAGTCCCGGGTCAATGCTTCGGGTTTTCAGGTTGGTGAAAACCGCCAACAGGCCAACGGCCACAAACAGGACTTGGCCGACGTAAAAACCGCTGGCCATGATGATGACACCAGCTGCCATCAAGCCAAACCGCGCAAAGCGTCCCATCAGCCAATGCAACATGGAGCGCAGCGCAATGCCGCCGTCCAGAGGTTCAATCGGCAGCAAATTGGACATGTTGAGCAGCACCGTGACAAGGCCCAGCCAATAGAAAGAAGTGGCATGGGCGGGGAGCAGCACAACACCTGCCACGCTCGCCAAGGCGAGAAGCACGGAAAGGCCCGGTCCCATCAAGGCCGCAAAAATCACTTGCCCCTGACTCTCGAAAGGAAGCCTTGGCATGGCCATGGCACCAAGGAAGGGCAGAAATATCATGCGGCCCCACGGCTGACCCATCAGCCAATAGGCCAGGAGATGACCAAACTCATGCACGGCCAAGGCAATGATGATCAAGGCAGCGGCTTCCGGGCCCAAAATCCACGCAAATGCGCCGAGCGAAATCAAGGCGGTCACAAGCGAAATGGCGATGGAAATCAGGTGGTATGGCCGTTCGTTCGGTGTGCCGTTTTCAACCAGACCCTTGATGCGGTGGATGCCGCCCCAAAGATCAGCGCGCGCGATGACCTGCGCCAGGGCCATGCGCGGGCCCCAATGATAGGCGATCGCAAGGCGTGTGCCTTCGCCTTCCGGCGTCAGCGTGTAGATCTGGCGCAGGAGTTCACGGGCCTGGCTTTTGCCTTCAAGCCCCTCGCGGGCGATTTCAAGGTAGCTGTAGCGCTCCCGCCTGGTGATTGAAAACAATGCGGCGAAGCGTTGCACACTGCCAATGGTGAGGGTGGTGACATAGGTCTTCTCGAAAATGCCCTTGGCCTGGTCAACCATGGTGACATCTGACACGGTCTGACCCCAGTTTTCACGCTTGCCGGGATAGAGGTCGATGGCTTCAAACACCTTGCTGGGTGCGGCCTTGATCCACAGGCTGGCGCGGGGGGTGACGCGGCGTTGATAGAACATCAACAACAGAAACATGACCATCAACGGAACTTCAGCCCCGATTTGACCCAAACTCGAAAACATTCGCTGCGTCCCACGCTTTCCCAAAGGCCCACCAGCTTGGGGTTGCAGGAGTTAAGGACTCGATAATCTTTACAATGGAAATTTAGTCGGATGATCTCAGCCGAAGCGCCATTCCATGTGGTTGCGGTAGGTTTCCCCGGGACGCAAGATTGACGATGGGAAGGCAGGATGATTGGGTGCGTCAGCCACATTTTGAGGCTCAATTGCCAGGGCGTGGGATTGTTGCAAAGGGCCCTTGTGGCCTACCACATCAGGCCGCCAATGAATGGCCGTGTAGAACTGGACCGCAGGCTCAGTACCCCAGACATCCAAACTGCGACCTGATGCGGGATCGCGCAAGGTGAGCGCGCGCTTCATCTCGCCGCGTGTGCCATCCAGCAGCATGGCGTTGTCATAGTCCTCGCCAATGACGCGGGCTTTGCGGAAATCCATCCGCGTGCCCGCCACATCATCCATGGACCCCAAGGGCAACAGCAATTCATTCAAGGGGAAGTATTTTTGCGCGGGCATCATCAGCTCATGTCCCAACACATTGCCCCCGCCCTCCATGTTCCAATAGGCGTGGTTGGTGAGATTGCACACCGTGGGCTTTGTTGTGGCCGCTGTGATCGTGAGGGAGAGCGTGTTGCCTTTCAGCGCATAAACCGCCTTGACCGCGAGATGGCCCGGAAAGCCTTCCTCGCCATCATGGGATTGCAGCATGAAACTGACGCGGTTGTCGTCGCGCAGATAATCCCAATGGCGGGCATGAAACCCGTGAGTGCCGCCGTGCAATTGGTGCGGCCCCATGTTGGGATTGAGGTGGATGCGTTCGCCGTCCAACATGAAAGACGCATTGGTGATGCGCCCGGCATGCCTTCCGCACACAACACCTGCATAGGGATCACCTTTCAGAATGCCATCTTCCACGCGGTTGCCGAAGACAGCCTCAACACCATCCACTTCACAAGACACCAGCCGCGCGCCCTCGGGGTGAAGGCGGACTGTGATGGAGGACGACTTGAGTTCAAGCATCAGGCAACTGCCTGCAATTCCGCGAGGATCGCATCACCCATCTGTTGGGTATTGGTATTTGCGGGTGCCGCATCACTTGCAATGTCCCTGGTGCGCAAGCCCTTGGCCAGCACATTGGAGATGGCGAGATCAAGCTTGTCCGCCCATTCGCCCAATCCAAACGAATAACGCAACGCCATCCCGAACGACGCAATCATCGCAATCGGATTGGCCGCACCCGTGCCCGCAATGTCCGGGGCCGAGCCATGCACGGGTTCAAACAAAGATTTCCGCCGCTTGGTCTTGGCATCAGGCGCACCAAGGGATGCCGATGGCAACATGCCAAGTGAACCCGTCAACATCGCCGCAACATCAGACAGCACATCGCCAAACAGATTGTCCGTCACAATCACATCATATTGCTTGGGCCAGCGCACCAACTGCATGGCGCAATTGTCGGCCAGCACATGTTCAAGTGCGACGTTCGGATATTCCTGCGTGTGGATGCGTGTGACAATCTCGTTCCACAACACGCCGGTCTTCATGACGTTGCGCTTTTCGGCTGACGACACCTTGTTCCGCCGCGTCTTCGCCAATTCAAAAGCCACACGGGTGATGCGTTCGATTTCATAGGTGTCGTACACTTGCGTGTCGATGCCACGCTTCTGGCCATTGCCGAGATCGGTGATGGTTTTCGGTTCACCGAAATAAACCCCGCCTGTGAGTTCACGCACGATCAGAATGTCGAGGCCCTCAACGACATTTTTCTTCAACGACGAAGCATCCGCCAGAGCCGGATAACAAATGGCGGGCCGCAAATTCGCAAACAGCCCCAGGTCTTTCCGCAGGCGCAACAAGCCCGCTTCGGGCCTGACATCATAAGGCACCTTGTCCCACTTCGGCCCGCCGACAGCGCCAAACAAAACGGCATCGGCGTTTTGTGCCTTGCCCATATCCGCATCAGACACAGCTTTGCCATGAGCATCAAAGGCCGAGCCACCAACAAGACCTTCATCGGTCTCGAAACTGGCAATGCCCTGCTGCCCCATCCAGCCCACAATTTTTTTAACCTCAGCCATCACTTCAGGCCCAATGCCATCGCCGGGGAGATAGAGGAGGTTGTGGGATGCCATAGGAGTCTCGCGTGTTGGGAATTGGCATTTCCGTAGCGGGTCACATCACAAGGCGCAAGACACTTGAAAATTGCGAGTCGTTGTTATAGGTATTCAGCATAGGTTTTCATGATGCTTACAATCAGCTTGCCGCTAGAACTCGAACAAGAACTGTCTGTGCTGGCCAAGGAAACGGGCCAGACCGCGTCGTCTTATGCTTTGCGTGTCCTGCTGGACCACCTGGAGGACATGGAGGATGCGCGCATTGCCGATGAGCGACTTGATGCGTTTTACAAATCGGGCGCAAAAGCCGTTCCTCTTGAAGACGTGCTGAAGCGCTATGGCGTGGACGCTTGAGTTTGACCCTGTAGCACTCAAGGACTTGGACAAGCTCAGCAGTGTGGTCAGAGGGCGGGTTCTGTCGTTTTTGACCAATCGTTTGGCGACATCTATAGACCCCAGGCAACTTGGAATTCCACTGGCTGGGAGACGGTACGAAAACCAGTGGCGTTACCGCATTGGCGATTATCGGATCATTGCCGAGATAAAGTTTGAGGCCGTCAAGATACTCGTCGTCGAAGTGGGCCATCGGCGAGAGATTTATCGATGATTGCCAAAAAAGTCACCCGAAACGTTATCCCGGAAATGAAAACCCGCCGATGTCGGTGACGTATTTCCCACTTGATGCCGCGAGGCAAGTGGTGCTTTCGATGCCGGAGACAAAACAGAACATGGGTTCTGCGGCCGCTCTGCGTTCCATATGCATCAACCTGTCGGCCTCAGTGTAATAGCCGAATTCACCGTCGCCGTCGCGTGTCGGTCCGTCCGCGCCTTCTTTCCAATCCGGCAGTTCCGCCGTCGAGTTGGGCGAGATGCCGAAAGCAGAGTCGAGCCAGTTCTTCAGGCCCAGCTTCATCGCCGCGCCATCGCCCACCTCGTCCTGAAACCACATCATGGATTTGGCTTCACGGATGAAGGTCCACAACACTTCGTCGTTCTTGTTGGTGACCAGAAGCACAATTGCGGACGTGGCACAGGAAGGACCAACGGCGCGGGCCTCGATTGAAAGCCCAAATTTCGCGGCATTCGTCCAAGGCCGGCGTTCCACCTCATTGCATTCGGCCCAAGCTTGAGACGTTGCCAGAAAAATTGTGAAAATCGAAACAAGATAGCGCATCATGCCAACAGCTTTCTGCAAATTGCAGCAAAAACAATTATCACAACCCGAAACACATTGCTGTCAAAAACATTTCGCTATACAAGTATAGCAGGAGTAAACCAATGCTTGCCATCCGCCTACCGCGTGAAATTGAAGCCGAACTGACCGCACTAGCGAAGAGGACAGGACGAACCAAGACATTTTACGCCCGCGAAGCGATCCTGAACTATCTGGAGGATTTGGAAGACAGCATCATAGCGGAAAAGGCAATGAAAGCCTTTGAAAAAAGTGGGCGCAAAACCATTCCCTTCTCAGAAGTATTGAAACGCTATGGCATGGACAATTGAGTTTTCAGAACTTGCCAACAAGCAAATTGACAAACTCGACCCCAAAGTTGCAAAGCGCATTTTGGGTTTTCTGAAGAACAGGGCCATCACGGCAGCTGATCCAAGCAGCCTCGCAATCCGATTGAAGGGACCGGAGAATTTCGGAAGATGGCGTTATCGTGTCGGCGACTATCGCGTTGTGGTGAGTTTCGATAAAAATATCATCACAATCTACGTCATCGAAATCGGCCATCGGCGGGAGGTTTATCGGTGACATGCGATTGGCGAATGTTGGTGCCGGCTTTCAAACATAATTTTGTTTTGCGCCGCGCTCAATGGGTCATCGAAGAAGCTCGGAGCAAAGGCGGATATTACGATCAAGCTATTGCAAGGCTTTTGCGGGTACTATCCAATTTTGCGACCTTTGGCGAAGACATCAGTTCTGAGGGCGTAAAGCGCAGAAACCTTCGGATGACCGAAGCCGCTTATGCTGATCTTGTGAGCGATTTGGATTTCAAGCGTTGGCACAAAGTCACAACCAACGAACATCAAAAAGAGCTGTCGTATCTTTTCGCTGAAATGCAGGACGATTTTGGCACCAATCGGAAAACTTGGACGCCCGACGACCTTATGACTGATTTGAACCGTTGGCCCATGACCACCATGTTGAAAAAACCAGAAGCCAACTGTCTTCCGAAAAAATCCAGCCCAGAACATCGGTATTTTGGAATCAAACTCGCCACATCATTGATGCAAACGCCTTGGCATATGACACGCAACAAAAAATAGCATCACTCCGCCGCCTTCGCCATCGGATTGTTGGGATGCGTCGTCCAGTTCGCATAGTTCCTGCTGATCTTCTTGCCCGTCCGCGCATCCACACCTTTGGTCTGTTGCACCATGGTGATGCATTCCGGCACGGGGCAGACTTCCACACACAAGTTGCACGCGACGCACTCCGCATCGATGACCTCGAAGTGGCGCTTGCCGTCCTTCTCTTTCATGATGGCCTGGTGCGAGGTGTCTTCGCAAGCCGCATAACAGCGGCCACATTTGATACAGGCGTCCTGGTCGATGACGGCTTTGGCGATGTAGTTCAAATTCAAGTATTGCCAGTCCGTGACATTGGGCACGGCGCGGCCCCGGAAATCTTCAATCGTATTGTAGCCTTTTTCATCCATCCAGCTACCAAGGCCGGAGATCATTTCCTCCACCACTTTGAAGCCATAGGTCATGGCCGCCGTGCACACCTGCACATTGCCCGCCGACATGGAGATGAACTCCGCCGCATCGCGCCATGTGGTGATGCCACCAATGGCGGAGATGGGCAGGCCTTTGGTTGCGGGATCGCGGGCGATTTCTGACACCATCGACAGGGCGATGGGTTTCACCGCCGGACCGCAATAGCCGCCGTGGCTGCCCTTGCCGTCGATCGTCGGCATGGGGGCGAATGAATCCAAATCCACATGGGTGATCGAGTTAATGGTATTGATCAGCGACACCGCATCAGCCCCGCCGCGAAACGCCGCTGCGGCGGGTTTGCGAATGTCGGTGATGTTCGGTGTGAGTTTCACAATCACCGGCAGGCGCGAATGTTGCTTGCACCAGCGCGCCACCATCTCGATATATTCAGGCACCTGGCCCACTGCACCACCCATGCCGCGCTCGCTCATACCGTGCGGGCAACCGAAGTTCAGTTCCACGCCATCACAGTCCGTCTCTTCAACCTGTTTGAGAATCTTCTTCCACGGCGCTTCCTCGCACGGCACCATGAGTGAGACCACCATGGCACGGTCCGGCCATTCGCGTTTTACCTTTTTGATTTCCTGAAGGTTGATATCCAACGGACGATCCGTGATCAATTCGATGTTGTTGAGGCCAAGCAAGCGCCGGTCCGACCCGTGTATCGCACCGTAACGCGGGCCATTGACGTTGACGACGGGCGGGCCTTCTTCGCCAAGGGTTTTCCACACCACCCCACCCCAGCCCGCCTTGAAGGCGCGCACCACATTGTATTCCTTGTCTGTCGGAGGGGCTGAAGCCAGCCAGAACGGATTGGGGGATGTGATGCCGATGAAATTTGAACGAAGGTCTGCCATGCGTTAGCCCCTTTCCATCGGTGAGTGCGATTTCAAAAGTGTTTTGGGCGCGACATTGGTCCACGCCATGTTGAGGAGGCTTTCGATCATACTTTCATCAGCTTTCAAGTGATCGATTTCTGTCCAGCCTTGTTTGCCCCAGCCTCCGGAAATGGGCCTGACTACGGGCTTCTCACTGGCACACACAATCTCCTGCTGTTCGGGCTTGAGTTTGACATAGGCCAGGCCTTGGTCATTGAAGCCAGCAAAGATTTTATTCTTCACACGAAAGTCAGGTTTTCCGAAATGCGATTTCTCCTCGCTCTCTGGAAGTCTCAGTGCCGATGCTCGGAATTGTTCGCTCGTAACCATGCCCTCAATCCACCAGATACGCATGAATGCTCTCAGCCGCCCTGCGACCATCATCAACAGCCGCAACAGTCAAATCCTTGCCGCCCGCAGCACAATCACCACCCGCCCAAATGCCGGAAGCGCTCGTGCGCTTTTCGCTATCGATGACAATGCGTCCGCCCTCCAGTTTCAATGCGCCACCCGTGGCATCCACATAAGTCTGGCCGATGGCCTTGAAAATCGTATCGGCTGCAATGTCAAAGGTCTCGCCCGTCGCCACGAGCTTGCCCTTTTTCATTGCCATGTAGTCGCAATTCAAACCAACTGCCTTGCCTGCTTTCACCAGCACTTTTTTGGGTGCCACCCAATGCTTGATCTTCACGCCTTTGATTTGCGCGAGGTCTTGTTCAAAGGAGGACGCCTTCATTTGCGATTGCCCACGGCGATAAAGGATCGTCACATCTTCAGCACCCAGGAGCTTGGATTGCACCGCCACATCAATCGCCGTCATGCCGCCGCCGATGACGACAACCTTGCGGCCGACTTTCAATTTTGTGAGGTCCTTCGCCTGGCGCAGTTCCGCGATGTAATCCACCGCGTCTTCGATGCCGGCGATGTCGTCATTCTTGATGCCCAGATCATTGACACCACCAAGGCCAACGCCGACGAACACCGCGTCGAAATCCTTCTGCAAATGTTTCAGCTTCGGCGTCTTGCCGTTGACGATGATGATGCCGCCAATGGCGAGAATGAAATCCACTTCACGCCGCGCGAAATCATCAACACTCTTGTAAGCGGCAATGCCGAATTCATTGAGGCCTCCGGATTTTTTGCGTGGTTCAAACACCGTCACATCATGGCCGTGCATGGCAAGGCGGTGCGCACAGGCGAGGCCCGCAGGGCCGGCACCCATCACAGCCACTTTTTTTGCCGTCTTGGCGGCGCGGGTATAGGGATGCTTGTTCTCTTCCATTGCCACATCAGTGGCATATCTCTGCAGCAATCCGATTTTCACGGGCTGATCTTCCGATGTGTTGCGTACACACGCTTCTTCACACAGGGTTTCCGTCGGGCAAACCCGCGCGCACATGCCGCCTAAAATGTTCTGGTCAAAGATCGTCTTCGCCGCACTCTTCGCATGTCCGCCCGAAATTTCGCGGATGAACTGCGGAATGTCGATGGAGGTGGGGCAAGCGACTTGGCAGGGGGCGTCGTGACAAAAGAAGCAGCGGTCAGACTCCACCAGCGCTTCGCGCGCTGAGAGAGGCGGATGCAGGTCAGTGAAATTGGCAATGAGTTGAGCCTTGCTCAAGCGGCCAGCCGCAACGTCGGATTTTTTTGTCTGTGCCATAAATCCTCCAGCACATGATCTTGCCTGGGACAAAGACTGGCAGGATTTGATCAAACAGTCAAATTTTGTTCGTGGCTTGCCAGGCCATCGTTTGCAGCCACGGGACCTCCCCCCTTCGCGGACCCCCCCGGAGGGGAGGGACCTCATGCAGCGACCTCCCGTTTTGCTGCACAGGGTGCTCGCACCACGAGTCCCTCTCCTCCGGGGAGGGTGCCCGAAGGGCGGGAGAGGTCCCTTGGCCTCACGCGATTGTCCTGTGGTGGCTTGCCAGAGGCGCGGGCTTCGCGGATAGTCTTAAAGGGGGAAGACATTTTACGGGGTGTGCCATGACGCTATCTGACTTCATTCCTTATCTTTCAATGCTTGCCGCAGCTTTGCTGCTGGTGGGCTTTACGTTCAGCGACCAGATGAAACTGAGGACCTTTGCCATCCTCGGCAATCTTGTGTTCATCCTGTATTATCTGCTGGTGTCGTCCACGCCACTCTGGACCGCTGTCATTTCGGCGGCAGCCATGGTTGGCGTCAACATCTGGATGATGTGGAAAATCCTGAAAGACAACCGCACCTTCCGGCTCTCCGCCGAGGAGATGATGCTCTATGCCAAGCTTCCGGGTGTGACGCCGGGGCAATTCAAACAACTTCTCGCCATTGCAGAATGGCACAATCCATCAACTGAACTTGCACTCACGCAGGAAGGCCAGATGCCGCAAGCCCTCCACTATGTGCTGGAAGGACGGGTCAACGTCAACAAGACCGGCAAGACATTTCCTGTCGGCCCCCACGCCTTTATTGGCGAACTCGCGTTCCTGCGCAGCAAGCCTGCGACAGCCACAACAGCAGCCCAGCCCGGCGCCTTGATTGTCAGTTGGAAGCAAGAGGCGCTCCGCCAATTGATGAAATCCAACGACGGCATCCGCAAGGCAATTGACGGTCTGCTGTCACTGGATTTGGCCGAGAAGATAGCACGCACTGGACCGCCGCTGTTGCAGGAACAGTCTGCCTGACGTGCGGTGGAACAATCGGATGTGGACGTTTGGCCCGGGCTTGCGTTAATTGTACGATGAATTGAATGTCGCAAGCGAGGCCCACCATGAGCAGCACCCCATCCAAACACAAATTCCGTTCGCAGCTCTGGTTTGACAACCCCGACAATGCCGACATGACAGCACTCTATGTCGAGCGCTATCTCAACTACGGCTTCACCCAAGGCGAGTTGCAGGGCGGCAAGCCCATCATCGGCATTGCCCAAACGGGATCAGACCTTTCCCCCTGCAACCGCGCCCATGTGGATTGGGTGCGCCGCGTAAGGGATGGCATCACAGCGGCAGGCGGCATTCCCATGGAATTTCCGATCCACCCGATCCAAGAGACAGGTAAGCGCCCGACAGCCTCGCTCGACCGCAACCTCGCCTATCTCTCCCTCGTTGAAGTGTTGCACGGCTATCCCCTCGATGGCGTCGTCCTCACCATCGGCTGCGACAAGACCACGCCCGCCTGTTTGATGGCGGCGGCGACCGTTGATATTCCTGCCATCGCCCTTTCATCCGGCCCTATGCTCAACGGCGACTACAAGGGCCAGCGCACCGGCTCCGGCACCATCGTATGGCTCGCCCGCGAAAAACTCGCCACAGGCGAGTTGGACTACAACGGCTTTGTCGATCTCGTGGCGTCATCGGCGCCATCGACCGGCTACTGCAACACCATGGGCACCGCCTCCACCATGAATTCGCTTACCGAAGCGCTTGGCATGTGTCTGCCCTTCAATGCCGTGATCCCCGCCCCCTACCGCGAGCGCGGCCAAATGGCCTATGAAACCGGCAAGCGCATCGTCGAGATGGTGCATGAAGATTTGACGCCATCAAAAATCATGACGCGTGAAGCCTTCGAAAACGCCATCCGCGTCAACACCGCCATCGGCGGATCGACCAATGCCCCCAACCATTTGAACGCCATCGCCCGCCATCTCGGCGTTGAACTCGATGTCATCGATTGGGAAAAGCAGGGTCTTGATTTGCCATTGCTCGTCAACATGCAGCCCGCCGGCGAATATCTGGGCGAAGACTTCCACCGCGCCGGTGCCGTGCCTGCCGTCATTGCGGAACTCATCGAGGCTGGAAAGATTCACGAGAACTGCATCACCGCCAACGGCAAGACCATCGGTGAAAACAATCGGGGCAAGTTCAGTTGGAACCGTAAAGTGATCAAGGCATTCAACGACCCGATCAAGAAACACGCAGGCTTCAAAATGCTGAAAGGCAATCTCTTTGATTCAGCCATCATGAAGACGAGTGTGATCTCGGAAGAATTCCGCCTGCGCTATCTCTCGAACCCCAAAGACCCCAATGCCTTCGAAGCCAAAGCCATCGTGTTTGACGGGCCGGAGGATTACCACGCCAATATCGACAACAAAAAACTTGATGTCGATGAAAACACCATCCTCTTCATCCGGGGCGTCGGCCCCTTGGGTTATCCCGGTGCGGCCGAAGTGGTGAACATGCGCGCACCCAATTATTTGCTCGAAAAAGGCATCCGCTCTCTCCCTTGCGTCGGCGACGGCCGCCAATCGGGCACATCAGGTTCCCCCTCCATCCTCAACGCCTCCCCCGAAGCCGCAGCAGGCGGTGGTCTGGCGCTTTTAAAGAACGGCGACATGGTGCGCATCGATCTCAACACCGGTGACTGCAACATGCTGGTGTCAGACGACGAGATCAACAAACGCCGCACCGAATTGGAAAAAAACGGCGGTTACAAAGTCCCCGACTCCCAAACCCCCTGGCAGGAAATTTTCCGCAAGGAAACCGATCAATTGGCCCAAGGCATGGTGCTGAAAGGCGCCACCAAATTCCGCCGCATCGCCAAGCTGCACCCGGTGCCGCGGGACAATCATTGAGATGAACTGGAACATTATCACTGCGGTCGCATCCGTCATCGGTGTCATCGGTGGTTTGATTTCAGTTGTCTTCCTCATCCTCGAAGTCAGGCGCAACGCGCAAGCCATCGAAGGGGCAACAGTGCAGTCGTTGATGAGTTTCGAGAAAGATGTCTTCGCCCTGATTGCCAACAATGCCGCACTCTATGTGAAAGGCTCAGCCGGACTTTCCAAACTCACAGCCGTCGAGAAGCTTTCCTACGACAGAATTGTCGGCGTGCAGATGTCACTCACCTACAGCGCCTATGTGCAGTTCCAGAACCAGCTGATCGACGACGAAGTCTGGGACGCCTATTTCAACGCCCTGCAAAAATACATGGAAAAACCCGGTTTCCACGAAAGCTGGAAGGCCTTTGAAACGAGCTATCCCAAGAGTTTCCGGGACATGGTGAATGGGGGGCGGGCACAACTCACCTCAAACTGAGAATGCGCGACAATATTGTTCAGGTGGATCGTGGCTCACATCGCGGCAATTTTCGTGGCACGTTCTGACAACATGCGACCCAGCGAAGCGATGATAGGGTGCGTGAGTCCTTGCTCTCCCATCACTTTGATCTCATCTGATAGTAGGTCCGGCAATTCCCGCGACATGCTGCGTACGCGCTCGATTAGAGCATCTCCAGCAACACGAATGCTGGCTGCCAGCTTGCGCCAATCGTTGAAACTGATGTCCACCAGTTCGTAGCGGTCCCCAATCTTCATCGCCATTTTGGCTTTGCGGGGATCAATGTTGGGGTAGGGCAGAATGCTGGCGATGTCATAGAGCGGGGCCAGGCGGACCATGCCGCCGCTGCCAATCAGAAGTGAATAGTTTTTGCCATGCGCATCTGTGCCGCCGATCAACCAATTGAAGATCAAAGCGTTGATGAATGTTTGAACATCGTCATGGGCGGCAAACTCAAACTTCGGATCACTTTCCACGGCTCTATGGCTTGAAACAGTTGAACGAATGACCTCCACAATCTGTTTAGGCCCCGGACCACCCTGGTTTTGATACTTGGTCACGGGATGAATGCTGAGCGCCTGGCAGAAGTCTTCCTGATGCAGGCGCGCGACAAAAGTCGATTCAGCTTGCTTGAAAAGCTTTTCAGCCAGGTCAAAATCTTCATGTGCCTCGTGCTCAAGTTCACTGCTCGCACGGTCGGCATCAGCGTCGTCTTTTGCTCTTCGAACATTCGCTTCAGCGAGCAGTTCGGTTGCGTGGGCTTTGCGTTTTTCTGCTGCATCGCGAATGATGATCCGATCATATCTCTCAATCACAATCGTGGGCACATCCTCAAACTGGTGCACGGTTGATTGTGCGGTCTCAAGGCCCAATGCCGCCGCCAACCGCAAGCAAAGATGTTCGTTCTCCGCATGGCCGGGGAACGCACTACTGGCTGGTTTCAGAATATGCGTCGTCGCCGTCCTGCCTGACGTGGCTCCCCAGTTCCTGCCGTCAAAGTAAAGTGCGGTTTTCGGCTGTGCGCCAGCCAAGCTGAACTGGCCTTTATCGCTCCCGAGGCGTCCCGCACTTGCATCTGCTCTGACAATGCGAAGGCGTTCCGCAAGCTGTCGGTCCGACAACCAATCAGGTTCGGGTTGCGCCTCAGGCAGAATGGACTCAAGCCTTTCCGGTTTCACAAACTGGATGGCACCCGCGCAGTCTTCGCCAACGTGACTCAACAAATCGAAGGCGTTCCGTTGCGACACCTGGAACTTCTTGCCCCAACTCTTCAGCACGTCGTCGTTGTCAGGCAACAAACCCCAAATGAAGGGTTCAACATTCCTGTGGGAGTGCTCCCTTGCTGTCAGTGGCATGGACATGGACATGGGGAATGCATCACCCGACGCACGCCAGTTTTCTGCGTAAACGAATGTGGACTTCCCACGGTCAAGTTTCAGCCTGCCTGCTTCGGAACCGTTGAGGAGAACAATGAGCTCTTTCATTTTGACCGCCTGCGCATTTCACTCATCACAGCATCACGTGATGTTGTTTGAGCTGCTTTTGCACTTCTGCCTTCGTCATCTGTCATAAACTCCAAATCAAGAGTCGACATGGCTTGCAAGACAAGAATGAGGCTAGCCCGTGGCTTGCCCCGTTCAATCTCCATAATCCACAATCTGCTGGTTCCCAGTTTGCTGGCGAGGTCCGCTTGGCTCAAGCCTAGCGAGCGGCGACGGGCGCGTATGAGTGCGCCGATGTCCTGAGGTGTTCTGACAATGATTTTGACCATGTAAGCGATAGCATACTTTCACAATTGTAAGCGATAACATACATTCTTGAAAGTAAGCAATAGCTTACTTTTGTGATTATCCCACACCCACCCGCCACACCGTCCACGCCGCCACAACCAGAAACAACACCCCGGCACCACGCCCCACCCAGATCGTAACCGCCGGACTCCCTGTCAAAAAATCCCGCGATTTCGCCGCCGCCAGCCCGAGCCCGCCATAGATCGCACCTTGCACCACCACTGTGATCACCCCCATGGCAAGCGCCTGCGCCCACACCGGCCCGTATTTCGGCAACATGAATTGCGGATAGACGGCAAGCGTGAACATGTAGGCCTTGGGGTTCAGCGCACAGGTCACGAAGCCTTGGCGGAAGGCCCGGCGCATCGTCGATGCACCGTCTGACCCGAGACTGGACACCGTGATGGAGCTTCGCACCAGCGTCCAGCCGATCCAGGCCATATAGGTCGCACCTGCCAACAGGATTGCCGTGAACACGCCTCCCGGCAAAGTCGTCAACACGCCGACACAGACCAGCGCAAACAGCGTGTGAAACACCCCGCCCAACATCACCCCCGCCGTGGCTGAAAGGCCGCGTGCGCGGCCACCCGTCAACGCATTGGCGATGACGAAGAACATGTCCATGCCCGGAACGATAATGATGCCACAGACGAGGACAGCGAAGAGCCAGAGATTTTGCGCGTAAGTCATGATGCCTCCCCGATAGATTGGTCTGCTGACAAGATTTGTCAGCAGGCCACACTGGTCTGCCTGGCGAAGACGGAAGTGGTTATGGCAGATCAAATTCCACAATCACCGGAACGTGGTCTGAGCCGATGACGGGACCCACCGCAACGCGCCTTGCCGTCACCCCTTTAGGCAGCAGAACATGGTCAATCGGCAGCACCCCCCATGGCCTGCCATTGTGCAAGACATCCGGCCAAAAGCTTGTGTGGTAGCCGCCGATCACATCACTCCCCGTCCAACGCGCAACCGTTTTCACCGCCGCACTCCACGGCACCGCATTGTGATCGCCGCCCAGCACCACAGGTTGCGGCATCGTTGCAAACACTGGTTTCAACTTTTCAAGTTGCTCCCACTGCCGAAACGGCCATGGCCACCGCAGATGCAGCGAGGCAAAGGTCACCAACCTGCCACCGATATTAACCTGCGCCCAGGCCAGACCATCACCAGCACCGCAATACTGCGACACCACTGGATGACGCGACCGCACCACGACTTCGCCAAAGCCCGCTGACGTGCAGTGCACACGGTAAGGAAGCACTGGGTCAAGTGCGACAAACCCCGGGTGCGTCTCATCAAGAAACTCCTGCAACATCACGACATCAGGTTTTTCAGATATGATCCACTGTGCGGCCTCCGCCTCACGCGCATTGTGGATTTTCACATTGAACTGGATCAGCTTGTATGTGCCCGTGCCCTCAACAGGCGGACCCAGCAACGGTAAATGGGGATAAGACAAAACCACTGCCGCGATCACCGCCACCCCGGCAATGCCAGCGCGCCGCCATTCGCGCATCACACCTGCGATCACAGCGGCCACAGCAACAATCACCACAAGCACATGCCTGAACTGCGCAAACGAATCCGCCACCTGCAACCACGGCCCCAACATGCCCAACACCAATGCCGCGACGGACATCCAGAATATCGCGCCCGCAATTTTTTTGATCATCATGAATTCCCTCCTTTCAAACATTTATCCAAAGCGGTTCCGCGTTGACGTGAACCACGTTCAAAATTTCCATCATTCAGCCACTCAACATTAACCCCCACCCCTCGTCATGGCCCGCTTCATGCGGGCCACCCATGGGTGGTCCACACATGGGCAGGGAAACCATCATGTTGCGAAGCCCATATATCCATGGGTGGCCCGCATGAAGCAGGGGTTCACGGGACAGTAGGATATTTGCCCAAAGAAAAAGGGCCGGTGTGGAATTTCCGGCCCATTTCTGGATTATCCCTTTTCTAGTCCTTTTCACCGCGCTGTGTCAAGTGAAAAATCCTATATCAAGGAATTATTTTACAAACCCTTGAGTTGGTTGAGCTTTTCGCGCGCCATCTTCCGGTGGACTTCGGTGATGTGGCTGCGCACCAGGGTGATGGCTGTCACCAACACTGCCAGATCATCGGTAAAGCCGACGCCCAACAGAAAATCCGGGATCACATCGAAGGGCAAGACAAAATAGGCAAGTGCGCCCAGAAGTGTTGCCTTCACTTTCAGCGGTGTTGCGGCGTCAAAAGCGCAATAATAAGCGGCGAGCACCTCATCCGCGAAAGGCACACGGTGCAGATTGGCGGCAATTTTCGGCCAGAAGCCTGATCTCACCTGGGTTTCGTCGGACGGGTTCATCGCCATCAGATGGCCATGAAAGCCAAAAATTCAAGTCCCGCGCTGCGACAGCCAAAGTCCCAACATCAAGGCGATGACAGCAATAAACTGCAAGCCCACGCGCCACCGCATGAATTGCTGGGATTTGTTCGGCGATCCGCCCTTCATCATGTTGAACAACCCCATGAACAAAACCACTGCGACGGCGGCGATGAGAAGGACGGAAAGTGCGCTCATTGGTCAGAAATCCTGTTGGCGAAAGCATCGATGGCGCGTTGCGGCAGAAAGCGGCGCGCCAATGCGACGAGGTAAGTTGGTGTTGTTACGTAATAGTGGGCGCGTGGGTTTGCATTTTCCAGCGCCTTCACCAATTTTTCCAAAACGGCGGAAGCAGGCAATTTGAAACGGTTGTTGCCGCCACGCTCCAGCCTTGCGCCCTGTTTGGCAAACGCCTCCTGGTGGAAGGAATTTGTCATATCCACGTTCTTCTCAAAGGCCGCGCGCGCGTTGGGCACAAACATGCTTTCAATCGGTCCCGGATTGATCGTCACCACCTTGATGCCGGTGCCGCGCAATTCCAACCGCAAGGTGTCGGTGATGCCTTCAATCGCAAATTTCGAGGCATTGTAGGGCCCGCGGTATTTCAGCGCCTGCAAACCCAAAAGCGACGAGCATTGCACAATCCGGCCCGCATTCTGCGTCCTCATCATCGGCAGCACCAACGTTGTCAATTCGTGCCAGCCAAAAAAATTTGCGGCGAATTGTTCTTCCATCACGGCGCGGGTGATGTCTTCAACTGCACCCGGCTGGCCGTAAGCGCCATTGTTGAACAGCGCGAAAAGTCTTCCGCCTGAGCGTTTTTCCGCCTCCGCTGCACAGGCGCGCACTGAGGCTGTAAAACGGTAGTCCAATTCAAGCGCCTCAAAGCCTTCGGCTTCCAGCCGTTTGAGGTCTTCGGGCTTTCGGGCCGTCGCCAACACGCGGTATCCCCGGGCTTTCAAGCCTTGGGCGCAGGTGAGGCCGATGCCTGTGGAACAGCCGGTGATCAGAATGGATTTTTGCGTCATGATGGTCTTTTAAAGGCGTATTGAGGGATTGGATAGAAGCACTTCGCCGCATTTGGGCCGGAATTTTCAGGCTAAAGCAGTCGCTGTTGCAGAAATGTTTACGAAATTTTTAAGGAACACGGAAATAGAGTGGCGGCATGATCATGAATCGGATTTTCCTCGGGTGCGTTGCACTCGCAAGCCTGACGGGTGTCGTTCAGGCCCAGTCGGCTGACGCCACCTCGCTCGGCAAGTTCGAGGCCTGGGAGGCCTTTACCTATCAGGCCTCGGATTCCAAGGTCTGCTATGTTTTTGCAGCACCCGCCAAAAGCGAAGCTTCCAAAAAAGTGCGCCGCTCTGAAATCTATTTCATGGTCACCAACTGGCCCGGAAAAAAGGTGAAGGGTCAGCCCTCCACCATCATTGGCTATCCCTTCAAGGAAGGTTCGGACGTCATTCTTGCCGTCGGCGACAAATCCTTCTCGCTCTACCCCGTCGATGACATGGCCTGGACTGACAAGCTTGAAACCGAAAAATCCATCCTCACCGCCTTGAAGGGCGGCAAGGCCATGACCATCAAGGGCATGTCGACGCGTGGCACCGAAACCACCGACACCTATTCCCTGGCCGGGCTGAAGGCAGCGCTCGCAGCGATCGACAGTGCCTGCAAGTAAACTGATAGCCGCCACCATCGCCGTTGCCTTCACAATTTCTGCTGCGCGGGCAGAAAGCGCATGCCAGACCGTCAGCTTCAAGGGCGAAGGCTATACGGCTTGCACCTATGCGCAAGACGACGAGGCCAAGCTGGAAACTTTCAGTCTGGATGCCAGAGGCGAACCGCACCGCTATTTCTTTCACCTGCAACAGCAGCTGGCCTCCGAAGGCAAGACGCTGGTCTTCGCCATGAATGCCGGAATGTTCGACGACAACCAGAAACCCATCGGCCTCTACATCGAAGACGGCAAGCAAGCGAAGAAACTCAATCGCCGCAGTGGTGCCGGCAATTTCCATCTGAAGCCCAATGGTGTGTTTTTCATCAAGGGTGGAAACCCGCGTGTGCTGGAAACCGAAGCTTTCGCCAAATCCGGGATCAAGCCCGACTTTGCCAGCCAATCCGGCCCCATGCTGGTGATCAACGGCAACATCCATCCGAAGATTTCCGAGAACGGCACATCACGCAAACGGCGCAATGGCGTGGGCATCGATGCCGCGGGCCAGGCGGTCTTCGTCATTTCCGATGGCGCTGTCACTTTCCACGACTTCGCAAAATTCTTCCGTGACGGGCTTCGCACCAAAAACGCATTGTTCTTTGACGGCACGATTTCCGGCCTCTATTCCACAGAGTTGCAACGCAATGATGGCTTCCTGCCGCTGGGGCCTATGGTGGGCGTGTACAAAGTGCGTTAAGGGGCCGCCATGACAACGCTCATTTCAAATTTGCCTGAACGCTACATTCAAAATGACACGCGCCCCACGCTCGTCGGCCTCAACCGTGAACAGTTGATGGACATGCTGGCGCGCATTGGCATCCCGCAAAAAATGCAGAAGATGCGGGCCAACCAGCTCTGGCATTGGATCTACCACAAGGGTTTCAACTCCTTCGACCAGATGACCAACATCTCGATGGATTTGCGCGTGGAGTTGGAAGCTGCCTTCCAGATTGGCCGTCCCGAAATTGTGACAGAACAAAAATCAACCGATGGTACGCGCAAGTGGTTGTTGCGTCTGGCACCTGATGAGCGCGGCCAGCGCCATGAAATTGAAACCGTTTACATTCCGGAAGAAGATCGCGGCACACTTTGCATCTCATCCCAGGTTGGCTGCACGTTGACTTGCAGCTTCTGTCACACGGGCACCCAGAAACTCGTGCGCAACCTGACAGCGGGCGAAATTGTCGGACAGATCATGCTGGCGCGCGACCGCATCAAGGATTGGCCCGATGACATCGTGGCCAACAAGACACCCCCATCGTCCGGCCGTTACATCACCAATGTCGTGCTGATGGGCATGGGCGAACCGCTGTATAATTTCGACAACGTGAAAGAGGCGATTGCCATCGCCTCAGACGGCGAAGGCATCTCCCTCTCCAAACGCCGCATCACACTTTCAACATCCGGCGTCGTCCCCGAAATCATCCGTGCGGGCGAGGAAATCGGAACCTCACTCGCCATCTCGCTTCACGGCACCACAGACGACATCCGCGACAAGCTGGTGCCCCTCAATAAAAAATACCCCATCGCCGAATTGTTGAAAGCCTGCGCCCAATATCCAGGCGCTTCCAATGCCAAACGCATCACCTTCGAGTATGTGATGCTGAAAGGTGTCAACGACAGCAAGGACGACGCCAAACGCCTGGTCCGCTTGCTCGCTGGCATCCCGGCAAAGGTAAATCTCATCCCGTTCAACCCGTGGCCGGGCACGGCGTATGAATGTTCGGAGTGGAACGTCATCGAGGAATTCGCAGAAATCCTGAACAAGGCCGGCTACGCATCACCCGTGCGCACCCCGCGTGGGAGAGACATCATGGCCGCCTGCGGACAGCTGAAAAGTGAATCACAAAAGATCCGGGCGAAGGATCGCATGGAAGTTCATTGAGCAGAAGTTTGTTGACTTTTTGTTCATGGTGTTGCATGTCGGCAACATCGAGTTGAGGTGGCTATGAGTGAACCCGAAAATCTTGTCCTGGTCTTGTTGCGAGAGATTCGGGCTGAAATGGCGACGAAGAAAGAAGTCGCTTCGCTGAGAAGCGAACTGAAAAACGACATTGCGGGTGTTTGGTCCGAAGTGGCAGATGTGCGGTCCGAAGTGAAGTCACTGCGTGCTGATGTGGCGTCTGATATGATGGATATGGAAAAACGTTTGGGTGACCGCATCACCCACTTGAACCGGGCCGTTATGGAGTATCACTCCTCCACCATTGGCCATGGCGTGCTGATCAGTGAATTTGAGGATCGGTTGCGTAGAGTGGAACAACACTTGAAACTTTCACCGACCGAGGCGCATTGACGCGTTTGCAAAAGTCTGTGTCGGATAGCCCTCTGGGTATGAAGTGGGATCAGAGCTTGTTCCCTGTTGCCGCAAAGTCCGGCAACCCAGAACGCGCCGTCAAGCGTTTCCTCAAATCCCTGCCGCAATTCGTCTGGGAAGCTGCACAACTCGAGGGCAATCCATTTACATTTCCCGAAGTTCAGACACTTTTCGACGGCATCACCGTCGGCGGACGAAAACTGTCAGATGCCCAGCAGATCATTGGCCTGCGCGACAGCATGCGGCTCCTGTGTGACGAAGTGCGTCTTGGAACTTTTGTTGCAGGCAAGGACATGGCCTGTCGGTTGAATGGGTTGATCGCGCGTGACGAAGCCTTGGAATGGGGGCACTTCCGGGGTGTAAGGTAAAGAGCGGGCAAATGTCAGCGTCAACCTCGGCGCGGAAACGTGGAAACCCAAGCCCACGGAGGCAGGTGGAGGCAATTTGATCTCCACATATGAAACAGCTGTTTTGGCGCTGCATGACATTGCTGACCCAATCGAACGTGCTTTTGCTCTCAAACTTTTCATGGCCCGGGAACAACTCTTCTTTGATGGCAACAAGCGCACGGCGCGCGCCATGATGAACGGTGTGCTGATGAGCCATGGCTTTGATGGAATCTCCATTCCAGCTTCGAAGCAGTTGAACTACAATCAAGCCATGTCGCGCTTTTATCCATCAGGGGACGCAACAGAGATGATGCAATTGTTGGCGTCGTGTTTTCCCGACTGAAGAGTGGTTGCGAAGGTTCAAGTGACCTGATAGGCGCAGGCATATTTCCAACTCCCGTCATCCCGGCTTTTGCCGGGATGACGGCTTAGAATGTGCAAGCCATGTCGAAACAGAACATCAAAAAAGTCGTCCTCGCCTATTCCGGTGGTCTTGACACGTCGATCATCCTGAAATGGTTGCAGACCGAGTATAATGCAGAAGTCGTCACCTTCACGGCTGATCTTGGACAGGGTGGCGAGATTGAGCCTGCGCGCAAAAAAGCTGAGTTGCTCGGCATCAAGGAAATCTTTGTTGAGGACGTGCGCGAAGAGTTCATCCGTGACTTTGTTTTTCCGATGTTCCGCGCCAATGCTGTCTATGAAGGTGTGTATCTTCTCGGCACATCCATCGCGCGGCCGTTGATTGCGAAGCGCTTGATCGAGATTGCAGAGCAGACCGGAGCCGACGCCATTTCCCATGGGGCCACGGGCAAGGGCAATGATCAGGTTCGGTTTGAGTTGACGGCTTACGCGCTGAACCCGGACATCAAGATCATCGCACCCTGGCGCGAATGGGAGTTCAAGTCGCGCACGGACTTGATTGAATTTGCTGAAGAGCATCAGATCCCAGTTTCGAAAGACAAGCGCGGCGAAGCGCCGTTTTCTGTGGATGCCAATCTTTTGCATTCATCATCTGAAGGCAAAGTGCTGGAGGATCCGTGGGATGAACCGCCGCAATATGTCTATCAACGCACCATTGCACCGGAGGATGCGCCGGACAGGCCTGAGTATATCGAAATCGAATTCAAACATGGCGATCCCGTTGCCATCAATGGCAAGGCCATGTCGCCAGCGACCCTGTTCACTGAACTCAACCGCCTGGGCCACGACAATGGCATTGGTCGCCTTGATCTTGTCGAAAACCGTTTTGTCGGCATGAAGTCACGCGGTGTTTATGAAACGCCCGGCGGTACCATTCTTGCGACGGCACACCGCGCGATGGAATCACTGACGCTGGACCGTGAAGCCGCACATCTCAAAGACTCGATCATGCCGCGCTATGCGGAATTGATTTATTACGGTTTCTGGTTTGCACCAGAGCGCGAGATGTTGCAGACGATGATCGACAAGAGCCAGGAACATGTTGAGGGCACGGTGCGGCTCAAGCTTTACAAAGGCAATGTGATTGTTGTGGGCCGTAAATCCGTGAAGTCGCTCTACAAGAATGACCTTGTGACCTTTGAAGATGACCGTGGCGCCTATGACCAGAAAGATGCAGCGGGCTTCATTCGCCTGAACGCGTTGCGGTTGCGCACATTGGCGGCAAGGAAGCGTTCAACCTGATTTGTGATTGACGATCATCACGGCAGCGGCTGTGACAGCCATGCCTATGATCTGAACGCGGTTCAGGGTTTCGTTGAACATCATCCATGTGATGATGGCGGTCACACCCGGCACCAGGAAAATCAGGGTTGAGACTTTTGCGACTTCGCCATCGCGGATCAGGCGCATGAGGATCAGGATTGCACCAAGTGAGATGACGACGGTGGCCCAACCCATTCCGGCCCAAGCCTGCCAGCTGCCGTCAAAACCGAAGTTCTCTGTCAGGCCAGCGAAGATGATGACGGCGGCTGACGCCCCCACATATTGCCACATCACTGACGGCAAAAATGGAATGTGGCCTGCGAAACGTTTTTGATAGACTGTGCCGATTGTTGCGCAGAGCATGCCAATGACAGCGAGGCCTGCTGTCAATGGTGTGATGCCGCCGATGGTTTGAAACGAGAATTTTGGCGACAGCACGAGCGCAACGCCGATGATGCCGACGATCAAGGCGAGCCAGTGTTTCGCACCGATTTTCTCTTTCAGAATAGGTGCTGCCATGAAGGCCGTGACCAAGGGCTGCAAACCAACGATCAAGGCGCTGACGCCGCCGGGCAGACCATGGGTGACGGCCCAATAGATGGGCGCGAGATAACCTGCATGCAAAAAGAATCCGACGGCTGAAGCATGAGCCGCGTCTCCCCGTGCGAGTTGGTTCTGCCGAAACAGCATCACCAAACCCAACATCAGGGCTGCCGCAAGCGGAAAGCGGTAGGCAAGAAATGAAACCGGTTCGACGTGACCGGCGGTGAGCCTTGCCACCACAAAACCTGAAGCCCAGAGCAAAACAAACACGACAGGAGCAAGTGTGTTCAGGATTTTGGATTGTTGCATCATGATGCTAGCCTTAAGCCAGAATCGCATGACAATCGCCAACGGAATCCATGGAACCAGAAACTCCTGCTGACAGAATAGCGTCGATCCCCAGACTGCTGATCGCAAGTGTCAGACGGCTGTTTGCCGATGAAGCCGTGCCACTCGCCGGCAACATCGCCTTTCGGTCGATCTTTTCGCTGTTTCCGTTTCTGATTTTTCTCACGGCCATCGCGGGGTTTGTGGGTTCGGAGGAACAGGCGGCGGCAGCCGTGGCATTTCTTTTGGATGTGGCACCGGAAAACATGGTGCGTCCACTTGAAGGCGAGATTCGCTCCATCCTCACCGTGCCGCGCGCGGATCTCCTCAGCATCGCGGCCCTGCTCACCATCTGGAGCGCCATGGCGGGTGTTGACTCTGTGCGCGTCGGCCTCAACCGGGCCTATGATTTCAAGGACGAGCGGGCGGCGTGGAAAATCTATCTTCTCGACATTGCCTTTGTTGTGGGTGCCGCAATCGCCTTTCTTGCGTTTTCTTTTCTCGTCGTGCTGATGCCCCTCGCCTTGGGTTTTGCCGCATCCCACGGCGTTGATTTGATCGGACGGTTTTCTGCCTTGCAGGAAATGCGCCTGCTGCTGGCGTTGGCCTTGCTGGTGGCTGGTGTCACGGTGGCGCATCTGCTTTTGCCCGCCCGTCGTCTGGCTTTGCGCAAAATCTGGCCAGGGGTGTTGCTCACAGTCATGGTTTGGATGGCGCTGGCACTTGGTTTTTCCTACTGGCTGCTGCGCTTCAATTCATTTGCCTCCACCTATGCATCACTCTCCGGCCTGTTTGCGGCGATGTTTTTTGTCTACCTCGCCGCCCTGGTTTTGATCCTTGGCGGCGAATTGAACCGGGTGCTGGAACTTTTGGGAGCGCGGGAAAAGCCCGAGAATACCCACACGCCTGAGAATTGAACAGGTTGTTAACGTTTCAGCCCGACAATCAAACCCAAGGGATGGATAGAAAGGCGGGTCAATTGGCCCGGGCTGACCCGTGGAAATGGGACTTGAATTTATGCAGAACAGCTGGGTTGCCATGGCGCAATGGCGTCCGCAGCCAATGGCGCTCTATGCCATGCTGACAGTATCTGCCGTAACGGCAGGACTGATGACGCGGATTGCCGGCGGCATTCATTATGTTGTGGGCACTGTCGGCTTTGCCATCATGTTTATCTGTGCCTATCTCGCAAATTTCTTCGGGCGCGACATCATCATACCCGGTCTTGAAATGTTTCAGCGCGCCACGGCCATTTCGTTTGTTGGCCAAATTGTCGGGTCCATTCTGATCTTGCTGCTTTTCCGGGTCCGTGAAGACTACAACAAGCGGTTCTGAACCGCAGTCGCGCTTGACTGTTTGGCGCATTTCAGCTTTATCCCCCTCATCCAGCCCGGTTCTTCGCGTTCCGGGCTCATTGCGCTGTCCGAGGATAGGTCTCAGGTTCTTTGCTGAACCAGCACAAAAGACTGCTTTTTCAATTGTCTAAGCAGCTCCGAAGGGCGCGTGTCGAAGAAGGAAGTTAAAATGTACGCAGTCATCAAGACAGGCGGCAAGCAGTATCGCGTTGCCGCCAATGACAAGATCACGATTGAAAAGCTCGAAGGTGCAGCCGGAGACCAGGTGACGTTTGAGCATGTGCTCCTCGTTTCCGATGGTTCCGCCATTGATGTGGGTGCGCCTTTTGTTTCGGGTGCCACTGTTGTTGGCGAGATTGCCAGCCAGGACAAGGCCGACACGGTCTATATTTTCAAGAAGCGCCGCCGCAAGCATTACCGCCGCCGCAACGGCCACCGCCAGTTGCTGACGTCTGTCACCATCACGGATATTCTCACAGGTGGTGCCAAGGCCGCAGCAAAACCAAGGGCGGAAGTTGCTGCCGCGCCTGTTGCTGTTGCCGCAGTTGCGTCCGATGGTAAATCGGATGACATTTCCCTCGTTGGCGGCATTGGCCCCAAAATGGAAAAGGGCATGCGCGAATTGGGCTACCACACCTTCGCATCCATCGCCGCCATGACGGCGGAAGAGATTGAGAAGGCTGAAGCCCACTTGAAGCAGAAGGGCCGTTTTGCCCGCGAAGAATGGATCGAGCAGGCACAGGAACTGGCAGATGGCAAACCGCCGCGCGCCAAGTCTGACCGCGCCCGCGCAGAATAATTGAGGAGAGAGACTCATGGCACATAAAAAAGCAGGCGGTTCATCCCGCAACGGTCGTGACACAGCAGGCCGCCGTCTTGGCGTGAAGCTGTTTGGCGGCCAGGACGCCATCCCCGGCAACATCATCGTGCGCCAGCGCGGCACCAAGGTGCATGCAGGCTCTGGCGTTGGCATGGGCCGCGACCACACGCTGTTCGCACTTGTGAACGGCAAGGTGGAATTCCGCGGAACAAAAGGAAACAAGCAGCTTGTGTCGGTCGTCCCGGCAAAGGCCGCTGAATAACCGGCATTGATTTCGCCGGTCCATCTGACCGGTTTCAAAGTTCAAACGGGAAGATGGATCACCATCTTCCCGTTTTTGTTTGGGTGAACACGATGATTGAAACTGAAAGACTTGTGCTGCGCCGTCTTGTTGATGATGATTCAGATGAGATTGCTGCGAAAATCAACAGCTACAACATCAGCAAAAACCTCGCACGGGTGCCGTTTCCATACACGCTTGCTGATGCCCATGAATTTGTGGCTTGGACAAAGACCTTCGATCATCGTTCGAGTTTTATGACGTTGCGCCTCAAGGCGGCAGCTGACGAAATTATCGGTGTCATCAGCTATGATTGGGTTGAGCCGAAACAGCTGGCTGACCTGGGCTACTGGATGGTGCTGCAACACTGGGGCAAGGGCCTGATGAGTGAAGCGGCGATAGCGATGGCGGATCACGCGTTCACTGTGTCGGGCCTGCAGACATTGTCGTCATGCTTTTTCAATGACAATCCGGCGTCGGGAAAAGTTTTGGCGCGTGCGGGGTTTGAAGTGGTGGGGCCGTGTACGCATTTTTCGAAAGCGCAGAACACGGACGTTCCGGTGACGCTGATGACGCTCACGCGGGAGCGCTGGCTGGCGCGAAAAATTTAAACCGTCATGCCCCGTCACGTTTTCTGTCATCCCGGCGAAAGCCGGGAACTGCCTCCAAAAGATCCCGGCTTTCGCCGGGATGACGGTCGTGTGGTGTCATCAGAACACCAAGTTCACATATTTCCTGACAAGCGTCTTGCGGCCGAGGCCGCCATTGTGCTTCGACGCTGCCATTTTGAGGTTGCCTTTCGAGGAACGCACGGCAATCGACAGATGCTTGAGGCCGTAGTGAATGTTGGTGGAGGCGTTGAGCAGCTGGCTGCAATTTCCACGGAAACCCAATCCGCGCGCGGTTTGGCACTTCAGTTGGAACACGCCGTATTCACCGGCGGCTCCGCGGGCGCGGGGGTTGAAGTTGGATTCGATCTTGGCGATGCGCACGGCAAACCATGCGGGCACGCCATGTTTGGGAGCCTGCGCCTTGATCATGGCCTGGACGCCACTGCCCTTTTCGGCGGCAAGAGCCGGTTCGGCAAAGCCCATGAAACCGGTGAGGACGACAGCCGCAGAAAATCCGGCAATAAGTTTTTGAATACCCATTTTGTTACTCCTTGTTTGGTGACACCAACAGCCGTCGCGGAGTGGGCGATCACCTCACCCGCTCCCCGCCTCATTGACCGCCGTGTCTGGGAAGACCCGCGATACAACGCCCAAATGTGGCTATATTGCGGTGCAGCAAAGGCTATTTTTCGATCAATAGCTAAGCAATATCAACGATTTGAACAGACGTTTCGCGCACATATCACGTCGCTTTTGGGTGATTTTGGAATCGCCTTGGTTGCAATGCGGTATTTCGCTTTTCGGTCGGGCTGCGCTATGAGCGGCGCACAAGGATGACACATGAAATTTCTCGATGAAGCCAAAATCTATCTCAAAGCCGGCGACGGTGGTGCGGGTGCCACGTCGTTCCGGCGGGAGAAGTTCATTGAAATGGGCGGCCCCGATGGCGGCGACGGCGGCAATGGCGGCGATATCTGGGTGGAAGCTGCGAACGATCTCAACACGCTGATCGACTATCGCTACCAGCAGCATTTCAAGGTGCGCACCGCCGGCCACGGCATGGGCCGCTTGCGCGCAGGCGTGAACTCCGACGACATCACACTGAAGGTTCCGGTTGGCACGGAAGTTTTGGAAGATGACCGCGAGACCGTGATTGCCGATCTGACCAAGGCGGGCCAGCGCGCGCGGATCGTCAAGGGCGGCAATGGCGGCTTCGGCAACCACTATTTCAAATCCTCCACCAACCGCTCGCCCTACAATGCAAATCCCGGATTGATGGGTGAAGAGCGTTGGGTGTGGCTGCGTTTGAAGCTGATTGCCGACGCGGGTGTCATCGGTTTGCCAAATGCCGGCAAGTCAACCTTGCTTTCAGTTGTCTCGGCGGCAAAGCCGAAGATTGCCGATTATCCTTTCACCACGCTGCATCCACAATTGGGAGTCGTGAGAAGTGACAGCGACAGTTTCGTGCTCGCCGATATTCCAGGGCTGATTGAAGGGGCGCATGAAGGCGCTGGCTTGGGCACACGGTTTTTGGGGCATATTGAACGTTGTGCGGTGTTGCTGCATTTGATCGACATGACGGAAGAGGACCCCGCTGCGTCATGGAAAACCGTGCGTGGGGAATTGAAGGCTTATTCCAAAATCCTTGCGTCCAAACCGGAAGTGATTGCGTTCAACAAGTCTGACGCACTTGACCAGAAAACCATCGACAAGAAGCTGAAGGCCTTCACGGCGAAGACGAAGAAAACACCTCTGGTGATTTCTGCTGCGGCACAGGACAACTTGCCGGAATTGCTGCGTGCCATGATGAAAGTGATCCGCAAAGCCCGCGCCGACCGCATCATTGCCGATCCCGATGGCATTGCGACGGAGACATGGGCGCCATGACAAGCCGACTTTCGCGGGCCAAACGCATTGTTGTGAAAGTCGGCTCTGCGCTTCTGGTTGAACAGAAGAGTGGAGCCGTGAAGCAGGCCTGGCTTACATCACTGGTTGAAGACATTGCAGCGTTGAAGAAAAAAGGTGCTGATGTCATTCTGGTGTCTTCGGGTGCAATTGCGCTCGGGCGGTTCAAGCTTGGTTTCCCAAAGGGCAAGCTGGAGTTGCCGCAAAGCCAGGCGGCAGCGGCCGTTGGCCAAATTGCCCTGGCGCAGGCCTGGTCTGAGGAATTGCAGGCGCGCGGTATTGTTGCAGCGCAAGTTTTGGTGACACTCAACGACACGGAGGAACGCCGCCGCCATTTAAATGCGCGGGCGACCTTGACGACGTTGCTGGCGCAAGGTGCGGTTCCTGTGATCAATGAGAACGACACCGTGGCCACATCTGAAATTCGCTATGGCGACAATGACCGCCTGGCGGCACGGGTTGCGTCCATGATGTCTGCGGACTGTCTGGTTTTACTGTCGGATATTGATGGATTGTATTCTGCACCGCCCAATCAGAAAGACGCTGTGTTCATTCCCGAGGTGAAAGAGATCACAGCGGAGATTGAAGCGATGGCGGGAAAGCCCGTGTCTGGCCTTGGTTCTGGCGGCATGATCACAAAGATTGAGGCGGCGAAAATTGCGCTGGGTGCGGGCTGCAATATGGTGATTGCTTCGGGGCATGAGTTGCATCCCTTGAAGCGCATCATGGGGGGTGAGCGTGTGACATGGTTCACGGCGGCGGCAACGCCGATGCAGGCGCGCAAACGCTGGATTGCGGGATCGCTGCAACCTGTTGGGCGACTGGTTGTGGATGATGGCGCGAAGGCCGCGCTGGTGAAAGGCAAGAGTTTATTGCCTGCTGGCGTGAAGGAGATCGTCGGCTTGTTTGGCCGTGGTGACACCGTGAGTGTGGTGTCTGTCGGTGGTGGTGAGATTGCGCGCGGCATGGTGGCTTATGATTCTGCTGATGCGCTGAAGATCAAGGGCTTGAAGTCCGTCGATATCATGAAGGTGTTGGGGGCGGCGGGGCGTGATGAAATCATCCACCGCGATGATCTGGTGATGCTGTGATGTTTGAAATGAAAGAGTTGGGGACCAGGGCACGGGCAGCGGCGCGTTCCCTTGCGACATCATCGGGGGATGCGCGCAATGCCGCTTTGACTGCGATGGCAAGGAATTTGCGCGCTGGAGAAAATGTGATTCTATCCGCCAACGCGCATGATGTGGAGGCAGCGAAAGCCAAAGACATTAAAGTGTCGCTGATTGATCGGCTGGCTTTGAATGCTGCGCGGCTTGAGGCCATTGCCAGGGGCATTGAAGACATTGCTGTGCTTGATGATCCGGTGGGCAAAGTGTTGTCAAAATGGACGCGGCCCAATGGCATGGAGATTTCGCGCGTGGCCGTTCCCATTGGTGTAATCGGCATTATTTTTGAAAGCCGCCCGAATGTGACTGCCGATGCAGGGGCACTGTGTTTGAAGTCTGGCAACGCCGCGATTTTGCGTGGAGGGTCCGACAGCTTTCATACCTCGGCGGCGATTGTCGCGTGTTTGCGGGCTGGGCTTGCGGATGCAGGGCTGGATGCCAACGCCATCCAGATGGTGCCGATGGCGGATCGTGCGGCTGTGGGTGACATGCTCACGGGGCTGGACGGTTGCATTGATGTGATTGTGCCGCGTGGTGGCAAGAGCCTTGTGGCGCGGGTGCAGGCGGAGGCGCGGGTTCCGGTGTTCAGCCATCTTGAAGGCATCTGCCACGTGTATGTTGATGGGGACGCTGATCTGACGATGGCGGAGACTGTGGTGCTCAACGCCAAGATGCGGCGCACGGGTGTGTGTGGTTCGGCTGAGACGATTTTGGTGGATGGCAAAATCGCGGATGCGGCGTTGCCACGGCTGATCAAAATGCTTGCCGACGCGGGCTGTGAGATTCGTGGTGATGCTCAAACGCAGAAGGCGGATGCACGTGTGAAATCGGCGACGGAAGAAGATTGGCGCACGGAGTATCTTGATGCCATCGTGTCGATAAAAGTGGTGGATGGTGTTGATGCTGCTGTCGATCATATCGCGCGCTATGGTTCACATCATACGGAATCCATCATCACTTCGAATGTTGCGACCGCAGAGAAATTCCTGAACACGGTGGACTCAGCCATCGTGCTGCACAATGCGTCAACGCAATTTGCCGATGGCGGCGAATTTGGTTTTGGCGCGGAGATCGGCATTGCCACAGGTAAACTGCATGCGCGGGGGCCTGTTGGGGTGGAGCAGCTCACGACTTTCAAATATCAGATACGTGGAAACGGGCAGATCAGGCCGGTATGAGAAAGCTGCCGCCCTTCGGCCCCGGCCAGCGCATTGGCCTCTTCGGTGGTTCATTCAATCCGGCGCATCGCGGCCATTACATGGTGGCACTTTATGCCTTGAAGAAACTGAAACTGGATTGGGTGTGGTGGCTGGTGTCGCCGCAGAATCCTTTGAAGGACCCGGCGGTCATCGATGAATATGGCAAGCGCCTTGCCTACACGCGCCGCATTGCCAAACATCCGCGCTTCAAGGTGACAGACATTGAGCATCAACTCGGCACGCGCTACACCGAGGAGACGTTGGAGAAGTTGAAGGCGCTTTCGGGCAATGCGCGGTTTGTCTGGATCATGGGGGCTGACAGTTTGGCCTCACTGCACCGCTGGCATCACTGGCTCGACATTGCCGACATGGTGCCTTTTGCGGTTTTGGCGCGGCCCGGTTATAACATGCGGGCGCTGCGTAGCCTTGCGGCCACACGGCTTGCGCCAAACCGTGTTTCATGTCCGGCGGCTGTGCTGAAAGACAAAACGCCTGCCTGGACTTTTGTCACGATGCCGCTGCGTTCCGAAAGCTCAACCGCCATCCGCAAGCGCCGTTCCCACAAGGCTTGAAGCCAAGACACAGAAGCCATAAAATGCGATTTGATTTGAAAAGGAATACTCCCCTGAAAAAGCCCGTGAAAAAGACCAAGACGCCTGCGAAGTCCAAATCCAAGGTGAAAGCCAAGGTGAAATCCGGGGCCAAGGTGAAGTTAAAATCAAAACCCAAGAGAGTTGCGGCGAAGGTTGTGAAGGCGGCGAAGAAAAAAGCTGCAAAGACGGCTGTCAAAAAAACGGTGAAGAAGGTTGCGAAGAAAATCGCCGCTAAAGCTGCCAAGAAAACCGCAAAGAAGGTTGTGAAGGCGGTCAAGCGGATTGTGAAAAAGGTCGCTCCGAAAAAGGCAGTCAAGAAGATTTCTAAAAAGGTCATTTCGAAGGTCGTCAAGAAAGCCGCTGCCAAAAAAACAGTGACTTCAAGGAAAGTCGCAAGCCCCCTCGCCATCAAGACAACATGGCCTGCGGCAGTTGAGGCGTTGCTGGCGAAGCTGGATGAGGCGAAGGCGGAACAGATCATCGCCATCGACGTGCGCGGCAAATCCACAGAAGCTGATACCATGGTGGTGGCCTCAGGCCGTTCCAACCGCCATGTGAATGCCATTGCAGATCAGGCGGTTGAAACGCTTGGCAAGCAGGGTGTCAAAAACATCCGCATTGAAGGTGTGCCGCAATGCGATTGGGTGCTGGTGGATGCGGGCGATATTCTGCTGCATGTGTTCCGCCCTGAGGTGCGCAGTTTCTATAATTTGGAAAAGCTGTGGTCGGTGAATGTGCCGGAGTGAAGAAGTACCTGGTTTATTTGTTGTAGTCCATTAACCCAAAAACCGTCATGGCCCGCTTCAGGCGGGCCACCGATGGATGGTTAAAGTTTCCGTGCGTTGTGATTGCGTGATCTGCTTCGGAAATCCATGGGTGGCCCGCCTGAAGCGTGCCATGACGGATTTAAAAATTAGGCTTTGATGGCCACCAGAACCATTGTCGGAAGAACATGAAACTCCTCATCGCAGCCATCGGTCGCCTCAAGACTGGTCCTGAAAAGGAAATGGCGGCTGACTACGAAAGCCGCATTGTGACCACGGGGCGTGCTGCTGGTGTGACGGGGATCAGCATCCGGGACTGGGCTGAATCGCGGGGCGATACGGCGGAGAAGCGTAAAACCGAAGAAGCGGAATTGCTTTTGCCGCTCTGCAATGAAGGCAAGACTGTTGTTCTGGATGAGCGCGGCAAAGCCTTGTCCAGTGCTGCTTTTGCCGAATGGATGCAACGGACCATTGATGGTGGGGCGAAGCAGGTGACGTTTTTGATTGGTGGTCCTGATGGTCATGGCGAAGCTGTGCGGGGCAAAGCGGACCTCGTGATGAGCTTTGGCCCCGCCACGTTTCCACACCGCCTTATTCGTGTCATGCTGTTGGAGCAGATTTATCGTGCGCTCTCCATTCTCACCAAGCACCCCTATCACCGCAGTTGAAACAGATTTGCTCTCTCTTCACGTGTTCTGTCGTGGTCTTCGCCTTGGCCATGCCTGTGCGCGCCCAGGAGGTTGACCCCGTTGCCAAGGCCGAGGAACTCAAGGCGCTGCAGGAAACAGCGGAGCAATCCATTGCACACCAGCAAGAGCTTGAAGCGGCTATTCTCGCCGAAGTGAATGCACAGGAAGACCTTTCCAAAAAGCTTGTGACCGTTGCCGCTGACATGCGCGGCGCTGAATGGCGTGCCGTGTCCGCCATTGAAAAACAGAAGTCGTTGCAAAAAGAGAAAGCTGAACTGACTCTCGCACTGGCCGTGCAGCAGGATGAACTTTCCGGCATTCTGGCGGGCTTGCAAAGTCTTGAGCGCGATCCGCCGCCAGCTCTTGTTGCCTCTCCCGGTGATGTGCTGGATGCGCTGCGGGGGGCCATGTTGTTTGGCACCGTGGTGCCGGAACTGCGGGACGCGGCGTTGGCGTTGCGGGGCAAACTGGAAGCGCTGGCTGCCATTGACTTGAAATTATCGGAAGAAGCAAAAATCGAGCAGGATGCATTTGCCAGCCTGTCTGAGCACAGAAACGAACTGGGCAAGCTCCTCGCGGACAAGCAAAAGGCGCTGCAAAAATCCGAATCAGATTTAATATCCGAACAAGACCGCGCCCGCGCCATCGCCGGACAAGCCCAATCCACCCGTGAACTGATCATGAAACTGCTGGCAGCGCGGGAAGTGGCGGCGGGGCTTGAGCGCCGGGCGGAAGCCGAAAGGCTTGCCGTTGCCAAAGCCGAAGAGGAGCGCTTGCGGAAGCTGGCGGAGCTTCCCATCTCTGCAGCACGGGGTAAACTTGCGCTGCCTGTGGCGGGCCGGGTGATTCGTGAATTTGGCGCGGATACGGGTTTGGGCCATGCGCTTGACGGGATTGTGATCGCAGGTGCCCCCGCTGCCATGGTTACAACCCCCGTCAAGGGACGTATTGAGTTTGCAGGGCCGTTCCGGTCTTATGGCGCAATGGTGATTGTTAACGCCGGGGAAGGGCATTTGGTGCTTCTCTCTGGCCTCGCAGGTTTGCTGGTGCAGGCTGGGCAGGACGTGCTCGCAGGCGAGCCTGTCGGTGATATGGCTGATTTGGCCACCTCCACGGCGCAGGCTGCGGCGGTGGCAAACGACCTGACGACAGATGGAATGCCTGTGCTATATGTTGAGTTCAGGAAAAATGGTGATCCGGTTGACCCCGCCCCCTGGTGGGAAAACCCAAGGCAAGAGGCTCTGAGATGAAAATGAAAGACGGTTTGCGCGCGACAGGTTTTGCGTTGGCAGGTGCGGCGGCGGCAACAATTGCCCTGCAGGCTTTTGGTGCGGCGGGTGCGGCCACCAGCAATGCTGACACCTATAAATTGCTTGGCCTGTTCGGCGATGTGTTCGATCGGGTGCGGGCCGACTACGTCGAAGACCCCGACCAGAAGAAAATGATCGAGTCGGCCATCAACGGCATGCTGACGTCGCTCGATCCGCATTCAAGCTACATGGATGCGGAAAAGTTCGAGGACATGACCACGCAGACACGGGGCGAGTTCGGCGGCCTTGGCATTGAAGTCACCATGGAAAACGGTTTGGTCAAGGTGATGGCGCCTTATGATGGCACACCCGCCGCCAAAGCCGGCATTCTCTCCAATGATCTCATTGTCAAGATCGACTCCGTTGAAGTGAACGGCCTGACGCTGAATGAAGCCGTGGACAAGATGCGCGGCGCTGTGGGCGCAGCGGTCAATCTCACCATCGTGCGCGAGGGACGTGAGCCTTTCGAAGTGAAGATCGTGCGCGACATCATCAAGGTCGAATCGGTGAAGTTCAACATCGAGGCTGGCGACATTGGTTACATTCGCATGTCATCTTTCACCGAGCAATCTGACGTCGGCGTGCAGAAGGCCATCACCGAGATGGACAAGCAATCCGGCGGTAAAATCAAGGGCTATGTGATGGACCTTCGCAACAATCCCGGTGGGTTGCTGCTGCAGGCCGTCACGGTTTCGGACATGTTCCTGGAAAAAGGCGAAGTGGTTTCCACCCGCGGCCGCAACGCCGATGATGTGGAGCGCCATTCCGCCCAGAAGGGCGATCTTGCCAATGGCAAGCCTGTGGTCATTCTCATCAATGGCGGTTCGGCCTCGGCATCTGAAATCGTTGCGGGTGCATTGCAGGACCACAAGCGTGCCACGCTCATCGGTACGCGTTCTTTCGGCAAGGGTTCGGTGCAGACCATCATTCCGTTGGGCAATGAAGGGGCGATCCGTTTGACCACGCAACGCTACTACACGCCGTCTGGCCGCTCGATCCAGGCCAAGGGCATCGACGCCGACATCATCATCGAACAACCACTGCCACCTGAACTTCTGGGCAAGGATGTATCGACTGAAGGCGAAGCCAATTTGCAGGGCCATCTGGGCAATGAGGCTGGCGGTGAAGAGGGTGGTGGTTCATCGGCTTACGTGCCGGAAGACCGGACCAAGGACTTGCAGGTGAAAGCGGCCGTCGACTTTTTGCACGGCATCAAGGTCGTGACCAACGTCAAGCCGAGGGAAGACAAGAAGGACGAGAAGAAACAGTCGAACTGAGGGCGGTTTTCTTGCCTCGATCAAGACTATAGCTTGTAGGCCAAAGGACCTCTCCCCCGGCTTCGCCGGACCCTCTCCGAAAGGGAGAGGGACCTCTGTCAACCACCTCCCGTTTTACTGTTCAGGGAGGCCGCACCACGAGTCCCTCTCCCCTTCGGAGAGGGTGCCCGAAGGGCGGGAGAGGTTTCTGGGCTGCAAGCGATGGCCCTCCCCACAACGGGCAGGGGGAAGGAAAGTCAGAATTTATGACGACTGACATGATCCCGCAGAGTAAGGCAGCAAGACGCGCATCGTCGTGGTTAATGGCTCGTTAACGCATCGCTGATTATGTGGGGCTTCTGAATCAGGACCCCCATTTTGTTTGATCATGCGTCTGAATGAACTGAACCAACCTTTGCGTAAACGCAGTGCTTTTTCCCGTCTCTGGGAGAAGCGGCCCGGACTTTTGTTTTGCGCCTATGTGATGGCACTCGGTGGCATGGGGGCTGGTGGTTGGTGGATGGTGCAGCAGAAGAACCCCAATGCGGGTGAACCCGTCGTCATGGTGTCGGTGCCGCCGGCGGAAGAAATCGCCACCGCCAGCACGACGCCAGTTGAAGCTGAGGCAGCGGACGAAGCCGTGGCCGAAGACACAGTGCCCACTGAGGAGATTGCTGTCACCGTGGATGAGCCGGTGCAGCAGGATACTTACCGGCAGGACACCAACATCATTGTCAGTTCACGCAGGCCATTGATGCCTTCGCCGCAACTCAGGATCACCGAGACATCAAATTGGGGGCCGCTGCCGAAAGTCGGAGGCAATGGCGACAAGGCTTCCGTTGTCTATGCCCGCTCCACCTCCAAGAGTGTGCTGCATTCGGATGCGCCGAAGATCGCCCTGTTGCTGGGCGGCATGGGCCTCAACAAGAAACTCACGCAAAAGGCGATCAAGGAATTGCCGTCTGACATCACGCTGGCCTTTGCGCCCTATGGCACTGACTTGCAGGAGCAGGTGGACAAGGCGCGCAAGCAGGGCCACGAGGTTTTCCTGCAGGTGCCACTGGAGCCTGTGGGCTTTCCGGCCACCAGCCCTGGTCCCAAAACACTTGCGGGCGATGCCAGCGACGCCGAAAACATTGACGCGCTGCGCTGGCACATGAGCCGCTTCACGGGGTATGCGGGCGTTGTGAATTACATGGGCGGGCGTTTCCTCGCCATGCCCAAGGCGATGAAACCCATGCTGGTGGAACTCAAAACCCGAGGCGTGTATTTCCTTGAAGATGGTTCCATGGCGTTGTCGTCCACGGAGACGGCGGCCAAGATGGCAAAGGCGCAAGCGCGCCGGGCCAAGGTGGTGATTGATGCGGACCCTTCACCGCAAGCGATCATCTCTGCGTTGACGTTGCTCGAAGAACAGGCCACGGGCACCGGTTTTGCCATCGGCACAGGCTCTGGCCTCGAAGTGACAATTGATACGGTGAAGGAGTGGGCCAAGGCAGCCGCTGAGCGCGGCATCATACTCGTCCCCATTTCAGCGGCTTACAAAGGACGCCTGGGCTGATATAGCCTGCCCATGACCACAAAACCTGAAATCACCGGATACCGCCCTTGCGTGGGTGTGATGCTTGTCAACCGCCACGGCCTTGTCTGGGTCGGACGCCGTTTTGAAAAACAGAATGATGATGGTGTTGGAAAATGGTGGCAAATGCCGCAGGGCGGCATTGACGATGGTGAGAACGTGCGCACTGCCGCATTGCGCGAACTTTATGAGGAAACGGGCGTAAAGAACGCGGCATTTCTCTTTGAGGCTGAAGGGTGGTTCACCTACGATCTTCCAGCGCATCTGATTGGCAAAAGCTGGGGCGGCAAATATCGCGGGCAGAAGCAGAAATGGATTGCGCTTCGCTTCACAGGCGACGACAGTGAGATCAACTTGACATCACCGGGGCAGAAGCAGGAATTCGATATGTGGAAATGGGCTGATATGGATGAGGTGCTGGACATTGTGGTGCCTTTCAAAAAGGCGGTGTATGTTGATGTGATCGCTGCGATGCGTCATCTGGTCCGCCCATGATCAAGCATGTGATTTTTGATTGTGATGGTGTTCTGGTTGATTCAGAGCCGCTGTCGATGCGCGCTGATGTCATGCTGTTGAAGCAGCATGGCATCGACATGACGGAGGCCGAGGCGCACAAGCGTTTTGTCGGCACCACATTCCAGGCGATGCTGGACATGATGAGCAAAGAGCATGGAACAGTGTTCCCGCAAGGTCTGCATGAGGCGAAGAACCGGTTGGTGAATACGCTCTACCGTGCCGAACTCAAGATTGTTGATGGTGTCGCCGCACTGCTGCAAGACATCAAAGCCCGGAAGCTCCAGGTTTCAATCGCGTCCAACAGTCCGAAGATGCGGGTGGCACTCGCCATTGAACTCACCAACATCGGCAGGCATTTTTCCCGGATCGTGAGTTATGAAGACGTGAAAAACGGAAAGCCGGCACCGGACATGTTCCTGAAAGCGGCGGCACTGGCAGGCCATGCCCCCGCCGATTGCCTGGTGATCGAGGATTCCGTGACAGGTGTCACGGCCGCAGTTGCCGCTGGAACCCAGGTGGTTGGCTTTACAGGCACACATGCTGATCCAACGAAACATGCAGCGGTGTTGAAGGCGCTGGGTGCCCATCATGTGGTCAACAAGATTTCGGATGTCATTCACCACTTGTGAAGTGGGCTATCGCTTGGAGCCAAGAGACCTCTCCCCCGGCTTCGCCGTACCCTCCCCGAAGGGGAGAGGGACCTCTGGCAGCGACCTCCCCATTTATTCAACAGGGCGCTCGCACCACGAGTCCCTCTCCCCTTCGGAGAGGGTGCCCGAAGGGCGGGAGAGGTCCCTTGGCTGCAAGCGATGGCCCCCACTTGTGAATGAATGCTTGACTTTGTGCGGTGCAACATCCATATATCTATCTTCTGCTTCATGTGGCCATTCATAGAATGACGTGAGGCGCTCCCCGGGGAGCAGCCATTCGGCCTTGCAGAAACCCCTGACTTTCCTTTCACGTGGGACTGTTGAGCAGCCCGCGTTCGGATGCGATGCGGTTGCTTGTCCCTTCTGCATCCATTTTGAAAGTTGCATGTCTTGACGACATTTTCCGAACTGAACCTCTCTGAAGTCCTTCTGCGTGCCGTAAAGGCCGAGGGCTATGAAATCCCGACGCCGATCCAGGCCCAATCCATTCCCACACTTTTGCAAGGCCGTGATCTACTCGGCATCGCGCAAACGGGAACGGGCAAGACGGCGGCGTTTGCGCTGCCGATGCTCGAACTTTTGATGAAGGACAACAAGCGCCCGGAGAAAAATTCCTGCCGCGCGCTGATCCTGTCTCCGACACGCGAACTCTGCTCGCAAATCCTTGAGAGCTTCCGCACCTATGGCCAGCATACCAAGTTGAAGAGCACTGTGGTGTTCGGTGGCGTGTCGCTCAACAAGCAGGTTGAAGCCGTGAAGAACGGCGTTGATATTCTTGTCGCCACTCCGGGCCGTCTGGTTGATCTGATCAACCGCCGTGCTTTGACATTGTCGAAGGTTGAAATCTTTGTGCTCGACGAAGTCGACCAGATGCTGGACCTCGGTTTCATCCACGCCATCCGCAAATTGACAGCGATGTTGCCGAAGAACCGCCAGAACCTGTTTTTCTCCGCCACCATGCCGAAGGAAATCGCTGGCCTTGCAGCGGCATTGCTGAATGATCCGGTGCGGGTTGAAATCAAGCCATCCGCCACAACGGCGGAGCGCGTCGAGCAACACGTGATCCACGTCGATCCCGCCAACAAGGTGAAGCTGCTGGTGGACCTTCTGAGCGACAATGCCATCACCCGCGCATTGATCTTTACACGGACGAAACATGGAGCCGACAAGGTGGTGAAGGCGCTCTCGGGCCAGAACTATCAGGCCGCTGCCATCCACGGCAACAAGTCACAAGCCAACCGCGAGAAAGCGCTGGCCGGATTCAAGAATGGAAAAATCCTGGCGCTGGTGGCGACGGACATCGCCGCGCGCGGCATTGACGTTGATGGCGTGTCACACGTCTTCAACTATGATTTGCCGTTTGTGCCTGAATCCTATGTCCACCGCATTGGCCGTACCGCACGCGCCGGAGCAGCGGGCGAAGCGATTGCCTTCTGCACGCCTGAGGATCGCGGGCTTCTGCGCGACATTGAAAAAACCATCCGCCAGCAGGTTCCGATCAAGGAACATGCGCTGGGCCTGAAGGTTGATCCGTTGGCGCCGAATTTTGGCTGGAACCCGGCGGACTCGGCAAAGCGTAAAACTGGTGGTGGCCGTCACATGCCGAACGCCAACAAGAAGCCTGCGCATCGGGGTGCTCCTGCGAAGGGTCAGGGACCACAACATGACCGAGATGGCGCACCGCGCCCCGGGCTTCGTGCAGATGGCCGTCCGCAGAAGCGCGAGTGGACTCCCGTCGGCATGCCGATGCAGGCGATTGACCAATCACAATTTGCAAGGAAGTCAGCAGGTGATACGGCAGCCCCCGGCGCGCAAGTGCGCCATGAGCCACGCAATGACCAGCCACGTGTCGATCGTCCGACGGGTGACCGGAAGTTCGGTGACCGCAAGCTTGGCGGCGGCGGCAAGCAGGGTTTCGGAAAGCCCCGTGGCAGCGGTGGCAAGCCAGGTGGCAACTGGATGAAGTCGGTTGGCGATAAATCCAAAGGCTGAGTGCCTCCGGTTTTCTAAAACACGAAGCCCGCGAGCTGATCGCGGGCTTTTGACATTTGGGCTGCCGGCTCTATATCTCCCACATGGGGTCTTTCATCCGACGCTGCCTGACATTGCAGAACTGGCATATCGCATTCCTGTTCGCAAGCCTGGGCTTGAGTTCCGTGTTGTTTGCCTGGACGACTTATAATCTCTTCAGCGTGGCCAGCAGCAACCTGCGCTTCATCAAGGACTATGGCGTAATGGGCCTCGTTGATGGCGGGTTCCTGCAGCTACTGGAGATTTGCGGAAATGCATGCGCGGCCCTGCTGATGTTTCTGCTGTTCAAAGGTTGCGAAACCGAGATCGTCGAACGCTGGCGGAACTGGCACAGGCCGTGAGGGTTATGCTGCTTCGGGTTTAAGCTTGATCCCAAGCGCCTTCATGACTTTCAGAATGGAACTGAAACTGGGGTTGCCGTTTTTGGACAGCGTCTTGTAAAGGCCTTCGCGGGTGAGGCCGGTGGCCTCGGCGATGTCGGACATGCCCTTGGCGCGGGCGACTTCGCCGAGGGCGGTTGCGATGAAGGTGGCATCATCGCCGGCTTCTTCGAAACAGGCTTCGAGGAAAAGGATGATGTCTTCGTCGGATTTGAGGTTGTCGGTGACGTCCCATTTGGAGAATTGGGTTTTCATGGTTCATCTTTCCCCTGTGTTGCCATCACTTTTTCCAGAACTTGGGTCGAGGCTCGTCTTTGAAAAACTCTTGTAGACCCTTACGTTGTTTACTGTCGCGCCATGAACGGACAATGGAAACAACTGGTCGATTCTCGGTCAATACAAATCTACAAAGGTCGTTCACAAGTGGCTGGGGATCAATTTTCAACCAAAACTGAAATCGAGCGGCTTGTATGACCAGAAACTCCACGGTTCCGATGTGTGTATGATAAGGATCAGTTATGGGCACGTCGTGCTTGTCAAATTCGACAACAAGAATTTGGAGGTTGGACTGCGCATTTCTATCCCCCGTAAAAGATAGTCTGCAAGTATTTTGATATGCACCCAATCTTACTCGCGAAAAGAATTCATTAGAAGTGATCGACGCCCGCCAAGCTACAGACGCTGCAAACCCATGCAAAAGAAGAGGTTCTGCGTCCGGATAGCACATGAAATCGTTTGACTGTGGCAACGGTATTGGACTGCCTTGAAGCAGAGCTTCCGCTGCATGCTGATCAAATGAATTGAGTACTTCACTATCGCAAGTTCCACAAAGAATGCCTGGATCGTATGGGCCAAGGCGAGAAGGTATAGCTCGTCCGGCATGTTCGCTACCTACGATAGCCATTGGGCCACGAGAGTCAGAATTTAGCGGCCAGAAACTTTCGGGTATGATGTGTGCTTTGATAAGCGGTCGGTTGGTTCCACACAATCGGCAAACCATGAGCGCAAAACGAAACTACAGCGACGCGTGCAGGGAACGGAGGTGGTCGAGGGTTTCACTCGCCTTGGCGCGCGCGCCATCGGTCTTCGCGTCGGCCACGTCTTCCTCGGCGTTTTTGATTTGTTGGGCGAGGGTTGCGGTGTCGAGGTCGGCGAGGGGGATGGCGGTTTCGGCCAAGAGGGTGAGGCCGCTCGCGTTGACTTCGGCGAAGCCGCCGCAGACGAAGATTTTATCGGTGTTTCCACCTTCTTTGGTGACGATGACGATGCCGGGCTTGAGTGTTGAGAGCACGGGGGCGTGGTTGGGTAAAATCATCATGTCACCTTCCGAGCCGGGAATGGAGACGGCTTCCACGTCACCTGAAAAGAGCAGGCGGGCGGGGGAGACGAGTTCGAAGTGGAGGGCCATGTGTTCGTGTCCTTGATTTGACACTCCCTCCCCCCTTCGGGGTACTCCCTCACGCGTTCCGCGCAAGGGAGATGAGTGTCACGCGGTGTTAGGCGGCGTCGGCGGCCAGTTTCTTGGCTTTGGCGACGGCGTCTTCAATCGTGCCGACCATGTAGAAGGCGGGTTCTGGGAGGTGGTCGTATTCGCCGTTGCAGAGACCTTTGAAGCCTTTGATGGTGTCTTCGAGTTTGACCTGCACGCCGGGGGAACCGGTGAACACGGCGGCGACGTCGAAGGGTTGGCTCATGAAGCGCTCGATTTTACGGGCGCGGGACACGGCCAATTTGTCTTCTTCTGAAAGCTCGTCCATGCCGAGAATGGCGATGATGTCTTGCAGCGCCTTGTAGCGTTGCAGGATGGACTGCACCTGACGGGCCACAGCGTAATGTTCTTCACCAACGATGGCGGGGGAGAGCATGCGGCTGGTTGAATCGAGCGGATCAACCGCAGGGTAGATGCCTTTTTCAGCGATGGAGCGCGACAGTGTTGTGGTGGCGTCCAAGTGGGCAAAGGAGGTGGCTGGTGCAGGGTCGGTCAAGTCGTCGGCGGGCACGTAAATCGCCTGCACGGATGTGATCGAGCCTTTGTTGGTGGTGGTGATGCGCTCTTGCAAAGCACCCATGTCTGTGGCCAGCGTTGGCTGATAACCCACGGCTGATGGGATGCGCCCCAAGAGTGCCGACACTTCGGAACCGGCTTGGGTGAAGCGGAAGATGTTGTCGACGAAGAGCAACACGTCCTGACCTTCGTCACGGAAATGTTCTGCAACAGTGAGGCCGGACAATGCCACGCGCATACGTGCACCCGGTGGTTCGTTCATCTGGCCGAACACAAGCGCGCATTTTGATTTGACGTCGGTATTCTTGTCGTGGGGATCGGCGTTGACTTTTGAGTCGATGAATTCGTGATAAAGATCGTTGCCTTCGCGGGTGCGTTCACCCACACCTGCGAACACCGAATAACCGCCGTGGGTCTTCGCGATGTTGTTGATGAGTTCCTGAATGAGAACGGTCTTGCCCACACCAGCGCCGCCGAACAGGCCGATTTTACCACCCTTGGCGTAGGGGGCGAGAAGGTCCACCACCTTGATGCCTGTGACAAGGATTTCGGCTTCTGTCGATTGCTCGGTGAAGTCAGGCGCGGGGGCGTGAATGGGGCGGCGGATCTTGAACTTGATCGGGCCTGCTTCGTCAATGGGTTCGCCAATGACGTTCATGATGCGGCCGAGTGTGCCTTCGCCGACGGGAACGGTGATGGACGAGTCCGTGTCGCGTACGGGCTGGCCACGCACCAGGCCTTCGGTGGCGTCCATGGCGATGCAGCGCACGGTGTTTTCACCCAAGTGCTGGGCCACTTCGAGGACCAGGCGGTTGTCACCGTTCATGGTTTCGAGGGCGTTCAGAATTTTCGGCAAGCCGCCGTCAAAGGTCACGTCAACGACGGCACCTGTAACTTGTGTGACGCGCCCGGTGGCACCTGACATATTCGAAGCGCTGGATGATGTTGCTTTTTTGGCCATGGTTTTCTGTCCTTGTCCTTAGAGCGCTTCAGCGCCCGAAATGATTTCAATGAGTTCTTTGGTGATCTGGGCCTGGCGCTGGCGGTTGTACTTGATCGACAGCTTGTTGATCATGTCGCCGGCGTTCCTTGTGGCGTTGTCCATGGCGGACATGCGGGCCCCCTGCTCGGACGCGGCATTTTCGAGAAGGCCACGGAAGACCTGGATTGAAATGTTACGCGGCAGAAGCGCGTCGAGGATTTCGCCTTCGTCAGGTTCCGCGTCATAAATCGCGCCACCAAGATCCGGTGTCTTGGAAGCATCGAAGGAGGCGGGAATCAAGCGCAGTGCCGTAGGTTTCTGCTGAATCACAGACTTGAATTCAGAGAAGAACAAGGTGCAGACATCGAATTCACCGTCCTCATACATCGAGAGGATTTTTGTGGCCACACCCGTGGCGTGATCGAACTGGACGGACTTTGATCCCTGGAAATTCACGGCATTGACGATGAATTTGCCGTAGACACGCTTCAGGGCATCGTTGCCCTTTTTGCCGACGGTCATCATCTTCACCGTCTTGCCTTCGCGCAGCAGCCGTTCGGCATGTTCGCGGGCGAGCTTGGTGATGGAGGAATTGAACCCACCGCAGAGGCCGCGCTCAGCGGTTGCGATGACGAGAAGGTGGACCTGGTCGGAGCCGGTGCCGGCGAGAAGCTTTGGAGCGCCATCTTTGCCTTCCATGGCGGAGGCGAGATTAGCGAGCACCACGGCCATGCGTTCAGAGTATGGTCGTGCCGCCACCGCTGCTTCCTGCGCACGGCGCAACTTCGCCGCCGCTACCATTTGCATGGCCTTGGTGATTTTCCGTGTCGCCTTCACCGAGGCGATGCGGTTTCTTAAATCTTTCAGCGATGCCATCTGATCACCCCAAGCACCGTCATCCCGGCGAAGGCCGGGACGAGGCTAAAACGACGAACGCCGACACCAGACAAAGCCTGGTCCCGGCCTGCGCCGGGATAACGGAGTTTATGTGTGTTGTTTGCAATCACGATCAAGAGAACGCTTTGGTGAAGGCTTCAACCGCAGCCTTGAGCAACGGCATGGTCTTGTCGGAAATTGCTTTTTCAGTGCGGATGGCGTCCATCACCGCCCCATGCTTTTCCTTCATGTTGCGCAGCAGTCCGTCTTCGAAGGACTTGATCTTCGCAACTGGCAATGCGTCGAGATAACCGTTGACGCCAGCATAGATCGAGACGACTTGCTCTTCCATTTTCAGTGGCGAGAACTGGCCTTGCTTCAGCAACTCAGTGAGGCGTGCGCCACGGTTGAGCAGCTTCTGAGTGGCGGCGTCGAGGTCAGAGCCGAACTGGGCGAAGGCCGCCATTTCGCGGTATTGGGCGAGTTCGCCTTTGATCTTGCCGGCGACTTGCTTCATGGCTTTCGTTTGTGCAGCAGAACCCACGCGCGACACAGAAAGACCGACGTTCACGGCAGGACGGATGCCCTGATAGAAAAGGTCTGTTTCCAGGAAGATCTGACCGTCGGTGATCGAAATCACGTTGGTGGGGATATAGGCCGACACGTCGTTGGCCTGGGTTTCAATGACAGGCAAAGCTGTGAGCGAACCACCGCCAAGCGAGTCGTTCATCTTTGCCGCGCGTTCGAGCAGGCGTGAGTGGAGATAGAACACGTCGCCAGGGTAAGCTTCGCGGCCCGGTGGGCGGCGCAGCAACAGGGACATCTGCCGATAAGCGACGGCCTGCTTCGACAGATCGTCGTAAGCGATCAGGGCATGCATGCCGTTGTCGCGGAAATATTCGCCAATGGCGCAGCCTGCGAAGGGAGCGAGATATTGCAGAGGGGCTGGGTCAGAGGCCGTAGCGGCAACGACCACGGAATATTCCATGGCACCATTGTCTTCGAGAACCTTGACGAACTGAGCGACGGTTGAACGCTTCTGGCCGCAGGCGACGTAAACGCAATAGAGCTTGTCCTTCTCAGGGCCCGCAATATGGATGGGCTTCTGGTTGAGGATCGTATCCAAAATGATGGCGGTCTTGCCGGTCTGGCGATCGCCGATCACCAACTCGCGCTGTCCCCGGCCAACGGGGATCAAAGCGTCAATGGCCTTGAGGCCTGTGGCCATCGGTTCGTTCACAGATTTGCGTGGAATGATGCCAGGGGCTTTCACGTCAACGCGTGACATCTGCTTCGACTTGATCGGGCCTTTGCCATCCAGCGGATTGCCGAGCGGATCGACCACGCGGCCGAGCAATTCCTTGCCGACGGGGATTTCAACGATGGCGCCGGTGCGCTTCACCGTGTCGCCTTCTTTAATGTCACGGTCGGCACCGAAGATCACGCAGCCGACGTTGTCTGATTCGAGGTTCAGGGCCATGCCCTTGATGCCGCCGGGGAATTCGACGAGCTCACCGGCCTGCACATTGTCGAGGCCGTAAACGCGGGCAATACCGTCGCCGACGGAGAGTACCTGGCCGATTTCAGCGACCTGGGCATCCTTGCCGAAGTCCTTGATCTGCTTTTTCAGGATGGAAGAAATTTCTGCGGCGCGGATATCCATTACTGGGTCCCCTTCATAGCGACTTTAAGGTTTTGCAATTTGGTCTTGAGCGAGTTGTCCAACATGCGGGAGCCGACCTTGACGATCAGGCCGCCCAGAATGGAGGCGTCAACTGTGGTGGTGAGTGCAACGTCAGAACCGACGGCGGATTTGAGAGCCGATTTCACGTCAGCGATTTGTTTGGGCGAGAGTTTTTCGGCTGATGTGACTTCGGCCATCACTTCGCCTTTGGATTCGGACACCAGCGCCTGGAAAGCGGTGATCGCACCGGGAACAGCCGCGAGGCGGCGCTTCTGGGCCATGAGCTTGAGGAAATTCAGGGCAAGGCCATCAATCTTGGCCTTGGCCGCGAGGGCTTCGATGGCGGAGAGCTGGTCTTCTGTCTTGAAGGCGGGTGAGCGCATCAAGCGCTGCAAATCCAATGATTCCGCCACAAGCCCCGCAAAGGACGACAGTGCCGCCCCTGTCTGGGTCACGGACTTCTCTTCCGTTGCGAGGCTGAAAAGCGCATTCGCATAGCGCCCCGCCACCCCTGAAACTGCCTGACCTGTCGTTGCCACGATCGATCTTTCAAAAAGGCTCAGGACCTGGTTTTTCAGGTTAAGCCGTTGATTTTTAAGGAAAGCGATTTGCCTAGGGACAACCACTCACGAAACGGGAGCCTCCCGCCGCGGGCGCTGGCTAACATATGAATCTATGACTCGCAACAGCGATTGTGGCAGGGGGGTGGCGCGTTTTGACGCGAGGGGGAATCCCGATTTCACTTTATTGCATTCTGACAGCATATATGCTATCATATTCGCGATGATTGTGGTTGTCGACACCAACGTATTTGTTTCCTCAGTCATGAGCGCAAATGGCGCGTCAAGGCAGATCATCAGATTGTGTTTGGAGGGTTTTCTGACACCGCTGATGGGCAACGCACTGTTTGCCGAATTCGAAGACGTAAGTTCACGCGACCGCCTGTTTGATTCTAAATTGATCACGCGACCGGACCGGAATGATTTGTTGGATGCGTTTTTTGCAAGTTGCCGATGGGTGCCGGTTTATTTTCTTTGGCGGCCAAATCTGCGGGATGAGGCTGGCAATCATGTTCTGGAGTTGGCAATGGCAGGAAATGCCAAATGCATCATCACGGCCAACAAAAGGGATTTTTTGAAAGCAGAATTGAAGTTTCCGGGGTTGGCCATACTCAACCCGGTGGAGTTTTTGAACAAGGGAGATGTCAAGACATGAGCACGCTCACGATCCGCTTGCCCGACGATCAACATGATCGACTCAAAACACTGGCGTCACAGCGTGGCCTCAGCCTCAACAAGCTGTTTGAAGAGTTTTCCGTGAAAGCCATTGCGGAATTCGACACCGAAAACCGCTTCCGCATTCGCGCCTCACGCGGCGACAAGGCGAAGGGACTGGCGATTTTGAATGAGTTGGACCGGAAACATGGGGGGTGAAGTGATGCGCTAAGCGACCGTGCGCCGCTTCCATTCCTTGCCGCCGACGTATGGAGCGGCATGGGTTTTGAATTCTTCCAACTTTCGTTCCGGCAGGATTTTCAGCATGGCGTCGTAATCGGATTGGTAGCGCCACCATTCGAGAAAGCGTTCGTCGGGGCCGACAACGTCCGTGTCGGTCGCTGTGCCGTTGACATAGATGGAATGCCAGAAGCTGTCATGTTCAAGATTTTGCGGGCGGTAGGTTTCGTCAGCGGTGATGCGCGTGAGGACGCTCCAATGCACGGCTTCGCGCAGGGGTTTTTGATGGCGTTCGAGGCCGACGAAAAGGTTGTCGCTTTCGTTGGGGCGGGTCTGGCTGACACTGCGATGGGCGGGTGGGGTGGAGAGGGCTTTGCAGAGCAGGCCCTGATTGCCAAGAATGGGTGCGGTGGGATTGCGCGCGGCTTCGATTTTGGTGATACCTTCTTGGTCCAACACCAGGCCGAGCTTGTTGTCTGCCATGCGGCGGAGCATCCATGTGAGGGGGAGGTTGCTGAGGCCTGCGGTGTCAACACCACCACCAATGTCGCTGTGGCAGCCGGGGAACCAGACTTGCTCGATTTGCGTGTTGTTCGTGTGGAAGGCATAGCTCCAGAGCGTTGGCACATAGTGCCTGCGTTTTTCATCGAGCGCCAGGGCGTGGAATGCATAGTCCACGATGGAGCTGAGTTTGGATTCGTGAAAGCCATAACGGAAGGCGTTACGGCTGCGGAGCAGACTTAACGGTATGCCGCGTGCACCCACGGTGTCGAAGACGCCAAGGCAGGCGATGCGGGGCGTGTCTGTCCAACTGAGTGCGGCGAGGGCTTTGCGTTCGGCAGGGATGCGGTAGCGCGTGGGCTTGCGGTAAAAGTCCCAGGCTTTTTTCTCGTTCACGGCGGAGCAGTTTTCAGCGGTGAGAAGACCAGAGGCGTTGAGATAGCCGACGAGGCTGCGTGCGCTGAAGGCCCCACGCGAAAAGCCGAAGACATAAATCTCCATGCCCTTTTGATAGCGATGGCAAATCTGCCGATAAGCCCCGCGCACAATATCCTCAAGCCCATTCCCCGTCGCCCCATCCCAAGACCGCCGCGTGGTGCTGCCGCCAGTACCGACACCGGAGTCGTAGTAGATGAACTGAGTGAAGGGCTTTTCGTTCGCGTCGTTCTTCGGCTTGATGAGATCGCGGAGTTTGACGATGTTGGTGGGTGGATGAACGCCAGAGTCAGTCTGCCACGTGCCATCGAGGAGAATGATGAGGCGGGTGGAGTGTTTGTTGTTTTGTTGTGAATTGGATCCAGCCATCATCGATCGTCCTGAGTTGGCCAAATTTCCCATGGGCGATTTTCAGCCTGATCGAGGAGTTCATCCAGCCTGACTCGAACTTCTTCGTTCATGCCTTGGGTTCCTGCGCAATCACCCAGTATAATCCGCAATCCCCTGATCATCTCATCTTTGGGAGGGTCATCCATGAAAAAGATATCCGTCCTTCGACTCAGACCGTTTGCAACATGGGGTTGGCCTTCAGTTGAGCAAACAGCGGCGGTGAGATGTTCTGTGAATCTGCGAAACACGTTTGTGTCAAAATCGGTGATTGTCGACATCTTGTTCATGAGAAATGGCCAGTTGAAGGAGTCTTCGATTCCCATTTTGTCTGGATCCAATCCTTCGAGACTTACCTTTAACTGTTGCACATTCGAAGGTGGCACACCCAATAGAGCTTCTTTGTAAACTTCCCCATATTCCGCCGCATCCCAGATCGCGGAGTCATCATGGATTCTTGAATTGCCTGACGTGAACTTGGTATCCTTTACGCTTGCAAGCCAATTTGAGACGTCACCTGTAGCGCGCCACATGTTGGAGTTATCCAACATTACACCATCGACATTGGCAGCCCCAAAAAAGCCGCCACCTCCGAACATGGCACCTTGAAGCTGCGCTTCGCTCAGAAACGTTCCTTCCATCACTGTATTGGAAAAAACTGCGACGATTGCATTTGCTCCATGAAAAGTAGCCGCCTGCAGACTGGCGGATTCAAAAATGGCACCCTGCAAGTGCGCGCTCGAAAAATCCGCGCCTTGCAGCGATGCGTTCAAGAACGATGCAGTTTGCAGGAAAGATGACGAAAAAAATGCACCTTGAAGTTCCGCGTTCTTGAACGAAGCGCCCTGCAAGGATGCATTGCCCAAGGAGGCCCCTTGCATGGACGCATCATCAAAAGTCGCGCCCTGAAGTGAGGAACCATCAAGCCAAGCGGTTGTGAAAACTGAGCCTGAGAAGTTGGCTTTTCTCAAATCAATGTCACGGAAATCAGCATGACTGAAGTCACGATTTTTCAGGAATTTGAAACTTCGCTCGCCCTCTGCTGACGAAAATTTCTGGCTCAAGTTCTGTTTTTCAAGGGCTTCAAAAGTGTCATTGTCGACAAATCTCTCACCTGGGAGAACAAGGGTGTTGTTAAACAACGCAAAGCCCACTTCGACAGGACTTGCGCCGTACAACTGAGAAACTGGAGCACCAGCCTCAACAAAAATTGATTTTGCCAAATTGCCATAAAAACGCTCACTGGGATACCTGAGTACAAGAAATGTCAGCACCATCAGCGCCCCGCTCGCCGCAACGCTCCAAATAGGCAAACCATCACCGCTCCCCCTCCTGATCGCCTCCCAAAAATACCAGATGAACACCAGATCAATCACCACCATCACCCGGTGGCTCATCGTCACCCACCAGCCGTGGTAGGGGAGGAACATGAGTTGGGCGAAGAGCAATAAGATCAGCGGACTTGCAACCAGCGTCAGAAACGCGGTGAAGGTCATGAGTTTGCCGGACCAGCTGTTGACCTGGGTTGAGGTTCCCCCCAGCACTTGCACGATGACGAAGTTGGGGAGTTGCAGGCGGGCTTTGTCTTGGGCGTCTTCGTCGAGGCCGGAGTCGCGCAATTGTTCGGTGTAGTGGTGGACCTGGTCGGCCAGCAGTTTGAGGCTGAGCAGCAGATAGAGATGGAAGATCACGAACAGGATGGGGGCGACCCAGAAGAATGTGACCAATGGCAAGGGGGCCTTGAGCACGGGAAGTTCGATGGGGTTTTCGAGCAGGAGATCGCGGTGGTCGACGCCGGCGAAGGTGATGACGAGGTAGGTGCCGAAGGTGAGGAAGGAGAGCCAGAGGCCGCGTGAGAGGCCGGTTGCATCTTCCATGGCCTTTTTGGCAATTGCGGGATCGCTGCCGTGTTCGATGAACCGGTCCCGGATTTTGTCCAGTGGATCAACAGCCGCCGTTTTCGCCCCGCGCTTTGCCACGCTTGGTTGTCCCTCTCTGCCCCAAGTGATTGAGGCTAGGGCGGAAATTTTTGGGAGTCCAGAGTTGGTTGAAAGCGCGCAGGGCAATCGCTTGTAGCCCAGGGACCGCTCCCCACGCTTTGCGTAGGTGAAGGGCGTTGAAACGGGAAGGGGCCCGCCGCTGTTTCCAGCGACGGGCCCCTTGGGAGGACTTTTGTTTGGCTTACTTCAAAGCCTTCACGCGGGCCATGGGGCCGAGTTGGTAGCGTTTGACTCCAATGTCGGCGAGGTCCGCGTCAGACAGGGATTCCATTGCCTGCCGCGTGGCCTTGTAGGCCGCGAGGCGGGATTTGCGTTCCCTCAGGTAGGACCCCAGGGAAAAGCTGCCCATTACTGGACGGCTTTACGGGCCACCGACTTGATGTCGGCGCGGAGGATGCCGAGGTCGTCGAGTTCGCGGGCGGAAAGTGCCGAGAGTTCAGACACGGTGCGGCTGTAGCGCTTCCATGTGGTGATGCGGGTTTTGAGTGTTTCAAACATGGTGGTTTCCTTTCAGGATCGCTGAAGTGTAAAGCTTACTTGGCCGCTTCGCGGGCGATGCGGGTGATGTCGCCACGGCCAATGCCGAGGTCTGACAGTTCGCGGGATGAGAGCTGCGAGAGCTCATTGACCGTGCGGTTGTAGCGCTTCCAGGTGGAAAAGCGGGTCTTGAGTGCTTCAAACATAATGTATCTCCTTTATTTTCAGCTTCGGACCGGGACCTTCCCGGTAGTTTTGTTTTCTTTGACAAGCGAAAGATATGTGCGATGCAGCAGAAAAAGAAGTGCGTTTTTTGCATATCTGCTGCTCAATCGTTTAAAATCTCATTGTGACAATGGTTTAACGATTTAGTAACGAACCTTTCTGACTTTTGGATCAGATTTAAAGCGCTCTTATCTCGAGAGATCGGCACATACTGGAAGAAATATGACGAAAAAAAGACCGAGTCATTCCAAATTTGCATAATAAATTGACAGTTACATCGCAAGTGAGCAGTGAAATGAGCGAATCATTGTTTGCACTGCACAAAATCCAACGCAGACTGACCCAGACTTGATGCAATAGGTCCAAACAGGCATCGTGCTGCAATGACTGTCTTGTTGGAGTTTGAACGTGCCTGAGTTTTTCCGCCCCGGACTTGCAACCGTTTCAGGCCTGAGCGCCATGGCGGCCACATCTTCGCCCGCCGCAACGCAGGCTGCACTTGAAGTCATGCGCCATGGCGGTAATGCGGTTGATGCGGCGGTGACGGCGGCGGCGGTCTTGTGTGTCACCGAACCCGCCATGACGGGGATTGGCGGGGATTGTTTTGCCATGGTTTCAAAACCCGGCATGATGCCTGTGGGTCTGAACGGGGCTGGCACCAGTGCGGCGGCGGCGACTCCGGCTTGGCTGGCGGCGCAAGGCATTGAAGCCATGGACCCCCATTCGATCCATGCCGTGACGGTGCCCGGTGCGATTGACGCCTGGGACACATTACTGAAAACCCATGGCACTTTCACACTGGCAGAAGCGCTTTCGCCTGCCATTGAGCTGGCAGAGCGCGGCCATGCCACCCAGCCCCGCGTGGCGGTGGACTGGCCAGAGTCGCTTGAGGCGCTGCGCAAGGATGCAGGTGCCTTGCAACATTACCTGCGCCAAGGTGAGGTGCCCGTTGCAGGCGAGGTCATGCACTATCCCGCACTGGCGCAAACCCTGCGCCTGATTGCACGGGAGGGCCGCGATGGTTTTTACGAAGGGGCCATCGCACACGATATCATCCAGACACTGAAGCACAGGGGCAGCCTGCTCACGCCGGATGATTTCAAGGCGACCCATGCGGACTGGGTGCAGCCCATAGCCGTTGACTATGAGGGGTGCCAAATCTGGGAAATTCCGCCTTCCGGACAGGGCCTCACAGTGCTGATCGCACTCAATGTTCTCAAACAATTTGACGTCAAGTCGCTTGACCCTGAATCCAGTGCGCGCAAGCATCTGGAAATCGAGGCGCTGAAGCGGGCCTGGGTGTTGCGCAACCGGCATATAGCGGACCCGCGCTTTGCGGATGTTCCAGTCCATGAGTTGCTGTCTTCCGGGATGGCGGCACTGTTGGCGGGTTCCATCAAACGTGACGCCGCGTCTGACATTGAAGTGCACCTGCCAAAATCCGACACGGTCTATCTGGCGGTTGTCGATGCCGGCGGCATGGGCTGTTCTTTCATTAACTCGATCTATTGGAGTTTTGGTTCGGGAATCGTCACGGAGAAAACCGGGATCACCCTGCAAAACCGGGGTGCGGCTTTTTCCTGTGATCCCGCTCACCCCAACGTGATTGGCCCGGCCAAGCGGCCTTTGCACACCATCATTCCGGCACTCGCCACCCAAAACGGGGCCCTCGACATGGTGTTTGGGGTGATGGGCGGGGACTTCCAGCCCATGGGTCATGTCAACATGGTCCTCAACACCTATACCCACGGGCTTGATCCACAGGCGGCCCTGAATTTGCCGCGGCTGGTGCCGGTGGACGGTTGGGTTGAACATGAAAACGGCTTTGCGCCCGGGGTTTTGAATGATCTCGCACAGTGGGGCCACAAGCTCAGGCCGCCGCCAGAACCCTTGGGTGGCGGGCAAATCATCCGGCGCAACGGTCAAGCCGGCTGGTGGGCGGGAACTGATCCCCGCCGGGACGGCCTGGCTCAAGGGCTTTGAGGCCACATGTGAATGCAGCGTTGAGCGGGGCTTTAGCACTTCTTTACAGGTATCCCCCTAGATTGACTGAAATTTTAGGGATTTCGGCGCTACCTTGGTGATGTGCCGATCCCACCGGAGACTTGACGTGAACGCTGCTGCCGAAAATCTGTTTAGCCTTGAGGCTGAAGCGTCTGAAATTTCTGGTGCCGTGCCTGCGGGTGTGGCGCCTTTCAGTCTCAGTCTTGAGGGCATGTGCAGGGCAGAGGCAGCGGCACAAACGGTTTCCTATCATTGGCATATCGCAACAGACGTCCTCACATGGTCCAACAACGCTGCGGCTTTGCTGGGCTGTCCACCCGATGCGATGGCCACAGGCCGGCAGTTTGCGTCGCGGCTTGCCGCCGACAACATCACCAGCCGCTACGACACGGTGATGCGCGGCACGGCGCGCGCCAATCACGGCGAAGGCGAGGCGTTCGAAATTGAATACCAGTTCAAGCCCGATGGCAGGACAGCTGCCCGCTCAGTCTGGATTGAAGACCATGGCCGCTGGTTTGGCGGCACGGACGGCACACCGTCTGACGTCTATGGCACCATGAAAATCGCCAATGAACGGCATGACCGGGAGCAGGAAATGAATTTCCTGTCCACCTGTGACGCGCTGACGGGCATGATGAACCGGGCCCGGATGCAGGAGGCGCTGGAAGAATCGATCCAAAACGCGGGGGCTGAGAAGAACCCCTGCGCCTTCGCCATTGTTGCCGTCAACAATCTTGACATCATGAATGAGGCCTATGGCTTCGAGGTTGCCGATGAAGTGATCGTTGCCCTGGCGGAACGTTTGCGCAAGGTGATGCGGGTGGGCGATTCGATTGCGCGCTACTCAGGTTCACGTTTTGGCATCATCCTGAATGGCTGCAAGGCCAGTGAGTTGACGCCGGCACTGGAGCGCTTCATGCGGGCGGTCCGCGACAGCGTGATTGAAACACGCTACGGGCCGGTGTGGGCATTGCTGTCCATCGGTGCTGTCAGCCTGCCTGCCCTTGGAGATTCAGCCAAGGCGGCCACGGCACACGCGGAAGAGGCATTGTCAGAAGCCTTCCGCCTGCCGGGTGATGGCCATGTGATCTACACCTCTTCAGAAGTGCGTCAAACACGGCGGCTTCTCAATGCGCGCTGCGCCACCGAAATCGTGAACTGCCTGCGCGACGGCCTGTTCAAGCTGGCCTATCAACCCGTTGTTGACGCCAAGACCCGCGTTCCCGCCTTTCATGAGGCACTGTTGCGCATGACCGACACGACAGGGGCCGTGATCACGGCAGGCCATCTGGTGCCGATTGCCGAGCGTCTGGGACTCATTCGCCTGATTGACCGGTCCGTTTTGCAACAAGCCCTGTCCACCTTGAGTGCAAACCCCACCGCGCGCCTGTCCATCAACATCTCCGCCACCACAGCCAATGATCCGCGCTGGAACATTCAATTCCTTGAACTGATGACGGAAGTGCCGGAACTTGCGGAACGCCTCATTGTCGAGGTGACGGAAACCACGGCACTTGGAGATCTTGAGTCATCGCGGGATTTCGTGAAGGGACTGAAGGCTGCGGGCTGCGGCATTGCCATTGATGATTTTGGCGCCGGCTTCACATCCTACCGGAACCTCAAGGAACTGCCGATCAGCATGATCAAGCTCGACGGTCATTTTTGCCGTGGCTTGGGGCAAGACCAGGCCAATGTCATCTATGTCAAAAGCATGGTGGATCTCGCCCATGCCTTTGGCATTGTGGTTGTGGCGGAGTGGGTGGAGACCGAGGAAGATGCCCAAATCCTGATGGAACTTGGGGTCGACTACCTGCAGGGCAATCTTCTGGGCGAACCGGAGATCAACGCGAACTGGTCTGCCGAGATGGCTGAGATTGGTTTTGATTGGGCGCACGAACATGAGGCCCCAGCTTCAGCGCCCCAGATCGTTGAGCCGGATCAGCACACAGTGGCCGAAGCCATCGTAACAGAAGTGGCGCCTGCACCAGCTGAAAATATTCCAGCTGTGCATGGGGAAACAATTGAAGACAGTCTCAGTCTTCTGAAATCAGTGCTGGCGGAGTTCCAGCTGGCGCTTGGCAAGACCGACATCACACCGCAGCCCAGAGAGACACGCGTCGTGGGTGCCTGATTGAATGCCTGGCCGGGCTTTCACCGATCGTCGGTCTAAGTGACACACAAAGTTTTCGTCATGGTCCGCCTGAAGCGGACCATGACGGAATTCTGGGGCTGCAATGCTTCCCAATCCTTTGATGGGCAGCAATGGTCCGAAGCGGGCCATGATGTGTGGACGGCCTCCGATCGGCATCTTTGTGCCATGGTGTGTGTCGTAACAACTCACCAGAGGAGACCGTCCATGAACAAGCTTAGCACAATCGGCCTGGATACCGCCAAGAGTGTGTTCCATTTGCATGGCA
>JANPCE010000059.1:0-6105 GCA_031430795.1 Hyphomicrobiales bacterium
GTCCATGCAGTGGGGTCAGGTCAACAGGCAGGGTGCGCGGCAAAGCGACCTCTCCCCCGGCTTCGCCGTACCCTCTCCGAAGGGGAGAGGGACCTCTTGCAACGACCTCCCATATAACAGTTCAGGGCGCTCTACCCACGAGTCCCTCTCCCCTTCGGAGAGTGTACGGCGAAGCCGGGGGAGAGGTCGCTTTGCCGCGCACCCTGCCTGTTGACCTGACCCCACTGCATGGACCAAAGTAGGGAGGCAATCCAAATAGGTGAATGATGCGCTTTGAATCTCCCGCAACGGTGAAAGATGCCGTTACTCTGCTCGCAAAAGAAAAAGGCAAGGCCTTTGTGCTCGCCGGCGGCACTGATCTTCTGGTCAAAATGAAAGCAGGCATTCTCGAGCCTGATCTGGTCGTCGACATCAAACGCATCAAGGGCATGCGCGAGGTCAGGAAATCCGCGTCCGGTTTCGTCATCGGCGCTGGCACACCCTGCGTGGCGCTCTCCGAAGACAAGGCCCTGGCGAAAGCCTGGCCCGGCGTCATCGAAGCGGCAAACCTCATTGGCTCCAAGCAGGTGCAGGGCCGCTGCACCATGGCGGGCAATCTCTGCAACGCCTCCCCCGCCGCTGACTCTGTGCCCGCCCTTACGGCGGCCGGAGCGATAGTCGTCATCGCTGGCCCCAAGGGCAAACGCAAACTCGCTGTTGAAGACGTAACCGCAGGTGTCGGCCGCACCAACTTGAAGAAGGGCGAATTCATCGAAGCCATCGAACTGCCGAAAAAGGCCGCGCGCTCTGGCGATGCCTATGTGCGCTTCACACCGCGCACAGAAATGGACATCGCCGTTGTGTCGTGTGCCGTGCAGGTGACAACGGATGCCAAGGGCGTCATCACCAAGGCGCGCGTGGCACTTGGTGCTGTCGCGCCAACAGTGCTTCTGGTCAAAGAGGCGGCCAAAGCCATCATCGGCACCAAGCTGGATGATACTGCGAAAGCCAATCTCGCCGCCGCCTGCTCCGCTGCTTGCAAGCCCATCGACGACAAGCGTGGCACCGTTGAATTCCGAACCGATGTGGCAGGGGTGCTTGCACGCCGCGCCGCTGAAACCGCATATGCCCGTGCAGGAGGCAAACACTAATGGCGCATCTCGTTTCTACAACCGTCAACGGCGACAAGGCGGAGTTTGCTTGTCAGCCGGATGAATCACTGATGGACGTGCTGCGCAATCGTTTGGGCCTTACGGGTGTCAAGGAGGGCTGCGGCACCGGGGATTGCGGCGCTTGCTCCGTCATCGTCGATGGCCGCCTCGTCTGCTCCTGCCTGGTGTTGGGCGCTGAAATGGACGGCAAGACCGTTGAAACCGTCGAAGGCATGGCCAATGGCGCAGAGCTTCATCCGCTGCAACGCCACTTCATTGAAGGTGCTGCACTCCAATGCGGCATCTGCACACCGGGCATTTTGATCGCCGCGAAAGCGCTGCTCAAAAAGAACCCATCGCCATCCGAAGAAGAAATCCGCTTTGGCCTTGCCGGCAATCTTTGCCGCTGCACGGGCTATGACAAAATCGTTCGCGCCGTGCAAACCGCCGCCGCTGAAATGAGAGGAGCATAAAATGCCGCTCGATACATCACTCGTCACCAGGCAATTCAAGGTCATCGGCACCCGCGTCAACCGCCCCGACGGCATTGACAAGGTCACGGGCCGCGCCAAATACGGCGCTGACGCCTTCGCCCCCGGGCAACTCGTTGCCCTCGTGCTGCGCTCACCCCATGCCCACGCGAAAATCAAAAAGATCGACACGTCGAAAGCTGAAAAGCTCGCAGGCGTGAAAGCCATCATCACCGCCGCTGATCTTCCCGATCACACCAACGGTGACCGCGGCATGCGTGATATTCTTGAGAACTGCATGGCCCGCACCAAAGTGCTCTACGACGGCCACGCCGTTGCAGCTGTCGCCGCCGTTGACATGCACACGGCGCGTGAAGCCCTGAAACTGATCAAGGTGGATTATCAGGTGCTGCCGCACGTCACCGACGTGGATGAAGCCCTGAAGCCAGGTGCACCACTTTTGCACGATGACATCTTCACCGATGGCATTGAGCCAAAGCCGACCAAGTCCTCGAACTACATCAAGTTCGCCGAATATGGCCACGGCGATATTGAAGCGGGTTTGAAGGAAGCCGATGTTGTCATCGAAAAATCCTACAAGGTCGAGCAAGCGCACCAGGGCTACATCGAGCCCCACTCGTGTTTGGCCAACGTCGGGCCGGATGGCACGGCGGAACTCTGGGTCTGCACCCAAGGCCACTTTGTCTACCGCAACCAGTGCGCCATTCTGTTGGGCATGGACGCCAACAAACTGCGCGTGACAGCCTCTGAAATCGGTGGTGGCTTCGGCGGCAAGACCCATCTCTGGGCAGAACCTGTAGCACTCGCATTGTCGCGCAAAGCCAACCGCCCGGTGAAACTCACCATGTCGCGCGAAGAAGTCTTCCGCTGCACGGGGCCAACATCGGCGGCTTCAATTGACGTGAAGATCGGTGCGAAGAAAGACGGCACAGTCACATCGGCCTTTGCAGAACTGCGTTATCTCAACGGCGCCTTCCCCTTCACCTGGGCCGAGTTCGGCGCCATGACGGCTTGGGCCTGCTATGATTTCAAGAACGTGAAGTCAGTCTCGAAAGACGCCGTGGTGAACCGCCCGAAGAGTGCGGCTTACCGTGCACCTTCAGCCCCCATCGCGGCTTTCGCCGTCGAAAGCACCATGGACATGGTGGCCCATGCCATCGGCATGGACCCGGTGGATTTCCGCATCAAGAACGCCGCCAAGGAAGGCACCAAGTCATCCTACGGCCCCGTCTTCGGCCCCATCGGCATCGGCCCCACGCTGCAAGCCGCCAAAGACCACCCGCACATGAAGGCACCACTGGGCAAAAACCAGGGCCGCGGCATGGCCTGCGGTTTCTGGTTCAACTTCGGTGGACAAACCTGTGTTGACGTCAACGTCACACCTGATGGCAACGTCACCGCTGCCGTCGGCACCATTGACGTCGGCGGTTCGCGGGCATCCCTCGCTCTCGCCGTCGCCGAAGAACTGGGCGTGGCCTATGACAAGGTGCGCGTCATCATCGCTGATACGTCTTCACTCGGCCACAACGACATGACCGACGGTTCACGCGGCACCTTCTCGTCGTCCATGGCGGCCATTGATGCCACACGACATGCCATCACAGTTTTGAAGAAGCGCGCCGCCAAGACCTGGGAAATTCCCGAGGAGCACGTGGAGTGGGTCGACGGTGAAGCCAAGCCCATCGGCGAGAATTACGGCAACCTTGCCCCACTCTCGCTGAAGGACCTCGCATCGGGTGCCGCCAACACCGGCGGTCCTATTGCGGGCCATTCGGAAATCGTAGCAGATGGTGCAGGCGTATCTTTCGGCACGCACATCTGTGACGCGGAAGTGGACCCCGAAACCGGACGCACCACCATCAAGCGCTACACCGTGATCCAGGACGCCGGCAAAGCCATGCATCCCGCTTACGTTGAAGGCCAGTACCAAGGCGGTGCCGCGCAAGGCATTGGCTGGGCCTTGAACGAGGAATATGTCTACGGCGCGAACGGCCGCCTGCAGAACGCGGGCTTCCTCGATTACCGCATCCCTGTTTGCTCTGACTTGCCGATGATCGACACGCTGATTTTGGAAATCCCAAATCCGAACCACCCCTACGGTGTGCGCGGTGTTGGTGAAACTCCGATCGTGCCACCCCTCGGCGCCATTGGCAACGCCATCTCCAACGCCATCGGCACAAGGCTGACGCATGTGCCGATGTCGCCGCCACGTGTGTTGAAGGCGATCAAGGCGAAAAAGAAGTGAATCTCTCCCTTGTCCGCGCTTGCGCGGATGAGGGAGTACGGCGAAGCCGGGAGGGAGTGTCGGGCATGGAGTTCGATGTCAAACACTCCCTCCCCCGCGTCGCGGGTACTCCCTCACCGCTTCGCGGCAAGGGAGATGGCTTGTGAACACCCCCAAAACCATTCATCTCTGGGGCGCCTTGCGGCCTTTTGTTGATGGCGCGGAAACTGTTTGCGTTTCCGCCAGCACCATCCGTGAATTGTTCCGTGTACTGACGGAAACCTACCCCGGCATGGAGCCGCACATCAGGCGCGGTGTCGCGGTTTCCATTGATGGCCGGATTTGGCGTGACCAGTGGGATACCGGCTTGCCGGAGGATGCGGAAATTTATGTGTTGCCGAGAATTCCGGGAGGCTAGACTTGCAAAAAACAGGAATTTTAGCTGGAATGAAAATAAATATAGGATAAAACATTATATCGCCACAATTGGCTCCTATATTCCGGACATGGGAAATTGAAAGACGGGAAATCGAAAGAAAGGGCACGGCGATGTTTGAGGGGCGGTTTTGGGTGCTGGTTCTGGCAGGGCTGGGGGTTGTGGTTTTTGCAGGCTTGCAATGGGCCATGCCACAGTTGGGATTCTGGAACCTGGCAGCACTTACCGTGTCGGCTTTCCTGGTGGCCACAGGCATCCATGATCTCACCCAAACCAAGCGCGCCATCCTGCGCAACTATCCGATCATCGGGCATCTCAGATTTTTCTTCGAGAAAATCCGCCCGGAAATGCGCCAGTATTTTTTCGAAGGCGACACGGATGGCAGGCCGTTCCCCCGCGAAAAGCGCGCCATTGTCTATCAGCGGGCAAAGCGCCAACTCGACAAGAAACCCTTTGGCACGCAAGGCGAAGTTTATGCCGAAGGCCATGAATGGATGTTGCACTCCATCGCGCCAAAGCCGCTGGCAGCCGTACCTTTCCGCGTCACCATCGGCGGTCCCCAGTGCAAGCAACCCTACTCTGCTTCCGTGCTCAACATCTCCGCCATGAGCTATGGTGCATTGTCAGCCAATGCCATTCGCGCCTTGAACCATGGCGCAAAAAAGGGTGGCTTTGCCCATGACACGGGCGAAGGTGGTGTATCACCCTACCACCGCGAAGGTGGCGGCGATCTGATCTGGGAATTGGGATCGGGTTACTTCGGATGCCGCAATGCGGATGGCTCATTTTCCCCTGACACGTTCGCTGCTGTTGCAAAAGATCCACAGATCAAGATGATCGAAGTGAAGTTGAGCCAGGGGGCCAAGCCCGGCCATGGCGGCGTATTGCCAGCGGCGAAAGTCACGGCCGAAATTGCGCGCATCCGCGATGTGCCATTGGGTGTGGACTGTATTTCCCCGTCCAATCACGCCGCCTTTTCGACACCGCTGGAGTTGTTGACATTCCTGGTACAGTTGCGCGAGCTTTCAGGTGGCAAGCCCGTGGGCTTCAAGCTTTGCATCGGCCATCCGGAAGAGTTCATGGGCGTGGTCAAGGCCATGTTGAAAACCAAAATCCTGCCCGACTTCATCGTGGTCGATGGCAAGGAAGGTGGCACGGGGGCGGCTCCCGCAGAGTTCATCGACAATCTCGGCATGCCCATGCGTGATGGCCTCTCATTGGTGCACAACGCATTGATTGGTGCAGGCTTGCGTGACCACATCAAATTGGGCTGTGCGGGAAAGATCATCACCGGCTTTGACATGGCCCGCGCCCATGCGCTGGGGGCGGACTGGTGCAATGTGGCGCGGGGTTTCATGTTTGCCGTGGGCTGCATCCAGGCCCAGACCTGCCACACCGGCCATTGCCCCACGGGTGTTACGTCACAGGACCCGTTGCGCCAACGCGCCATAGTGGTGACAGACAAGGCGGAGCGTGTGTTCAACTTTCACCGGGAAACGGTGCATTCCCTGGCAGAACTATTGGCCGCAGCTGGCATGTCGTCCCCAACTGATCTCCGGCCTCACCACATTTTCCGCAGGGTGGGCGATGGGCGCGTGCTGACCTTTGCAGACCAGTTTCCGGCGATGCAGCCGGGTGCTCTGGTCAAGGGAAAGACAACCCACAGCTTGGCGAAACCTTGGGCGTTGGCGCGGGCGGAGGGGTTTTAAGGTGGTCCGCTTTCCAGGAACAGGGCCTTCGCTTGCAGCCAATGGACCTCTCCCCCCCGACGCGGACACACGGCGGGGGAGAGGGACCTCATGCAGCCACCTCACGGTTTTCTTT
>JANPCE010000060.1:0-33493 GCA_031430795.1 Hyphomicrobiales bacterium
CCCCCCGCTCCCCCCCCCCCCCCCCCTGGGCGGCGTCACTTATCCCCCCCACTCCCCCTTATATGCCCCCGCCCCCCCCCCCCCCGGTCCCCCCCCCCTCCCGTTGGCGCCCCGCGAAGCGGGGGAGAGGTCCTTTGGCTGCAAGCGATTGCGCCCGGTGAGGTTCCTGACCTTTGCCATGCGGAGAATCTTATGCCAACATCACCTGATCCAAGGGGGCAAGATGCATTCGCCGCCGGATCAACAGGGAGAATACCATGAAGACAATCGCAAAGTTTGCAGCGACATTCCTGTCCGCAACAGCCGTTGCAGCAACTGCCGCTGTGCCTGCTTTTTCGCAGGACATGAAGAAGGAAATGGGTGCCGGTGAAGGCAAAGTCGATATCCTGGCTTGGCCTGGCTATATCGAGCGCGGGACCACAGACAAGAATTATGACTGGGTGACGGAATTCGAAAAGAAGACCGGCTGCATGGTCAACATCAAGACCGCCGGAACGTCCGATGAAATGGTCGCACTGATGAACGAAGGTGGCTTTGACCTGGTCACCGCTTCGGGTGACGCTTCGCTCCGTCTGATCAAGGGCAAGCGGGTTCAAGCCATCAATACGGCATTGATTCCATCTTTCAAAGACGTTGATCCGCGGCTGCAACAGGCGCCATGGCATTATGTTGACGGCATGAATTACGGCACACCCTATCAATGGGGTGCAAACGTTCTGGCTTATAACACCAAGATTTTCCCGGAAGCGCCAAAGAGCTGGTCTGTGGTTTTTGAAGAACAGAATCTGCCCGACGGCAAATCCAACAAGGGCCGCATTCAGGCTTTTGACGGGCCGATCTACATTGCTGATGCCGCCAACTATCTCATGACCAAAAAGCCGGAACTTGGCATCAAGGACCCCTACGAGTTGACGGAAGCGCAGTACAAGGAAGCGTTGAACCTGCTGCGTGCCCAGAAGCCACTGACATCGCGTTATTGGCATGATGCGTTCATGCAGATCGATGACTTCAAGAATGAAGGTGTCGTTGCGTCGTCGTCCTGGCCGTTCCAGGTTAATCTGTTGCAGGCCGACAAGGCGGCAATGGAAAAAACACCGATTGCTTCAACCATTCCGATGGAAGGTGCCACGGGCTGGGCAGACACAACCATGATGCATGCGGAAGCCTCCAACCCCAACTGCGCCTATATGTGGATGGAACATTCATTGTCGCCCAAGTTGCAGGGTGATCTTGCGGCCTGGTTCGGCTCCGTGCCTGCCAACCTCAATGCCTGCACAGGCAATGCGCTGTTGACCGACACGGGTTGTGACACCAACGGTCTTGGCAATTTTGACAAGATCAAGTTCTGGCGCACACCGGTTGCGAAGTGCACGTCGCAGGCGGAAGGCTGTGTGCCCTATCACCGTTGGGTCACTGACATGATTGCCGTGTTGGGCGGTCGCTGAGGCTTTTCACACGCCCCTCTCCCGGCGCGTTCCGCGCCACCCTCTCCCGCAAGGGGCGAGGGAAGAATCTACGCGTTCTCTTCCCTCTCCCCTTGCGGGAGAGGGTGGCGTGCGCAGCGAGACGGGAGAGGGGTCTGTTTGGAAACATGTCATGCCAACAATTGCCGTTCGTTTTGAGAATGTCGCCCGTCATTTTGGTGCCGTGCGGGCTGTAGATGATCTTTCCCTCGATATCATCGAGGGCGAGTTTTTTGCTTTGTTGGGGCCTTCGGGTTCCGGCAAGACCACATGCCTGCGGTTGATTGCCGGCTTTGACCAGCCGACGGCGGGACATATTGAAATTTTTGGTGAAACGGCGGAGGGGGTTCCGCCCTACCGCCGCAACGTCAATACCGTGTTTCAGGACTATGCGCTGTTTCCGCACATGAACGTGTTGGACAACGTCGCCTATGGCTTGATGGTGAAGGGCGTTGACCGCACCAAGCGCCATGCGAAAGCACTGGACACTTTGAAGCTGGTGGCTTTGGCGGATTATGGCGTGCGGCGACCTGCACAGCTTTCCGGTGGACAGCGGCAGCGGGTGGCACTGGCGCGGGCGCTGGTGAATGAACCCAAGGTGTTGCTGCTGGATGAGCCGCTGGGTGCGCTGGATTTGAAGCTGCGCGAACAGATGCAGGAAGAACTCAAGACATTGCAACGCAGTCTTGGCATCACGTTTGTGTTTGTGACCCATGACCAAGGTGAAGCATTGTCGATGGCGGATCGCGTTGCGATATTCAATGAGGGGCGGATTGTGCAGGTGGGGAAGCCTGAGGATGTTTATGAACGTCCGGCCACACGTTTCGTTGCGAATTTTGTCGGGTCGTCAAATGTACTTTCGCCTGATGCGGCAAGGCAGTTGGGTGTGGGCACAGGTTGGGCAAGCCTGCGGCCAGAGCGCATACGCGTGTTGGAGCCGAGGGAGCAGATCGGTGCCCTGGAGCTGGGTGTGACGGCCACAGCCATTGCTGTTCACTACCAGGGGGCATCGACGCGCATCAACACGGAGATGGCGGGTGGCCAGATGCTGAGTGTTGCCACGGGAAACCGCACGGTCAAGGTTGGGGATGAAATCCGCTTGGCTTGGCCGCGCAATGCGGTTCATGTGATGGCCGAAGCGACATGACGGCAGCTGTTCAGTCTCACACCCGCGCCCGTTTGTCTGACTGGTTTTATCGCAGGCCCAATCATTTGCTGCTGCTGATGTTCCTGCCGCCGCTGTTGTGGCTGGGCGTTGTCTACATCGGGTCGCTGTTTGCGCTTTTGGCACAGTCATTTTTCTCGATTGACGAGTTTTCCGGTGTCATCGTTTACGAGCCGACGCTGGCGACGTTCAAACAGCTGTTTCACCCCGCAAACCTCGACATCATCCTTCGCACCGTGACGATGGCATTGGTGGTGACGATGGCGTCTGCAATCATCGCCTATCCTTTCGCCTATTTCGCGGCGCGCTATGCCAAGGGCAAGTGGAAGGCGATCTTCTATTTGCTGGTGATGCTGCCGTTGTGGTCGAGCTATTTGGTGAAGGTGTATTCGTGGAAGCTCATTCTCGCCAGGGAAGGTATCGTCTCGTGGCTTTTGGCGAAGCTGCATTTGACTTGGGCACTTGATGCCTTGCTGGCCACACCTGTGATCGGCGGTCCCAGCCTTTCCACCAGTTATATCGGCACTTTCCTGGTGTTTGTTTACATCTGGCTGCCTTACATGATCTTGCCCTTGCAGACGTCACTTGAGCGTGTGCCTTCAAACCTGATTGAGGCCTCTGCCGATTTGGGGGGCACGCCAAAGCAGACGTTTCGACACGTGCTGTGGCCGCTGGCTTTGCCCGGCCTTGTCGCGGGGTCGATTTTCACATTTTCGCTGACGCTGGGGGATTATATCATTCCACAAGTCATCGGCAGTTCAACGCCGTTTCTGGGTGTTGCTGTTTACCAACAACAAGGCACGGCCGGAAACATTCCCATGGCCGCTGCTTTCACCATTGTGCCCATCGTCATCATGATGATTTATCTTACAGTCGCCAAGCGCATGGGGGCTTTTGATGCGCTCTGACACTTCAGAAAAGCCGGCGTGGTGGCTGACAAGTGCGACGGTTGCGGCGTTGCTGTTCATTCATGTGCCACTGCTGCTGATCATTCTCTATTCGTTTTCACTGGATGTGAATTTCCAGTTCCCGCCGTCCGGCTACACCACGCAATGGTATGCGCAAGCCTGGGGGCGGGCGGATTTGTGGGAGTCGGTTTGGCTGTCTGTGAAGGTGGCGACCTTTGCCACGTTGATTGCCATCCTGCTGGGCACACTTGCGGCGGCGGCACTCTGGAAGTCGACGTTCTTTGGCAAGGATTACGTGTCGTTGCTTTTCATTTTGCCAATTGCCCTGCCCGGCATCATCACCGGAATTGCGCTGCGCTCTGCCTTCAACATCATGGATATTCCATTTTCGATCTGGACCATCGTTCTGGGTCATGCCACGTTTTGCATTGTCGTTGTTTTCAACAACGCACTGGCGCGGTTTCGGCGGCTGTCCGGCAGCATGATTGAGGCATCAATGGATTTGGGGGCGGACGGGTTCCAGACGTTTCGGCATATCGTTTTGCCGCAAATCGGTTCGGCGCTTTTGGCGGGTGGCATGTTGGCTTTTGCCTTGTCGTTTGATGAGGTCATCGTCACCATCTTTACAAACGGGCTTGAGAACAAGACGCTGCCGATCTGGATTTACGAGCAATTGTTCCGCCCACGGGAACGGCCGATTACCAATGTTGCAGCCGTGCTGGTGATGGTGGTGACGTTTATTCCCGTGTTGGCGGCGTATTATCTCACGCGCGACGGCGAGCACATTGGCGGTGCTGGCAAATAGCTTTTTTTATCCGGCTTTCCTGTTGAACATTTCAGGTGTCAATTTAGACAGATAGGACTTTTCAAACGGCACGTGTTTTTCACTGGTTTTTTCCAAGCGTCGCATTGCATCCCATTGGATAAACAGGTCATCCGGCAGCACTGACGCAATGGCACCTGTGGTCACAGGTTCGTCGGTCAACTCAAGCTCAATCGACTTGATGCCAAATCCCGTTCCGAACATGGAACCGAGCGAAGCGGGATCAACGCGCTTCACGCTCAATGGTTGTTTCACGGTGACGAATGATGCCATGCTTGGGCAAAGTTCAACGGGCACAGACCGACTTTGTCCTAATTCTGCCAGAGGCTCCATTTTAAGATTCAGGGGCAAATGTTGTTCGTTTGCGCCTTCAAAACCAAGGAACATGCGTGGGACAAGGTAGGCGTGGTTCTTGTCGAGCAATGCAAACAGCATGCGACCGCCGCCCATGTCGAGGACAGTGGCCTCGCCAACGATACCCACAATTCCCACTTTTTTGTCTTTTGAAGTCAATTTGAGTTCTGTAACGGATGAACCTGTCACATCGCCGTCATTGGTATAGGCGGAAATCGTAAGCTTTTGCCGCCAACTTGCGCCACCCCCGCCTTTGCCGCATCCTGTCAGGGCAAGCGTTCCAAGCGACATTGCCCCGAAAGAAAATGCACGACGGCTGAACTTTGAGCTCATGCCCAACGTGTGCCTTGAACCAAACAACATGACGGTCTCCACCTGAACAACCGAACCTAGAGCGGTTCCGGGTTGGTTTGAACGATCAATGAGCAAAAAATTCGTCATGGTCCGCTTCATGCGGACCACCCATGGGTCCTCCGCATGAAGCGGAGGATGACGGAAATCTGCGTTTGTTCAATTCAACCCGACTCCGCTCTAAGGCAGAAAGGTCAAGATTTGCCATGTTCAACGGAGCGATTTTCAGCGACGTGGTTTCTTTTTGGTAGCTTTGGCTTTCACCGTCTTGCCAACAGGCTTTTTTGCGGCTTTTTTGACTGGTCGCTTCATGGTTTTTTTCGGCGCAGAGCTTGCCTTGGCGATCACTTCTTGTTTCATGCTTCCAGCAATTTTCACGAACTTCGTGAAAAACTGTCCGGCCAGGGATTGTGCGGTTGAATCAATCAGGCGGGAGCCGAGCATTGCGATTTTACCTCCAACCTGGGCGTCAACATCGTAAATCATCCGGGTGCCTTCCGGCACAGCTTCAAGTCTGACAGTCGCGCCACCAGAAGCATGACCAGCCATGCCGCCCTCGCCCTTGCCTTCGATGCGATAGCTGTGAGGCGGGTTGAGGTCTTTGAGTTGAACGGCACCATTGAAGCCCGCTTTGACCGGGCCGAGTTTGATGACGACGCGGGCCGTCATGTCTGTTTCCGAATTACGGATGATGCTTTCACAGCCGGGGATGCACTGTTTTAACACGTTTGTATCGTTCAGGGCTTTCCAGACTGTTTCAACCGCAGCCGGTATAATTTCCTCGCCGTTCATTTTCATGGGATCAACTCCTTGATGGGTTGTTTATAGGGAAGCTTCACCGCGCTGCCACTGTTCCTTGGTCGCAAGTCGGAAATCTTCAAAGCGCCCTTCGGCAATGGCGTCGCGCATGCCCTGCATCAGCGATTGGTAATAGGCAATGTTGGCCCAGGACAGCAGCATCATCCCCAGCAACTCCCCTGCCCGCATCAGGTGGTGCAAATAGGCGCGGGAGTATTGTGAAAGTGCCGGGCACGCATGTTCGGCATCAAGTGGGCGCATATCATTGGCGTGCTTGGCGTTGCGCAAGTTCACTTTGCCGAATCGGGTGAAAGCCTGGCCGTGGCGGCCAGAACGGGTGGGCAAAACGCAATCGAACATATCAACGCCGCGCGCCACGGCCTCCAGAATGTCTTCGGGTGTGCCAACACCCATCAGGTATCGGGGCTTGTCAGTGGGCAGTGCTGGCGCGGTGAAGTCGAGCGTTTGCAGCATCAGTTGCTGCCCTTCGCCAACTGCAAGGCCGCCAATGGCATAACCTTCAAAGCCAATCTGCTTCAAACCATCCGCGCTGCGCAGCCGAAGTGCTTCATTGGTCCCGCCTTGCACAATGCCAAAATTGCCATGGCCGGGTTGTGAGCCAAAGGCAATGCGGGAGCGTTCGGCCCAACGCAGTGAAAGTTCCATCGCGCTCACGGCCTGTTTTTCGGTGTGGGGGAATTCGATGCACTGATCAAGCTGCATCTGAATGTCGGAGCCGAGGAGACGCTGGATGTCCATGGCGCGCTCGGGTGTGAGTTCGTGCTTGCTGCCGTCAATATGGGACTGAAACGTCGCGCCACGCTCCGTGATCTTGCGAATCTTGGACAGCGACATGATCTGAAAGCCGCCTGAGTCTGTCAGGATTGGTCCGTTCCATCGGATGAAGTTGTGAAGGCCACCAAGTTTTGCCACCTGCTCCGCGCCGGGCCGCAGCATGAGATGGTATGTATTGCCGAGAATGATGTCGGCACCGGTATCTTTCACCTGATCAAGATAAAGGCCCTTCACTGTGCCGACAGTACCGACAGGCATGAAAGCCGGTGTGCGGATATCACCACGGCCAGTATGCACCGTGCCGAGGCGCGCAGTTTTATCTTGCTTGTGAAGTGTGAAACCAAATGCCTTTGTCATGGCGCGGGCCATAGCAGGCTGGCGTCGCCGTAGGAATAGAACCGATAGTTGTTGGCGATGGCGTGGGCGTAGGCCTGCTTCATGCGCGCGGTGCCGGCAAAGGCGCAGACCAGCATGAAAAGTGTGGACTTGGGCAGGTGGAAATTGGTGACGAGGCCATCAACAGCGCGGAAAGTGTACCCGGGGGTGATGAAGATATCAGTCGTGCCGCAGAAGGCCTGAAGGTTAGATGCTTCCAGCAGGCGCAGAGATGTTGTGCCAATAGCGATGATCCTGCGGCCTTCGGTTTTGGCGGTTTGCAAGCGGGCTGCAACATCTGCACTCACTTCGCCCCACTCGCTGTGCATCTTATGGTCGGCGGTGTCTTCTGTTTTGACGGGCAGAAAGGTGCCTGCCCCAACATGGAGAGTAACAAATTCTTGTTGAATGCCAGCAGTTTGCATGGATTTCATAAGGTCAGATGTGAAGTGAAGGCCGGCTGTTGGTGCGGCAACCGCTCCGTCATGCCTGGCATAGCTGGTCTGATAGTCGCTGCGGTCTTGCGCGTCTTGTTCACGCTTGCTCTCGATGTAGGGAGGCAGGGGGACGCGGCCCACCTGCATCAGGGCTTGGTCCAGTTCTGCTCCCGATACGGCGAAAGCCAACGTCACTTCACCAGCTTCGCCCTTGGATTCAACGCGGGCCTGCAAGTTGCCGAAGTTCACATCGTCCCCGGGTTCAAGTTTCTTTGCGGGTTTGACAAAGGCTTTCCAACGCGAGGCATCCAGGCGCAAGTGTAAAAGGGCTTCGATCTTGGGTGTTGTGCCCAATCGGCCGACACGCTGCCCAGACAAGGCCGCAGGAATGACGCGGGTGTTGTTGAACACCAGGACGTCGCCTTTGCACAGGAGTGATGGCAGGTCAGCAATCACATTGTCCGAAAACTGCGGCCCGACACACAGCAGTTTTGCATTTTCACGGGGCACCGCTGGACGCAACGCAATGCAATCAGGCGGGAGCACGAAGTCAAAATTGGATACGCGCATTCAAATCAGTCAAAGACGTTGAAATATGAGGGGCAATGGCGTGCAGCCGCAGGAGAGGTCCTTTGGCACCAAGCGATTGCCCCATTTCGGCGTTTACTTCGCGTCCGCCGCCACTTGCATCTTGGCGATCTTGTCTGGTGACTTTACTGGCTCACCGCGCTTGATGGTGTCGACGATGTCCATACCGTCAGTGACCTTGCCCCAAGCCGTGTATTGCTTATCGAGGAAACGCGCGTCGCCGAAGCAGATGAAGAATTGGCTGTTCGCGGAGTTTGGGCTTGACGAGCGCGCCATGGAACAAATGCCGCGCACGTGTGGCTCGGCAGAAAATTCGGCTTTGAGATCGGGTTTCTTGGAGCCGCCTGTGCCGGTTCCCGTGGGATCACCACCCTGGGCCATGAACCCTTCGATGACCCGGTGGAATACCACGCCATCGTAAAAACCGGCGCGGGCCAGTTCCTTGATGCGGCCCACGTGGCCAGGTGCCAGGTCCGGACGCAATGTAATGGTGACGCGGCCCTTGGCCGTGCCAGCGTTGTCTGCGATGTCCAGGTGGAGAGTATTTTCGAGATCAGCCATTATTGCACTGTTACCTTTGTCATTTTGTCTGGATTGTCCACGGGCTCGCCGCGCTTGATACCGTCAACGCATTTCATGCCGTCCGCGTCTACATTGCCCCAGACCGTGTATTGGCCGTTGAGGAATGAGCCTTCGGCGAACATCACGAAGAACTGGCTGTTTGCCGAATTCGGGTCCTGGCTGCGGGCCATGCCGACGGTGCCGCGCACGAAAGGTTCCTGGCTGAACTCGGCCTGGATATCCGGCAATTGTGACCCGCCCATTCCGGTTCCTGTTGGATCGCCGCCTTGGGCCATGAAGCCTTCAATCACGCGGTGAAAGACGATGCCGTCATAAAAACCAGTTGAGGCCAACTGCGTGATTTGCGCGACATGTTTGGGCGCGAGGTCATTGCGCAGCTTGATGTTGAACGAGCAACCATTGCTCATGTCCACTATCAGGGCGTCAGCGGCAGATGCCGGACTTGCGAGCACTGCAAGGCATGCGCCCGCGAGGATCAGTTTTTTCATGGGAATCTCCAAAATGATGCGGTGCACCTAGCCCAGTATCGGAGCAAGCGCAACTTCGTCGTTCATGGGCTTGTGATCGCCTTGCGGAGCGCTTGATCCACGACTTGCGGCAAGAACAGCGATGTGTCGCCTCCCATTTTGGCAATCTGCTTGACCAGCGAACTCGCAATCATGCGCGTGGCTGGCGATGCGGCGATAAAGACTGTTTCCAGTTCGGGTGCGAGGGACGCATTCATTTGCGCCATTTGGACCTCAGAATCAAAATCACTTGCGTCTCTCAGGCCCCGGATGATGAGTCTGGCATTTGCCTTGTGGGCCGCATCCACTGCGAGACTGCTGAATGTCACGATTGCAATCTTCAGGCCAGTATGATCTGCAATTGGCCCTGTCACTGTTTCGAGCAGTTCCATGCGCAGGGCCACAGGCAGAAGGGCCTTTTTGCTGTCGTGACTGCCGACGCCGATGACCAACTTGTCAACGATCCGCGCGGCGCGCGCCACGACATCGAGATGTCCAAAAGTGACGGGATCGAAGGAGCCGGGGTAAAATCCAATACGCATAACAAAGATGTTGCCACACTTGGCGAAAATGCGCAAAGTGATGCTGCGCGGGGGCGTAAGCAAACTGGCCAATCAGTTGAGATTGGTTTAAGCCAGTGTCATTCGGTTTGATGGGGTTCAAAATGACTTCGATTCGTTTACTTTCATTGTTCGGCACTGTGATGTGCCTGGCTTGGGCCTCTCCTGGCGCGCAAGCCCAGGAGGCCATGGGGTCGGTGGCGGGAATCGCGGGTTCCCCCTCGGCGACGGGGGCTGGCGGAAGCCGCCGCCTTTCCGTTGGTGGCTCGGTTTTTGAAGGTGACCGCATCAACGTCGGTGCTGGCGGCAATGCGCAGCTGGTTTTGACCGACGGCACAAAGTTGGTTGTTGGCCCCTCTTCACAATTGTTGTTGCAGTCCTACCTCTTGCGCAACGCCTCCACGGCCAAAAAGGTTTCCGTAAAGGCGCTGCGTGGCACGTTCCGTTTTGTCACCGGCAACAGCCCGAAAAATTCGTATGATCTCTCCACTTCAAATGCCACCATCGGCATTCGCGGCACAGCACTTGATTTCAATGTTGGCAGCAGTACGGTTGTGGCCGTCGTCGAAGGTGCCATAAAGCTCAAGGGGCGCAACGGCCAGTCCGTCAATGCCGAGTCCGGCTGTGGCGTTGCCGAAGCGGGTCCGGGTGGTGTGGCGGCGCGCGAACTTGATGGCGAACAGAAGACCGCAGAACTTCAAAACTTGCCCTACATCATCGATCAGTCGTCTTTGGAATCTGAATTCCAGGTGGATACGGCTGGGTGCCTGCCGTTCCTGCCGCAATCAGGTGGTGCCGGTGTTTCGCCTGTCATTCCTGCCGTCGTCATTCCGCTTGTTGTTGTGCCACCGCTGGTTTTTGCGTTGACCGAAAATGATTCGGTATCAGACAATGGCAGGGATGACGGCAGCGATGGGAAATGTAACGCTGACGATCCCAATGATCCGGACTGCTTTGATTGAGGCTGGTTAAGACACGCGGCCCATGGAAAAGCCGCGAACCAGATGCTTGCGCACGAGTAGCACACACAACACGCCGGGAATGAACCCCAGTACGCTGGCTGCGGCCAACATGCCGTAGTCTCCAAACAGCACGCCCCCCGCCCGCGTCATGATTCCCGCAATGGGTTTTGCTTCGACGGCCGTCAGCGCGTTGGCGAGCAAATATTCCACCCATGAGAACATGAAGCAGAAGAATGCGGTTACGGCGATGCCGGGGGCAATTGCGGGTATCAACAAGCGGATGAAGAACCGCATGAATCCATAACCGTCGATCTTTGCGCTTTCATCAATTTCGCGTGGCACCGCTGAAATGAAGCCTTCGAGAATCCAGACGGCGACGGGCACGTTGAAAAAGCAATGGGCAAGGGCAACGCCGATGTGGGTGTCGAAGAGGCCGGTGTCGAGTGAGAGTTGCACGAAAGGCACCAGCAAAATGACGGGGGCCATCATGCGGAACAGCAGGAAGCCGAAGAACAAAGGGCGCTTGCCCGGGAAGTCGTGGCGGGCGAAGGCGTAGGCCGCCGGGATGGCGACGCTGACGGAGATGATGACGTTCAGGCTCACATAAAGTGAAGCATGGACGTAGCCCATCCACCAGGCGCGGTCTGTGAAGATGACGGCGAAATGTTGAAGTGTTGGATCATGCGGCCAAAGCGTGAGTTGACCCGCTATTTCGCCATTGGTTTTGAAGCCCATGGTGATGAGCCAATAGAGTGGCACCATGAGGAACAACACGTAGGCGATGGGCGCAATGTGACGGCTGCGGGTCATGCCTGGCGCTCCGCGTTGGTGACTTGCCGGAAGAACAGCAAGGCGACGGCCAGCACGATGAAGAAGTAGATCACCGCCATGGCGCTGCCTTCACCAAGATCAAATTGGATCGTCGCGGTCTGCACCAGTTCGTGTGAAAGGAATGTGGTTGAAACACCCGGTCCACCACGGGTGACGACGTAGGTTTCTGCGTAGATCACCAGTGAATCCATGAAGCGCAGAATGGCGGCTATGGCGAGAACCAGTTTTAGTTTCGGAAGTTGAATGTAACGAAAGACGGACCAAGCTGAAGCGGCATCGATGCGCGCGGCACGGTAGTAGTCATCGGGGATGGCTTTGAGACCGGCATAGGCCAAGAGCACGACGAGGCTGGTCCAGTGCCATGTGTCCATCAACAGCAGCATGATCCAAGTCCAGATTTTGCTGTTCATGTCGAGTGACAAGCCGGCCAGGGCAAACACCGCTGTCAGCAGTCCGGTGTTTGGCAATGCGAGAACTTTCCAGAGATAGCCGACCACGAGGGTTGGCGTCAGCAATGGAATGGCCATCGACACAACCAACACTGATGCCAACATGCCAGAGCGCGGCATGCGCAGGGCGATGTAGAGGCCGAGCGGAATCTGGATGGCGAGGGCCAGCAGCGAGAATCCGAGGCTTCGCAACATGGCCCAGTGGAAATCACTGGAGGTCAACACTTGCTTGAACCATTGCAAGCCGACGAAGAGAAAATCGTTGCCGGCGAATGTGTCGTGCACCGCGTAAAATGCTACGAAGCCGAAGGGTACAACTCCGCAAGCCAGCATCACGAGGATGGCTGGTGTCAGAAGCAGTGCTGGCTCAAGCCTGTTCGTCGTCACCGCCGCTGTCTTCGCTGACACGTTCCACGCTCACAACATGTTCGTCATCCGCCGTGTCAAAGATGATGACACCTTGGGCGTTGCGGCCCGTGCGACGGATGTCGTGGACGGGGCAGCGGATCATCTGGCCCTTGTCGGTCACCAGCATGATGTCGTCTTTTTCATCCACAGGGAACGACGCTATCAGCTCGCCGTTGCGCTTGTTGACGGCCATGGCAGTGACACCTTTGCCGCCGCGCGCCGTGATCCGGAACTCGTAGGCTGATGAGCGCTTGCCGTAGCCGTTTTCTGAAAGGGTGAGGATCCACTGTTCGGCGGCGGCCAATTCCGTGAAGCGTTCTGGCGCAAGGTTCGCGGCTTCCTCAGTTTCGTCTTCCGTGCCCGTTTCTGTTTGCTCTTCCCCGAGGGCGGCGCGGGACATTTTGATGTAGGCGGCGCGTTCGCCGGGGGTTGCATCGACATGGCGGAGGATGGCCATCGAGATGACCTTGTCGCCTTCTGCCAACCGCACGCCGCGCACACCGTCAGAACTGCGGCTCTGAATGATGCGCATGTCAGAGACTTCAAAGCGCACACTTTGGCCTTGCGCCGTCGTCAAGAACACGTTGTCTTTTTCGGTGCAGAGGTCGACGGCAAGGATGTGGTCACCTTCATCGAGTTTCATGGCAATTTTGCCATTACGGTTCATCTGCTCGAAGTCTTCCAGCGTGCTGCGGCGCACATTGCCGTGTTGGGTGGCAAACATCAGGGATGGCTTGGCTTCGCCCTCTGCAATTTCGGGCAGCGGCAGAATGGTGGTGATGCGTTCCTTTTGGTCCAGGGGTAAAAGATTGATCAATGCCTTGCCGCGCGATGTGGGTGTGCCCACCGGCAAACGCCAGGTTTTCATGCGGTAAACCATGCCTTCCGAGGAGAAGAACAGGATGGGCGTGTGGGTGTTGGCCACGAACATTTTGGTGACGAAATCCTCGTCGCGCACCTGCGCGCCCGATTTGCCTTTGCCGCCACGGCGTTGGGCGCGGTAGGCTGAGAGCGGCACGCGTTTGACATAGCCGGTGTGGGACACGGTGACGACGCAGTCTTCGCGCTGGATGAGGTCTTCGTCTTCAACCTCACCTTCGTTTTCTTGAATCTCCGTGCGGCGCGGTGTGGCGAAATCGGCTTTCACCTTGGCGAGTTCGGCCTTGATGATATCGCGGATGCGGGTGCGTGAGCCGAGGATGTCCAGATAGTCCTTGATTTCAGCGGCGAGCTTTTCGAGTTCTGCCGTGATTTCTTCAAGGCCCAGTTGGGTGAGACGTTGCAGGCGGAGATCAAGAATGGCGCGGGCCTGCTCGTCTGACAGGCGATAGGTGTCGTCGCTTCTCAGCTTGTGACGCGGATCGGCGATCAGTGAAATCAAAGGCGCGAGCTGCTTTGCCGGCCAGTCGCGCGCCATCAAAGCTTCGCGCGCTTCGCCTGCGTCCTTGGAGGCGCGGATCAGGCGGATGACTTCATCGATATTGGCGACAGCGATGGCGAGGCCCACCAAAATATGGGCGCGGTCACGGGCTTTGCGCAGCAGAAACTTGGTGCGGCGTGTCACGACTTCTTCACGGAAGGCGATGAAGTGTTTGAGGAGATCAATAAGGTTCAGCTGTTCCGGCTTGCCATTGGCCAGTGCGATATTATTGACGCTGAAGCTGGTTTGGAAAGATGTGAAGCGCCAGATTTGGTTCAACACCACCTCCGGTTCTGAATCGCGTTTGAGTTCGATGACGACGCGCATGCCCTCGCGTGAACTCTCGTCGAAGATGGCTGAGATGCCCTCAATTCGCTTTTCACGGACGAGATCAGCGGTCTTCTCGATCGTCAGAGCCTTGTTCACCTGATAGGGAATCTCTGTGATGATGATGGCGGTGCGGTCTTTGCGGACCTCTTCGATTGTGGCGCGGCTGCGCATGATGATGGAGCCGCGCCCCGTTGCAAAGGCGCTTTTGATGCCCGCGCGGCCGAGGATGATGGCACCTGTCGGGAAGTCAGGGCCGGGAATGATCGGCAGCAACTCTTCAACTGTGATGTCCGGATTGTCCATCATCGCCAATGTTGCATCGATCACTTCACCCAAGTTGTGTGGGGCCATGTTGGTGGCCATGCCGACGGCGATGCCACCGGCACCGTTCACCAAGAGGTTTGGATACTTGGCCGGGAGAACCGTAGGTTCCTGGAATTCGTTGGAATAGTTCTCCTTGAAATCCACGGTGTCCTTGTCGAGGTCGTCGAGCAAGGGCATGGCGGTTTTAGCGAGGCGTGACTCGGTGTAGCGGTCTGCGGCAGGTGGATCATCGTCGACGGAGCCGAAGTTGCCCTGGCCGTCAATGAGTGGAAGTCGCAGGGAAAAATCCTGCGCCATGCGCACCATAGCGTCGTAGATCGCAAGGTTGCCGTGGGGGTGGTATTTACCCATGACTTCGCCGACGATACGGGCGGATTTCTTGTGTGGCTTGTCCGGCGTGAAGCCGTTTTCATCCATGGTGTAGAGAATGCGGCGGTGGACGGGTTTCAGACCGTCGCGCACGTCCGGAAGCGCGCGCGACACGATGACCGACATGGCATAGCTGAGGTAGCTGGTGCGCATCTCGTCTTCGATGGAGATGGGGGCAATGCCCTGGGGATTGGCAGGCGGAAGGCCAGCTTTTTCGTCTTTGTCGTCGGTCACGTATGGCCCTGTCTTTGCCTTTGGGTCGCCGTGATTCGGATGCACGACTCGCTCCTCAGAACATAGTCTTGCGGGCGTTTTTCAGCAATTGAATGCTTGGTCATTTCGGCTTGAAACACCGTAATTTTCATGTCGTTTTTCATGGGCTTAGATCACCAAACAAGGACGTGGCCGGGATGTGTGCCGCTGCCAAATGGCCTCATTTGCGCCCCGCTCCCGCCGCACCCAAACCTGAGTTTGCACCCCGACGGCGACATGTGACTCGACCAACTCAAAGCGAGGGAGAAAAACGATGACCATGCCGCAAAGACAATGGTGGCACGAGCTCAATACCTGGGAGCCCGATGCCGCACTTGCGTTTTATGGCCGCACACTTGGCTGGGAATTTGAACCAACAACACTGCCGGATGGCGGAGGTTATTGGATCGCCCGCAAGGACGGCAGACCGGTAGGAGGCGTGTTTGAACTCACGTCTCCTGATTATGAGGGCATACCATCCCATTGGATGACCTATCTTTCTGTCGCCGACATTGACAAGGCCGAGAAGGAAACCTCCAGGTCCGGCGGTGAAATCATGCGGGCCCCGGTGAGGATTCCCGGGGTTGGCAAGCTTGCTGTTGTGGCAGATGCGACGGGCGCCATGATTGGGTTGATTGAGCCTGATACGGCGCATGCATTGGCGATGGTGCATTGAAACAAAACGACCCTCATCTGGCTTGCTGTCGCAAGCCGCCCTCTCCCGCTTGCGGGCGGGGTGGCTAGCTCAGAGAGTCGGATGAGGGCATGACCAGAATTGCGCTGGTGTTGATCACGCATCGCGGAAATTAAAAATTCTGTGTTGAAAACGTCACGGCGGATGGAAAAAGTGGAGGAAGGGCCCGGTTGGGGCGTTCCGTCGGTCAAAGCTTTGGGAATGAAAAAGGTACGGTACGCCCTCATGTCCAGGCGTGGCGATTTTTTCCGCTGTCCAGTTCTTACAGTGTCCCAGATCGCACGGTGCCCGCCTTGAATGGAAAGGCATGTCTGTTGAACCGCCGGGAATGTTACGGCCTTCCGGCCACCGGGGTCGTCGTGTCCCGGGGTCTGGTTCAGCAGCCCAATGGAACGAAGATGGAGCGGTTATGAGAGCGTGGGAAGAACGATTCTCAACTTCCCTGTCCGCCCCTTGGCGGATGGGGAAGTACCGCCAAAGGCGGGGATGGGGTGCGTCGGCTTGCGAGGGTGTCCAAGTGCAACCCACTCCCTCCTCCGCTTCGCGGCTACTCCATCACGCCTCCGGCGCAAAGGAGAAAGTGCTGCGACCTTCACCCAACTCCCCCACGCAAGCGCGTGAGGTTGTTGTGGACGATGTGTCTTTGTCATGTTTAACAGATGCATGGATTATCCCACTTTGGCCTTTGCGCTCGCTGTTATCTTCATCGCTGCAATTGTGCGGGGTTTCTCGGGCTTCGGATTTTCCTTGTTGACGGTCACGGCGCTGTCACTGGTTTATGAGCCTGCCAAAATTGTGCCTTCAATTTTTTTGCTGGAGATAGCCGCCAGCATCCATCTCCTGCCTTCAATCTGGAAGGACGTGCATTGGCGGTCGTTGCTGCCGTTGACCCTTGGTTGTTTGATTGCAACGCCCATTGGCGTTTGGCTTCTGGCGAACGTCCCTGCTCCCCCGATGCAGATTGCCATGGCAGTGTTTGTGCTGGTGGCCGTGGTGCTGATGTGGCGCGGGTTTGCTTTGAAAACCATGCCGGGGACCGTCACATCCACTGCGGCGGGGGCGGCTTCGGGATTTGCCAATGGGGCTTTTGGCATCGGCGGGCCACCTGTGGTGTTGTTTTATTTTGCTTCGCCCGCGGGCAATATCGCGGGGCGGGCTTCACTGATTGCGTTTTTCCTGTTTACGGATGTGATAGGACTGGCCAATCAATCCGTACACGGATTGATTACACGGGATGCGCTGCTGCGGGCAGTGTGGTTCCTGCCGCCGTTGATTGTGGGGGTCTGGATCGGCGCACGGGGGTTCAAGGGCGCTGATCCGCAAAAGTTCAGGAAGGCGGTGTTGGGGTTGTTGGCGGTGATGGCGTTGGCAGTGGCTGTGAAGGCGGGTGTTGGATTGGTTTAAGCGCCACGCCAGACTTTGAGGCCAAGGTGTTCTTCGAAGCCATCGAAATCGCGGTCAGCATGGAGCAAAGGAATTTTGTTCACCACGCACCACGTGGCTACCAGCAAGTCCACGGTGCCTCTGACCGTGATGCCTTTTGCCCGCAACAGCCTGTAGTTCCATGCGGCAGCCAGCGCATTGGTTTTTCCACCCACGCTGACAATCTCAAAATTGTTAAAGTCAGCGCCTATGTCAACCGATTCACTTTCTGAATCGATGCCTCGAAGCACCTCCACAAGCACCAAATCCGGCACCAGTACCGTGTGGTTGAAAATGGCTTGTTTAAGCCACTCTTTTTCTTGACCCGCCTGTTCACGAAAATATGAAATCCAAGCGGAGCTATCTGCTACGAGAGTCAGTCCCTCCGCCATTGATCAATGTCCCAATGGCCTTCTATCTTGCCCATGAATTTCAACATGCCATGCTGCTTTTTCCGGCGCACGATGTCTTCCAGCGCGATGACAACCGCCTCTTTCTTCGTCTTGGCATTGGTGGCTTTCATGGCCTCTGCCATCAGCTTGTTGTCTATGTCGATGTTGGTTCGCATGGCAGAGTCCAATGTGTATGAATGGCCAAAAATATACACATAACAAATCTGCGTTTCAACAATAAAAAAAGGCCCGGATCGTTCCGGGCCTTTGGCATTCTTGATTTTGGGACCAGCCTACTCCGCCGCTGCCTGTGGCAACTGCGTCTTGCTCTGTTCTTCGATGATCAGCTTGTCGCGTTTCACGGCGATCTGGCGGAGGCGTGAGAGCATGCCGCCGGTGCCGACGGGGATCAAACGGCCCACGATGACGTTTTCTTTCAGGCCGTCGAGGGTGTCGATCTTGCCTTGTGTCGCGGCATCGGTGAGGACGCGGGTGGTTTCCTGGAACGACGCGGCAGAGATGAAGCTGCGGGTTTGCAGAGAAGCCTTGGTGATGCCGAGGAGCACCGGTTGGGCCGTTGCGGGGCGAAGCCCTTCTGAGATGAGTTTGAGGTTTTCACGGTCAAACTCTTCACGGTCCACCTGCTCGCCGTTGACGAAGGTTGACTCACCCACATCGGTGACTTCCATCTTCTGCAGCATCTGGCGCACAATGACTTCGATATGCTTGTCGTTGATCGACACGCCCTGCAGACGATAGACTTCCTGGATTTCTAAGATTCACCATTGGGAGGCTTTGCCGATTCAGATTTTACTACCCCCGATTCTGCAAGGTCTAAATCTTTCAAGTTCTGTTTTCCGTGCCACTTGTCCCAACATGCAACAATGCGCCCAAGCACACCGCGTAAGTTCCCTATCCGCCACACGCGTTGGACTACCCAGAGAATCGCCAAGAAATCAATTGCAAGGCTTGCAAGCGCAATCCCAAAGCTTACTTGTAGTTTCAGAGCCCAGAAACCCAAAATAAAGAACTTCACAAAGCACACAAGTGCAAACACGTACGGAATGAAATCAAGCTTATTCTGTTGAACCCTACAAACAAACCAGTAAGTGCTGAGCGGCGGGGGATAGTATTTACTAAACCTTGAAGGTGTCTCAGACGCGTTGGCGGCGCCTAGCATTGACCTCACAAAATAAACACCCGGCATCGCTGACCCACCAACATCTTCGTGATAATCGAACGAAGCGGAGGATTTGAAGTACGCGCGAGCAATATCTACACGATTTCCAACTTCCTTCAGTATGACATTCCGTATCCAAGTGTTGGTTGATCCTTCTCCAACCCGATCTAAACCCAGATAGCCAATTAGGAATACAAGAGACAACGCGGACGCATGTAGAGCTGATTCAACGTGACCAACGGCACTGCACTGACCTGCTTCGTACAAAATTTCACAGATATATGTGTGATAATGTATCGGTAGTTCTGCCGCCGCCATGCTATCCTCAATTGCCTATGAAAATACGAAAGTCACAAGCAGATCAGATTTTTTCTGCAACCTGAACTAATTTTTCGAAGAAGCTGGACAATCGTAAAGCAAACTCAGGCGAGTAAAAATCCGCTTCTGCTTCTGTTGCAGTCCAATCCCGCTCGAACCTGAATGAAGTCTCATCACCAACAATAAAATGACACTTGTACGCAACCAACATACTCGCAGGCATTTTGTAAAACGCTGCATTGGGTAACAAATTCAACAGGCGCTTGGCAAACAAACTGTCCGACAAATTCGGCGGAGCTGTAGTGCCTGTATTAAAATCGCGCCCATCAACAATTACAGAAATTTGCAATTCAGTTTTGGTTCCAATTGTCTCTAACGCCGATAAAACTTCTGCGCTGTCAAAAATTTTTGGATCAAGACAACCCGTCAAAATGTACAAACTGTTCTTCGCTGACCGAAGTAATCCTGCAACTAATAGGGATGCATGCTGCGGTGTTCGATTAAACAATTGATGGGACTTTTTTGATTGTGCCTTTACTATTGCACTATCAACTTCCTCTGCAAAATCAGACATTATTCCACCCCGAGAATCTCAGTTCAGCGGCCCAGATAATAGTAAACTCCAGGCACTGGCAGCTGTCAATGACATCAAATTTCACAACAGGAACGACCAAAACTTGCACAAAACTTTGCAGTTTAAACATGAGCGACACTCCCTAACAAACCGCTAATCATTCCGCCGCTGCCTGTGGCAACTGCGTTTTCGCCTGCTCCTCGAGGATCAGTGCATCGCGTTTGTTGGCGACTTGACGCAGGCGGCTAAGCATGCCGCCGGTGCCGGCGGGGATGAGCCTGCCGACGATGACGTTTTCTTTCAGGCCGTCGAGAGTGTCGATCTTGCCTTGTGTCGCGGCATCGGTGAGGACGCGGGTGGTTTCCTGGAACGACGCGGCAGAGATGAAGCTGCGGGTTTGCAAGCTAGCCTTGGTGATGCCGAGGAGCACCGGTTGGGCCGTTGCGGGGCGCAGGCCTTCTGAGATGAGTTTGAGGTTTTCACGGTCAAACTCTTCACGGTCCACTTGCTCGCCGATCAGCAAGGTGGATTCACCGGCATCGGTGACTTCCATCTTTTGCAGCATCTGGCGGACAATCACTTCGATGTGCTTGTCGTTGATGCTCACACCTTGCAGGCGGTAGACTTCCTGGATTTCATTGACGAGGTAAGAGGCCAGCTCTTCCACGCCCTTGATGGCCAGAATGTCGTGCGGTGCGGGGTTGCCGTCCATGATGTACTCCCCCTTTTCAATGAGGTCGCCCTCTTGAACGGGCAAATGCTTGCCCTTGGGGATGAGATATTCGACGGCTTCCATGCCTTCTTCCTGCGGCACGATGCGGATGCGGCGCTTGTTCTTGTAGTCGCGGCCGAATTCGATTTTACCGGAGATTTCCGCGATGATGGCGGCATCCTTCGGGCGGCGGGCTTCGAAGAGTTCAGCAACACGCGGCAGACCGCCGGTGATGTCACGCGTCTTCGCACTTTCAAGCGGGTTACGTGCGAGCACGTCGCCAGCGCCGACCTTTGAGCCCGGATCAACCGAGAGAACGGCGTCAACCGACAGCAAGTAACGGGCTTCGCCGCCGCGTGGCAGTTTCTTCACTTCGCCGTTTTCGTCCTTGATGACGATGGCTGGTTTCAGGCCCGTGCCGCGCTGGTTGGTGCGCCAATCGATGATGACGCGGTTGGTGATGCCTGTGGTTTCGTCGATGATTTCGTTCACGGAGATACCGTCAACCACATCTTCGAAGGCCACGATGCCATCCACTTCCGAGAGGGCGGGACGGGTGTAGGGGTCCCACTCTGCGATGCGAAGCCCACGCTTCACAGTGTCGCCGTTGTCGACGAAGAGTTTCGAGCCGTAGGCCACCTTGTGGGTGGCGCGTTCATTGCCCTTCGCATCCTTGATGAGAATGGCGACGTTGCGGCCCATGACGACGAGTTTGCCATTGGTGTCCTTGGCGACGGCGCGGTTCTTGAGTTCAACCGTGCCTTCCATGGCGGCTTCGATGTACGAGTCGTCCATCACCTGTGCCGCACCACCGATGTGGAAGGTCCGCATGGTGAGCTGGGTGCCCGGTTCACCGATGGACTGTGCCGCGATGACGCCGACAGCTTCGCCCATGTTGACGGGTGTGCCCCGTGCAAGGTCACGGCCATAGCAGGTGCCGCAGACGCCGAACTTGGTTTCGCAGGTGAGGACTGAGCGGATGCGGATTTCCTGGATGTTGGCCTTTTCGATTTCCTCGACATGTGGTTCGAGGATTTCGTTGCCAGCGGCCAAAATCAGATGGCCTGTTGCCGGGTCAATGATGTCCTGTGCCGTGGTGCGGCCCAAAACACGTATGCCCAAAGAGACGATGATTTCACCAGAGTCGATGATGGGACGGGTGGTGATGTAGTTCTGTGAGCCGCAATCGAGTTCGGAAATGATCGCATCCTGGGCCACGTCAACGAGGCGGCGGGTGAGATAGCCGGAGTTGGCTGTCTTCAGGGCCGTGTCGGCGAGACCTTTGCGGGCACCGTGGGTGGAGTTGAAGTACTCGAGGACGGACAGGCCTTCCTTGAAGTTCGAGATGATCGGCGTTTCGATGATCTCGCCCGACGGCTTGGCCATCAACCCGCGCATACCAGCAAGCTGTTTCATTTGTGCCGGCGAACCACGGGCACCGGAATGGCTCATCATGTAAATGGAATTGATGGGCTTCTGGCGCTTGGTCTCGGGATCGAACTTCACTGACGAAATTTCTTTCATCATTTCCTCGGCGACCTTGTCCGAGCATTTGGCCCAGGCATCAACCACCTTGTTGTACTTTTCGCCTTGTGTGATCAGGCCATCGATGTACTGTTGCTCGAATTCCTTGGCGGCTTCGCGGGTGTCGGCTACCAGCTTCAGCTTCGTCGGCGGAATGACCATGTCATCCTTGCCGAAGGAAATGCCGGCCTTGTAGGCGTTGAGGAATCCGAGCGCCATGATCCGGTCGGCGAAAATCACCGCTTCCTTCTGGCCGCAATGACGATAGACGCTGTCGATCATCTTGGAGATGTCGCGCTTGGTCATCAGGCGGTTGCAGAGGTCATAGGTGATGTTCATGGCCAGCGGCAAAAGTTCACCGATGCGCATGCGGCCCGGCGTGGTTTCAATGATGCGGTTGCGCACCATGCCGTCCGCCGCCGTATCCTTGATGCGGGCCTTGATCTTGGAGTGAAGTGTGACGACTCCGGCGGACAGTGCGTGTTCGATTTCGGACATGTTGCCGAAAACCTTGCCTTGGCCGGGTTCGTTCTCTGCGGTGATCGAGAGATAGTAGAGCCCGAGAACAATGTCCTGCGACGGCACGATGATCGGTTGGCCGTTGGCGGGATGCAACACGTTGTTGGTGGACATCATCAACACGCGGCATTCCAGCTGCGCTTCAAGCGACAGCGGCACGTGCACAGCCATCTGGTCGCCGTCGAAGTCAGCGTTGAAGGCGGTGCAGACGAGTGGATGCAGCTGGATGGCTTTGCCTTCGATCAGCACAGGTTCGAAGGCCTGGATGCCCAAACGGTGAAGTGTTGGGGCACGGTTCAGCATGATCGGATGTTCGCGGATGACCTCGTCGAGGATATCCCAGACTTCCGGCTTTTCTTTTTCCACCAGCTTCTTGGCCTGCTTCACCGTGGTGGAGAGACCTTTGGCTTCGAGGCGCGAATAAATGAAGGGCTTGAAAAGTTCGAGCGCCATCTTTTTTGGCAGACCGCACTGGTGCAGCTTCATTTCGGGACCAACGACGATGACGGAACGGCCGGAGTAATCGACGCGTTTTCCCAGCAGGTTCTGGCGGAAGCGGCCTTGCTTGCCCTTGAGCATGTCAGAGAGTGACTTCAAAGGACGCTTGTTGGCACCGGTGATGACGCGGCCACGGCGGCCGTTGTCGAACAGGGCGTCAACGGATTCCTGCAACATGCGCTTTTCGTTGCGCACGATGATGTCTGGTGCCTTGAGTTCGATCAGGCGCTTCAAACGGTTGTTGCGGTTGATGACGCGGCGATAAAGGTCGTTCAAGTCCGATGTGGCGAAGCGGCCGCCATCGAGCGGCACGAGTGGGCGCAATTCCGGCGGAATCACAGGCACGACAGTGAGGATCATCCATTCCGGGCGGTTGCCGGATTCGAGGAAATGCTCGACGAGCTTGAGGCGCTTGGCGATTTTCTTCGGCTTCAAGTCACCCGTGGCCACACGCAGATCTTCGCGCAGCTGTTCCTTCATCTTTTCAAGATTGAGGGCCATCAGCATTTCGCGGATGGCTTCGGCACCGATTGCAGCGGTGAAGCTGTCGTCGCCGAAATCTTCCTGGGCCTTCATGAACTCCGTTTCGGACATCAATGAATACTGCTTCATTGGTGTGAGACCGGGTTCGACCACGATGTAGTTTTCAAAATAGAGGACGCGTTCAATGTCCTTCAGCGTCATGTCGAGAAGCGTTGCGATGCGGCTTGGCACTGATTTCAGGAACCAGATGTGGGCGACGGGTGCCGCAAGTTCAATGTGGCCCATGCGCTCGCGCCGGACCTTCGAGAGTGTGACTTCAACGCCGCACTTTTCGCAGATGATGCCCTTGTACTTCATGCGCTTGTACTTGCCGCACAGGCATTCGTAATCCTTGGTGGGGCCAAAGATGCGGGCGCAGAACAGGCCGTCACGTTCTGGCTTGAAGGTGCGGTAGTTGATGGTTTCCGGCTTCTTGATTTCGCCGAATGACCACGACAGGATTTTCTCCGGAGACGCAATCGAGATGCGGATCTGGTCGAAAACCTGGGCCGGCACCGCCGGGTTGAAGACGTTCATGACCTCTTGGTTCATGGTGGCTCCTCTGTTCTTTCTTTGCGGAACTTCCGTTCCTTGAATTCCAATTCCCCTTGACGTCGGTCCCGGCTTTCGCCGGGATGACGTATTTGGGGGGGCGTTATTTACTCGGCAGCTTGTGCTGGTGCAGCGAGTTCGGCTGTCGCCTGGCCATTCTGCAGTTCCACATTGAGGCCGAGTGAGCGCATTTCCTTGACGAGCACGTTGAAGCTTTCAGGGATACCCGTTTCGAAGGCGTCGTCGCCGCGCACGATGGCTTCATAAACCTTTGTACGGCCCGCAACGTCGTCTGACTTCACAGTCAGCATTTCCTGCAGCGTATAGGCTGCACCATAAGCTTCCAACGCCCACACTTCCATTTCGCCGAAGCGCTGGCCACCAAACTGCGCCTTGCCGCCCAGCGGCTGCTGGGTGACGAGGGAGTATGGGCCAATGGAACGGGCGTGGATCTTGTCGTCGACCAAGTGGTGCAGCTTCAGCATGTAGATGTAGCCCACGGTGACTTGACGGTCGAATTTCTCGCCCGTCTTGCCGTCGTAGAGATCAATCTGGCCGGATGTTGCAAGACCGGCTTGCGTCAACATGGCGGCGATGTCTGCTTCATTGGCACCGTCGAACACCGGAGTTGCAATGGGCACACCTTTGCGGAGGCCTTCTGCGACTTCGATGATCTGGCTGTCTTCCATGCCATCAAGTTCGGCGTTCTTGCCGTAAACGCTGTGAAGACCTTCACGCACCTTTTTGGCGTCGTTGTTGTCCTTGTAGAGTTCCAGCATTTGGCCGATCTTTTTGCCCATGCCGGCACAGGCCCAGCCCAAATGGGTTTCAAGGATCTGCCCCACGTTCATGCGTGATGGAACACCAAGCGGGTTCAGCACGATATCAACCGGCTGGCCGTCTGCGAGATATGGCATGTCTTCCTGCGGCACGATGCGCGAAACCACACCCTTGTTGCCGTGGCGCCCGGCCATCTTGTCGCCGGGCTGGATCTTACGCTTCACAGCGACAAAGACCTTGACCATTTTCATGACGCCGGGTGGCAGTTCATCGCCGCGTTGCAGCTTTTCGACCTTGTCCATGAAGCGGTTTTCCAGACCCTTCTTCGAGTCGTCGTATTGCACCTTCATGGCTTCGAGTTCGGACATGGCCTTGTCAACGCCAAGCGCAATGTTCCACCACTGCGAGCGCGGCACGTCATCCAGCTGTGCAGCCGAAATCTTGCCTTCCATCTTGTGGCCACGTGGACCCGATGTTGCGACCTTGCCCGTGAGGAAACCCTTGAGGCGGCCATAGGAGTTGCGGTCGAGGATCGCGAGTTCGTCGTCGCGGTCTTTCGCCAGACGTTCGATTTCTTCGCGTTCAATGGATTGCGCGCGTTCGTCCTTGTCCACACCGTGGCGGTTGAAGACGCGGACTTCCACGACTGTTCCCGAAACGCCGGGCGGCAGGCGCAAGCTCGTGTCCCGGACGTCAGAGGCTTTTTCACCGAAGATGGCGCGCAGGAGCTTTTCTTCCGGCGTCATTGGGCTTTCGCCCTTTGGCGTGATTTTACCGCAGAGAATGTCGCCCGGCTTCACTTCAGCACCGATGTAAACGATGCCAGCTTCGTCGAGATTGCGCAGGGACTCTTCACCGACGTTTGGAATGTCGCGGGTGATTTCTTCAGGACCCAACTTTGTGTCTCGCGCCATCACGTCAAATTCTTCGATGTGGATGGAGGTGAAGACGTCATCCTTCACGATGCGCTCTGACAACAAAATCGAATCTTCGAAGTTGTAGCCATTCCACGGCATGAAGGCGACGAGCACGTTCTGGCCAAGCGCAAGATCACCCAGTTCCGTCGATGGGCCGTCGGCGATGATGTCGCCTTCAGTGATCGCGTCACCCACACGCACCAGCGGACGCTGGTTGATGCAGGTGGACTGGTTCGAACGCTGGAACTTGGCGAGGGTGAAAATGTCAACGCCAGGCTTGGTTGGATCAGTTTCTTCCGTGGCGCGGATAACGATGCGCTTGGCGTCCACCTGGTCAACGATGCCTGTGCGTCGTGCCGTGATGGCAGCACCAGAGTCTCGGGCCACAATGGCTTCCATGCCTGTGCCGACCAATGGTGCGGATGAACGCACCAATGGCACGGCCTGACGCTGCATGTTCGAACCCATGAGGGCGCGGTTGGCGTCGTCGTTTTCAAGGAACGGGATCAAGGCCGCGGCAACAGAGACGATCTGCTTTGGTGAGACGTCAGCATAGTCCACCTTGTCGGCGGGCACGGGCAACACGTCACCGGATTTCCGCACAAGAACCAGTTCTTCCACGAAGTGGTTGTCCTTGGTCAACGGAACGTTGGCTTGGGCAATGAAGTATTTGCCTTCTTCGATGGCCGAGAGATATTTCACTTCGTTGGTGACGGCACCGTTCACCACCTTGCGGTATGGTGTTTCGATGAAGCCGTACTTGTTCACGCGCGCATAGGTGGCGAGTGAATTGATCAGGCCGATGTTCGGGCCTTCAGGTGTTTCAATCGGGCAGATGCGGCCATAATGCGTGGTGTGAACGTCACGCACTTCGAAGCCGGCGCGCTCACGCGTCAAACCACCGGGTCCAAGCGCCGAGAGGCGGCGCTTGTGGGTGATTTCGGAAAGTGGATTGGTTTGGTCCATGAACTGTGAGAGCTGTGACGAACCAAAGAATTCGCGCACCGCTGCGGCGGCAGGCTTGGCGTTGATCAGGTCGTGCGGCATCACCGTGTCGATATCGACGGATGACAGGCGTTCCTTGATGGCGCGTTCCATGCGGACGAGGCCGAGGCGATATTGATTTTCCATCAACTCACCGACGGAGCGCACACGGCGGTTGCCCAAGTGGTCGATGTCGTCAACTTCGCCTTTGCCGTCACGAAGATCATGCAGCACCTTGATGATCTGCAGGATGTCTTCCTTGCGCAGTACGCGCATCTGGTCATCCACGTTTTCTTCAAGACGCATGTTCATCTTGACGCGGCCCACGGCCGAAAGGTCGTAACGCTCCTGATCGAAGAACAGGCCATTGAAAAGCGCTTCCGCACCTTCACGCGTGGGTGGTTCACCGGGGCGCATGACGCGGTAGATTTCGACGAGGGCCTGCTCGTAGGCTTCGACCTTGTCGACTTTCAACGTGTTGCGGATGTAGCCGCCGGTGTTGATGTGGTCGATGTCGAGAAGATCGAGCGTGGTATAACCTTCAGCCTTCAGTGCAAGCAAAAGTTTGTCAGTGATTTCATCACCGGCTTCCGCATGGATGACGCCGGTCTGCGGATTGACCAGTTCATCGCCGATGTATTGGCCGTAAAGCTCCTCATCGCGGAGCAGCAATTCCTTGACGCCGTCTTCAGCAATCTTGCGGGCAAGGCGCGGCGTGATCTTCGTGCCGGCTTCGACAACCACCTGCCCCGTGCTTGCATCGACGAGATCAACGGTTGGCTTGATGCCTTTGAAGCGGTCGGAATTGAACGGCACGGTCCAGCCGTCCTTTACCATCTTGTGCGGCACCCGCTTGTAGAAGGTGTGCAGGATTTCTTCGGACTGCATTTTAAGTGCATACAGCAGCGACGTCACCGGAAGTTTGCGGCGGCGGTCGATGCGGGCGAAAATCATGTCCTTGTGGTCGAACTCGAAATCGAGCCACGAACCGCGGTATGGGATGACGCGGGCCGCGAAAAGGATCTTGCCGGAGGAATGGCTCTTGCCCTTATCGTGATCAAAGAACACGCCGGGCGAACGGTGCATCTGGGAGACGATGACGCGCTCGGTGCCGTTGACAACAAAGGTGCCGTTCTTGGTCATGAGCGGAATGTCGCCCATGTAAACGTCCTGTTCCTTGATGTCCTTGACGGACTTGGCTTGCGTGTCCGGATCGATTTCAAACACGATGAGACGGAGCGTGACCTTGAGGGGTGCCGCGAACGTCATGCCGCGCTGCTGGCATTCATCAACGTCAAACTTGGGCTGTTCGAAATCATAGCGGACGAACTCGAGCACGGCCTGGCCGGCGAAATCGGTGATCGGGAATACGGACTTGAAAACGGCTTGCAGACCATCGACAAGACGCCCGCCCGCAGGTTCCTTCATTTGCAGGAACTGCTCATATGACTCACGTTGCACCTCGATGAGGTTCGGCATTTCAGCAACTTCAATTGCCTTGCCAAACACTTTGCGGATGCGCTTGCGGCTTGCGATGGTACGGTTATCGGCCATAGGTTTTTCCCTGTCCTCAATCAATTTCAAACAAGCCCGTGTTGACGGGCCAAAACGGCTTGCTGGAAGACCTGCTCGATCAGGCCCTCTAACAAACCGCTCACTCACTTTGTTCTTCATCCCGGCGAAAGCCGGGACCCGTCAGAGAAGTTCCGGCTTTCGCCGGGATGACGGTTGGAGTGGAGTGCGGAATAAAATTTCCGCACTCCAACCACAATTACTTCAACTCGACCTTGGCACCAGCCGCTTCGAGCTTCTTCTTGATGTCTTCAGCGTCCTTCTTGTTGACGCCTTCCTTCACGGCCTTTGGAGCGCCTTCAACGAGGTCCTTGGCTTCCTTCAGGCCGAGACCTGTGATGGCGCGGACTTCCTTGATCACTTCGATTTTCTTGTCGCCGGCGGCGGTGAGCATCACAGTGAATTCGGTCTTTTCTTCAACAGCAGCAGCAGCCGGGCCGGCAGCGGCAGCGGCAGCAGCCGGAGCAGCGGCAGAGACGCCCCACTTTTCTTCAAGCATCTTCGAGAGCTCAGCCGCTTCGAGAACGGTGAGGCCTGAGAGTTCATCCACAATCTTGGCAAGATCAGCCATTTTTCTTTTCCACTTTTGTAAGTCGGTTAAATCGGTTTAATTCAACAGCGCAATCACGCCGCATCCTTGGTGGCATAGGCATTGAAGACGCGCGCCAATTGGCCAGCCGGAGCTGCCAGAACACCTGCGATCTTTGTCGCTGGGGCCTGGATAAGACCAATCAGTTTGCCACGGAGTTGATCCAGTGAAGGAAGTTCCGCGAGTGCCTTGACGCCGCTTGCATCGAGAATGGACTTGCCGAGCGCGCCACCCAGCACAACGAATTTCTCGTTGGCCTTGGCGAAATCAGCAGCCACCTTCGGTGCGGCAACGGGATCCTGTCCGTAGGCCACCATGGTGGGGCCTGTGAACAGTTTCGCGATGCCAGCGGCGTCGGTGCCTTCAAGAGCGCGCATTGCGAGACGGTTTTTGACGACCTTTACAGTCGCTCCCGCCTTGGCCATCCTGTTCCGCAGGTCATTGACCTGGTTCACAGTGAGGCCCTTGTTGTGGGCCACGACGATCACCCCGGCGGTTTTGGCCACCTGGTTGAACGTTGTGACGAGCTCTACTTTTTCAGCTCTTTCCACGTGCTCTCTCCGTTTTGGCGAAGCGTTGCCGCTTCACCGGTTGGACCTGAAGCAGGACGGGATGCCCTGCTCCACTTTTATCCTGTCGCCGATGCTCGCGCACCGGAGATAGAGAGGTCCAAACCGACCGGGCCATTTGCATGGTCCAAAATTCCGTTTCTCACTCCCATCTCATGCTGGCTGGTGTTTTAAGCGGAACCGAAGTTCCACACCCGCAATCTCGGACAGGTCTTTATTCTGCTCCGTCATCCCGGCGAAATCCCGGACCTCTCAGCAGCAGTACTCTTGGCCGACAGGTCCCGGCTTTCGCCGGGATGACGGCCAAGAGGTGTGGGTTACGCCGTTCCCGAGGAATCGAGCTTGAGGCCCGGTCCCATCGATGAGGACAGCGAAATCTTCTTTACATACGTACCCTTGGCGCCAGCGGGCTTGGCCTTGTTCACGGCGTCGATGAAGGCGCGGACGTTTCCGGCGATTTGCTCAGCTGTAAACGAAGCCTTGCCAATGCCGGCTTGCACGATGCCAGCCTTTTCAACGCGGAACTCAACGGCACCACCCTTGGCGGCTTTCACCGCTGCGGTGACGTCCATGGTCACGGTGCCAACTTTTGGGTTTGGCATCATGTTGCGCGGGCCGAGCACCTTACCCAATCGGCCAACGAGGCCCATCATGTCAGGTGTGGCGATGCAGCGGTCAAAATCAATGGTGCCCTTGCTGACGATTTCGAAGAGGTCTTCAGCGCCAACAACATCAGCACCGGCCTTCTTGGCTTCTTCGGCCTTGGCACCCTTGGCGAACACACCGACGCGGACTTTGCGGCCCGAACCGTTTGGCAGGTTACACACACCACGGACCATCTGGTCGGCGTGGCGTGGGTCAACGCCGAGGTTCATCGAAACTTCGATGGTTTCATCGAACTTGGCGACGGCACGTTCCTTGATGAGCCTGACAGCTTCATCAATGGCATAGGCCTTGGAGCGGTCCAGGTCCTTGTTGATCTTCTGAATGCGTTTTGCGGTCTTTGCCATGGCGATCAGGCTCCTGTCACTTCGAGGCCCATGGAACGGGCGGAACCTGCGATTTCCTTCGCAGCGGCTTCAAGGTCGCGGGCGTTCATGCCCTGGATTTTCTGGCCAGCGATTTCGCGGCATTGATCCATGGTCACTGAACCAACAATGTTCTTGCCCGGCTCTTTTGAACCGGCAGTGACTTTCGCGGCTTTCTTCAGGAAGAACGAGGCAGGTGGTGCCTTCATTTCGAAGGTGAATGATTTATCCTGGAAGGCGGTGATCACCACGGGAACGGGTGAACCCTGTTCCATCTTCTGCGTGGCGGCGTTGAACGCCTTGCAGAATTCCATGATGTTCAAACCGCGCTGTCCGAGTGCCGGGCCGATTGGAGGCGAAGGATTCGCCTGTCCAGCCGGAACTTGCAGCTTGATGTAGCCGACAACTTTCTTGGCCATGATATCCCTCTTTCAAGGTGAGTGGTGCGGGCCCAAATGCCCTCCCACGGGTTTCTAGTTTCTGTCTTCCCCCCTCCCGCATGCGGGAGAAGTGAATTTTTACTTCACCTTCTCGACCTGGCTGTATTCCAGTTCGACGGGTGTTGGACGTCCGAAAATCGACACGGCCACTTTCAGGCGTGAACGTTCTTCGTCAACCTCTTCGACTTGGCCGGTGAAGGATGCAAATGGCCCTTCGGCCACCTTAACCTGCTCGCCGATTTCGAAGTGGATGGTGTTCTTTGGTTTCTCAACGCCTTCAGCCACCTGATTGAGGATGCGGGCGGCTTCAGCGTCCGTGATCGGCACCGGCTTCAAGCCGGAGCCCAGAAAGCCCGTGACCTTTGGCGTGTTCTTGATCAGATGGAAGGCTTCGTCCGTCAGGTCCACTTTCACCAGCACATAGCCGGGGAAAAAGCGGCGCTCGGTCTTGATGCGGCGGCCGCGGCGGATTTCAATCACTTCTTCTGTCGGCACGATGACCGATTCAAACATGTCATCAATCTTTTTTTGAATGACCTGTTTCTTGATGTCTTCCATCACCTTCTTTTCGAAGTTCGAATAGGTGTGGACGATGTACCAGCGTTTCGCCATGCCGATTTCCGGTTCTCTCTGTTAGCGTCCGAAGCCGAACAGCAAGCCGTCGACCACGTATTTCAAAATGGCATCAACGCCGAGGAAAAACAGGCTGGCGATTACCACGAAAATCATGACCATGATTGTCGAGACACCTAATTCGCGCCGTGATGGCCACGTAACCTTGCGGGCCTCGCCTTGCACTTCCCGGAGGAATTCTACTGGATTGGCCATGCTTTTCCTTGTTTGACACCGTGTTGGACTGTTTTGCCATATGGTGTGCCGCACCAGCAAAAACAGCCCGGAAACTTATTCAACCAAATGGCAGGGGCAGTAGGATTTGAACCCACGACCTATGGTTTTGGAGACCATCGCTCTACCAACTGAGCTATACCCCTATCCCTCGGTTTAACCCTTGGAAGTCATTTGATATTCCAGACAGACAAAACAGCAGCCAAAGCTTGTTCGAGCCTTGCCACTGTCTGAGTCCTCTCTGGAATGTGCAGGGTCTAGGCTTTTGGGCGCTTTGGGTCAACAGGCGTTATTTTTACACTTGACATACAACATTTGCAGCAATGCTGTATAGAACTCCTCCATGGGCGGGCTTGACCCGCCCACCCAGAATTCAACAACCTCTGGTTCGGCGGGACAAGCCCGCCGATAGAGGAAACCGGATAAGGCATCACATGCGCTACTCCACCTCAGACCTCTCCCGCAAATCCGGCGACATCATCGCCCGCGCCTTACAGGGCCCTGTCACCATCACGCAGCGCGGCAAGCCGCGGCTGATCTTGATGAGTGTGGAGGAGTATAACAGGTTGCGGGGGAAGCAGGCGGTTCAAGAGTCTTCAGACCGCGTGGACTGACGCGCCATACTGGGAAAGCTCCCGATCTGCGGTCAGCAAAATCATGCCTTCGGAAATGGCTTGGGCCACAAGCAATCGGTCAAATGGATCGGCGTGAAATCGTGGCAAGTCCTGAACAATGAACACATGTTTTGTTTCGATGGCGAGTTCCTCATAACCGTTTGCAAGTGCCATGGATCGCAAAGGACCAACTTCATAAGGAAATTCTGCTCGCAACTTGGATCGCTTGATTGCCACCTCCCAGAGGCTGGCCACGCTTACCCAAAGCATGCTGTCTGGATTGGCGATGATTTTGGACGCAGCGGAGGGAAGTTTTTCACTGTCGGACGCCGCCCAAATGAGCATGTGCGTATCCAAAAGGTAGTTCATTTGTTGTTTTCGTCAGTTGAATCAGGAAACAATGGGCCATCTTCGAACATGGCCCGAATTTCTTCAGCAAACATGGTATTGAAGTCATCAGGCACCTCGCCCATGCCCTTCATGAAACCGATGCGCCGGATTGGTTTTGCTGCGATGGGAGACACCGTCACCATTGGCTTTCCTGCCTTGGCAATGATGAACGGTTCCCCCGCAACGGCTTCATCAACAAGACGAGACAGATGGGTCTTGGCTTCATGAATGTTGTAGGTTTTCATATGAACTAAACTAACAGACTTAGTCCACTTGGTCAACCTTACGGCGCGCCAGCTTAACTCCAGCGAAAATGCCAACCAGCAGACCCAACACGCACCCTGCCAGCATCCAATACGCCACCACGAAGCCCGAATAGCCCTCAAAACCTGAGACGCTGGCCAGTTCCGTGTGGCCCAGCCCACCCAAAAGCCCCAGTCCTGCCCCGGTGGCGGCGCCGATCACAGCACCGAGGAGCGCAAAGCCGAAGGTTCTTGCTGCTGACATGGCACAACGATGACTCCCGCCTTTGACATGGTCAAGCATGAATCAAAAAAATCTTCACAGAGCATTGACACGCGCCACCAATAATACGCATAATTATGCGCATCAAGGTTGGCATTTTTCGTTCTGAGGTTTGATTATGCTGCATGGGCAATGAGACTAAGGACACTTTCAGCAATAAGTGAATCGATATCCTTTGGTGCGGCGGAGTGACTCAGGCGGATTCCCTGGTCTTGCGAACAGTCGTAAGTGCGGTTTGCATGGCCGACCTGGATGGGATCAAACAGCGCTGGACTACTTTGG
>JANPCE010000061.1:0-1536 GCA_031430795.1 Hyphomicrobiales bacterium
GGGGGGGACTCGTTGTGCGTGCGCCCGGCCCAGAAACCCGTATTTGCGCGGTCGGCGGCCCCTCACCCCTTGGGTGTGGGTGCCCTATGGGGGGGCGCGGTGCCTGGGCATCAAGCGATGGCCCTGCAGCATTTGCGACACAAAAGATGTGTGCTCACGATAGCGTCATGTGCCTGGATGACAGTGCAATGGTGCGCAGCATTAACCATCACAAGGGAATGAGATTCACACGGAGTTACTGAAGACTCATAACCCCCTTACTGAAGTGATTTGTGAGTGGGTTTGCGTGATGGGTTTTATCGATCAGGTTCTTGTGAATGATGTTGCGCCGATGCTGGACAAGATCCTGATCGGCGATTGTGTCGCGGAACTCAGGAAAATCCCCAGCGGCAGTGTTGATCTCATCTTTGCCGATCCGCCTTATAATCTCCAGCTCAATGGTGATCTCACCCGCCCCGATCAAAGCAAGGTCGATGCCGTGGATGATGATTGGGACAAGTTTTCAGATTTTGCGTCTTACGACGCTTTCACCAAAGCCTGGCTCACGGAATGTCGCCGGGTGTTGAAACCCAATGGGGCGATCTGGGTGATTGGTTCCTACCACAACATCTTTCGTGTCGGCACCATCATACAAGACCTCGGTTTCTGGGTATTGAACGATGTGGTGTGGCGGAAAGTCAACCCGATGCCGAATTTCCGCGGCCGCCGTTTCACCAATGCCCATGAAACCATGATCTGGGCGTCGCGGGAGCAAAAGTCGAAATACACGTTCCACTATGAAGCCATGAAAATTTTCAATGATGATTCGCAGATGCGCTCAGACTGGACCTTGCCATTGTGCACGGGGGGCGAGCGGTTGAAAGATGCGAACGGTGACAAGGTGCACCCGACACAAAAGCCGGAGTCACTCTTGCAGCGCGTCATGCTCTCCTCCACCAACGCCGGCGATGTGGTGCTTGATCCATTCTTCGGCACCGGCACGACAGGTGCGGTTGCCAAACAATTGGGCCGTCACTTCATTGGCATTGAGCGCGATGAAACCTACGCGAAGCATGCAAAACAACGTATTCTGAATGTGGAACAGCTGCCGCTTGAGGCCTTGAAGACCACCATCAGCAAACGTGCGGAGCCGCGCATTCCCTTCGGCACACTGATCGAGCGTGGCCTCGTCAAAGCAGGTGAAACCTTGTTCGACCACACCACCCGCATCGCCGCCAACGTGCGCGCTGACGGTTCGATTGCCAGCAAGGACAATTCAGGTTCCATCCACAAAGTTGGTGCCCATGTGCAAGGGGCTGAAGCCTGCAACGGCTGGACCTATTGGCATGTCAGGCGCGGGGCCAATTTGGTGCCGATTGATCTGCTGCGGCAGCAAGTGCGGGCGGAGCTGGGCAAGGCGGCGTAGAGCGGTCTTGGCTTGGTTTGAATCAGCATTGATGTAAAAAATCCGTCATGGCCCGCTTGTAACATGATTTTGTGGTATTGTTTGTCCTGTCTCGCAAGAGGCGCGCGGGACCGGACGGCCGTCCGGTCCCG
>JANPCE010000062.1:0-48940 GCA_031430795.1 Hyphomicrobiales bacterium
TTTTATTATGCGGTTTTTTATATAGTTACACGCCAGCCATGAATGGATACCGGGCATTGTATAAAAATTCGGGCGGGGGGGTACGGGAGGGCGGTCGGGTCCCGCGCGCCTATTGCGAGACAGGACAAACAATACCACAAAATCATGTTACAAGCGGGCCATGACGGCAGTAAGGTGGAATTTGCGTCATGAGGTATGATGTTTACCGGACGTTTGTTTTTCATTGAGAAGTACCCATCAGATTCAATCCTCGCCACGTGGCTTCACGCGGCGCAAGGTTTTGGTTTCAGAGCGGCGGGCTTTGGAATCCAGCCTGCGGGTTTTGGAGGCTTTGGTGGGGCGGGTTGCGATGCGTTTCTTGGGTCTGATGGCGGCTTTACGCAAGAGATCCACAAGACGTGAGAGCGCGTCTTCGCGGTTTCGCTCCTGCGAGCGGTGGGATTGGGCGAGGATGATGATTTCGCCTTCCAAGGTCAGTTTTTGCCCCGCCAGTTTGATGGCGCGTTGGCGGAGTTCTTCCGGCAGGGCTGCTTTGAACAGATTGAAGCGCAACTCAACGGCTGTTGCCACCTTGTTGACATTCTGGCCACCGGGGCCAGAGGCGCGCACGAAGGACTCCGTGATCTCCCCACGGTCAATCACGATTCCGTTTGCGACACGAATCAGCCTTTCTTCCATGGCAAGGGGTAAAGCGCCTTTGCTGTTGACGGCGCAAGCCCTGCCGCATAGGAGGTTGCCGTTGCGGCTCAGCCGGGACAAAGCCTCTGTGGCGGAATGGTAGACGCGACAGACTCAAAATCTGTTGTTCGCAAGGGCGTGGGGGTTCGAGTCCCTCCAGGGGCACCAATGATCGGAGTGGCAGGCGCGTGATTGTTTGGGGAAGAGCGTTTCTGCTGCTGTGGCTCGCAATCGCGGGCGTGACTGCGGCTTTTTCTCAGGCAAGACCCGACTCTGGCCCCTTTCTTGTCATTGATGCCGCAACTGGCGATGTGTTGGCGCAGGAGCGGGCGGGCGAAACCTGGTATCCCGCGTCTCTCACCAAGATGATGACGGCCTATATTGTTTTCCAGCGCTTGCGCGAAGGCAAATTGTTGCTGGACCAGCAGATTGTCGTATTGCCGGAGGCCGCAGCACAGGAACCCTCAAAAATTGGCATTCCCGCTGGCAAAACCGTGAGTGTGGATTTTGCGCTGCAAGCGCTTCTGGTGCATTCCGCCAATGACATGGCCTATGTTCTGGCGGATGCGGTGTCGGGGACTGCTGACCGTTTTGCCGATGACATGAATGCCGTTGCGGCCAATCTTGGCCTCACATCATCGCATTTTGTCAATCCCAACGGATTGCATGACCCCCGCCATGTGACGAGTGCACGCGACATGGGGATATTGGCTGCCATCATCCTCAACGAATTTCCGCAATACGCCCATTATTTTTCGCAGGAATTCCTGAAAGTGGGAAGACGCAGGCTCTCCAATACAAACGCACTCATCCGCATCATGGAAGAGGCCGACGGCATGAAGACGGGGTTTGTCTGCAACAGTGGCTACAATCTGGTGGCCACGGCCACGCGCAATGGCAGAAAGCTGATCGCTGTCGTGTTTGGGGCAAAGTCCGGCTATGGACGTGCTGCCACGGCCAAGGATTTGCTGGAACAGGCTTTCGCCGCTGCCGCTTTACCCAACACGCTCAAGGTGGCGGAGATTGTGAATTTGCCGCAAGGGGCGATTGTACCGGCAGACCTGACCCGTAAAGTCTGCCGCTCGAAGACGCCCGTGCAATTGGCGGGGGCCGATGGTTTTCAGGGTTGGGCGGTGTCCTTCGGCACCTATGACGACATGTTGCGTGCTGACATGGCGCTGCGCGGGCGGCTGCTCAGCCCCATCGGCATCAATACCCGCAGTGCTTCCGGCATTGTGAAATTGCCGGAAAAAGCAGGCTTTGCCGCCATGATCTGGGGTCTTGAACAGGAGTTGAGCCTGAAGCTCTGTACGGCATACCGGGAAGAAGGCGCGCACTGCGATGTGATGCCGCCTGCCCTTGTTGAACAAATCGCTGCGGTGTTGCGCGCGCGTGAGCCACCGCCACGGGCGGTGCCTCAAGGGGCTGATGACGAAACACTTGAAACCGACCGCGCCACCAGACCTGTGAAGAAAAAACCGCGCAGGAAAACAGCCAACAAGAAAAAACCGCAGAAGAAAAAGTGAGGCATCGTGGAGAAGTTGGGAGTGAAGGTGGTGCGGTGACACGCGGCATCATTCTCACCTGTCTTGCGACCTTGTGTTATGCGCTGGTGCCGAACCTCGCGCGCTTTGCGGTGCTTGCAGGTGTGCCTGCGCTTGAATCGATTTCGCTTCGCACCGGCATGGTGGCGCTGATCCTCGCGGTCACGGCCCTCATCATGGGACTGCGTGTGCATGTGCCGCGTGCGGCGTGGGGCCCGCTGGCGGGGCAGACACTGGCGACACTTTGTGTTTCGCTCTTCTACATCGGCTCGCTGCAATATATTTCGGTTGGACTGGCGGTCCTGATTTTCTTTACAGCACCTGTCATCGTTGTCTTGCTGTCACCCCTGGTGGAAGGCAGAAGGCTTGCGCCGCATCACATCATTCTCAGCCTTACGGCTTTCGCAGGCTTGGCGCTTGCGCTGGGGCCGTCGTTCGACAGCATGAACCCGCTTGGTCTTGTTCTCGCCAGTCTTTCAGCGCTTGGTTATGCGGCACAGCAATTCACCGGGCGGCCCCTGGCACAACACATGGAGCCTGTGGTGTTTGGCTCGCTTGTCCATATCATCATTTTACCCATCGTTGTCATCGTGACGACGGTGGTGGGGCAGGGACAGTCCGTCTATCTCAGTGGTTCGGCCAGTTTACTGGTCATGGCCTCTGGCCTTGGCCTTTCTCTGGCCTATTGCGGCGGATATTTTTTGCAGATGTCGGGGGTGAAACATGCGCCCGCTTCAACCGTGATACCGTATTTCAATCTGGAACCGGTGTTGACGACGCTGGTTGCCTTTGTGTTTTTGAAGGAAGTGCTGGGGTTGTTTCACATGATCGGTGCGGTTTTGGTGATTGGGAGTCTTGTTGTGATGAATGTGTTGGACCGGAGAAATGAAACATGAGTCTGGTTCCTGTCTCGGTGCTCACGGGGTTTCTCGGCTCCGGCAAAACCACGCTGCTCAACCATCTCTTGAAAGATCCGTTCCTCGCCAACGCCTGTGTGATCATCAATGAATTTGGTGATGTGGGCATCGACCATTTGCTGGTGGAAAAAGCCGACGAGAATATTGTCGAGTTGTCATCGGGGTGTTTGTGCTGCACCATCCGGGGTGATCTGATCGACACACTGAACCGGCTGCTGGACCAGCGTCAGGCCGGAACGCTGAAGGCCTTTGACCGCATCGTGATTGAAACCACGGGGCTTGCCGATCCTGCCCCTGTGCTGCATGCGCTGATGCGCGATGATCTGTTGTTGCAGCGCGTGAAACTTGAAGGGGTGATCACGGTTGTTGATGGCTTCAATGGCATGGCCACACTGGATGTACATGCGGAAGCGGTGAAGCAAGTGGCGGTGGCGGACCGGGTGGTTTTAACCAAGCTGGATTTGCTTGAGGGCAAAGAAGGCGAGGACATGTTGTTCGCCATCATTGTACGGATGCGGAAACTCAATCCATCGGCAAGGCTTTTGACAACGCACCGGGGTGAGGCAACGGCGGAACGGTTGTTCAACACCGGGCTTTATGACGCCGCGAAAAAGTCACTGGATGTGCAGGGCTGGCTTGCCATCGAAGCCGTCGAGCGGGCGGAGAAATCGCATCACCACCATCACCATGACGTGTCGAAGCATGATGAACACATCCGTTCCTTTGCGTTCCGCGATGCACGCGCCATTTCGCCCCAAGGCCTTGAACTTTTTCTGGAGCTTCTCACCTCCTATCACGGTCCCAATCTCCTGCGCTTCAAGGGTGTGATCCTGGTGTCAGATGATCCAGCAAAACCGCTTGCCGTGCACGGCGTACAACATGTGTTGCATCCGCCGGTGAGACTTGCAGGCTGGCCGGATGGTGAACCAGAGACGCGGCTGGTGTTCATTGTGAAGGATATTGAGAAGGCGGAAATTGAGGGATTGTTCAAGGCGTTCACGGACCAGATCGAAGGCGGAGGGGCTGCGTTCACGGACAAGACACTTTCGCTCGGGAACTGACATGAAGATTTACGGATTGAAGAAATGTTCAACGTGCCAGAAGGCGCTGGCGTTTCTGGATGAGAAAAAGATTGCCTATGATTTCACCGACCACAGCGTGACAGCACCGAGCCAAGAGCAAGTGGCAAAGTGGTCCAAGGCTGTTGGCGGCTGGGAAAAGCTGGTGAACCGTGCGGGATACACATGGCGCGGATTGCAGGCTTCGGAGACAGCTGATTTGACGGAAGCTAAGGCTGTGATGCTGGCGGCGAAACACACCTCGTTGATCCGCAGGCCGTTGATTGAGCATGGCGATGGAACTGTGACGATTGGGTTTACGGACAAGGTGCGGGGGATTTTTGGGTGACAAGCCGTTCCTTCAAAAAAGCAGTTGCACTCTCCTAAAGACCGTCATGGCCCGCTTCAGGCGGGCCACCCACTGGTCAGCAGCCATGGGTGGCCCGCATGAAGCGGGCCATGACGAAATATTATTTTGGAATTTTGATTTTACAGCCATTGGAGCACCATCATGACACGCCTCATTGCCTTGGCTATTTTTTGTTTTGCATATTCTATTCAGGCAAAAGCCGAACCCATCACCATCCTTGCCCTCGGTGACAGCTTGTTTGCGGGCTATGGGCTGGATGGGCCGCAGGCCTACCCCGCGCAATTGGAGTTGGCCTTGAAAGCCAAGGGGTTTGATGTGAAGGTGCTCAATGCCGGCGTTTCAGGCGATACGGCGTCACAGGGTGCGGCGCGATTGGGTTGGGCTTTGAGTGAAGAAGTGGATGCGGTGATGGTGGAGCTTGGGGCCAACGACGCGCTTCGGGGTTTGGCCCCGGAACAGGCGGAAGCGGCACTTGATGAAATTGCCGCAACCGTCACCGCAAAAAAATTGCCGCTGCTGATCATGGGCATGCGCGCACCGCCCAACATGGGGCCGGACTATGGGGGGCGGTTTGAGCCGATGTTTACACGTGTTGCTGAAAAACATGGGGCCGCACTCTATCCGTTCTTTCTGGAAGGTGTCGCGGCTGACGCTTCCCTCAATCAATCGGATGGCATTCATCCGAACAGGGAAGGCGTTGCCATCATTGTGCAGAAGACTTTGCCCGCCGTGGAAGCCCTCATTGCAAGGGCCAAAGAATAGCTTGCCCTACAGCCGAATCGCGTTAGCTTGATGAAAAAGCAGGAGGGAAACATGCCACGCCTCTTCACCGGACTGGAACTGCCCGAAAACGTTTCTCTTGATCTTCAGATCATGCAAGGCGGCATTCCGGGGGCGCGCTGGATGGCCCCTGCGAACCATCACCTCACCATCCGTTTCATCGGCGATATTGACGCTGGTTTGGCGCGTGAAGTGGCGCGTGACCTCGAGCAGATCAGGTTCAAGCCGTTTCAAGTCAGGCTCAAGGGTGTGGGTGTGTTTGGCGGCAGTAAACCCCGTTCACTTTACGCAGGGCTGGATGAACATGGCGAGCTGCGCCGCCTGCATGACGCGCAGGAACGCCTGTTCCAGGTTTTGGGCCTCCCGGCAGAGGGGCGCAAATTCGTGCCGCATGTGTCGCTGGCCAAACTCCGCGATGCGGAACCCCGCGCCTTGCAAAGATGGGTCGAGGTGCATTCGCTTTATTCGACGGCGGTTTTTGAAGTCACGCAGTTTGTGCTGTTTTCCTCGCGGCCCCTCAAAGGCGGCGGGCCATACGCCGTGGAAGCGGCTTTTCCATCAGAATACCCTCATCTCGAAAGGATTTCCGCATGAGCGACAGACTTGAAGGACAGGCACGGATCAAGGCCTTGAAAGGGCTTGAGGGCTGGGCTGATGTGGGGGCCCGCGATGCCATCCACAAAACCTACCAGTTCAAGAATTTCCGCAAAGCCTTCGGCTTCATGGCTGAGGCGGCACTGGTTGCCGAAAAAATGGACCATCACCCGGAGTGGCTCAATGTCTACGGCCGGGTGGAGGTCACACTCACGACTCATTCCGCCAAGGGAGTAACGGCACTTGATGTTGCGCTGGCCCAGAAAATGGATGAGATTGCGGCGGGTTGAGCGGCGGATTTCATGAATGGCCTGTAACTTGACGATTCCCTTGAACAACCCCATATTGGGCATTCGTGCTTGAGGAGGGCATATTATGGCTGACTATCGACTTCAAACCCAGACGGGTGCTGGCTCGCGTTCTGAAATTGACGCTGGCCTTCGCGCCCACATGTTGGGGGTCTACAACTACATGGCGCTCGGCATTGCCGTGGCCGCTCTTTTGATTTTCGCAAGCTTCACCATTCCGGCCTTCGGGGCGGTGGTACGCACACTCTACTTCCCGGCCTTCATTGGCCTGCTTGGCATTGGCTTCTTCGGCTACAAGTTCATTCTCAATTCCAAGAGCATGGCAACAGCACATCTGGTCTACTGGGCCTATGTGGCGTGCTGGGGCATCGGCATCGCCCCCATGGTCAACCGCTACCTCGGCGTGAACCCTTCGATCGTCATGACGGCGTTCCTCTCGGCTGCCGGCACATTTGGAGCCATGAGCCTGTGGGGTTACACCTCGAAGAAGGATCTCTCAGGCATCGGCAACATGGCGGGCATGGCTTTGATGGGCCTGTTCATCGCGGCCATCGTCAACCTGGTTGTGGCCATGATCTGGGGTGTTTCATCCATGGGCATGGGCATCAGCATGCTGATCTCGGCGGGCTTTGTGGTGTTCGTGTCGATCCTCACCGCGTGGGAAACCCAGGCGATCAAGGAAATGTACTCGGCCTCTGATTCGGCAGAAGGCACGTCGCGGAAGTCCATTTTTGGCGCTTTCATGCTGTTCGGCAGCTTTGTTTCGATCTTCCAGAACCTGCTCTTCCTCATGGGCTGGGCCAGCGAAGACTGAGCTGACTTCAAATGAATTGCGAAACCCCGGTTGAAAGACCGGGGTTTTTTGTTGGGGCGGGGCCAGAGCTTGCAGCCAAGGGACCTCTCCCGCCCTTCGGGCACCCTCTCCGAAGGGGAGAGGGACCTCTTGCGACGACCTCCCCTTTTACCGTTCAGGGCGCTCTCCACCACGAGTCCCTCTCCTCTTCGGAGAGGGTCCGTTAAGCGGGGGAGAGGTCCCTCGGCTTCAAGCCATGGCCCCGGGATTACGCTTCCGCCAACCCAGGCTTCTTCACCAGCACCCGCAGCACTTGGGTGAGGTCATTGCCGCGTTTCAGGATCAGGCCGCCTGGGGCGACGACGGCGTATTGCTGTTGCTTCCTTGCCAGCGCCGGGTCTTTCACCACCCGGTACAGCGGTTGTTCGCTGGCGCGGCGGAAGATGGCGAAGACGGCCTGTTCGCGGCCAAAGTCCATGGCGTAGTCGCGCCAGTCACCGCTGGCGACGTGACGGCCATAGAGATTGAGAAGAGCCGAAAGTTCGGTGCGGTCAAAGGCTACGGTCCTTTGTCTGGCTTGGGGAAAGGGCAGCAACGTTGCTGAGGCCTCGCCCCGCACCTGTTGATCGACACTGTTCTCCATGTCCCTGCAACGCCCTCCGCTGTTGTAACCACTTTAAGCGCTTTGGGTGCGTTGGCAAGATTGAGTTTTTGCAGAAATCCAAATTCCGCCCCAATCCAGTCATCCGACTGACATGAAGCGGCGTAATTATTCTATTGTTGCCTCGACGGCCCGGCTGGATTGTTCCGGTTCCCAAGCCCCCCAGCCCCTCCGGCGCATCGACTATCGGCCGGGCCGCACAACAGTGAGTGTGTCTGTTTGTGAGTAATGTGAGGTGCGTTCTCAAGCGGCCAGCTGTTGCTGGCCGTTTTTTTGTGGTCTTGACCAACGGGGTTCGAAACCCAATATGCGCCGCATAGACATACGTTGGGGACCATCATGGCGGCGAAGACCAAAGAAACAGTTGAACTCGGGGCATCGCAGCCCTTTCAGGCGGAAGTGGCGAAGCTGCTGAAGCTGATGGTGCATTCGGTCTATTCGGACCGGGACGTATTCTTGCGTGAACTCATCTCGAACGCGTCGGACGCGTTGGACAAGCTGCGTTATGACGCCATCGCCAAGCCGAAGCTTCTGGAACAGGATGCGGCACTTGAGATTGTCATCGCCGCCGACAAGACCGCACAGACGCTCACCATCACCGACAGCGGCATCGGCATGACGGCGGAAGAACTGGCGTCCAATCTTGGCACCATTGCCAGGTCAGGCACAGAGGCGTTTCTCGCCAAGGCAAAAGGCGGGGTCGATCTCATTGGCCAATTCGGCGTGGGCTTCTATGCGGCCTTCATGGCGGCGGATTTAGTTGCAGTGACGTCTCGCAAAGCCGGTGCCGCGAAGTCACATCTCTGGACCTCGGATGGTCTCGGGCTTTTCGCGGTCACTGAAGCGGAGAAGGGTCCGCGGGGCACGTCGATTGTGCTGCATTTGAAAAAAGACGCGGCGGATTTCCTGGAGCCTTGGAAAATCGAAAGTGTGGTCAAATCCTATTCCGACCATATCGCGCATCCGATCTTTTTGGCGGGCGATGAACGCCGCCAGGTGAATTCGGGCAGTGCCATCTGGACACGGGCCAAGGGAGACGTGACAGAGGAACAGCACAAGGAATTTTTCGCGGCATTGACGCCGGGTGGCGGGGACCCTGCCCTCACCATCCATTACCGCGCCGAGGGGCGGCATGAATATTCAGTGCTGCTTTATGTGCCGGGGGAACGGCCTTTCGATCTTTATGATCCGGAGCGCAAAGGCAGGCAAAAGCTTTATGTGCGCCGCGTCTTCATTGCCGATGATGCTGCACTTTTGCCGCCCTACCTGCGTTTTGTGCGGGGCGTGGTGGATTCGGCTGACATGCCGCTGAACCTTTCCCGTGAGATGTTGCAGAACAATCCGGATGTGGCGGCAGTCAGAAAAGCCGTCACCAACCGGGTGTTGCAGGAGTTGAAAAAACTTTCGGACAAGGATGCGCCCGCCTTTGGAAAATTGTGGGAGCTTTATGCGCCTGTGATCAAGGAAGGCTTGTATGAGGATTTTGAGCGGCGTGAACAGATTCTGGAATTTGCGCGCTTTGCGTCAACCAAGGCAGATGCGCTGACGCTTAAGGATTATGTGGCGGGGCTGAAGGAAAACCAGACGGCGATCTATTACATCTCTGCCGAAGATGCAGCCAAGGCCAAGGCTTCTCCACAGCTTGAAGGCTTCAAGACACGCGACATTGAGGTGTTGCTGTTCACCGATCCGGTTGATGGATTCTGGGTGAGGACGGCCATGGGTTTTGAAGGCAAGCCGTTTGTGTCTGTCGCGCAAGGCCTGGCTGACCTCGACAAGATCAAGCCTGCGGAAGCCACAGATGAGAAAAAGCCGGATGATCCTTCAGTGGAGAAACTGGTGGCTGCGTTCAAAGTTGCATTGGGTGAAAGGGTGAAAGACGTGCGCATTTCCACGCGCCTCACAGAAAGTGCGGTCTGCATCGTCAATGACTCGCAGCTGGACCGCACACTGGAACGCATGTTGTCGCGGCAGAAGGATTCCGGGGTTACGGTTTCCGCACCTGTTCTGGAAGTGAATGCCGGGCATGATCTGATCAAGGCGCTGGCCATGAAGGCAGATGGCGATGTTGGCGATGCAGCACACTTGCTGTTGGACCAGGCCTATATTCTGGAAGGTGAGCAGCTGAGTGACCCGAAAGGTTTTGCACGGCGCTTGTCTGCCGTGATGATGGGATAACCGGCATTCGTTGTTGTGTTTGATTGTTGCGCTCCGGCCACAGCTGTTTGATTTGTTGGGGCACATCTTGCTGAAAGAGTGTCGCATGTTATGCATGAGCCAGAACTCAACTCAAAGCCGGAGGACTGCCATGATTAAAATTGTCTGCGCACAGCGCCAGTCCGCGTCCCTGTCCGGCCCGACTATGCGAACTCAGCGCATTTCAGCCTGACCGGCGCACCCTCCCCAATTTGAACTGTGAACACGCTTTTGCGTGATTGCGTTCTTGCACCCAATTTGTCGTGGCGGTTCATCCGTACACGGAGGATATCATGACCATTTCATGGAACGAGGGCCTTGTGGCCCTGATACGTCTGCTCTCAAAGGACAGCGCAAGACAGCGCACCGAAATTGAATCGTGGCTGAACCTCAATGCCGGGGGAATCCGCGAGTTGCGCCGCCAGCAGCTGGAACAAGAAGCGGCGCGCGAAAACAAGCGCACATCAACAGCCCTGCAGCGCCCGTTCACCGGGCTGTTCTGATGGGGCAGTCGCTTGGCGCCAAGGGACCTCTCCCCCGGCTTCGCCGGACCTTCCCCGGAGGGGAGGGACCTCTTGCAGCGGCCTCCCGATTTACTGTTCAGGGAGCTCTACCCACGAGTCCCTCCCCTCCGGGGAGGGTGCCCGAAGGGCGGGAGAGGTCCCTCGGCTTCACGCGATGGTTCTGAGCCTCGCCACCTGCAGGCTGGCCAGGCCTTCGCTGGCTGCGATCACAGCTTCCAAACCTTTCATGGCCAGCTCAAAGGCTGAGGCGGGTGGGTGGGCGATGCGGTGGGCGAGGTAGAGGCCGGACAGCATGTCTCCCGTGCCGTGGGGGACGTGCGCCAAGCGCGTTGCTGAATGGGTGTGGTTGCCGGTTGGCGTGAAGAGCAGGGTTTCGAGACGGTCTTCGCCACCGGGCACCGAAGTCACAAGTGTTTCAGCGATGCCGAGAACGTCTACAGCGCTTTCAACATCGGCACGCTTTGAAAGCCAAAGCAGCTCGAACAGGTTGGGTGTTATGATTGTTGCCAGTGGCAGGAGCTGGTCGCGGATCGCCTCGCCCACGGCTTCCGCCACATAAAGTGCCCCATGGTCGCCGATGACGGGATCGATGAGGATGTGGCTGGGCTTCAGTTTCTGAAGTGTTTCCGCGACAACTCTGACTTGGCTTTCATCGGCGAAATATCCGGTGAGGACGGCATCGATGTTGTCCAGTGCACCCATGCTTTGCATGGCATTGAGCATGTCTTGCAGCAACGCTGCAGTTGTCCGCTGTCCCGCAGGTTTACCATGGCCGGGGTGGTGCGAGAGGATGATGGTGGGCAAGGCCAACACCTCGTGGCCCTGGGATTGGAGGGCGGGCACGGCGGCGGAAAGACCAACGGGGCCGAAGACGGTTTGGGAGGAGATAGCGAGGATTTTCGCCATCAGAAAATGTTCCTCTCAAACAGCGGCTGCTTCGCCGCAACGCGCTCCACCCCCAGCGCCTTGAGATCAATCGTGCGGTATTCGCCAAAACAGATCAGTTCAGCAATCGCATTGCCCGTCGCCGGTCCCTGCTGGATGCCGTGGCCGGAAAAGCCGTTGCCGAAGTAGAAGTTGGGCAGTGCCGGGTGGCGGCCGATGATGCCGTTCTGGTCGAACCAGTTGTAATCATAATGGCCGACCCAATGGCCGATGAGCTTCACGGTTTCGAAAACGGACACGCGTTCGGCAATCAAGGGCCAGAGTTTTTCTTCATAAAGCTGGAAGTCCATCTCCCAGTCTTTGAGTTCTGGCTCTTCTTCTGTTGTTGGTGTGTAGCCCCAGATAAAGTTGCGTCCCTCCGGCCGCCAGTAGGCTCCGGTGATGTCGAAGGTGAGGGGACCTTTGCGCAGTGCGTCTGATGCCCCCGGGCAATCGACAACATAGACGTAGCGCTTGGCGGCGGAGACGGGCAAATCAAAGCCCACCATCTCCGCGATGGCTCCTGCTGCGGTGCCACCAGCATTGACGAGGTGGGAGGCGCTGAAGGTGGCGCCAGACCTGAGGGTGACGGAGGTCACGTGAGTGTCGGCGGCAATGCCCACCACTTCATCAGTGATGAAATCCACATCGCGGGCGATGGCTGCCTTGCGGATGAGGTTCATGAATGAGTAGGGGTCGAACCAGCCCTCATTGCTGCGCCCATATGAGCCGGCGGCGATGCCGTCAAAGTTGATCCAGGGGAATTGCTTTGCGAGTTCCGTATTTGAAAGGACGACCGTGTCTGCGCCCATGGAGACTTGCAGTTTTGCATTCTCTTCGAGCACAGACACCGACGCTTCGCTCGCCATCACGAGATAGCCCTGTTCCTTGAAGCCGATATCCGCATCAGCACCAAATTCAGTTTTCAGATTGCGGATGAGTTTCAATCCGAATTCCGAGAGCCGGATGTTCTCTGGTGTGGAGAATTGTCTGCGAATGCCGCCCCATGACAGGGCCGTGCATGATTGCTTGTAGGAAGAGTCTTTCTCGACGAGGGCGATCGAACCTTTGAAGCCGTTTTTTCTCAGATAATAGGCGGTTGAGGAACCAACGATGGCACCCCCCACAATCACCACGTCATAGTGCGTCATCAGATCAGCCCTGCATCAATGGCCCACAGTATCACAGCAGCAGAGAGTGCCGCAAAACCTGTGCCAAGCGCAACAGCACCAGAGACAGCGGGCACGGCCTCATCGTTCTTTTGTGCAAACAGAAAAGCGTTGGCCCCTGTCGGCATGGCGGCGAAAAGCACGGCGACCTTGGTCCACAGCGGTGGCAGTGGCACGATATAACGGGCGAGCAGAAAAACGCAGATGGGAAGCAGCAGCATCTTGAGCGCGATCAGCGTGAACATGCCGCCCCAGGAGCCTTTGAGGGAATAGCCCGCGAGCGAAACACCGAGCGCCACCAGTGCCGTGGGCACACCGGCGGTTCCCAACATCTCCAGCATCTTGTCTGGCACAGGATGAAGGCCAAGGCCGGTGAACCTCCACAGGGCTGCGGCGACGAGCGAGATCACGATGCCGTTGGTGGCGAGTTGGACACCGAGTTCTTTCACCATGTTGATGAATGAAAAGGATTGGCTGGAGCGGGCGATTTCACGGTGAACGGTGGCGGCAAACCAAAGCACGGCGGCATGGATGGACAGAATGAGGCCCACAGGCACGGCAGCGGCGGGACCAAAATGCGATATGGCCAATGGTGTGCCAAGCAGTGCGAGATTGCCAAAGCCCGTGGCCATGGCAGCAGCGGCACCGCCGGAATAGCTGATTGAAGATTGTGTGCGCGAAACGAGGGCGGTGATGACCCATGTGAATGATATGCCGCCGAAGAAGACAATCCAGATCAACCAGGGCGAAGCTTCAGGCTCTGCCAGAGTCGCGACGGTGCGAAACAGGAAGGCCGGAATGGCGATGTTGAACACAAACAACGTCATGCCCCGCCCCGCCGTCGCATCAAGGACGCGCGCCCAGGCAAAGACATATCCCAGCACGATGAGGCCGAAGACGGGGAGAACGGTGGTGATGATGGCGTTCATGCGGTTGTCTCATCATATTCCTCCATCGGCTGGCTTGACCAGCCGAACCAGACTTTCAGAAGGCTGGGTGGGCGGGTCAAGCCCGCCCATGGAGAAAGGGGAGAAGGTATGGCCAAATCCTCATGCCCAAGGCCGGATTTCAGCATTCTTCTTTTCAAATGCGGCAATGCTGTCAGCCTTTTCAAGCGTCAATCCGATGTCATCAAGGCCATTCAGCAGGCAGTGTTTGCGGAATGCGTCGATTTCGAATTTGACGGTGCCGCCGTCGGGGCCGCGTATGGTTTGACTGGGGAGATCAATGGTAAGCGTGGCGTTGGAGCCGCGCTCGGCATCATCCATCAATTTCTTCAAATCTTCCGGCGAGACAACAATGGGGAGAATTCCGTTCTTGAAACTGTTGTTGTAAAAAATGTCGGCGAAGCTGGTGGAGATGACACAGCGGATGCCGAAATCCAGCAATGCCCAAGGGGCATGCTCACGCGAGGAGCCACAACCGAAATTGTCGCCGGCCACCAGGATTTGGGATTTGCGGTAGGCTGGCTTGTTCAGCACAAAATCCGGCAGCTCCTTGCCCTCTTGGGTGAATCGCATTTCAAAGAACAGCGACTTGCCGAGCCCTGTGCGCTCTATCGTCTTCAGGAACTGCTTGGGGATGATCATGTCGGTGTCGATGTTGATGATGTTGAGGGGGGCTGCAACACCAGTGAGGGTATCAAATTTTTGCATGATGGTTCCTTAAGCGGCGAGATCAACCGAAGCCGCTTCATCGGCCCCGATCATCAGGTTGAGGTTTTGCACGGCGGCACCAGACGCACCCTTGCCGAGATTGTCGTAAATCGCCATCAGCACGATGTGGCCGCGCATGTCATTGGCAAAAATATTGAGGCGCATGTTGTTTGAGGTGTTGAGGCTTTGCGGGTTGAGGTCACTGGTGTCATTCAGTGGTGCAACTGACACAAAGCGCGAGCCCTGATGACGGGCGGCGATACAGTCATGGATATCGGTGCCTGTGACACCTTTCTTAAACTGACTAAGATGGAGTGGCGCGCTCGTCAACATGCCTTGCGCAAAAGCGCCCACGGCGGGTTGGAACAGCACGTCCAGTTTCGTACCCGAATAGGACTTCATCTCGGCCAGGTGCTTGTGGGCAAAGCCGAGGGCATAGGGCGCGAAGCGATTGGCGGCTTCACCCTTCGCGTCATAATCCTCGATCATCTTCCTGCCGCCGCCGGAATAGCCGGAAATGCCGGCGTATGAGAGTGGCACATCGCGGGCCAACAGGCCGGCATCGATGAGGGGACGCACATTCGCAATCAAACCTTGCGGCCAGCAACCGGGATTGGCGACGCGTGTTGCAGCGCTGATACGGGCGCGTTGGCCCTTGTCCATCTCCGCCATGCCGTAAGCCCAATCCTTGTGGAGGCGGAAGGCGGTGGACGCGTCGATGACACGGGTTTTGGATTCCACGTCGATCAGTGACACAGCTTCGATTGCCGCCTCATCGGGCAGGCAGAGAATGGCGACATCGACACTGTTCAATAGGTCACGACGCGCACCCGCATCTTTCCGTTTTGCCGGGTCGATGGAGACGAGGTCAAGGTCGGCGCGTCCTTTCAGCCGGTCCCTGATTTGAAGGCCCGTCGTGCCTGCTTCGCCGTCGATGAAGATCGTGGGGTTTGCCATGATGGGCGGCTCTTAACCCCTTGCCTCACAGCTTTCAACATGAACGGCAGATGAAGGCTGACCTCAGGATTGGTTCAGGGCCGCAGCGCCATAAGGGTGACAACAAACGCTTACGGACCCCCGATCCCCTGCAAGGTTTCTCCCCAAGGTCCGCATCAAGCAAAACCCGCTGTGATCTCCCTCACAGCGGGTTTTGTGCTTTTGAAAAGGTGATCCGCGTTATTCGCAGAGAATGATGCACTGTTCTGGATACAGGGCGTTTTTGGCCTGGACTGTGGTGTAGGCAGCCAGGCCACCTGCAACTGTCGTCAACACGACCATACCCAATAATACACGGCGCAGAAAACGCGCGTCGGCTTTGACTGTAGAATTCACTGTAGTTCCCCGATACTCAATCATACACACAAACCGGCGACCCCCGCCGACTCATATGCCTTACCGTCCGTGCGTGGATTTAGCGTAAAGAAAAGGTTAATCAACCCTTAATTGTGTGGATGCCTAATACGTGTTGCGGATATCCACAAACCGCCCGGCAATCGCCGCCGCTGCTGCCATTTGGGGGGAGACGAGGTGGGTGCGGCCTTTGTAGCCTTGGCGTGCCATTGGGTATTAAGCTAGATTACCTGAAAATTTGTACGTCATTTGAGGCTGATACATGCACATCGTTTGCTTCAATCTCTCGGCAATTTCATTAGTTGCTCAAATACATGAAGTGAAAGCTGAGATCGAAAGCATTTTACCTTTTGGTGATGATCTGTCGTTCGGTCCTATTTCCGATGTTATTGGCCCAGAGCGAGAGCTTTGGCACAACTATTTTTTGAAAAGCCGCTTTGCTTTTTCAGCCCGTGAATCGGAAGAATCCTGGCGTATGAATCTCCGGCGCTATGAAAGAATCCGTGCTGGCAAGGGAGATCTCCAAGTCTGGCTGTCGCGAAATTCGATTGGAGAACTGTGCGGATTCTCTGAGTTCTTGTGTCAGGTCCCAGAAAACCAAAAATTTGAAATTGTCGATTTTACGGATTTTTCAGATGGCATATCTTTAAGAGTTTCGTCGATTGGTCAGCTGGGTCTGGATTCCTTGAGCAGGGGAAGAGATCAACGTCGCGAGTCTGAAGTAGCGGAATGGAGATCGCTGACTAAAAATTGGAAGACACTTAAAGCCGAAAACGCTAACTTGCGCATTTCCCGGCAGCACATGCCGGAATCTATTTTCGAATCTTACTACGATAGCCGGCTTTTATCAGCAGTATCCGAAAACTGGGCATCCACGGCTCGAGTAATTTCAAACATAATTATTAACGACGAATATCGGTGTTCAACGCCTTCTTGGGATGCTCTATACTGGAGACTTGAGAGCAATTCTCAAACCGGTAAACTTGAAGTTCGCAGTTCTGAATCAGAACCAATTGCTCAAATTCGGCGGACTAAAGTGCGGTAGCATTTCTTAAGGACCTGCTACCGTACACTTTAACCGTTTCTGATATCCACAAACCGCCCGGCAATCGCCGCCGCTGCTGCCATTTGGGGGGAGACGAGGTGGGTGCGGCCTTTGTAGCCTTGGCGTCCCTCGAAGTTGCGGTTGGAGGTGGAGGCGGCACGTTGGCCGGGCTTCAACTGGTCGGGGTTCATGGCGAGGCACATGGAGCAGCCGGGTTCGCGCCACTGAAAACCTGCGTCCATAAAGATTTTATGCAAGCCCTCGGCTTCCGCCATTTCCTTGACCAAGCCTGATCCCGGAACAATCATGGCGTAATCCAGATTGGCGGAAATCTTTTTGCCCCGCACCACTTCGGCAACGGCGCGCATGTCTTCGATGCGGCCATTGGTGCAGGAGCCAATCCAGATCACGTCCAAGGCGATGTCGGTGATTTTCTGACCCGCGCTGAGGCCCATATATTCGAGGGCGCGGATTTTGGACTGGCGCTTGCCTTCATCGGCGATGAGGGCTGGATCAGGAACGGCACCCGACACAGCGACAACATCTTCAGGGGACGTTCCCCATGAGACGATGGGCGGCAGATTGGCGGCATCCAGTTTCACAACGCGATCAAAATAAGCACCGTCGTCGGTGAAGAGCGTGTCCCAATAGCGCCGGGCTGCATCCCAGTGCGCGCCCTTCGGGGCCTTGGGCTTGCCGTTGAGGAAAGCGTAGGCCTTCTCATCCGGTGCGATCATGCCGGCGCGTGCACCGCCCTCGATCGTCATGTTGCAAACGGTCATGCGGCCTTCCATGGACAGGTCGCGGATGGCTTCGCCGGCAAATTCGATGACATGGCCTGTGCCGCCTGCGGTTCCGATTTCGCCGATGATGGCGAGGATGATGTCCTTGGCGGTCGCGTGTTTGGCAAGCTTGCCATTCACTTCCACCTTCATGTTTTTGGCTTTTTTCTGGATCAGGGTTTGCGTGGCAAGCACATGTTCCACTTCCGAGGTGCCGATGCCGTGGGCCAATGCGCCGAAAGCGCCGTGGGTTGAGGTGTGGCTGTCACCGCAGACGATTGTGGTGCCGGGCAGTGTAAAGCCCTGCTCAGGGCCAACGACGTGGACAATGCCCTGGCGCTTGTCGAGCTCATTGAAATATTCAATGCCGAATTCGCGGGCGTTGTTGGCGAGGGCTTCGACCTGGATGCGGCTTTCAGTTTCGGCAATGCCTTTAGAACGGTCCGTCGTCGGCACGTTGTGGTCTACAACTGCAAGCGTCTTCTCCGGATGCCGCACCTTCCGCCCCGTCATACGCAAGCCTTCAAAGGCCTGCGGGGACGTCACCTCATGCACAAGGTGGCGGTCAATATAGAGCAGGCAGGTGCCGTCCGCCGCCTCATGGGCCACATGGTCGTTCCAGATCTTGTCATAGAGGGTGGTGGGCTTGGACATGGTGGGTGCTCACGAATTGGAGGTTTGACGGTTATTTAACGATTGATGGCCTTGAGTCAAAGGCCGATGTCACAGCGCTGTCATGCGGCATTGATCTTCGCCTAATTGCTATCTGCGCAACCTTGCATCCAGTGGAACACTTTGCACAGATTCAATTCTGAGTTGGCGCGCGTCTGGATGCAAGGGGTTGATCAGTGCATTGAATGCGTCCGGCAAAATCGCTGAGGGGATTTTGAGCAGCAGCGAAGCCCCGCTTTTCAACCATTGGTCTCCCATTGCCTTGGTGGCGGGTTCGTCCGCAATCCAGTTGCGCGTAAGCTTGTGCGGCACAGATTCAGCGTCGTCTGGCGCTGAAATTTTCAGGAGTTGGAACGAGTCGGGCAGCAGCGACACATCGATGTGCACAAGCATTTCCAGAAGTGCCGACGCGGGGTGGTCCGCTGTGTAGACAACGGCATTGCCAAAGGAATTCCAGCGGCCGGGATTCAACTTTGCACCGATGCCATCCAATGTGGTGTAATTGGAGATGCGCCACAGGATCATGGGTCGTCAGGCATAAATCCCGTGATCGATCTGGCCCAGCATTTCCGTCACGAGTGCTGCACCGGCCGCCGTTTTCAAGACTTCCAAAGGTGTTTGACGTGAAAGTCGGTTGTTGGGGGTTCTCAGCCAGCGGGAGGATTTCTCCTGATTGGCAAATACACGATCCGCGTAGATTTGAACTTGGGCGAGACGGAAGGCGCGGTCTTGTTCATCGGCTGAAAGTGTTTCTGCTTTCGCCCGACGTCGCGCGCGCGTGCGTCTTGAAATAACAAGATCATCAATCTCTTCCGCGGCAAACCGGCCGGACCAAGCCGCTTCAAGATCGCTGACCGTGAAATCCGTGTTGACGCCGGTGGCGGCTGCCTGCGCGCAAACATCCACCCAGGAAATCAAACTGTCTTCTGCCAATTTGTCTGTCATACTAACAATATGGCACACCCTGACATCATATTCAACCCAAACAAAAAGGCCGCCCCGAAGGACGGCCCTTTCAGAAATGGTGAAAACTGCTTACTTGGCGCGGGCCTGGTCGGTCTTGGCACGCGGTGCCTTGCCGGCAACCAATTCCTTCGCCTGCTCAACCCACTCTTCGCGTTTGGTTTTGCCCTTGAGGCCGAGCTTTTCGTCGAGGGCGAAAATCGCCTCGTCGCTCATTTCGGCGATCTGCTTCAGCGAGGTGATGCCTTCAGCGTGCAGCTGTTCCTTGATCTTGGGGCCGACGCCACCGATCAACGACACATCGTCTGCGGCGACTTCAACCTTGACGGCCACGGGGGCGGCCACGGTCTTTTTGTCATCCCAGCGCTGGTCTTCCACGATGCGGGCGGCTTTGCCGGTGCGGCCCTTGAGGTAATAGAGTTTGGCGCGGCGCACTTTGCCGAAGCGCACAACCTTGATCGAGTCGATCAGCGGCGAGTAGACCGGAAACACACGTTCAACACCTTCGCCGTAAGAGAGCTTGCGCACGGTGAAGTTCTCGTTGATGCCGCCACCGGAGCGGCCGATCACAACGCCTTCATAGGCCTGAACGCGGGTGCGTTCGCCTTCGACGACCTTGACGTTGACAATTACACTGTCGCCCGCGTCAAATTCCGGAATGGTGCGCTTGGCCAATATGGTGGCCATCTGCTCTGCATCGAGCTGCGCGATAATGTTCATTTTGGGGTATCCTTGATTGGGAGTTGGGCGGCTTAAAGCCGAGGATTGTGGATAAGTCAAGTTTTGGGAGGTGTGCGTCCCGCCCAAAGCTCGGGTCTACGGGCCTGTGTCAGGGCTTCTCGCTGCTGGCGCTTCCATTTGGCAATCGCCTTATGGTCGCCGCCAAGCAAAATTTCAGGGATTTCAAGACCTTCCCAGAGGTTCGGCTTGGTGTAATGAGGGTGTTCGAGGAGGCCGTCTGAAAAGCTTTCCTCTGCCGCACTTTCGAGCTTGCCCATCACACCGGGGAGGAGGCGCACCACGGCGTCCAGCAGCACAATCGCCGCAGGCTCGCCGCCGGAGAGGATGTAGTCGCCGACGGAGACTTCACGGAGGCCGCGGGATGCGATGACGCGCTCGTCCACACCTTCGAAACGGCCACAGACAATCAGGCAGCCGGGGCCTTGGGCGATGTCGTGCACGAAAGCTTGCGTCAACGGCGCACCACGTGGACTCATGAGCAGGCGGGGGCCGATGTGTGGTGTTTCATCAATGGCACGGGCCAGAATGTCCGGCTTCAACACCATGCCGACACCGCCACCCGCCGGATGGTCATCGACGGTGCGGTGGCGGTCTGTGGCGAAGTTGCGAATGTCGTGGGCTTCGAGGCTCCACTTGCCCTCACCCAAGGCACGCCCCGCCAAAGAATACCCGAGGGTGCCCGGGAACATGTCTGGAAAGAGGGTGAGGATGGTGGCGGTGAAAGCCATCAGTGATGTTGGTCTTCCCGCGACGCCGGATCGAGATAGCCCGGCGGCAAAATGACGGTGACCACATCTGTCACACTGTCGATGAAAGCGACGGGGATGAGATCACCAATGGCGAGTTCCATGAGATCGCCAGCACCATAGTTTTCGATTGAAGTGACGACGCCCACATTCACGGTTTCTGCCATGACGGTTTTGCCGACAAGATCATGCAGATAAAATTCGCCGTCCGCAGGTGCGGGGAGCTTTTCCCGTGCGATAAACAGGTCCTGGCCCACCAGTGCCTCTGCGGCGTTGCGGTCTTTCACGTGCTCGATGTCGGCGATGAAAACGTCGACAGCCAGCTTCATGCGCAGCACGGTGAATGCGCGGCCATCCGCGGTTTGCAATGGGCCGTGTGACGTCAAGGTTTTGGCATCGCTGGCGAAGCTTTTGAGTTTGACAGCACCACGAATGCCATGCGCCGCCACGATGCGGGCGATGAGGATGAGAGTCATTGTGTTGCAACCACTCCCTCCCCCCTTCGGGGTACTCCCTCACGCCTTTGGCGCAAGGGAGATGTACTTCTCCCTTGCCGCGCAGCGGTGAGGGAGTACGGCGAAGCCGGGAGGGAGTGTGTCAACGGGTTCAACCCTTACGCCGCCGGTGTTTCAGCGGGTGCGGCAGCGGCAGCCGCCGCAGCCGCTGCGGTTTTGGCAGCCAAATCTGCAGCCACCTTTTCACGCTCCACACGCTTCTTGCCGGGGAGAGCTTTCTTCGGGTTGTTGCGGGCTTCACGCTTCATCAGGCCAGCGGCATCAAGGAAACGCGCCACGCGGTCTGTGGGCTGAGCGCCCTTCTTCAGCCATTCGGCGGCTTTCGCGCCATCCAGCTTCATGCGGTTTTCATCGGTCTTCGGCAGCATCGGATTGAACGCGCCGACGATGTCGATGTATTTACCGTCACGTGGCGACGTCGCCGCCGCCACCACGATGTGGTAGTAGGGACGCTTCTTTGAGCCTGCACGTGCGAGGCGGATTTTCAGTGACATTATAGTTCTCCTTTGAATGCTTCTGAAATGTTTCCAACAGTGAACGTCATCCCGGCGAAGGCCGGGACCTGTTCAATCGTTGCATGAGGGTCCCGGCTTTCGCCGGGATGACGGTAAATTGTGATCACTTCTTCTTCCCCAATCCGGGCAGGCCTTTGAGCAAACTTCCACCAAGGCCCGGAAGTTTCGGCATGCCGCCACCGGGCATGGCTTTCATGAGTTGGTCGAAGTCCGGCATTTTAGGTGCAGCCCCACTGGGGGCTGCGTTCATCATGTCGCGCAGTTCCGGTGGCAGTGCATTCGGGTCCATGCCCGAAAGTTCGCCGCGCATCTTTTCCATTTCGGCTTCGGAAGGAATGCCCTTGCCGCCGAACATCTTGCCGAGCATGCCTTTGCCCTGACCCATCTGCTTCATCATGTCAGCCATCTGCAGATGCATCTTGAGCAGCTTGTTGATCTCTTCAACCTTTGTGCCAGAACCCGCAGCGATGCGCTTCCGGCGCTTGCCGTCGATGGACTTCGGGTTGGCGCGCTCTTTCTTCGTCATCGAACCGATGATCGAAATCTGTCGCTTGAAGACTTTATTATCGAGGTCCTTGCCCTCAAGCTGCTTCTGCATTTTACCCATGCCCGGCAGCATTTTCATGACGCCACCCATGCCGCCCATTTTTTCGAGCTGGTGCAATTGGTCGGCCAAATCATTCATGTCGAATGCGCCCTTGCGCATGCGCTCGGCGATCTTCTTCGCCTTCTCGTGGTCGATATTCTGTGACGCCTGCTCAACCAGTGAAACCACGTCGCCCATGCCAAGAATGCGGCCGGCGATGCGCGAGGGGTGGAAGTCTTCGAGGCCATCAAGCTTTTCGCCCGTACCCATCAGCTTGATGGGCTTGCCTGTCACAGCGCGCATGGAAAGCGCTGCACCACCCCGGCCATCGCCGTCGATGCGGGTCAACACAATGCCGGTGATGCCGATCTTTTCATCAAAGGCGCGGGCGAGGTTGACAGCGTCCTGTCCCGTCAAGGCGTCCGCAACGAGAAGTGTTTCTTTTGGTTTGGCAATGTCACGCACGGCAGCAGCTTCAGCCAGCAGCTCTTCATCAATATGCAGGCGGCCCGCCGTGTCGAGCATGACAATGTCGTAGGCACCTTTGCGCGCTTCTGACATGGCACGCTTGGCGATGGTCACCGGGGTCTCGCCCTTGACGATCTTCAGGGTGTCAACCTTGACCTGCCTGCCCAGAATCTCAAGCTGTTCCTGCGCGGCTGGCCTTCGGGTGTCGAGGGACGCCATCAGCACTTTGCGCTTTTCACGCTCTTGCAAGCGCTTGGCGATTTTCGCTGTCGTCGTGGTTTTGCCGGAGCCTTGCAGACCCACCATCAGAATGGCAACGGGGGGTGAGGCGCGCAAATTCAATGCGGATTGATCAGACCCCAAAGTCTCGACCAACTGGTCGTGAACAATCTTCACCACCATCTGGCCGGGCTTGATCGACTTTACGACATCAGCGCCCACCGCCTTGGCGCGCACCTTTTCGGTAAATGCCTTCACCACCTCCAGCGCCACGTCCGCTTCCAACAGCGCCCTGCGCACCTCGCGCATGGCCGTATCGACATCAGCCTCCGACAAGCTCCCGCGTCCGGTGAGCGTATCGAAAATGCCAGTCAGGCGCTCGCTTAAGGTTTCAAACATTCTCAATCCTCATTCCCCAAACGAAAACGCCACCCGGGGGCGAATACTCGCTGCCGGATGTGGGGCCGCTGCACCTCTTGGTATGTGTGCAGAGACGTGGAAACGTTCAAGACGTTTGGGGATTGCGGTAGAGATAGGCGAAACCGGGGGGAAAGTCAAATAAGACGGTGTTGCCAACTCAGCCTGCAAGAATTAGCATGCGCTTAAAGAGGTCCCGGCTTGAACGCACATTCACCCATCGATTTTGTTGGAACTGGAGCTTACTCGATTTCCGAGGCGGCATCGCTTGTGCGCACTAAACAAGCAAACGTCAGGCGTTGGATTACTGGTTATCAATTCAAGTCTGGCGATCAACAAAAGTCTTTGCCCCCTTTGTGGCGGACCCGGCTCCCAAAATATGACAACCACGTTGAGATTGGTTTTAAGGATCTCATCGAACTGAAGTTCGTTGTCGGTTTTCTTGGAGCTGGTTTGAAGATGCAAACAATCAGGAAATGTCTCGAAGAGGCCACTAAAATCCTTGAAGACGATCACCCATTTTCGACCCGCAAATTCAAGACAGACGGAAAATCCATTTTCCTTGCGTCTCTTGGTGACGACGGAAAGCAGACATTGATTGATCTGCGCAACAAACAATTTGTCTTTGAGCGGATCGTGCAGCAGACCTTCAAAGACCTCGATATCAGAGACGAGACGGTTGCAAGTTGGCGACCTCACAATGGCAGGCCATCTATTATAGTTGATCCGCATAGAAGTTTTGGGCAGCCAATCGTCAGAATTTCCGGTATCCCGACCCGCGTACTGGCAGATGCTGTGCGCACCGAAAAGAACGCGAATGTGGTTGCGCGTTTTTATGAAACTCCAGTTCAGGCAGTCAGGGACGCAGTTGAATTTGAAGAAAGTCTTTTGGCTGCTTGAAAGTCATTGTTGATCACAACATTTCACCAAAGGTCGCCCGCGCGCTCGGCGAGATGTTCAAGGATTTGCACGAGGTACACGCGTTGAAGGACAAGTTTGCTCCGGATACACGTGATGTGGACTGGATACGCTCGCTGAGCCAAGAGGGGGGTTGGGTTTTGATTTCTGGTGACCGCCGCATTTCCCGCAACAAGACCGAATATAACGCGTTCAGGAGTTCAAATCTCGTTGGCTTTTTTCTTGCTCCAAGCCTGCAGAAAGCGGGTCCAATAAAGCGGCTTGAGCGAATACTGGCCCAATGGACCATCATAGAGAGGCAGGTTGCATTGGTAAAAGGCGGTGGAATGTTTGAGCTACAAATGAAGGGTCAACAATTGAGCCAGCTGAAGCCCTAGCCAATGTCAAAAAGCATTTGCATTGCAATCTTGAAGCTGACCGCATTGCTGTTCGTCGTGTTTCTGGCAAGTCGCCCCGCCCACGCCGCCGATTGGGAGGGTGTGTTTGAAGGCACACTCGGCAAGTCGCGGATCATCGTACAGCTTGTAGAGCCGCTCGACGACATGGAAGGGGAAACCGGGCGGGAGACGTCGCGCTATTCTTATTTGCCAAAGCCGCGGGATCTCAACTTGATGCTCTCCAAAAAAGACATGCCGCTGGCGTTTGATGAAACCCTTTTGTTGCAGTGGGAATTCGCAGAGCCGCAGGATGGGGACAAGAAGATCAAGGGCAAATGGTCGCTCAGTGTCAATGGCGATGCCGCCACGGGGACGTGGGCTTCGCCAGACGGCAAAAAGAAGCTTCCGATCACGCTTTTACGTGTGCCCATGATCGCTGAAGCGGAAAAGCACCCGGACGACAATCTGGTGAATGCCACTTACGTGGCGCGGTGGTTGAAAGAGGTGACGTTTGCGGATGCAGGCACGGCGAAAACCTTTGGACCTGTGGAGGTGCGTTTTACAAAAGATTCAGCCTTTGGTGTTGCCTATCCCGTCATTGGAACTTTTGCGGATGCCACACAAAGGGAAAAAATCAATGCTCTGCTGCTGAAACACCACCGCCGCTCCGTAGAACAATACAGGGACTGCAAAAATGGTGTTCCCGTCAAATGGGAAGAAGCCAGTGGTGAACCTGAATTCTCTTATAGCATTGGCTTCGCTTCACCGACGCTGTTGTCCATCACGGAATCAGGTTCGGTGTTTTGCGGGGGTGCCCATCCTGCCAACTACATCAAACCCATCACCTACGATCTCACGCAGCCCGCGCTGATGGGTGGAGACGAACTTTTGGACCTTTCACCCCAGGGTTTTGGACGGATGTTTAAATTGGCCACCAAGGACGAGCGCATCGCTTTTGAACGCTTTGCGCTTGGACTCTGGCAACAAGGCGCGGCGAAGGACACGGAGATGGCGGGGGAGTGCAATACAGGCTGGATTGATGAGTCACCCGAGGGAGAAAAGAATTTTTCCCTGTCATTCACGGTAAACGGCCTTGCCGTGCAACGCAATGATTTCCCCCATGCCTTGTCTGTGTGCCAGTCCACAAATTTCAATCCCACGCTCATTCCCTGGGCTGATCTGAAACCCTGGTTGAAGCCGGGGCAGTCGCTTTTGCAGGTGCCATAAAGCCATGTCCCAAAGCCTTCACATCACCCTCGCAAAGCCGCTCGTCCTTGCCGGACGCAATGGCACCTTCCGCATCGGACCTTCGCCGGAACTGAAAAATCTCTGGACCACGTTCATGGAGGATTTCGGCACTATCGATACCCAGGTGGGCTTCAAGGCTTACGGCGTGTGTCACAGTTTTGATGGACGCGGGAACATGGATTACATGGCGGCGGTTGAAGTGCGTGATCCGGGACGTGTGCCCAACTATCTCAAGGTGCTCACGATTCCAGAACAGCGCGTGGCGATCTATGGCCATGGCGGTGGTGTGGATACGCTTTCAAAGGCGTGGGAGAAAATCTTCAAGTCAATTTTGCCCAACGCGGGCCTGAAAGTGGCACCGGGGCCGCAGTTTGAGGTTTATGATTTCTCAGACAAGGACGGGCCGGGCAAGATCGAGATACATATTCCGGTGATTTGAACAGTCCCGGGTCTCTTGATCCAGAGGCTCAGCGTGAGTTCGCAAGACTCATCCGTCAGCAACCAACTCGACACGTTCTGGGATTTGCCACAACGGGCCAGGCGTGGTCCTGCCGCAGTCTTGATGCAGGCGGTTTCGCCTTCCTTGACTTCACCATCGGTGTACTTGCAGGTGCAATCTGCGAGGGCCTGCACCGGCATAAAGCAAAGCAAGATAAGCAGAAGAGAGCAAATTCGGACCATGGCACACCTATGCCCCGATCACAGTCCAAAACCGATTGATCTTCCAGTTTTATTTGTGCTGTGGCACAACGCTTCGACAAAACAATGACATAAGTCCCTGGGGAATCCTGATGCCTGTCCGTATTGATCTCTCTTCCGTGCATTTTGGCGAGAAAGAGCGTGTGTTGGCCGACGCCTCAGGCTTCCGGATTTCGGCGTTTCGCTACGACAGTGGCATCGCGGCGTTGCGGGTCAAAAGCAATCGCGGTGAAATGATCGTGCTGCCCTTCAAGGGCCACCAGATCTGGCGTCTTGCCATGGATGGCCGTGACCTCACCATGAAATCCATGTTTGAAGAACCCGTGCCGCATGTGCCCTATCTTGAAACCTATGGCGCGTTCTTCCTGCATTGCGGGGCGACGGCCATAGGTCCTGCCGCACCGGGTGGCCCCGTGGGCTTGCACGGCGAACTTCCCAATGCGCCTTATCAGAAGGGCTGGATTGTTTTGGATGAAGCGGCTGGATCATGTGCAGTTGTCGGCACATATGAATACACCGTGGCGTTTTCATATCACTACGTGGCAACTTCAACCCACACCATGCGCGCCAACGACACGCTGATTGATGTGTCGCTTGACGTTGCGAACCTGAAAAAGACACCAATGGATTTGATGTATCTCGCCCACGCGAATTTCAGGCCGGTGGATCATGGTGAGTTGTTCTACACGTCGAAGCAGGATGCCAAGTCTGTGCGTGTGAGGACATCCATTCCGCCCCACATCACGGCAAAGCCCGGATATCCTGAGTTTCTCCAGGAACTGTCAAAGAACCCCAAGCTGCATCATGTGTTGAAACCAGAACTGGCCTTTGATCCCGAGGTCGCTTTCATGGTGGACATGACCGCTGGCGAAGACGGCTTTGCCCATGCATTGTTAAAGCGCCCCGATGGCACGGCTGATTACATGCGCTACCGCCCTGAACAATGCGGCCAATGCGTACGCTGGATTTGCCGCACACCCGATCAGGACGCCATCGGCATCGCCTTCCCATCGACCTCCGGCGTTGAGGGTTATGCCGCAGAAAAGCAGAAGGGGCTTTATGCTGTGGTTGAGGGGGGAAAGAGCTGGCGGGTCGACATGACCATGGGTGTGTTGTCGGTGGATGACACGACGAAAATCATCGCCAAGATTGACAAGATCAATGCCAGATAACTTCCTCGCCGCGAAGCGGTGGGGGAGTACCCCGAAGGGGGGAGGGGGCGTGTCAGCGGGTTCAGTATGTGCGGACACACTCCCTCCCGGCTTCGCCGTACTCCCTCACGCCTTCGGCGCAAGCAAGATGTTTGATTAAGGCACCGCAAATGTCAGCGCGGCCCAGAGTGATTCCCACACGGCACCTTTTGTTGCCGGTGCACTCCCCGCTACCGGTTCGCGCAGCACCACGGCGTCAACGAGATAGCTGTGGCCTTTGATCACAGGCAGCACAGCTTCTCCATTCGCATCCGTGCGGTGCAGCGTGATGTTGACCACTCCGGTTGCATCCTTGTCGAAAAGCTCGATCTGTGCATCCACCCGAAGCGCACCCTTGTAGAGCAACCGGACCGGCACTCCCTGTGAAATATCGTCCGTGTACGGATTTTTGAGCGCGACAATTTCAGTTTCGAGGCCGTAGGCGCGGTCCGCCCCTGCGCCACCACCAACTGCAATGAGTGATTTCGCGTGACGGGTGTAGAATTCCTTGAAGCCCGTTTGCGGCAGTGCGCGTTCGGAGTGGCGGGCCAGCGCGGTGCGGAAATCCTTGTGGGTCACAAAGCGGGTGAAGAGGGCAAAGTCCTGATATGTGAGGTAGTCGCCCACTGTTTCATAAACCGCGACATGCAAGCCTTCGCCGAGCGGTGCCATGGCCAGGGCCGGACGGTCACCCATGCGGCCTTGAACGGGTGTGACTGTGTCACCCAGCGCCAGATCAAAACGGCGAAAGTCCCTCGGCAGGAAAGTGAACTCGCTGCCCGCGAATTTCTGGCCATTGTGCAGTCCGGCGGTTATTGTAGTGTCCGGTGGCAGGACATAGGCTTTGGGCTCAATCCAGTACTCATGGGACGAAGCAGGCAAAGCCCACAGAAGTGAGAGAAGAATGCAGATGATGCGCACGGAAACGCTCCACAGGTTGTTGATTGTGGTGTTGCGGATCACGGCTGTCTTGTCAATCCTGTGGACAGCTGCCGCACGTGCGCATGAAGTCATACCGGCCATCGCTGACCTCACCGTGGCAGATGGCATCATGACGCTGACGGTGAATGCGCCGGTTGAAGGGTTCATCGCCGGCATCGACCTCACCGCCGTCACCGACACCAATGCGTCACCGCTTGCGCAGAGCTATGACGCACTCCGCGCATTGCCGCCGAAGGACATCGAAGCGCGCTTCCAAACGTTCTGGCCGGAGATGGCGTCGCGCTTTCGCCTCACCGCTGATGGTGCGGCACTTCGGCCCGTACTTGCCAAAATTGAAATCACCGACATGCCCGACATGGAGCAGGCGCGGCCAGCGCTTCTGACGGTGACGGCGGTGGTGCCGCCGGGCGCGCAACGGGTGAGTGTCGGTTGGGACAAGGCTTTTGGCGGCATGGTGTTGCGCCAACTTGGGGTGGAGGAGCCCTATACCGGATTTCTGGAGGCGGGGGCAGACAGCGGCCCCATCGCCCTGCGCGGCGGCGGACAGGTGGGGGCATGGCAAACCTTCTTTGACTATGTCCCCGTTGGCTTCGACCATATTGTGCCGAAGGGGCTGGATCATATCCTGTTCGTGCTCGGGCTGTTTTTTCTGTCCACAAGGTACAAGCCGCTGCTGTGGCAGATCACCGCTTTCACCGTCGCCCACACCGTGACTTTGGCGCTGTCGTCATTGGGCTACATCAAACTGCCCGGCAGCATCGTCGAACCATTGATCGCCGCGTCCATCGTCTTCGTTGCGGTGGAAAACATTTGGGCGGGGGGCGAACTGTCGCGCTGGCGACCTCTCGTTGTCTTCGGCTTTGGACTGCTGCACGGCCTTGGATTTGCGTCCGTGCTGGGCGAGTTCGGCCTGCCGGAGAATGCCTTTGTGCCCGCGTTGATCGGCTTCAACATCGGCGTGGAACTGGGGCAACTTACCGTCGTTGCTGTGGCGGCCCTGCTGTGCTGGACATGGGCATCGCGGCAAAGCTGGTACCGCGCGGGCATCACCATTCCGGCCTCTCTCGCCATTGCAGCCGTTGGTGCATTTTGGGTGGTGGAGCGGACGGTGTTGTGAGGCCAGCGGCTGTGGTGAAGGGACCTCATCCGCCCCGCTTGCGCTCGGCACCTTCTCCAAGGAGAAGGGACGAAACCCCAAACATTGTCGCTTCTCCTTGGAGAAGCTGTCGCGAAGCGACTGATGAGGTCCCTTCGCGGCCACTCACACAACCTTGATCGCCTTCGGATCCCAGCCATCTGCCGCTGGATACTGCGGGTTCATGTCTTCCAGTGTCTCTTTCACAATCCGCGCAATCACAGCATTGCGCACCCATTTCCGGTCCGCCGGGATCACATGCCAGGGGGCGTGTGCGGTTGAGCAGCGCTGCACCGCTGTTTCATAAGCCCTCTGGTAGTCGTCCCAGAGCCTGCGGTCATCGAGGTCGCCGGGGTTGAATTTCCAGTGCTTGGTGGGGTCGTCAATGCGGTCTTGCAGGCGCTGGGCCTGCTCGTCTTTCGAGACATGCAACATGAATTTCAGAATTTTCACGCCATTGTCGCTGACCAGCTTTTCGAAAGCATTGATCTCGCCATAGCGCCGCTCGATCACGTCCGGTTTGGCAAAACCCTTCACTTTCACGACAAGAACATCTTCATAGTGGGAGCGGTTGAAGACGCCGATATAGCCTTTGCCCGGCATGGCCTTGTGGATGCGCCAGAGATAGTCGTGGGCGCGTTCCTCTTCCGACGGCACTTTAAAGGGTGTGACGTGCACGCCAAGCGGTCCACTTGTGTTGAACACGCCGCGCACGGTGCCATCCTTGCCAGATGTATCCGTGCCTTGCAGCACCACCAGAAGGGCACGGCTGCCTTCGGCGAACAGACGGTCTTGCAGGCCATCAATGGCGCTTGCGTCCTTTTCCGTCTGTATCTTGGCTTCGTCCTTGTCCTTCAGCCCGCAAGTGTCGCGGGGATCAACGTCAGCAAGTTTGAAGTCCTTGCCGGGCTGGAATTGTGACGCGAATGATTTTGACATGTAACTTACCTTTGAAGTCGATTGGGCCTGCGGCCCTTGCTTGCCGGGCCACCATCATCCACAAGCATGGCCAAGACACAAGCCCAAAGGAATCACGCCTTGAGTTCGCAGCCCACCAACAAGCCGCAAATGCTGGCCGCCGCCTACCGCCTGCCCGCCGCTGACCCGGACTTCATCCTCGGCGACAGCACACGGGGTATCCGCTTCCAGCTGGAATACCAGAAGGCGGAGGAGCACTTGCGCGACTGGGGGGTTGAATCGACCATCGTAGTGTTTGGGTCCGCCCGGGTCAAAGAAGGCGAGGGCACGGGCTGGTATGAGGGGGCGCAGGCCTTTGCCAAGCTGTGTTCCGAAGAGGGTGGGGCCAAACACAAGGTGAAACCCCTTTACAACGTCATTGCCACAGGCGGCGGACCCGGCATCATGGAAGCGGCCAACCGTGGGGCCTGCGATGCGGGGGCACCGTCCATCGGCTACAACATCACCCTGCAACATGAGCAGGAGCCGAACTCTTTTTCCACACCCGACCTCACCTTCCGCTTCCACTATTTCGCCATGCGTAAAATGCATTTTGCCATGCGGGCGGCGGCACTGGTGGTGTTTCCGGGTGGTTTCGGCACCATGGACGAGTTGTTTGAATTGCTGACCTTGCGGCAAACGGGGAAAATGAAGAAGGCGCTTCCCGTTGTTTTGTATGACCGTGCATTCTGGAACACGACGATCAACTTCGGAAATTTCGTCAAAGCCGGACTTGTCTCTGCAGGTGATCTTGATCTCTTCTCGTTTGCCGACACACCCCAGGAAACATGGAACGAATTGAAGCGCTGCGGCCTTCACATTCCCAAGGAGTAACATGATGACTGTCAAACTGGCTTTCCATGGTGCGGCCCGCACCGTCACCGGCTCCAATTATGTGATCGACACGGGAAACGTGCGTGTGATGATTGACTGTGGCATGTTCCAGGGTGCGAAAACAGAAACCGCCCTGAACTACCGCCCGTTTCCCTATGACCCCAAAATGATCACGGCGCTGGTGCTCACCCATGCCCATATTGATCACACCGGGTTGGTGCCCAAGCTGGTGAAGCAGGGTTTTGCGGGCGTCATCCACGCCACAGCCGGCACACAGGACCTGTGCGCGATCATGTTGCCGGATTCAGGCTTCATCCAGGAAATGGAAGTGAAGAAGCTGAACGAGCGCAATGCCAGAAAAGGCCTGCCCGAGGTGGAGCCGATTTATGGTTTGGAAGACGCCATGGCCGCCGTGCAGCGCATCAAGCCGGAGGCGATGGAAACATGGTTCTCGCCGGCCACCGGCGTCCGCATGCGGTTTTGGAACGCCGGGCATCTTCTGGGTTCGGCGTCCATCGAAGTGGAAGTTGAAGATGGCAAGGCGAAACCGATCCGCATCCTGTTTTCCGGCGACATTGGCCCTGATTCGAAATTGCTGGAGGCAGACCCTGAGGCGCCGCAGAACTTTGATTATGTGATTTGTGAATCCACCTATGGCGGCAAGGACCGGTTTGAACGCTCGCTTCCCAAGCGCCGCGAAATGCTGGCTGCGGAATTGAAGGCGGCGGCGGCGCGCGGTGGTGTGATGTTGATTCCCTCTTTCGCGGTGGAGCGCACGCAAGAAGTGGTGACAGACATTGTTGCTGTCATGGACCAGGGCCTTGCACCGCAGGCCAATATCTTCATCGACTCGCCACTCGCGTCCAAAGCCACACAAGTGTTCCGCAAGCATGCCAAGGAGATGGAAGGTGGCGAAGAGTTGGCCCGCGCCTTTGCTTCGCCCTTTGTGCGCTCCACGGAAAGTGTTGAGGATTCAAAAGCGCTGAACCGCTTCCAGGGTTTTCACATCGTGATCTCTGCGTCGGGCATGGCGGAGGCTGGCCGCATCCGGCACCACTTGCGCAACCGTCTGTGGCAGAAATCCACCACGGTGTTGCTGGTGGGTTTCCAGGCCAAGGGCTCGCTCGGGTCACAACTCGAAGAAGGTGCAAAGCGCGTCACCATCATGGGCGATGAAATCAACGTTGCTGCCACGGTGAAGCGCCTCGATGATTATTCGGGCCATGCTGATGGACCGGAACTGGTGCAATGGATCAAGGAACGCCTGCCGATTGGCAAAAGCATTTTCCTGACCCACGGCGAAGAGACACGGCAGGTTGCGCTGGCGGAAAACCTGCGCGGGCTGGTGGCCGACGACTGCATCATCCGGCCCCGCATTGACGACGTTTACAATCTCTCCTCAGATGCATGTGCGTTGCTGGTTGAAGACACCAAGCCACGCATTGATCCGACAGCCGTTGCCAAGCTCGACTGGAACAATGACCTGCAATCCCTCGTGCTGGATTTGGGCGAGGAAATGAAAAAGATCGCAGACCCGAAAGCCAAGGCGGCGTTTGTGCGGAAGATGCGGCAGGCACTGGGGGAGTAGAGGTAGGGACCTCTCCCGCCCTTCGGGCACCCTCTCCAAAGGGGAGAGGGACTCGTGGTGCGAGCGCGCTGAAAAGTAAAAGGGGAGGTCGCTGCAAGAGGTCCCTCTCCCCTTCGGAGAGGGTACGGCGAAGCCGGGGGAGCGGTCCCTATATCTTCTGACCGGTCTTGTTCCAATCCGCCAGGAAGCTTTCAATGCCCTTGTCTGTCAGTGGATGCTTGATCAGCGATTTCAACACCGCTGGTGGTGCGGTGGCATAATCAGCGCCGATCAATGCCGCTTCCTTGATGTGGTTGGCGCTGCGGATGGAGGCGGCGAGAATATTCGTGTCAAAATCATAGTTGTCATAGATGATGCGGATGTCGCTGATCAGGTCCATGCCGTTGAGGTTGATGTCGTCTAACCTGCCGATGAAGGGTGAAATGAATGTAGCTCCGGCCTTGGCGGCCAGCAGGGCCTGATTGGCGGAGAAACACAAGGTCACATTCACCATGGTGCCTTCGCTTGAGAAACTCTTGCAGGCGCGCAGACCATCAGCGGTGAGCGGCACTTTGATGGCGACGTTCTTGGCGATTTTCCGCAACACTTCACCCTCACGCATCATGCCGTCATAATCAAGGGCCGCCACCTCTGCACTCACCGGGCCTTCAACGAAGGAACAGATTTCCTTGATCACGTCGGCGATTGGTCTTCCCGATTTCGCAATGAGTGTGGGATTGGTGGTGACACCATCGCACAGGCCCAGGCTTTGCGCCTCGCGGATTTCGGTGACGTCGGCGGTGTCGACAAAGAATTTCATGTTGGTTCTCCTATTCATATTAAGATCACATCCCCACCCGTCATCCCGGCGAAGGCCGGGACCCGGCTTGCAATCGCTCAGCATGTGCGAAGCCTTGTCCCGGCCTTCGCCGGGATGACGGGTGGGGTGGTGGGGTTGGTCAATCCATCATCAACTGTTCCTGCTCCGCCTGCAACAACGCCTGCATCAATGACTTTATGGTTTTGGATGTGGTTCGCATGCGCTTGCCGTCGAGCTTTGTCACTGGCCTGATAAAGCGCAAGCTGTTGGTGGTGAACATGGCGTCGGCGCTCACTGCATCAGATGGATTGAGTTTCATCTCCTGCACCGGAATACTCAAGTGACTGGCGGCGGCAATCACCGCACCGCGCATGATGCCGGGCAAAATACCTTCGTCCAATGGTGGTGTCACCAACACGCCATCGACCACCAGAAACACATTGCCGACTGTGGCGCATGCGATGCGACCCTCAGTATTCAGCATGACGGCGTCATCCGCCTGTGCGGCTTCCGCTTCGCGGCCTGCGATGATGTTGTCGATGTAGGACAGGGTTTTCAATCGTGATGCAGGTGAATGCAGATTGCGGCGCACTGTTGAGGTGATCAGCGTTGCGGGTTGGAAACGGAGATCTGCGTCGAAGCTTTGCAAGGTGCCGAACAATGTTGGCGACTTGCCATTCGCGCCCAGACCGCGTGCGACTTCACCGCGTGTCACTGTCAGCCGCAGAACTGAATGACCGCCTGCACGGTGCGACAGCGCGTCGATGCAATTCTCCACAGCATCAGCCTTGAAGGGAATGCCAAGTTCTTGTGCCGCCGCGGCCATGCGCGTCACGTGTTCGAAACGCCAGAGAGGTGTGCCATTCACCACCGCGATGGTCTCGAAAATGCCATCGCCCAGCGTCAACCCCCGGTCAAAGGCGGAGATCGCCACGCGGCCCTTCAACAGATTGCCATCATGCCAAACACGCATCAGCCGCAAACCTTCAAAAAATTCTTCAACATGTCATAGCCGTGTTCTGTCAAAATAGACTCGGGGTGAAATTGTACGCCGAATGTAAGGTGATCAGTGTGCGTCAATCCCATGATTTCACCATCATCGGATTTTGCCGTCACGCGCAAGGGGGTTTTCTCAACGGCTTCGACAATCAGGGAATGGTAGCGCCCCACGCTCAAGTTTTGCGGAAGTCCTGCAAACACGCCGGAGCTGTCGTGGGTGATGGTGGACGAGTCGCCATGCATAGGATTCCGCGCACGCAGCACCTTGCCGCCGAACGCCTCACCGATCACCTGATGACCGAGGCAAATGCCAAGGATCGGCAGTGAACCTGAATACTCGCGCACCACATCAAGCGACATGCCCGCATCGTGCGGTGTTCCGGGACCGGGGGAGATGACGATGGCTTTGGCCTTGAGGTGTTTTGGTTCCACCTCGTCGTTGCGCACCACTTTGACCGTCTCGCCAAGTTCGACAAAGGTGCGTGCCACGTTGTGGACGAAGCTGTCATAGTTGTCGATGATGAGGATCAATTGAAGGCCTCGATCAGCTTTTCGACTTTCAAAAGACTTTCCTCATACTCCGCATGTGGCTGGGAACGCGCGGTGATGCCGCCGCCGCCTTGCAACCGCATGACACCACCCGCCACCTGCAATGTGCGGATGCCGATGTTGAAATCACATGAGCCGTTGAAACCAAAATAACCCATGGAGCCGCAATAGATACCGCGGGGTGCCGCTTCCAGTTCCGCGATGATTTCCATGGCGCGGACTTTTGGTGCCCCGGTGATGGAGCCGCCGGGGAAGACAGATTTCACAAGGTCCACACTGGTGACACCATCGCGCAATTCGCCTTCAACAACCGAGACGAGGTGATGCACATTGGCATAAGTCTCCAAGCCGCAAAGCACAGGCACTTTCACCGAGCTGGGTTTGGAGACAATCGAAAGATCATTGCGCAAGAGATCAACAATCATGACATTCTCGGCGCGGTCTTTGCGGGATGCCACAAGTTCCGCAATCAAGCTTGCGTCACGCGCCGGGTCATCATCGCGCTTGCGCGTGCCTTTGATGGGACGGGCCTGCGCCTTGCCGTCAACACAGCGGATCAGGCGTTCAGGTGATGACGAGATGATCTTGATGTCTTCGTAGTCCATCAAGGTGGCGAAGGGTGCGGGGTTGCTTTCGCGCAATTGCTGGTAGGCGGAGAAGCAATCGAAATCCTGTGGAGTTATGGCCGCAAGGGTCTGGGTGATGTTGGCCTGGAAGATGTCGCCTGCTAAAATATAGTCGACGGTTTTCTGCACATTGGTTTCGTGCTGGTGTTGTGTGATCAGCGGCTTGAATGTTGCAGAAACGGCTGGGCCGAGAGCTTGCTGTTTGCGCGACAGCAGCATTTCGAGTTTTGAAATCCCGCGTTTACTCTTGCCGATGATCCAGGCGCGCTCCTGCAAATGGTCGAAGGCGATGACGGTTTCGAAAAGGTGAAACACCATGTCCGGGCAAAGGGGCGGAAAAACTGTGATCTTTGCTTTCGGTTCAAGGCGTCGGCCATAGTCGTAAGACATGTAGCCCGCCCAACCGCCTTGAAACGGCGGAAGGCCGGGAATGGTTTTGCGCAAGTCTTTGTCCTGCAGGGATTGCAACAGTGCAAAGGGTGTTGCGGATTTCGCTTCACCATCCAGAAAACTTTTTCCTTCCCGCACCACCAGCGTGTGGCGCGGATTGACGGCGAGAAAGGAATGGCGGCCCAGGTGTTCGTGGCGCTGGGCACTTTCGAACAGGGTGAGGGCGCGCTCGCCCTTCAGTCTGCGCGCCAGCGAGAAAGGTTCAGCATAGATGATTTCGGTGAAGGCCGGGGTTTTCATATGAAGCGCATATAGGGCTGGAAGGCGCTTCTCTCAAAGCCTATCTCGATGCAATGGAGAACACGATTCCACTGGCTGATGTGTTGCTGCCCCTCGCCATCGCGGGGCCGTATTCCTACCGGGTGCCTGTGGGCATGACACTTGCACCCGGGGATTATGTTGAGGTGCCATTGGGTCCGCGCAGTTACATTGGTGTGGTGTGGGACACGCGGGAAACGGGCGGCACGAATTTGCGGCTGCGGGATGTGATGATGCGTTTTGATGCGCCGCCCCTGCCGGCACTGCACCGGAAATTCATTGATTGGCTTTCGGCCTGGTATCTGGAACCTGCAGGCGCGGTTTTGCGCATGGTGCTGCGTGTGCCGTCAGCGCTGGAGCCGGAACGACAGCGCATGGCTTTTATCATTGGAGATGCGACACCCAAAAAACTGACGCCGCAACGCACCAGGGTTTTGGAGATTGCGCGCGAGGGTTTTCCACTGTCGGTGAATGAACTGGCGGAGGCTGCGGGTGTTGGTGCATCGGTGGTGAAGGCGCTTGCCGCGCAGGGTGCGTTGCGGCCCGTGCCGCTTCCTGCCCATGCGCCGTTTCGGCAGCCTGATGCGCATGGGCAGTCCAAGGATTTGAATGACGCACAGCAGGTTGCGGCAGAGTCACTGCGGGCGGTTGTTGCCGTCGGCCAGCACAAGGTGGTGTTGCTGGATGGGGTGACGGGGTCTGGCAAGACGGAAGTGTATTTCGAGGCGATGGCGGCGGCCTTGGCAAAGGGCGCGCAAGTGTTGTTGCTGCTGCCGGAGATTGCGTTGACGGGAAGTTTCCTCGCCCGGGTTGAAGAGCGTTTCGGCTGCCAGCCGGCGGGGTGGCATTCGGATTTACGCCCACGTGAGCGCGAACGGGTGTGGCGCGGTGTGGCTGAGGCCCGCGCCAAAATTGTTGTGGGTGCGCGCTCGGCATTGTTTTTGCCGTGGACCAATCTGGGTTTGATCGTTGTCGATGAGGAACACGAGAATGCTTACAAGCAGTCTGAAGGTGTAAGTTATCACGCCCGTGACATGGCTGTGCTGTATGGGCGGCTTGGAAAATTTCCTGTGGTGCTGTCGTCGGCAACACCATCGCTTGAATCCATCGTCAATGCGGATCGCGGTCGCTATGCCACACTGAAATTGAAGGACCGGCATGGGCGGCCGGAGTTGCCGGAAATCAAGCTGATTGACATGCGAACTGCGGAAACCGAATCTGGAAAATGGTTGTCGCCCAAAATGGTGGCGGAGGTGCGCGCAACGATTGAGGCCGGCGATCAGGCACTGCTGTTTTTGAATCGTCGCGGCTATGCGCCGTTGACGTTGTGCCGGGCCTGCGGGCATCGGCTGGATTGTCCGCAATGTGCGGCGTCGCTGGTGGAGCACCGCTTCCGCCGTATCCTCATGTGCCATCACTGCGGGCATCAGGAAGCCATGCCACAGGCGTGCCCCAAATGTCTGGAAACCGAAAAAATGGTGGCGGTGGGGCCGGGGGTGGAACGTTTGGCGGAGGAGGCGAAACTGCTGTTTCCGGATTCGCGGCTCGCGATATTATCAAGTGACCTTTCGCGCGGGCAAATGTTGCGGGAAGTGTTGCGTGAGGTGGCGGATGGTGTCCACAATCTGGTCATCGGAACACAACTGGTGGCGAAGGGCCATCACTTTCCGCACCTGACGTTTGTGGGGGTTGTAGATGCTGACCTGGCGTTGGAGTCATCTGACCCCCGTGCAGGGGAGCGTACGTGGGCGATGCTGGCTCAAGTCGCAGGGCGCGCCGGGCGGGGCGAAAAACCGGGACATGCGCTGGTGCAGACTTACGCGCCCGAGCATCCATTGATGCGGGCTTTGGTGAGCGGCGACCGCGACGCCTACTACGCCCAGGAAAAACTCATCCGTGAAAGTGCCAGGCTACCGCCTTATGCGCGGTTGGGCGCGTTGATCATTTCGGCTGCGACAGCCGCAGATGCGGAAGGCTTTGCGCGGGGCATGGCGCGGGTGATGCCGCAGGCGTCGGATGTGCAGGTGCTGGGGCCGGCACAGGCACCGATTTCGGTGATCCGCGGGCGGCACCGCTGGCGGTTTTTGGTGAAGGCCGGACGGGATGTGGATATTCAGGCTTACTTGCGGCTTTGGTTGAAAGACGTGAAGGTGAAAGGTTCGGTGCAGCTGCAGATCGATGTCGATCCTTACAACTTCCTTTAAGCTGTCGCCATAAATTACAATCCTATGTAGAATTCAATTCTAGCTAGGTTTAGAAGCCCGTACAAGCGTTTTATCCTCTGTGGGCTACCACCCTACCAGACAGACCCAGAACGACGCTGTAGACCCCCTTCACAGCGCTTTGAATCCTATGCTAGGGCAGCATAGGTATCTGGGGGCTGGCGGTCACCGGAAGTTTGCCTTGGAGACGGGGGTCGTCGTGCAGTTCAATCATCCGGGTGTAGGGCGTGAAGCCGGAGCGGATGTAAAACGGCAAGGCAAGGGGCGAATCATAGGTGCAGGTGTGGACCCAATAGCGTGAAGTGGGCTTTGACCAGGCGCGCCGGATCGATTCATCCATCAGCGCACGGCCCACACCGCCGCCAATCGCATCCGGCACAAGGCCGAAAAAGGCGAGTTCGCAATTTGGCATGTCGTCGAAATTCAGTTCAAGAATGCCGAGGAGTTGATCGCCACGTCGAAACGCGAAACTTTCTATCGCTGGGTTGGCGAGAATGCCTGCAAGCTTTTCATCCGCCATGACATGGCGTGAGAACCACATGAGGTCAGCGCCGACAGCGGCGAAGACCTTGCGGAAACCTGCGAGGTCGGTCGGATCAAATCTTTTCAGCGTGAGTTCAGATGGGAAGGACATCAGGGCGCGTTGCGGGGGACCACGCATTTCAAGGCAGGTCGCCACGTTGACAAGTTTGCCGGGGGGGATTTCGTGATAGCCGTCGGGCAGTTCAAGCACGGGCGTCATAACTCATGCCTCTCTCTTCGTTCCGGGCCGTCGCCTGCCGCCAAGGGACCTCTCCCCCGGCTTCGCCGGACCCTCTCCGAAGGGGAGAGGGACCTGTGGTGCGAGTTCCCGGGAAAGTAAAATGGGAGGTGGTTGAACGAGTCCCTCTCCCCTTCGGAGAGGGTCCGCGACGCGGGGGAGAGGTTCCTTGGCTGCAAGCGGGTCATGGCGGAATGGGACGAGTCATTTGCAGGAACCATTTTATCAAAGCTGCCGCGACGGAATCCAAACAAAACCATCATCGTCCAGAAGCATGCATTCGCGCAAGCCGTGGGGTTTGTCGAGGGACCCTGCGAGAACCGTGTATCCCAGTTTCCGCGCATTGGCTTCGGCCCCGTCGGGATCGACGTGGTAGCAGCGCAGCTCAACGCCAACACCGCGCGGGGTATCGCTGGTCAAAGTGGCGTGCAGTTCATTGCCGCGATAGCTTTGGGGCGTGTGAAACATGAAGTCCTGGCCATGCAATTTCATGGCGGCAAACACGTCGGTGCGGAAAAACAGAGTCGCACCAAGCACTTGCGTTGCGAAGTGGATCGCCCTGCTCACATCGCTCACAATCAAGTTGAAGCCGAGGCCGCGCAGCGACTTACCATAGTCAGCACCAGAGATGGGTGTTTCAGTGTTCATCGCCATAAGAAACCATGCTTCGGAAGCGTGGTCCAGACCGCTTTATGTCATGCCAGACATTCCACCCGCTCGGTGCGGTCATTGCGGTCCCAGGTGACACGGCAACCCAGAAGGGCATCGTGGAGGGCGAGGCCGGCATGGCGCACCGACAGAAAGAAACAGGCCGCCGCCTCACCGGCATGGGAGGCCGCGTCATCGTCGTCGGCGTTGCAGTCAAACAGGCGCTGGCTCAATTCAGAGGCAAAGTGGCCCGCGATATCAGGGTGAATGTCACGCGCCGCAAACCAGTTCTTGCGGATGTCGACGGGTGTCAATTCAATCACACAATCCTGGCCAAAGGCCACGGGCACATTGCCCCGTCTCCGGATATCCTGGGCAAAGCCACGGGTTTCGCTGCGCGGACAGCGCTGCACGTCGAGCGATGGAATTTCAATCGGAAACATCTTGACCTCTTACGCAATGGACAGGAGAGAACAGTGCCCCCATCATGGTTAAAGCGGGGTAAAAGCCGTCGGCTTTCAGAGGGACCCCACACATTCGATGGCTCCGCAATGGTGTTTGGCATCCCACAGCACGCGACAGCCTTTCAAGGCATCCGCAGGACCAAAGCCCTGGTGGTGCAGGGAAAGAAACAAACATGCCGCAGCTTCGCCGGCATGTTCAAAGGCATCGTCGTCATCATCGCAGTGTGTCAGCCGGTGACTGAGTTCCGCCGCAACAGCACCCGCCACATCGCGTTTCATTTGGGTTGCGGCTTTCCAGTTTTCGCTGATGTCGCGGGGCGTCAGCTCGATGACGCAGTCCGCCCCAAAAGCCAGCGGAAGATTGCCACGCTTGTGGATGTCAGCCGCAAGCGTGCCACTTGATGTGGTTGGGCAATGCAGAACTTCGATAGACTGATGAGGCATGATGCGCACCTCCTTGACTGAACTCACTGGAAAGAAGTGTGCGCTTCAATGGTTGCGAAGCGGTAAAGGCTTTCATCTCCTGGCCAAGGGACCTCTCCCCCGCTTCGCGGACCCTCTCCGAGGGGGAGAGGGACTCGTGGTGCGAGCGCCATGATTAGTAAATGGGAGGTCTCACCACGAGTCCCTCCCCTCTGGGGAGGGTCCGGCGAAGCCGGGGAGAGGTCCCTTGGCTCCAAGCCATTGCTTTGAAAATTTCACCCCGTTTTGGGCCGCTTCCATTCCGCCCATTCGCTGGCGGCCACGGCACACAGGCCGTAAACCACAAACGCAATGGCGATGGGCATCAAGGTGCCGTCATACTGGCGTGCCGCGAAACCGCCAAAAGTGATAGCCATCAGAGATGAAAGCGCACCGGACACCGCCGCTGCCATGCCAGCAATGTGACCCATGGGTTCCATCGCCATCGCATTGTAGTTGCCAAATGTCATGCCGCTGCAAAAGAAAGAGATGAACAGCAACACGCCCAGCACGGGCAAAGGCGGTTGGCCCTTGGTGAAGAGACATATGGCCAGCATGACAATCCAGTTTGCAACGAATCCAAAAAGTGCCCAGCGCGAAATGCGGCGCATGCCGATCCTGCGGACAAAGCGGCCATTGATGATCATGGAAGCCGCGATGCCGACGGCAAGTCCGCCAAACCACAGGGCAAAAGCATCGCCTTGTTTGTATTGCTCGCCAAAAATCTGCTGGGAGGTGGCGAGGTAAATGTTGAAGGCGCCGAAAATAAAACCGACTGCGACGGTATACCCCAACGACACAGGATGGCTGACCACTTCCTTGGCGCTGGCCCACAGCACACCGGCGGAAAACTGCGTACGGTCTTTGGCAATCAAGGTTTCGGGCTGGCGCAGGTGCAGCCATGCCCCACACAGGATGGCCATCACCATGAAGCCCAGGAAAATCATGCGCCAGTTGGCGAAGTTCAAAACAATTTGGCCAATGGAGGGTGCGAGGATCGGCACCAGCATGAAAACGGACATGACGTAGGACATGATTCGCGCCATGTCTGCACCCTTGGTGCCATCGCGCACCATGGCGAGAGACACAACACGCGGTGATGCCGCGCCAAATCCTTGGACGATACGGCCCGCAATCAACATTTCGAAGCTGAATGAGAAGTAGCAAATCAACGATCCGACAAGGTAAAAAGCGAGTCCCCAAAGAATGGCAGGCTTGCGCCCGGTTGAATCGGAGATGGCTCCGAAAATCAATGTGCCCACACCAAGGCCTGCAAAGAACATCAGGATGATGAGATGGCGGTCATTGGGGTGTCTTGCCCCAAGTTCGGTTGCCATGATGCCAATGGCGGGCAACATGGTGTCAATCGTCATCGCCACCATGGCTGTGAGCATGGCAACGAGTGCGATGAATTCCGCCGGGCGGGTGTTTTGCAAAAGCGGGACTCGTGGTTATGTGGAGGGAACGAAACAATGCGCGTAGGCCCCATGCTGATAAAAGCCAACACACGTTCTGTCGACCTAGACCCGCGTGACGCGCAGTTCTACCAGAACCCGTATCCTGTTTACCACGCCATCCGCGCCCAATGCCCGGTGTTCAAGTGGGAGCAATATGGGCACTGGTGTTTTGCGACCTATGATGATGTGAACGCCCTGCTGCGCGACCGGCGTTTCGGACGGCAGATTTTGCATGTGGCGACGCGCGAAGAATTGGGTTGGGTTGAGCCGTCTGAGCATACCCGCGTTTTCACGGAACACGAAAAGCACTCGCTTTTGGAACTCGAACCGCCCGTTCATACGCGGCTGCGCGGGCTGGTGAACCGGGCTTTCCTGTCGCGCCAAGTGGCCCAGCTGCGGCCCAGATTGGTGAGTCTTTGCAATGGCTTGATCGACGGGTTTCAGGCGCAACACGAAGTGGATTTGCTGCCCGCCTACGCAACGCCCATTCCCATCATTGTGATCTGCGAATTGTTGGGTGCACCTGTGGAAATGGCAGAACAATTTTTGAACTGGTCGCACGATCATGTTGCCATGTACATGGCACGGCGGGACCGGGCGGTGGAGGACAAAGCTGTCGCTGCCGTCACCGCGTTCTCCGCCTACATGCGCGATCTGATCCGTGAACGGGCGAAAAATCCGGGCGATGATTTGCTGTCTGCACTGATCAGGGCGAAGGACGAGGCTGGTAAACTATCCGAAGATGAATTGGTGACGACGGCCATTCTGCTTCTCAACGCTGGCCATGAAGCAACAGTGCATTCGCTTGGCAATGCGGTAAAGGTGCTGCTCGAACACGATATCCACCAAGGCCTCAGTCTTGCCCATGCCGAGGAAGCGCTGCGTTTTGACGCTCCCTTGCACATGTTCACCCGCTATGCGCTGGAGGATGTGGATTGGAACGGCCTGCGGCTGAAAAAAGGTGAAACAGTCGGGCTGATGTTGGGAGCCGCAAACCGTGATCCTGCGCGTTTCGGCAATCCCGACGGGTTTGACCCGACCCGTGAATACAATGCTCATGTCAGCTTTGGTGCGGGCATCCACTTTTGTGTTGGGGCCCCCTTGGCGCGGCTTGAAATGGAGGTGGCGTTGCAGGTGCTGTTTCAGCGCTGGCCCAAGATGCGGTTGGCGCACCAACCCCGCTACAAAGATGCTTTCCACTTCCATGGCTTGAATGACTTAATTGTCACTTTGGCAACCTGAGCTTTTGGGTTAACGAAAGATCGTTCACAAGGCGTGGCAATCGCCCTGCCAAAGGGACCTCTCCCCGGCTTCGCCGGAACATCCCCAGAGCGGAGGGACCTCTTGCAGCGACCTCCCGTTTTACTGTTCAGGGCGCTCGCACCATGGGTCCCTCCCCTCTGGGGAGGTTCCGGCGAAGCCGGGGAGAGGTCCTGTGACCAAATTCAGAGTTCTCGGTTAGCGAGTGTAAAAATGGACAGGCGAACATTCGTTTTGGGACTGGCCGCAGCCGGGTTGGCATTGCCGCCATCAGCGCAAGCGGCTTCACCTGTGCTGGTTCCCATCGTCAAAGGCCTCGACCATCCCTGGGGTCTGGCTTTCTTGCCAGATAGTTCAGCGCTGGTGACGGAGCGACCGGGCAATTTGCGTTTGGTCAACATCAAAGACGCGTCGCTGGGTGCGCCCATTTCCGGCCTGCCGGAGATTGATGCGCGCGGCCAGGGTGGATTGCTGGGCATTGCACTTGACCCTGACTTTTCAACGTCACGACTTGTGTTTTTGTCGTTCGCCCAACCCCAGACGGGCGGCAACACCACGGCGGTTTTCCGGGCACGGCTGAACGCGCCGGCGACACAGCTTGAAGATGGAAAAGTGATTTTCAGCCAAAACCTGCCGAAGGACAGTGACAAGCATTTCGGATCTCGCCTTGTGTTTGGCCGCGACGGTCACTTGTTTGTAACGACGGGTGACCGTGCGTATTGGCCTGACGAAGCTCAGAACCCGGCCAGCCACCTCGGCAAAGTTCTGCGAATGACCAAAGACGGCGCACCTGCGCCTGGCAATCCCGTGTTGCGAGGGTGGGCTCCTGAAGTGTGGTCCATCGGCCACCGCAACCTGCAGGGCGCGGCCTTGCATCCGGACACTGGCCAACTCTGGACTGTTGAACATGGCGCAAAGGGCGGAGATGAAATCAACACGCCATTGGCTGGCAAAAATTATGGCTGGCCCGTCATCACCTACGGCATCAACTACAACGGCGAGAAAATCGGCGAAGGCACGGCCAAGGACGGCATGGAACAGCCGTTGCATTACTGGGACCCGTCCATTGCCCCGTCAGGCATGGCCTTCATCAAAAGTGATGCTTATCCCGGCTGGAAAGGTTCGCTCCTCGTTGGCGCACTTGCGGGCGCCCACATCGCGCGGCTGACCTTGGATGGCACCAAGGTTGTCAGCGAAGAGCGCCTGTTCGACGGCTTCGCGCGCTTCCGCGATGTGGTGCAAGGCCCCGATGGCCGCATCTATGTGTTGACAGATGATGCAGAACCCAATGGCGGCCTGCATGTCATCGCGGCGCAAGGCGATGTGACGTCGGCACCCTGATCGTCGTTTCCGCATCATCGGCTGACGTTTGTTGGCTCATGGTATGCGTGTTTTCCGCCTAAGTTCTGGTGAAACTTTCTCAACAGAGTGCCAGAATCATGACTGATGCCGATCTTGCCGCCATAGCCACCGCACCAGCTGGCCGACGCGCGAGGGGTGGTGCTGATGCACGGCGTGCCTTGCGGGGGTCCACGGAAATCAAGCAGGCGGGATTCATTCGCCGCAATGTGAAGCTGTATGAACCGTTCACGGATGAACAGCTCGAGTTGATCGAAAACAACGCCGAAACTGTTTTGCAGGAAACCGGCATTGATTTCTACGAAGACGAAGAAGCGGTTCAGATGTGGGTGGCTGCTGGTGCTGATTCCAAAGTGTCCGCCCATGACCCGCGTAGATTTCGTGTGCGCTTTCCAAAGGGACTTGTCCGTTCACTGATCAAGACCGCACCGCGCGAATTTGTGCAGCATGCGCGCAACCCGGCCAACAATGTCAGCATCGGTGGCAACTCCACGATTTTTGCACCCGTCTATGGCCCGCCCTTCATTCGCAATCTTGATGAAGGCCGCCGCTATGCGACGATTGAGGATTTCCGTAATTTCGTGAAGCTGGCGTACATGCTGCCGAGCCTGCACCACTCCGGGGGCACGGTGTGTGAACCTGTTGATGTGCCTGTGCCAAAGCGTCATCTCGATATGGTGTACAGTCATATGAAATACAGTGACAAGCCATTCATGGGTTCTGTCACATCGGGTGAGCGTGCTGCGGATTCTGTTGCCATGGCTGAGTTGCTGTTCGGCAAGGACTTCGTTGACCAGAATTGCGTGATGACCTCTCTCATCAACGCCAACTCGCCGATGGTGTGGGATGGTGTGATGTTGGGGGCGCTCAAGGTCTATGCCCGTGCCAATCAAGCCACCGTCATTTCGCCCTTCATCGTCGCCGGTGCCATGTCGCCCGTCACCACTGTCGGTACTTTGACGCAGATTTTAGCTGAGGCTTCCGTCGGCATTGCCTTCACACAATTGTGCCGCCCCGGCGCACCTGTGGTGTTCGGCACATTCGCGGCTTCGATGTCCATGCAATCGGGTGCGCCCTCCTTCGGAACACCTGAACCTGCCCTCGTCACCTTTGGTGCGGCGCAATTGGCGCGCCGCATGGGTGTGCCTTTCCGTTCAGGTGGAGGGTTGTGCGGATCGAAAATTCCAGATGCGCAGGCCGCCTACGAAACCTCCAACACACTTTGGCCAACACTGCTGTCAGGCGTGAATTTCTGCCTTCATGCCGCAGGCTGGCTCGAAGGCGGGCTTTCGTCCGGCTATGAAAAAATCATCATGGACCATGACCAGCTCACCATGTTCCAAAAATTCTCCGAAGGTTTGGACTTTTCCGAGAATGGCCAGGCGATGGATGCCATCCGCGAAGTGGGACCCGGTTCGCATTATCTCGGCTGCACGCACACCCAGAACAATTTCGAGAACGCTTTTTGGCGTTCGGGATTGGCCGACAACAACTCATTCGAGCAATGGCGCGATGAAGGCGAGAACGACATCGTGGTGCGCGCCAACGCCAAGTGGAAACAACTGCTGCGGGACTATGTAGCGCCAACGCTGGACCCCGGAATTGACGAAGCATTGCTGGGCTTCATGGCCAAGCGCAAGGAAGCGCTGCCGGAGAGCATGAGCTGAGATTGATTGACGTTTGTGAATTATTGTAGTAACAATAATTCATGGAGATTGAGTTTGATGAATCCAAGCGGCAATTGACGCTGACACAGCGCAAACTTGATTTCTTAGACATCGGGAAAATATTCGCCGGACAAACTTTAACCTATCCCGACGAGCGCAAAGACTATGGCGAAGATCGATGGATTACAGTCGGCTTCTTGATGGGTCGAATGATGATTGTCGTTTGGACGAAACGTCAAGAACGCTGCCGCGTTGTCAGCCTGAGGAAAGCCAATGACAGAGAAAAAGAAAAGTTTGGACGAAGAATGGGTGGATCCGGATGATGCGCCCGACTTGTCCACGCCTGAGTGGCAGGCGAAGTTTGATTCTGTCGAGGTCTCCCGTGGTCGCCCAAAACTGCCCGAAACCAAAACCTCGACCACCATCCGCCTCGACGATGACGTGATCCAGCGCTTCAAGGCCAAGGGGCCGAAGTGGCAGACGCGGATCAATCAGGCCTTGCGCGAGTGGTTGGACAAGGCCGGCTAAACGTCTTCGATCACTTGAGGACGCCGCGATCTGGAATCGGCCCACGTGTAATAGGCCACGCCTGCGACGACCAGTGCTGAACCCAATGCATCGGCCCAGGTGAATGGCTCATCCAAAATCAACACTGCCAAGGCAATGGTGACGATGGGCGAGAGAGTCGAGATCATCGCCACGGCTTGTGTTGAGATGCGCGCCAAGCCGCCGTTGATGCAGAAGACAGGCAATACAGTTGCGAAGATGGCGCAGCCCAAACCCAGCCACAGAAAGGTTGGCGTTGCGCTGAAATCACCATCGCTGATGGCGTGCAGAGCGAGACAGAACACGCCGCCTGCGAACATGGAAATAGCGGTGTAAAGCACCATGCCCGCAGCGGCGATCATCGACTTTGCCATGAGTTGTTGAATGGCGAAGGTGATGGCGCAGCCCAGCACAAGAGCCGTGCCGATGATGGTGGCCCAGCCGCCCGATGGCACATCAACGCCAAAGACGATTGCCAATCCGAGATAGGTGACGAAACACGCGATGAGGCCATAGCGGGTGATGTTTTGTTTGAACCAGATGGCACCGATGAACATGACGAACAACGGGTAGGTGAATAGCACCAGGCGTTCCAGTTGGGCGGAAATGAATTCAAGGCCTTTGAAATCAAGATAGGCCGAGAGGCCGTAACCCAAAAAGCCTGTGAAGGCCGCAAGCCCCAAGATGCGTGGAGATGGCAAAGGCTTGCCCTCCCGGCGCATGCGCAACACCATCCACATTCCAATGACAAAGAAAATCGGCATGGAAAAAATCATCCGCCAAGCCAGCATCAAGGTGGCGTTCAGTTCTTCGTGGAAGGCGAGTTTGATGAATATGGCCTTGGTGGAAAACAGGGTGGCACCAAGCGCCGTCAACCCATATCCCCAAAGTTTCTGATTTGCCGTCATGGCAAATGCTTACACGCCACGTTCTGATTTGTCGCGGCATGGGACGCATGTGGTGATTGCAAGGCTGCTTGATTGACCCAAAGCGGTGCCGGGTTAGCGTGCATGATTTCTGATTTCCGTCATCCTCCTCTTCATGCCACTGCTGTCCGGTTAAGCTTCTGAAAATCGCTTCACATACCAAAATCCCGTCGTGGCCCGCTTCATGCGGGCCACCCATGGATGGCAGGGCATGAACAAGACCTGAGCGATTGCCAGTCGATTTCATTTCATCACAGCGGCCACATGGGTGGCCCGCATGAAGCAACCATCATGTTTCTGTTTGGAGTTGAGGTTTTGATTTCCATGGGGTTTGCCTTTTGAGAACGGTGTTGACGTAGATTGTGAGCTTGCGCGCACAGGCGACGATGGCCTTTCGGTGGTGGTTGCCT
>JANPCE010000063.1:0-27699 GCA_031430795.1 Hyphomicrobiales bacterium
GAGGGTCCGGCGAAGCCGGGGGAGAGGTTTCTTGGCTACATGCGTTTGCAATGCCGAAGAACAGCCAATTCTGTGGACATTCTGTTGAAGTCCCGTGGCTTTGATGTGGCTTTGCGGTTTTGAGCGGGCTTTCATCCATACAAAACTCAACGATCCGTTAACGGGTTTGAAAGGCATGGTGTGGCAAATTTGCTCTCTGGGGAATGAATCTTCAATTCAATCGAGGGACAATAATGACAAACTTTGTCGTATTCAACACGAATGACTCTGGTGCGGGCTCATTGCGGGAAGCACTTGCTACTGCGGAACTCAACGGTGCTGGCGCAGACAACATCGTCTTTGCTGCGAGCATGGCTGGGCAAACCATCAATCTCACATCCGGCGCTTTGGCCATTGCCAATGGCGCTGTGAGCATCAATGGCGACACGGATGGCGATGGGGATGCGGACATCACCATTCAGAGCGCCTTGGCTACGAGCAGCGTGACCAGTATTCTCGTGAATGCGGCATCCACGGCAACCGTCAACCTCGCCAGCCTCACGCTGAAGAATGCCGACACAGGCACCATCACCAGCCACGCGGGTATTCTCAACAGTGGCACCATGGTGATCACCGACAGCGTCATTACGGGACAAAAAACAACCGGTGCGCATGGCGGTACTGCTCAAGGTGGTACTGCAGTGTCAGGCATCTTGAATGAGGGCAACCTGGTCGTCCGCGAAACTGTGTTTCTCAACATATCAGCCACTGGTGGCTACGGTGGGGAGGATCTGTCAGGAATCCCCAAAGGTCAAGACGGGGGCCGTGCTTTCAGTGGCATCTTCAATGATGGTTCTCATGTCACCGCACTTGACAACGTGCTGTTCGACACTGTGACCGCGCAGGGTGGAGACGGTGGAAGCTCCATTGGATATCAAGGCAATGGAGGGCGTGCCTATACAGGTGTAAATATCAGTAGCGATGTCTCCGGAGACGCAGGCATTGTTGCCTCAACGGCAACTGGTGGAATGCACGGCCTAGGGAGCGGTATCGCCGGAGGTTATGTGCCATCTACGACAGGCAGCTTCACGCTGCTGACCGGAAGTTTGCGGACATCGGGTGACGATGCCGTGTCTTTTGCTGACGGCCCAGGCAGAACAGTCCATGGCTTTACAGGTGACGACATTATAGCGACCCGCGCCGGAACTGACACGTTGTTCGGTGGCTCCGGCTCCGACACGATGAGCGGTGGTGATGATGCTGACACACTCAACGGCTGGACTGGCCATGACACGCTGAATGGTGATGCAGGTGATGACACGCTGAATGGCCAGGTTGGCAATGACACCATGAATGGTGGCGCCGGGCTGGACACGCTGCGGGGCCATTCCGGCAATGACATCCTGAATGGCGGCGATGACGTGGACAAGCTTTATGGCGGCTCCGGTGATGACACGATGCATGGCGACGGCGGGGCCGATGACGTGCAGGGCCAGCAGGGCAATGACATGATCTTTGGTGATGCAGGCGATGACAGGCTGGCTGGGATCGACGGCAATGACACGATTGACGGCGGCATCGGCAAGGACAATATCAATGGCGGTGCAGGCGTGGACTCACTCACAGGCGGTGCTGACAACGACCGCCTGACAGGTGGAGCGGACGCTGACCAGTTCCGTTACATGGCCAATGGCTTTGGCCGCGACTACATTGTGGATTTCACCAATGACGAAGACACGCTGGTGATTGATGTTTCGGTGTTCCAGGACACGCATCCCACCGTCACCACCGTGCAACAGATGCTCGACACCTTCGGCACCATGAACACCGCAGGCACGTTCTACAAGCTGGATTTCGGCAATGGTGACGTGATCGACTTCAAGGTGACAGCAGGACTTTCCGCCGCGACACTTGTGGATGATATCAATCTGATCAGCTGAGAAACACTGTTGGAGGGGTCGCCTGGTGACAGGGACCTCTCCCCCGGCTTCGCCGTACCCTCTCCGAAGGGGAGAGGGACCTCATGCAGCGACCTTCCCTTTTACTATTCAAGGCGCTCCCCCGGCTTCGCCGTACCCTCTCCGAAGGGGCTACGGCATTCACACAAGTGATTCGGGGTTGAAAAACGATTGTTATTCAATATCTTAGACAACGCAGGAAAATGGATGTTCGCTCTTCGTCTATCCTCAAAAAAAGTGATTTTTATGCACTTTTATCGCAACTCATTGAAAGTATTGGGAAAGATGTGTGAATCCCGTAGCTCCGAAGGGGAGAGGGACCTCATGCAGCGACCTCCCCTTTTACTATTCAGGGCGCTCACACCCACGAGTCCCTCCCCTCCGGGGAGGGTCCGGCGAAGCCGGGGGAGAGGTCCTTTACAGTTTCACAGCCATGCAGGCTTGGTAGCGTTTGTTCACACTTTCGGCGAAGCGTTTGGTGGTGAACTGCCTGGAGAGTTTTTCGCTGTTGAGTTGGATGTCCGGGATCAGTGCGAAGACTGCAGGTTCGCGTTTCAGGGTGGCGTAGCGGTCGCGGATGGCGATGAAGGTGCGGGTGCCGGTGAAGCCGGGTTCTTTCTCGCGCAGGAGATCGGCGCGGATTTGTTTGTCGGTGAGTTCAAGTTTGTATTTTGTCGAGACTTTGCGGATGGCGATTTCGGTGGCTGTGACTTTGCTGAGCGGATTGCGGTCCTTGCCGTAGCTCAGGAGATCACCGTCGAGGGCGAGTGGTTCACCAGTGAGCGTTGCAACAGATTGTTGGAAGGCGGCGTTGCGTGAGGCGTAGCGACCGGCGTTGAAATCGGCGAAGCGGTAGATCTTTCGGCCATAGCCGGTGTCGTAAGCCAGCAGCTGACGCACGCCATAGAGCATGCCGCCATGGCGGGTGTAGAGTTGGTCGCGCACGGCGTAGACATCGTTCAGTGTCATTGGCAGCCAGCGTGCCTTGCGGGTTTCTTCAAGCGCGAATTTCACAGAAACCTGCATGGAGCCTGCGGTGTCGATTTCGTTGCGCTCTTCGATCAGCTTGTTGAGAAGGCCGAGTTCGAGGAGGGAACTCATGCTGGTGGTTTTGCCCATGTGGTCAATGAGGGCGCGGTAGGCGAGGTCAAGGTCACGTTCGGTGCGGGCGTTGCGAATGCGGGCCATAAAGCTGGCATCTTTGGAAGGTGTGCGGTCCAGCCAGCTCAACACAGCGCGGCCCGCGACGGGAATTTGCAATAGCTTGTCTTGCAAGGCTTGCTCGGAGAGTTTGCCAAGGCCGGGCACCACGGGGTCTGCGACGAAGCCTGATTCCTGGTCGAGAATGGCGATGGAGGCGCATACATTTTCACGTGACACCTCAAGTTCGCTTTGGATCAAAGCGTCTTGCAGATCGATGGCCCAGCCGTTTGATTCAACAACAGTCTTTTCAGCCAGCCGGATCAGCTTGGCCGTCTGTGCCGTTGAGATGGCTGTTTCCGCTGCAACGGGTGTTGCCAACAGAAACAGGCCGAGGATGATTTGCAGTCGCCGCATCGCTCACTTATAGCAGGCGAATTGGGAGAAAATCATGACGTCACGGGAAGCCGCGCAAAAACTTGACCACGCCGATCCGCTGAAGGATTTCCGCCGGCGCTACATTCTCCCGAAGGACATGATCTATCTCGATGGCAATTCGCTGGGGCCGATGCCGCATGGCGTTCAGGCCCGCGTGGCGCATGCGATGAATGTGGAGTGGTCACAGGATTTGATTACCTCCTGGAACAAGCATCATTGGTTCACTTTACCGCAGAAGATTGGTGGTAAAATCAGCCGTTTGATTGGCGGTGGAGACGGTAACTGCATCGCGGCGGATACGATCAGCATCAACATGTTCAAGGTGCTGACGGCGGCGCTGGCTTTGCGTCGCGGGCGTCATGTGATTTTGTCCGACAGTGGAAATTTTCCGTCAGACCTTTATGTGGCGCAAGGACTCAACAATTTTCTGCGCGACGGGCATCGATTGAAGGTTGTGGCACCGGAAGATGTTGCGGCTTCCATCACCGAAGAGGTGGCGGTGGTGATGATCACGGAGGTGGATTACCGCACGTGTCGTCGCCACGACATGAAGGCGCTGACAGCGCATGCGCATGCGAAGGGATGTCTCATCATCTGGGACCTCGCGCATTCGGCGGGTGCCGTGCCGATTGATCTTCTGGGTGCGGAGGCGGATTTCGCCGTTGGTTGCACCTACAAATATCTCAATGGCGGGCCGGGGTCTGCGGCTTATGTCTGGGTGCATCCGCGCCACCAATCAACTGCGGAACCCGCGTTGGTGGGGTGGTGGGGCCATGCTGATCCGTTTGCATTTGCTCTGGATTGGAAAGCAGGGGATGGATTGGTACGCATGCAATGTGGCACTCAAGGCATTCTCTCACTGGTCGCACTCGATGCGGCAATGGCGGTGTGGGACGATGTTGATATGCATGTCGTGCACCGCAAATCGAAAAGCCTTTGTGGCTTGTTCATCGAACTTGTTGAGGCGCGTTGTGCGAAACATGGGCTGACACTTGCGGGTCCGCGTGATTTTGATGCACGGGGATCACATGTGAGTTTCCAATGCCCGCAAGGTTATGCGGTGATGCAAGCCTTGATTGCGCGCCGGGTGATCGGTGATTTTCGTGCGCCAGACATGATCCGCTTTGGTTTTGCGCCGCTCTATAACACGCATGAAGAGGTGTTTGATGCGGTGGAGGTGTTGGCGGGGATTTTGGATCAGCGGACGTGGGATCAGCCGGAGTATTTGGCAAAGAAGGCTGTGACGTAGGGGAGGGCCATCGCTTGGTGCCTAAGCACCTCTCCCCCGGCTTCGCCGTACCCTCTCCGAAAGGGAGAGGGACCTCTTGCAGCGACCTCCCATTTTACTGTTCAGTGTGCAAGCACCACGAGAGACCTCTTGCAGCGACCTCCCATTTTACTGTTCAGGGTGCAAGCACCACGAGTCCCTCTCCTCTTCGGAGAGGGTGCCCGAAGGGCGGGAGAGGTTGCTTGGCGGTTGAGGGCTTTTCTTACAACTTCTTCAGCTTCGCCTCGATCTGCGCCCGCTTGGCTTCCAGAAACGGTGGCAGTGACAATGTCTCTCCCAGCTTGTCCATCGGCTCATCGGCCTGGAATCCCGGACCATCGGTTGCGATCTCAAACAGAATGCCATTGGGTTCGCGGAAGTAGAGGGACTTGAACCAGAAGCGATCAACGGGGCCGGAGTTTGGCACGCGCATCTGTTTCAAGTGATTTGTCCACGCATCATAATCTGCCATCGGAATGTTGAAGGCCACGTGGTGGACAGAACCTGCACCTTGCTGGGCTTGCGAGAGCAGGGGTTCCACGCGCACATGCAGTTCAGCGACAGGTCCTTCACCTGCCATGCGGTAGGCGTGGAGGCCGTCATTGTCCGCGATCTTGGTCATGCCCATCACGTTTATGAGCACAGCTTCTGTCGGCTTGATGTCTGGCACGCTGAGATTGATGGGGCCAAGTCCACGGATTTGGTGATCGACTGGAACCACGCTCTTGTCCCATTGCGCAAAGGGTGCCGCCGTTTCGTCCTGTACCAATGACAGGCGCTGGCCTTCAAAGTCCTCGAAGTCGATGGTGAGGCGGCCCATGCGGGTTGTGGTGTCTTTGAACGTCACGTTGTTTGCGCGGAAATGTTTTGCCCACCAGTCAAAGGCGTTTTCGCCTTTCACGCGAAAGCCGGTGCGCGTCACTGAATGCGTTCCGCGTCGCTCTGGCCCTGTGGGCCAATCGAAGAAGGTGATGTCGGAACCGGCAGTGCCTTTGCCGTCTGCATAAAACAGGTGATAGGCGGAGGTGTCGTCCTGGTTCACAGTTTTCTTGACGAGACGAAGCCCCATCACCTCTGTATAGAAGTGGTGGTTCTTCGGCGCGTCAGCGGTGACAGAGGTGAGGTGGTGAAAGCCTTTGAGTTTCAAGTCGGTGTTCCGATGCGAAGTTTCAACGCCATTAGATAGTTCTGAGGGTTGCAGAACTCAAGTCGCTCGACGCAACAACCGATTGAGCTATTCCTTCAATACTACCAGGTTTCTTGCCAAGCGTGAAGATTTGCTGCTAGAATGCGGGCGGGGCAAGTGAAATGGGGTGCTGAGATGGCAATCCTCTGGTTGTTCATTGTCAGGAATGTTGTGAAGGGCGTCGTTTTCGCTGCGAAGCTCGCCATCTTGGCTGTTCTGCTCGCCATCTTGGCAGGGTTGATTTTTCTTCGCTTTGGTGCCGGACCTGCGGCAGACCAAATTCTCGCCAATGTAAAAGCGACGAATGACCGGGAGTTTCCAGTCACTGTTCAATCCGTGCGACAGTCAGCGGAGGACATTCAAAGCATAGGCGGAATGGGACAGGGGCTCAATTGCAGCCTCGATAAATGGGTCGAGTTCCTGGTGTTTCCGCGTAAATCCAACGAAGCGTCGATCAATCTGCAGATACGGCAGGCCTGTGCCTTTCATGATATGTGCTATCGGCACGGTGCGCGCACCTATGGCTACTCGCAACTCGATTGTGACACGCTGTTGCAGGAACATGCGTTCAAGCTCTGCAAATTCTTTATGGCATTTGATCGGCTTGAAGCGTGTTACACACGGGCGCGGCTTGTTCTTCTGGGTGTCAGGTTTGGCGGATCAGGCGCTTTTCAGGAAGGTGCTTCAACTTACTACGAGTTTGATCCCTTTCCTTATCGATCAAGTCGATACAGGGTCATTCGCATTGCAGATACACCACATAGCTGGATGGGACGTGGGGCGGAAAAGAAGTCGATCTATGTCTTTGACATAAAGCCCTCTGGAGTGCGGGTCACCATATTCGCCAAGATCGCTTCCGCGAAGCAAGGAAAAGACTTTTGCACGGTCTATGACCTTGCTGGTGCTTTCAGCGCAATGACCATACCGCCGATTGTAGCCAAAACAGCAGGCGGACAAGACGTTTTTGTCTGGTGGCGGCGACAGGCGTTGAGCCGGACTGGAGGCAATTTCATTTTGCTGGAACCTTCCCAGGCGGGCGTTCAGGATTGGGCTCGTGCATTTGGGGTGGCAACAGAGGTCAAGCCAGATTTCTCTTGCGAAACTGATCTTGTCCCTCTGGATCCGATGACGACCTTCAAGCGGATGGAACAGATTGCAGCCACCACAATTACGGGGCCAGGCCTTGATCTTGAGTTTTCTGAATTCCACATCGCGCCATGGAGCAGTAGAGATGGCAGTCTGGGCGATGCTTTTGCCTTGAAGACGCATACCTGCAAAAGAGGAACAAATCTTCTGTGCTTCCACATTTTCAAAATTGCCCGTGATTTTGAGGGCCTTGCATTGCGCTCTGCGGACATCCGTGGCTTCACCGCGAGAACCGGCAAGTTTGAAGTCTATGGCCAACAGGACCAGGGCAACTCGATCAATATTGCGAAGGTGGTGAAACCAAAGGAAAAAGAACAGGATCGCTATCGTTCATTTGTTCTCCCACCTTTTGCCATGCGCTCAAATGGCAAAATCTATCTCGGGATTGTGCGTAGGGGTTCCGAGAATGGAGAAGGCTATGGAAACAGTTCTGTCATCCGACGGTTTGCAGTGACGGAAGCTTTCTTGACCGAAAAAAAGAAGGTGAACACAGGACAATCATTTGGGCGGGTCCTTCTCAGCGACCATGCAGAAGCAGATGATCCCTTTATCGTCATTGGCAACGAGGATGTTTCAAATACGCAAATCATCTCAGTCCGCGCGGACATCCCTGGCGACACAAATGCCGCAGTTGAAATCAGCAGTTGGAAAATGCCGCCTTTGGAGACAGAAAGCCCCGGTTACGAAGATACAAACATACCGCCAAGGCGTACAGTTGCCAGGGTGGTGAACAAGCTGTGTGACCAGATGAAACTCCGCGCTGACTACATGCGGGTTCCACCAAAGCTGACCGCTGCATCCAGCGCAACACCTGCACTGTATTTCTTCGACTACCCATTCGCCCCGACGGACGTAAACACACCCAATGTCACTGCCGCGAAAAGACGGGTGCTGTCGGTACCCCTCGGCGGTCTGGCAACATCCCCATCACCTGACGCTTGTCTGGATTTCGATTTTCAGTCTGTAGAGCTTACCAGAACATTTGACGCGGCAACCTTGAAGCGCTTGAAATCTGCGCCCGATAAAAGGGAACACCTCACCATCGCCAAATTAGACTCTCTTGTCACCATGCTTGAAGACATGGATGGTGATGGAAAATTGGAGATGTTACTGGCAGATCTTGAGTTTCCCTGGTTCAGCTTTCGCGACAATGGTTTCGAGGACCGCTTCAAATATTCCCGAGCGGTTCGGGCTGACCCAAAGTGAAGCCCGTGCCATCGAGTTGATAGACGTCTGGCCGGAAGTTTACGCGGCCGTCTTCCGTGGCCCATGCGGTGAGGTACATGAAATGCACGCTGACTTGTGATTTCAGCGGCATGACCGTGGTTTCCTGGCTTGCCGTGATCATTTCGAATGCGGCTTCATGGAAGCCGTCCTGGCCCGCGAGAATCCAATCAATAAAGAGCCGTACCTGGTCCACGCGGCAGCAGCCCGAACTTTCGTATCGGGCATTCACGGCGAAGAGTTCACGGTGGGGCGTGTCGTGCATATAGACCATGTGCGGGTTGGAAAAATTCACCTTCACTGTCGCCAGCGCGTTGTGGTCTCCCGGTTCCTGGCGGAAATGGTAGCGATCGGCTGCGGTGTTTTCCCAATCCACCGCTGCCGGATCAATCTCTTCTCCGCCCGGCCCATCAAAAACGCGGATGTGCATGTTGGTGAGGTATTCCGGGTCCTTGAGATATTTCGGAATGAGGTCCTTGGCAACGATGGACGCAGGCGCATTCCAATAGGGGTTGAAAGTCACGTCTGTCGCACGGCTGTTCAAGGTCGGAGACGGCCGTTCCAATTTTCCGCAGACAATGTTGTGGCGGGCATAGACGATGCCGTCTTCCACGGTTTCAAGTTGCACGGAGGGAATGTTCACCAGCACAGCGCGGCGTTGCATGGTGGGCTGGTGGGCGAGGATGCGCGGCATGTTTTCATGCAGCGCGAAGAGGCGTTTGCGCGCCGGTACATCAAGCGCGTTACGGGTGCGGTTGTCGACCTTGCCTGACGGGGCAATGCCGTGGTTCAATTGGAATGCGCGGATGGCACCGGTGAGCTGTCCGTCGAACTCGTCAGGGGCTTCGACATTCAGGGCTTCGAGGTCGAGGTAGTTTTCGCGCACCAACCGCTCACGCAAGTCCACGATGCGGGAACTTTTGACGCCCTTTTCATATTTTCCCGGCTTGAGCTTGCGCCACCCCCCACCCGCAACGATTTCCTCATACATGGAAATGGCGCTTTGCATGGCGTCGATGGAACCTTGCGTGATCATGGCCGCTTCGTTCTGTTCGACCACCACGCCAGTGCGGGTGGCGAGTTTGCCGCTGAAATCCAATGCAGGCACATCATTGCGGGGTGCCAAGGCGGCAATGGATTCGGTCTGCTGCGCATGGGCAGGCAAGGCCATTGAAGCGGCGAGGGCCTGCAGAAACAAGCGGCGGGAAACTTTGGAACTCACTTGGGATGCACTCGAAAAAATTGCCGTTACATCGAAGAGTGGCCTGATAGGGTAAAGGCCAGCTTAATTTAAGGCGGTTCCGGTTTTCCTCGAATCGCTTTCACACTCGAGTTTCGTCTTGGCCCGCTTCAGGCGGGCCACTCATGGATGTTCAGTCTTGGGGTCCAGTGCGTCAAGCGATCAAGTGGGATCAAATCCCATATTTCTCCATCGGCGGCCTTGAGCCGCCGAACCAGACTGCGGGTGGTTCTGGGGTGGCGGGTCAAGCCCGCCTATGGAGGACAAAAGGGAAATCGTGAATACAGATGAGCGCCCGATGCTCCAGCTGCAAGAGAATTGACTTACTTCTGGAATCCATGGGTGGTCCGCCTGAAGCGGACCATGACGGAACTTGGATGAATAGTGAACATTTGGACTGTGGTTCAAACCAACGTGGAACCGCTCTAAGGCGGTGGCATTGCGTAACGTTGGGAGTTCGACAAGTTGAACTCTCGCAAATTTCGTCATGGTCCGCTTCATGCGGACGACCCATGGGTCCCCCGCTTAAAGCGGGGGATGACGAACAGATGGGGAGTTTTGTTGCAGCTTCAGGCCGCCGTTGAAGCCATCGACTGATCCGTCAGTTCTTCCGCCTTGCGGCGGATGATGACGATGCGTGGTTTGGCCGGCTCTGTTGCCGCCGCTTGAACTTCCGGAAACGTTTCAGGCTTCACTTCGATGGCGATCTCTGGCTTTGCATCTTCCACCTTGGACTGACCCACACGGCTGATCGAGAGCTTGGCTCCCGTCGCAACCGGTTCCGGTTTTGCCACGGGATCAGGTGAAACTACAAGTTTGGGGCCAGGGGCTGGCGCAGATGGCTTCGGTTCAAAAACCGTCGCGTCCTGCTGGAACAATCTGTCCGCTGTTTTTGCTGCAACCAACGGGAACGCCGTGACGTTGCTGTTGAGACTGGAGTCGATCTGGTCCACCAATCGCAAAGCCTGTTCGATACCCGTCGGAGTGGATTGTTCCGGCAAGGATTTGCGCGCGAGGTCCGCCAAGTGGGCAAAGAGCTTGCCTTCCTCCGAAAGTCCTTTGGTTTCCGGCTGCAAACGCACAATGTCGACGCGGGTTTTGGCGATGGCCTGACGGACTTTGGCGAGGTCTTCGGAGGCAGTGAAATGGCCCGCCATGCCATCGACACGCAGTTCGATGCGGCTGATGGCATCCACCAGCCGGACCTGATCAGCCAGGCTTTCGCGCTTTTTAAATTCTTCGAGGAACCACCGCCCGCGGCTTGAGTCCTGAACGGCCTCCAGAACAGCGTCGAACGTAAAGCCGATTTCGGCTGACACATCTTTACTCATACACACACACTCCACCCCAGCACCACACTGTTACAGGCAACGGCCTGCACAAACCTGCATGACACTCTTGCGTCCATTGTCGTGGAAACTGGTAAATCTTTGGTTTAGACGCCGCAGTCCATGACCGCACGGCGCTTCGGCATCCGCATTTCTGTGACTTACGCCTTCCTGATGATTGGAAGTGGCGTGCAATTGCCGTTTCTGCCGCTGTGGCTGGCTGAAAAAGGTGTGAGCGTTGATGGCATCGCCATGATCATGGCGGGCATGATGGCGACACGCATTGTTGGCGCGCCCCTTTTCTCGTGGATGGCTGACTATTTTGGCAACCGGCGGCTGGTGATCCAGCTGTGTGCGGGTTTTGCGGTTTTGAGCTATGCGCTGCTGGCGATCAGCAATGGTTTTGGTCCGATCATGACGGTGGCCTTGATTGCGTCCTTCATGTTTGCGCCCGTGTTTCCATTGACTGAAGGTTTCAGCGTGGACGGCGCTGCGGCGCATAATCTGGATTATGGGCGCCTGCGGCTTTGGGCGTCGGTGAGTTTTCTGGTGGGGGCGCTGGGTGGTGGAGCGCTGCTGACGGTACTCAGTCCCCTGGACACGGTGTGGATTTTGGCTGTGGCGCAGGCTGTTTCATTTTTTGCAACGCTGTACCTGCCAACAGAGCCTGAGATTGAAAAAGCTGAACCAGCGGAGTTCGCCATTGATGGGATGAATGAACTGGTTTTCAAATCCAGCTTTCCATTGTTGATGATTGCCGCAGGTCTTGCACAGTCTTCGCACGGGCTGCTGAACAGTTTCAGTTCCGTGCATTGGTCATCGCTGGGGTATTCCACCTTCTGGATCGGGTTTTTCTGGTTGATTGCGGTGTCGATTGAAATCCTGCTGTTTTCATTCTCGAATGTTCTGGTGACAAAATTGGGGCCGGGGCGGATTTTGCTGACTGGCATGGCGGGGGCTGTGGTGCGATGGTTGATGCTGGGGACGTTTGAAAGTTTTGCCATGATACTGGTCGCGCAGCTTTTGCACGGCCTGTCTTTTTCAGCGACGCACCTGGGCACCATGCATTTCATCCGCTTGATGGTGCCGACGGGGCTTCGCAACAGGGCGCAAGGACTCTATTCGGCGATCTCCGGTGGTGTGCTGTTTTCTTCCGTGATGTTTGTGTCAGGTCCGCTGTACCGGGACCTGGGTGCGCAAGCCTATTATGTCATGGCTGCACTGGCCGCACTTTCGTTTGTGCTGGCCGTGATGCTGATGCGTTTCAGCCCCAGAGTGCGCGAGGCGGGGGCTGCATAGTGCCGCCGTCGTACTGAATGGCGTGCTCCCGGTCTTTGGCCAAAAGCAGAGGGCCATCGAGGTCAATGTAGTCAGCGTAGCCCGCAAGCAGAAAGGCTGGTGCCATGGCGAGGGATGATCCGACCATACAGCCAATCATGATTTTCAAGTCGCGGGCCTTCGCGGCTCGGGCCATGGCGAGGGCCGGTGTGAGTCCGCCTGTCTTGTCGAGCTTGATGTTGATGGCGTGATACTTGCCCAGCAATCCATCCAGACTTTCCAACCCATGGGCGCTTTCGTCAGCACAAAGAATGACGGGCGTTGTGATGCCGCGCAGGGCTTCGTCATCGTCTGCGGGAAGCGGTTGCTCGACCAACTCAATGCGTTGCTTGACGCAATGCGCAAGCATCTCTTCAATGCTGTGGGCGCGCCACCCTTCATTGGCATCGACAATCAGGCGGGCGTGGGGCACGGCTTCGCGGATTGCGGCGAGGCGTTCACCGTCACCGGCGCGGCCGAGTTTGATTTTGAGAAGCGGCCTGTGGCTTGCGGCTTTGGCGGCTTCGGCCATGGTCGCTGGATCGCCGAGACTGATGGTGTATGCGGTGGTGACCGGGCACGGTGCTTTGACATCAGCCAACTGCCATGCTGGCTTGCCAGCGCGCTTGGCCTCAAGATCCCACAGGGCACAGTCCAGCGCATTGCGCGCCGCAAAGGGCAGGGCGAGAAGTGCCACCCTGTCGCGCGATTGGAGTTTTTCGATAGCGGTGCTTTGTGACTCGAGTGCTGCAATCACACCGTCAACAGTCTCGTCATAACGGGCATAGGGAACACATTCACCGTGGCCCACGTGTTGGCCGTCAGTCAAAGTCACCGTGACCGTTTGAGCTTCCGTCTTACTGCCACGGGCAATGGTGAAGGTGCCGGCGATAGGCCAGGAGTTACGGGTGATGGTGAGCTGCATGGGTAATTTCCGCCGCCTTGATAATCGATCATTGCATGTAGCCAAAGGACCTCTCCCCCGGCTTCGCCGTACCCTCTCCGAAGAGGAGAGGGACTTGCGATGCGAGCACCCTGATCAGCAAAATGGGAGGTCGCTGCAAGAGGTCCCTCTCCCCTTCGGAGAGGGTCCGCGAAGCGGGGGAGAGGTCCCTGCTCCACGCTCAACTCTCAAAAGAAAACCAAACTCACGACTCCGGCAACCTGCCTGCCGCTTCTGCCAGCGCCAGATAAACCTGGCCGTGGGTTGAGGCAAGGACGGCTTCGATGGAGTCGCTGCCGCCTGGCAGTTCGGCCAATTGGTCGAGCAGCTTTTCGAACAGGCGGATGTAGCCGTTGATACGGCTCCGCAGCAGACGTTCAGCGGCATAGCGTTTGGCGATGGCTGTCACCATGCGCTTGGAACGTTGTTCGTTCAGGCGCTTGATGAAGACTTCGGATTCACCCGCAATGAAGCGCTTTTCCAGATCACGGGGCAAGCCGTCATCAATGGCTTCTACAACTTCACGTGCCGTCACGTTCAGCTTTTCACTGAACATGCCGATTTCGCGGGCCACGTGGGCCGGCAGTTCGACGCGGGCTGTTGGGCGCGGCACGGGTGCGGGCGTCCGCGCAGGCACGGGTGCCACACGCAGAACAGGTGGGGGTGGTGCCGCCGGACGTTTCTGCGCCAAGGCTTCAACACTCGCCGCAATTTCGGCCATGGTGCCTTCGAGACTGTCCAGGCGTTGGACGTGGCGTGTTGGGCTCTGGTTCAGGGCACTGACCGTTCCCGTAACGGGAGCTGTGAACGGCGCGCCCTCAGATTTTCCCGGGGAGGGGCCCCCCGATCCTGTTCCTGACCCTCGCGGGCTGATGTAACCGGGGCCGGAGAAATCGACTGTGCCCGTCTGGCGGCGCACCACTTCAGACAGCGCATTGAGGGCAGCGATCTGGTCGGCCACGACTTTGCGCATGGCATCGGCGTTGCTGCGGGTTTCTTCCGGCAGATCGACAACAGCACGCTTCAAGTCGGTGCGGGCGGCGTCAATGTCCTTCACAACCTGCTGGGCAGTGATGCGCATGTCTTGCGCGGTTTGCTGAAAGTCTGATGCCGTTGCCGAGAGCATTTCGTTCATGGACGACAGGGCGCGCTCATGCTGCTCGCGCAGCACGCGGGCGGCCTGGGTGACTTGTGTCGCCGAATTACCCTCGAGTTTTTTCAACTCATCGTCCAGGTGGTTCAGGGATTTCGATGTGGCATCGGCGATAATGCGGCTGATTTCCCTGGACCGGGTTTCAGCTGTGTTGAGGCTCTCTTCGATCATGTTCATGTAGGATGTCATCACCGCGTCAACTTCGTTCGCGCGGCGGCTGGCGTCGCTCACCAGCGTGTCAAGCACGTCACGGCGGCTGGTCAACATCTTTTCCATTTCGCCGTTGAACTTGTCGACGGAGCGGTCCACCAGCGACGTCACATCTTCGAGGCGTTCAGACATGCGCGTACCTGTGACTTCGAGCTTGCCCGTAAGCTGCATCGAGATGCTTTCCAATTTCTGGTCGAGTTCGCCTGCCGCCGTCGTGAGTTGGTCTGCGAAGTAGGTGTTGGCGGTCTGCACGTGGCCAGAGAATTTCCTGTGGGCCTCGTCCAGCATTTTTTGTGAGACAGCAGAAGAGGAATTGAGTTCTCCACTCGCCTTCTCGATGCGGTTGACCAGCAAACCGGTTTCGGATTCGAAGCGGCCGCTGATTTGCGCTGTCGTTTGCAGAAGGCCGTCGGCGAAGGCGCCCTGCACCCGTTCAAGATTGGACGAAATTCCCAGCTGTGCCTTGTCGAGAGCGGACATGAAACTGACGCCGGTCGATGCGAGTCGGCTCGATACATCCGTGGTGACCTGCTCGAGGTGGGTTGTCGCCACATCCAGACGGGTGCCGATTTCGCGGGCGGTTTTACCCAACTGGTCGGTCATCGCACTGGTGTTTTCGTTGAACAGGCTGGAGAGATCTGAGGCTGCCTGTTCCAACTGGCTGCCCAGACGCTGTTCGGTGGTGTCGATCAACACGCCCAACTGGCTTGATGATGTGTCAAGCTGACGGGTCAGGCGCTCGGTGGCTTCGACCACGCGGGTTGTGACTGTGCCTGCCGTTGCATCAATCGAGTCGTTGATGCGGAGCGCTGTTGCCTCAACCTGGTCACTGATGTGCGAGGAGACGTTTTCGAGGCGCTGGTAAACCTGGTCCGTGGTGGACTGCAAATCGGTGACGATGTTGCCGGCAGAGGTTTCGAGCAACTGCATCATGCCTTCGCGGGCACTTGAAAGCTTTTCCACGAAATCACCAGAGATGGTCATCATGCGTTCGGTTATGGCACCGCCTGATGATTCAAGCGTGTGTGTCATGCCAACGCCGGAGTCCTGCATCTGACGGGTGACGATGTCTGTTGTCTCGCGCAGGTGCGCCGCAATGGTGCCGCCTGTTGACACCAGAAGCTCGTTGATGGAGCCGCCGGTGGACTGCAATTGGTTGACAATGGCCGTGCTGCCGTCGTTGAGGCGTTTGGAAATGTTGCTGGAAGCAACATCAAAGCCGCCTTGTGCTGTCTCGAAGCCGAGCATGGCTCGGTTATAGGAGTCGGTGAAGGTCTGCGTTAGATCGTCCGTGGACTGACGGATGGTGTTGACGATGGAACCGGAATGGTCTTCAAGGTTTGTGGTGAAAGCACTGGAGGCTGATTCAATGCGTTGCGCATAGATCTGCCCACTCTGCTCAAAGCCCGAGAGGATGCGTGATGCAGACTGGTCGATGCCGGACACGGTCTGGTCTGCCACATCACTGATGCGGGTGTAGTAGCCATTGATGGCGTCAGACATGGAACTGACAACCGTTGAGGCATTGCGGTTGAGATGGTCGGTCAGGGACTGTGACACCAATTCAATGCGGTCAACATAGGTGGAGCTGTTGGTATCAAGCCCACCCAACAGGCTGGAGGCCGCGTCCTCGATGCGGTTGACGTAGGAATCGCCGTTGGCTTCCATTCCACCCAGAAGCAGCCGCGACGCCTGTTCAATGCGCTCGGCGTAGGCGTTGCCGTTGTTGGAAAGGCCCGCGAGCAAGTTCGTTGCCGTTTCGTCCATGCCTTGCACGGCCTGTGCAGCGGTGTCAGCCAGGGTTTTCTGATAGCTTCCGACAGAAGAAGCGAGGGCCCTTTCAATTGTATCGCTTTGCAGGCCAAGGTGGTTGGCCAATGCGCCGCCGGCCTGCTCGATGCGCTCGGCGTAGGACGAGCCATTGTCTTGCAGGCCTGCGAGCAGGCTGGTTGAGGCCTGCTCGATGCGCTCGGCGTAGGACGAGCCATTGTTGGTCAGGTTTGCCAGCAGGTTTGCAGCGCTTTCGTCAATGCCATGCACGGCATGTGCCGCTGTATCTGCCAAGGTGCGCTGGTAGTTGCTGACAGAATCAGCGAGTGCCTTCTCAATGCTGCCGCCTTGCAGGCCAAGGTGATCGTTCAGAACAGCCGCGGCATTTTCAATGCGTTCGGCATAGGCAGCGCCATTGTCCTGAAGTCCGGCGAGCAAGCTGGTTGAAGCGTGCTCGATGCGATCCGCGTAAGATGAACCTGTGTTGGTGAGGCCTGCGAGAAGGGTTGCCGCACTTTGGTCAATACCCTGCACAGCTTGTGCCGCCGTGTCTGCCAAAGTCCGCTGATAGCTGCCGACAGAATTGGCGAGTGCCTTCTCGATGTTGTCGCCTTGTTGGCCCAGATGGCTGGCCAAGGCTGATGTGGCCTGTTCAATCTGGTTTACATAAGCGCCGCCATTGTTGCTGAGTGTGGACAACAGGTTGTTGGCTGTCTGGTCCATGCCCTGCATGGCTTGTGCCGCTGTATCGGCAAGGGATTTCTGATAGCTGCCGACGGAATTGGCGAGTGCCTTTTCGATGTTGTCGCCTTGCTGGCCAAGATGGTTGGTGAGGGCCGATGTGGCCTGCCCGATGCGGTCGGCGTAGGCGGCGCCATCATTGTTGAGGGTTGTCAGCAGGCTTGTCGCTGTCTGCTGGATGCGCTCAGCATAGGCGGCACCATTGTTGCTCAAGCCTGAGAGCAGGTTTGCGGCTGTCTGGTCCATGCCTTGTACCGCTTGTGCGGCAGTGTCCGCCAGGGATCTCTGATAGCTGCCCACAGAATTGGCGAGGGCCTTCTCGATGCTGTCGCCTTGTTGACCCAGATGATCGGTGAGGGCGGATGTGGCCTGTTCAATGCGTTCGGCATAGGCAGCGCCATTGTTGCTGAGACCAGCGAGCAAGCTGGTTGAGGACTGTTCAATGCGCTGGGCGTAGGCGTTGCCGTTGCGGTCAAGGCCGGTGAGCAATTGGGCTGCGGACTGGTCGATGGTCTGCGCGACAAGGGCTGCTGTTGCGCTGAGGTTTTTCTCGTAGCTGCCTGCTGACGACAACATGGCCTTTTCGAGATTGTCGGTCTGCAATCCCAAGTGATTGCTGAGTGCGGCTGATGCCTGTTCGATGCGGCCTGCATAGTCTGCGCCCGATGAGTTGAGCTGTGACAAGAACTGGTTGCCCGACTGGTCGAGGCCGGCCAGCATCTGCGCGCCCGACATGTCGATGCGTTCTGACAGGCGGCTGATGGCACCGTTGTAATTGGTGTTGATCTGGTTTGCGGCCTGGTCAACATAGGTTGAGAGGTCTGTTTGCGCGCGCGACACCTTGCCCACAAATTCATTGGCCACATTGGCAAAGCCGCCGGACAGGAGCCCGCGGGTTTCTTCGAGGCGCTGTGCGGTTTCAATGCCTGACTTCTCAATCAATCCCGCCAGCTCACCCGAGGTGGCGCGCAGGTGGTAGTTGATGTTTTCGCCGATGGAACCGAAGGTCTGTTGCAGCTCTGCGGCAACGGCGCGGATGTCTGTGGTGGTACCAGCGCTCAAACGTTGAATGGTGCTGCCCACTTCGGCGTTGGCGCTGTTGAGCTGTTCAGCGCTTTGGCGCATCAGCTGCACCAGGTTGGCTTCCATGCCCCGCACTTCGGTGCCGAGCTTGCCGGATTCGTTGCCGAGATTTGCAGCCGCCGTATTGAGGTTCTGTACGTAGCTCTGCAATTGTCCGGAGAAATCCCGGAAGTCGTTGATGAGCATGGTGGACATGCGATCAAATTGCTGGCTCTGGCCGCTGATTTCGTTGCCGGCGACTGCGGCGCGGGCTGACACATCATCAATGGTGCGGGAGAGTTCGGAAGACGAGGCTTTCAATCCAGTCTCCAGGCGGTTGAAGGTTTCGAGCGCAACATTGATGACTTGGCCAAGACTGGCCGTGTTGGATTCAAGTCGAGACAGCAGAGGTGCCGCTTCGCCGCCAACAATGGCGCTGGTCTGTTGCAAGGCCACGCGCTGGCTTTCGAGGCCGCTGACAAGGCCACGGATGCGGTCTTCATTCGCACCGAAGGCGCGTTCGACGGCCGTCATTTCCTTGTGGACGATTTCTTCCAATTTGGAGGCGCGTTGGTAGGCGCGTTCCACGCCGTCCACCAACTCATCCACTTCGCCGCGGACGGCCTTGGCGATTGACGACAAATTCTCGGAGGCAATATCCTGCGGGCGCACGAGACGCATGGCGGACTGCATCAGCACTTCAGAAAACTGGCGCATCTGTGCGGTGCGCCAGATCAGATAGGCCACGGCCCAGAGAATGGCGATGGGGGCGATCAGCACCAACACGGCTTGGGTGATGTCAAGATTGGCGTCACCGATTGGGCGAACAATGGCGTTCGAATAGATGGCAAACCAGCTGCCGATCCAGAGCAGTGAAATGCCGAAAGCCCAATAGAAGATGGAATAGGAGGGTTGGCGGCGCAGACGCGCCAGCATCATCGACAGGGCGGGGTCGTTTTCATTGGCGGGACGTCCACGCAATGGCGCATCGCCTGCTGTTTGCAACACCGCCATGCTGTCCTGGCGATTCCGGTCCGTTGGTTTCAATGCCATACTCAAACCCACACTATCTTACTTAGGGGCGTGCCCCGCCTGCTTACCAACCCGTATTCCGTGCCAACAGCTGTTTGAAGAGCCGAAGGTGCCTCCACGTGACACGAGTCATTCAAGTTCCACATTAACCTATTGTTGCAACAACTTGAACCTTTGTCTGAGCTTCGGGACCGTAATCTTAAAAGTTTGGTTAAGATTATGGCTGGCATTGAATCGAACTTCTAAACATACTGTTTTTCAAGTCTTTTCAGTGTCTTGCAGGCATTTGATGTCATCATTTCCATGAGATGGGAGAGTGCTGGTGTCGATGAATTCTGCTGCAAGTGTTAACCTTTTGGATGAAGTGGCCTCTGCCCTTGATTTGCAACATCTTAACACCAACACCTTTGGCGACCTGTTGTTGCGCGCCGAAATCCTCGCTCTTTTCAGTTCCCAGATTGATCAAAGCCGGGTGAGCATGTTAACAGCAGCGTCGCCATTGGACTGGCGTTTTCTGACCCATACACTGAAAGGTGCGGCCAGTGCTGTGGGTGCCATCGCGTTTGCAGAACTGGCCGCGCGTTGGGAAAAGCAAGGCTTGCCGGAGCAGGGCGATGACCGGTCAAACCATCTCACGGCCTATGATGCGGCGCGAGACGCATATCTCGAAGCTGTCCGCAAGGCGCTGGGCTGAGATGAATTGCGCGGACCATCGCGTGTTGCCAAGGGACCGCTCCCCCGGCTTCGCCGTACCCTCTCCAAAGGAGAGGGTATCGTTGAACGACCTCCCTTGGCGATCATCGATGGCGCTTTAGTGGCGAGTCCCTCACCCGTGGTGAGGTAACGGCGAAGCCGGGGGAGCGGTCCCTTGACAACACGCGATTATCCTGGCGTCACAATCGCCGCGGTTGCCACAGCCTGCCACTTCACCTATGAACCCGCAAAATTCAGACGTTTCCCGGGACATCATGGCCAAGATCACATTCATCCAACACAACGGCACCGAAATTGAAACCAAGGGCATTACTGGCATGACGGTGATGGAAACGGCGGTCAAAAACCAGGTGCAGGGCATTGACGCGGATTGCGGCGGAGCCTGTGCCTGCGCCACCTGCCATGTATATGTCGAGCCGGAGTGGACAGATAAATTGGGTGCGCGCAATCCGATGGAGGAAGACATGCTGGACTTTGCATTTGATGTGCGGCCCGAAAGCAGACTGTCGTGTCAGATCAAGGTGAGCGATGCCCTCGACGGACTTCGCGTGCGGGTTCCTGAAAAGCAGTTCTGAGGCACAGCAATGTCTGATCATTTTGAAACCGATGCGGTGATCATAGGTGGCGGGCCTTGCGGCTTGTTCACGATTTTTGAATTGGGTCTGCTCGACATCCGCTGCCACGTGCTCGACATTCTGGATCGTCCCGGCGGCCAATGCGCCGAGCTTTATCCAGAAAAGCCGATCTACGACATTCCGGCACTTCCCATCGTAACAGGCGCTGAACTCACCACGCGGTTGATGCAGCAGGCGAAGCCGTTTCAACCGCAGTTTCATTTCAACCAGATGGTCACGGAACTTTCGAAGCAGGAAGACGGACGCTTTCTGTTGAAGACAGACGGCGAGTTGTCCTTCCTCGCCAAGATTGTTGTCGTCGCCGCAGGTGGTGGTTCCTTCATGCCGAAGAAGCCGCCCATTCCTGGCATTGATGCATACGAAAACAAAAGTGTGTTTTATTCCGTCAAGAAGATGGAAACGTTCCGTGGCAAGGACATTCTGATTGTTGGCGGTGGCGACTCGGCTTTGGACTGGACGCTCAATCTTCACCCCATCGCCAGAAGCATGACTCTGTTGCACCGCCGCGATGATTTTCGGGCGGCACCTGACAGTGTGAAGAAAATGCGTGAACTGGTTGAAGCCGGGAAGATGGCGCTGCAGATTGGCCAGGTTACGGGCCTCAAAGGTGAAGCTGGGGTTTTGTCTGCCGCCACCGTCAAAGGCAGCGATGGCGCGGTGATCGACGTTGCGACCAATACCATGCTGCCGTTTTTTGGTCTCACCATGAAGCTGGGTCCGGTTGCGGACTGGGGGCTCAACCTGCATGAAAATCTGATCAGGGTTGACACGGAGAAATTTGAAACCTCCACACCCGGCATTTTCGCGGTCGGTGACATCAACTGGTATCCCGGCAAGCTCAAGCTCATTCTTTCGGGCTTCCATGAGGCGGCATTGATGGCGCAACAGGCCTTCCGCATCATCAATCCGGGCGAGCGGTTGATGTTCCAGTACACAACGTCAAGCACCAACTTGCAAAAGAAGCTTGGCGTGGTGTGAAATTCTTCTCGCCACCGTTTTCCGCCGCGCTGTTTGAATCCTTGCTGGCACTCAACAATGCCCATGCCGGGGAATTGTCTTACAAGACGGCCGAGGCGTTTCGGGAACTCATCGCTGCATCCCATGTCACCTTGGCTGAACCAACGGGTCTGGCTTTGCTAGTCGCGTTCTCCGAGGCCAGCACTTACGACAATCCAAACTTTCGGTGGTTGCATGGGCGCTACCAGCGCTTCATCTACATAGACCGTGTTGTGGTGAGCGAAGCGGCAAGGGGGCAAGGCTTGGCGCGGCGGCTTTATGCTGAACTTGAAAATCGGGCGGTTGATGAGAAACGCGAACGGCTGGTTTGCGAAATCAATCTCGATCCGCCCAATCCAGCGTCGGACCAATTTCATGTGGCGCTGGGTTTTTCGCCCGTGGGTTCGCAAGCGTTGCCAGGTGGCGCAAAGACGGTGCGCTACTGGGTCAAGGAACTAAGACGTGAGTCCTAGTATAATTTTAAACCCTAGATAGAAATCAATTCTAAGGCCCTTTCCAGCCTCGTGGAAGCGATTCCTTGTTTGTCCGCCACTACCCTACCTGACACTCCGAGGAGGGCCTTCCTAGGGCATCCTGGAGGCTTCCAGGCCTATTCCAGGATGGGAGAACGCTCCTCACCCCTTTTTCATCCGGTTCTTCAACCTTGACCGCATCTGTGCCGCCTGTTCCCGGCGGTTGGGCCGGCCCAGGAGTTTGCGGTAGCTGTCACGTTTTTCGTGCACACTGGCGATTGCCAGGCCCATCGGAATTCCGGATTCCACCAGCAATGCTTCTGCCAACTGCAGGCTGGCTTCCGTGGTTTCGGGCACGGCTTCTGACACGCCCGCTTCATAGAGCTTCATGGCGTGGCGCTCATCGCGCGCGCGGGCGATGATGCGGGCTTGCGGGTGGGCTTCGCGCACGAGGCGTACAATTTCTTCAACACGTGCCGGGTTGTCCATGGTGACGGCGACACTTTTGGCTTTCGCAAGTCCACAGCGTTTCAGAAACTCTATGTCTGTGGCGTCGCCAAAGTAGACTTTATGACCCGCTTTTTTTGCGTGAACGATGTTTTCAGTGTCGAAATCAATCCCGGTGAAACTCAGGTTGTTTTCTTTCAGCATGTCGGCCACCAGTGTGCCCACGCGGCCAAAGCCTGCGATGATGACAGCGGCGTCGGCTTCCTCCGGCGGCAATTCGCGCACCTGGCTGGCCCGCAAACTGGCGCGTTTGACGCGGCCGCGAGTGATGCTCGCGAGTTTTGCGATGAGGGGAATGAGGATCATGCTGAGGGTCACTGCCAGCAACCATGGCGCACTTTGCGCAGTCGTCAGAAGCCCGGTAGCCGCAGCTGCGGCAAACATGACGAAAGCGAATTCGCCACCTGGCCCCAACAGCAATGCCGCCTCAAAAGATGATTGGCGCGGCAGCCGCATGATTGAAGCGGCGGCGTAGGTGATGGCTGACTTGACGCCGATCATCATGGCGGTCAGCGCCAAAACCTTTGCCCAAGCGGTTTCGAGCAAACTGAGATTGAGGTTCAATCCCACCAGCAGAAAGAACAGGCCGAGCAGCAAGCCTTTGAATGGTTCGAGGATGGCTTCGATGGCGCGGCGGAATTCGGTTTCGGCCAATGTCAATCCGGCGATGAAAGCACCAAGGGCCATGGACAGCCCAGCTGTTGCCGCAAGTGCACCTGTGCCGACGGCGATGAACAGCACTGTCGCCATGAACACATCGGCGTTCTGTTGGGCCGCAACGATGCGCAGCAATGGCGTCAAGATATAACGCCCGACGATGACGATAAAGGCTCCGGCGGCGACGGCTTGCACGATGGCAAGGCCCGCCTTGGCCCACATACTGCCATATGCTGCGGGGGACATCACATCAACCAACAACAACATGGGCACCACGGCCAAATCCTGCATCAACAAGACCCCAAAACTGATGCGGCCAGCTTGTGATCCCAGGCGCTTTTCCTCGGAGAAGAGCTGAATGACGATGGCTGTTGAAGAGAGAGCGAGGGCGAGGCCGATGACAGCGGCCTGCGCGGTGCTGAAGCCCAGCCAAAGTGCAACCGCGCCAAACACAAGGGCAGACAGCACGATTTGCGATCCGCCCAAACCAAAAACCAGATGCCGCAGCGTCATCAACCGTTCAGGTGAAAGTTCCAGCCCGATCAGGAACAACAGCAACACCACGCCCAACTCCGCAAGCCCCGCATAGTCTGTGGCGCTGCTGAAGCGGAATGATTCCAGAAAAGGCACAATGGATGCAATCCAGGGAAACACGTGGGGCCCAAGCACTACGCCGATCAGCAGAAAACCCAGAATGGAACTCAGGCCCAATTTGCGCAGCAGCGGTATGGCGACACCTGCCGTGCCAAGGATCAGGAGAATGTCTTTGTAGGTGCCCGCCGATTCAATTGCCATGAAAGCAGTTTGTGCGCTGCGCGCAGTTCTGTAAAGGTACGGATCATGATGCAGGACAGCTTGAACATATCGCAGAACGGCCGCACCCGCGCACGGGGCCTTGGCCTGAATTTTTCAGGTACCCCCGGCCAATGGAATGCCATCACGGATGTGGCAGAGCTTGAGGTTGGCTATGCCACGCTGATCAGTGGCGAAGGTGCTTTGAACGTGGGCAATGGCCCTGTGCGCACAGGTGTCACCGCCATCCTGCCGCGCGGCCGTGGAAAGGCGCACATCCCATGCGCCGCCGCAAGCTACGTCCTCAATGGCAATGGCGAGATGACAGGATTGTCCTGGATTGATGAAGCAGGCGAATTGCAGACGCCGATCACCATCACCAATACGCACTCTTGCGGTGTGACACGCGATGCAACCATCCGCTGGATGCTGGAACGCCGCGTTGGCACGGGCCAGGACTGGGGATTGCCGGTGGCGGCAGAAACCTATGACGGTGACCTCAACGACATCAACGGTTTTCACGTCAGCATTGAAGACACCTTCGACGCGCTCGACAACGCCGCTTCAGGCCCCATCGCCATGGGCAATGTAGGTGGTGGCACGGGCATGATGACCTATGATTTCAAGGGCGGCAGCAGCACGGCATCACGACGTGTGGTGATTGATGGCGAGACATTCACGGTTGGCATTTTTGTGCAATCCAATTTTGGCCGCCGCGAAGATTTGACAGTGCTTGGCGTTCCCGTGGGACGTCTTTTGACGCAAGACAAGTTGCGCGGGCGCGACATGGGCTCCATTATCGCCATCCTGGCAACGGATGCACCCTTGCAACCATACCAACTCAAACGCCTGGCGCGGCGCATTCCCTTGGGGATGGCGCGCACGGGAACGATTGGCAGCAACAGCTCGGGGGATATCTTCCTCGCCTTCTCGACTGCCAATGAATCTGGTTTCGCAACGACCCAAACAAGACGCAGCATGGACATGCTGGGTTTCAAAGCGATGGATGCGCTGTTTGAGGCAACGGTCCATGTGACTGAGGAGGCCGTCATCGACGCCATGATCACCGGTGAAACCATGGTGGGGCGTGATGGCAACCGCTGCATTGGCCTGCCGCATCAGCAACTGCTCGATGTGATGCGCCAGTATGGCCGCTTGTGACGCATGAGGGCCGAACCCTTGATCTGGGTTTTATGTGGTTTACGCGCGGGTGATACGGCGCAGGCGCGGGAACTGGCCCGGCGTGTGGGTGGAAAAGTTGTGGAGAAGCAGCTGACATTCAATGCCCTGCACCTCGTGCCAAATGTGTTGCAACCTGTTGGCCTCCAGTGCCTCAAGGCGGAAGCGCGCAAACAACTTGTGCCGCCTTGGCCTGACCTTGTCATTGCCACGGGAAAACGAACGGCGATTGTGGCGCGCAGCATCAAGAAGATGTCGGGCGGTGCATCGCGGATTGTACAACTGGGCAGGCCCCGCACGGCCCTGCATCATTTTGATCTTGTCATCACCACACCGCAATACGGTCTTCCGGCAGCGGAAAATGTCGTCACGCTGGCAACGCCGTTTGCGGCACCTAAGCCCGTGAGCGGCTCGGTTCAGGTCAAATGGATGGGTCACTGGCAGGATTTGCGGCGACCTTGGATCATGGCGGCGATTGGTGCACCGAAGTATCCGCTCAAGCTCGGCGGCCAAGAACTTGCGGGCTTTGGTGTGGCATTGAATGAAGCTGCACGAAAGCTGCAGGCCAGTGTGTTGCTGTTTGACTCTCCGCGCAGTGAACGGGGTGCTTTGGCGCTGGTCAAACCCCAGATTGAAGGTCCGAGCCAGATGCCGGAAGGCGAAGGTGCCTATGCAACGGCCTTGGCGGCGGCGGATTATTTCACTGTGACAGGTGACAGTGTTTCAATGGCGAGCGAGATGCTTGCGACTGGCAAACCTGTGGCCGTTTACCGCTTGCCGCGCAGGTTTGGCATCACCTGGTCTGCACAACAGGGTTTGGGGGCAGTATTGGCACAGTCAGGCATTCTATCTCCACCGCGCGATGTTGACGGGTGGATAGCTGCGCTTGTGGACGAAAACCGATTGGGCCTGCTTGGCCATTCCTGGGGATCGATGAGCTTAGATGGGGCAATCCAGGGTGATGCTGTAATGCGCGTCAGGCGTCTGATCGGCTTGTCTTAGGGCGTTTCGGGCGCGATTGCAAAATCTCAGATTTCCGTCATCCTCCGCTTCATGCGGAGGACCCATGGGTGGTCCGCCTGAAGCGGACCATGACGAAGGTTTTTTGATCAATGATGGTTCAAACTAACCTGAAACCGCTTTCACAGATTTGCGGTACAGCCACGGCAGGATGCGCGGTTCCAACCAGTAATAGATGTCACGCGCCAACGGCCTCAACAGACGCAGGTAAAGGTGGCCATAGGCTGAGCCCATGGCTGACAGGGGCATGAAATAGTCGTTGGTCTCGATCTTGGCAGATGACCAGCTTTCCTTGTGGGCATCATTCGGCACCATCAAGTCAAAGCGTGCCATGCCTGCGTTGATGCAAGACCTTTGTGACAGGTCCATGTGCAGGCGGCCCGGCGACAGGTCTGTCAGGGCGTTCACGTGGGATGTGATGTAGGCGAAATGGGTGTTGCCAAAGCGGAAGCCGATTTCCCAGGACACGGGCTTTCCACCCGCCGCCAACTCGCTCACGACAACCGACAGGGGTCCGCGCCGGCGCGACAGGTGTTTCAGGAACTGCAAGTGGCCGGGGCAGGACATGACGCGGTTGACGCGGCCACGCTCTGAAAGCCATGCTGCCTTTTCGTCGATTGCGGTTTGCATGGCCTGGTCGGCCAGTGTTCCGGCAGGCAGGTTCCTGAACGTGACGTCGCCCGTCTGCTCGAGACTTTTCCGGATTTTTTTGCGGCGCTTGCGTTGTTGCGAGGTGTAGCGGGCATCGTAGGCGTCTTCAGTCTTGAAAGGTGTGAGATCAAGGAAGGGTGCCTGTTCAGGCACGCGGGCGCTGATGAGTTCGGACAGTCCGTGCTTTGCCAGTATGCCGTCTTCACGCACATGGCGGAGGTGGATGAGGTCTACGTCCTTGAAACGCTTCATCAGGCCGAAAGTCGCGGTAATCCACTGTTTGGGGTTTTGCCCCTTGGCGCACAACACATCGCCATACTGCCCAAAAGGTTCCGTCAGCCACGTCAGCGTGTTTTGGCCCATGCGCTTGGTCGCCATCAACGGGAAAGCGAAGACCATGCGGGTTCCATCATAGCCCGTGATGATTTGGAGTGACGTTGCATCACTCACGTAAGATTCGCACCAGGCAAGGCACCAGTCGAAGGACTGAAACACGTGGTGTGCAATCTGGTTGTCGGATTCCAAAGCGTGCCAATCCTGCTCGAGCGCATGCAATTGTTGGATGCTTTGCACCAGAGTGATACGGCAAGACGCCGAAAGCCCGGGGATGGCTTGTCCATCCATGGTGCTTTTCAACAGCCTGATTTCCACAGCTTCTATGGCCATTCCCATCCAACCTGATCCTGTTCAGGGACGTCGTAGCATGAAGAATGCCAACAGCTCACAAACGCGTGATCATGACATCGTCGAATGGTAAACAAGGGGTTAATCACACTTCACACATTCTGACGCAGGGCCAGCGCTTGAAGCCAAGGGACCTCTCCCCCGGCTTCGCCGGACCCTCTCCGAAGGGGAGAGGGACTCGTGGTGCGAGCGCCCTGATCAGTAAAAGGGGAGTTCGTTTAACGAGTCCCTCTCCCCTTCGGAGAGGGTCCGCGAAG
>JANPCE010000064.1:0-2777 GCA_031430795.1 Hyphomicrobiales bacterium
CCCCCCGCGCCTCTTGCGAGACAGGACAAACAATACCACAAAATCATGTTACAAGCGGGCCATGACGAATTTTTCTGATTTATGGTGATTCAAAATAATCCTGAACCAGTTTAATAATTCCTGACATGTTCCGGCACAGCCACACCCGGCACAAGGCGCGGACATGGAATGGCCAGACCTGTGACCGTCGAAAGCGGAATCACGCCTGACCAAATCGGCAAGGCAAAATCTTCTTCGTCATCTCCTGGAGGTCCTGTGCGGACTTTGGCGGAGACTTCATTGAGTTCGAGGCTCAACATGGTTGTGGCCTTCACTTCCTTTGAAGTCATGGCGCGCAGCAGGCCCCAGCGGCCGGGGAACAGGATGTCGACAAAATTCTTCAGCCGCATTTCTTTCTCCGCCACATCCGTCACCTTATGGGCTGTGCCGAAAGCCATGACAGAACGGTAGTTGCAGGAATGGTTGAAGGCAGAGCGGGCCATGACCATGCCGTCGAAAATCGTGACGTTGACGCAGACTTTCGCATCCTCACACGTCTCCAACATGCGGCTGGCGGAAGATCCGTGCCAGTAGATGTGGTTGCCCTCGCGCCATTGCAAAGTTGGCGTCACCATGGGCTGGCCATCAAAAACGTAACCGACGCTGCACATGGGCTGCGCATCCAGAATCGGGTGAATAGTCGCTTCGTCATAGTGGGCGCGCTTGTGCATGCGACGGACGCGGGTCAGTTCAGTTGGCGCAGTGGTCATGTGAAATCCTTGCAATTGCGAAATCTGGATAGACCAGTTATGGTCTGCCCAGAAGTCCAATGCAGCGTTCATCCAGCAGACCAGTTCAGTCCACCTCCACCCACGATCTCGGCATCGACCGGGCGGATGCGGAGCCGATTCAAGACCAGATCGCACGTCAACTCCGCGAGCTTGTGTTGGGTGGCAGATTGAAACCCAAGGCGCGCCTACCCTCCACGCGGGCCCTCTCTGAGCAGCTTGGCGTGGCACGGGCAACTGTCGTCGAGGCGTATGAGCAGTTGCTGGGCGAAGGCTATCTCGAAACCAGGCTGGGGTCTGGCACTGTCGTTGCCGCCCAACTGCCTGACGTGCTGTTGTCGGCTGGCAAGCCACGCGTGGCTGCTACGCCTTCGTCACCACGCCTGAAACGCGAACCGGCACGCCCATTCCGTTCCGGACTGGTGGACTGGGAGAATTTCCCGCATGATGAGTGGGGCCGCATCCTCGGCCGCTATTGGCGCAATCCGCCGATCTCCCTGTTGGAACACAATGACGCCTTTGGCTGGATGCCATTGCGGCGCGCCATCGCCGCACATCTGTTTGAATGGCGGGGCATTACTTGCGCGCCTGAGCAGGTGATTGTCACCAGCGGCGGGCCGGACGCGTTTGATCTGATCCGCCGCGCAGTGTTCAATGACGGCGACAGCATCTGGTTTGAAGATCCAGGTTACGTCACGGCGCGGCGTGTGTTCACACTTGCCGGTTTGAACTGCGTGGCAGTGCGCATAGATCGCGATGGCCTACTGGTCAGCGAAGGCCGCAAAAATGCCAAGGACGCGCGCGGCGCATTTGTGACTCCAGCACGGCAATATCCGACGGGAGTCACCATGCCACTGTCGCGGCGATTGGAATTGATCGCATGGGCCAATGAGGCCAAGTCCATCATCATTGAAGACGACTATGACAGCGAATATCGCTATGTCGGCAAACCGCTGCCCGCCATGATGAGTCTCGACCGCTCCGGCTGCGTGATTTACTCCGGCACATTTTCAAAAGTTTTTTCGCCGATCATCCGCATGGGCTTCATCGTGGTGCCGGAAAAGATGATCCGCAAATTCTGCGAAGAGCGCGTGGCCTATGGCGCACCGCCATCACTTCTGGTGCAGCCCGCGCTTGCGCAATTCATGGAACAGGGCCAGTTCGCCGTCCACATCCGCCGCATGCGCCGGCTATATGCTTCGCGGCGCGAGGCACTGTTGAACTACTTCAGCAATGAGGCGAAAGGTTTGTTCACCGTGGACGCGCCACCGTCTGGTTTGTCGATCATGTTGCGGTTCAGAAAAGCGGTGGATGACGTTGAAATTGAACAGAAATTGTTGAAGGGCGGAATTGAGGTGCAGGCACTTTCACAATACTATGCAAGCAAGCCTGAAAAAGGTTTGTTGCTGAGTTTTGCGGGATTCAGCGAGGCCGAATTGTTGCAAGCCGCAAAAAAGCTAGTTGAAAGTCTTGGTTCATGACGAGTGTTACGACGACCACAAACACACGATGGCGACCACATAAACAACCACACCAATTCGTCATGGCCCGCTTCAGGCCTACAAGATTCACACATCTTTTTGTGACACAAGCACAATTGAAAATCGGCCTTTTCATTTCTTCACAAACGATTGTTTTAATTCATTATTCCGTCATCCCGGCGAAGGCCGGGACGAGGCGGACCCAGGGCGGCGCGCGCAAAAAGCCTGGTCCCGGCCTGCGCCGGGATGACGGTTTTTGAGGGAAAACCGGAGTTTTGCTCTTGCAAGAACATGATCAAAAAAGATGTGTGCACATAGTAGGCTTCAGGCGGGCCACGGATGGATGGTTAAGTTTGTTGTGATGCTTGACGGTTCATACTGCTTTAACCATCCATGGGTGGCCCGCCTGAAGCAACCATCATGTTTCTGTTTGGAGTTGAGGTTTTGATTTCCATGGGGTTTGCCTTTTGAGAACGGTGTTGACGTAGATTGTGAGCTTGCGCGCACAGGCGACGATGGCCTTTCGGTG
>JANPCE010000065.1:0-120641 GCA_031430795.1 Hyphomicrobiales bacterium
CGCAAGCTCACAATCTACGTCAACACCGTTCTCAAAAGGCAAACCCCATGGAAATCAAAACCTCAACTCCAAACAGAAACATGATGGTTGCTTCATGCGGGCCACCCATGGGTCCTCCGCATGAAGCGGAGGATGACGGAATTTTAGATCATGCTAACTAAGACGGAACTGCCTTACGACAATGGCTTGAAAGACTGCCGGGCAAACAGGCGCCAGCGACCGTCTTCCTTTTTCCATATCTGAATGATGCTGAGCAGGAAGTTCTGGTCCTTGCCCTGGAAGAAGACGTCTGCATCAAACGTGTGCCGCGCAATGGCAAGATCGCCGGACACGCGGATGCTGTGGTCGTACAGCTTGATGGCATGGAAGACTTCAACCTTGTCCACCACCGTCTTCACGAATTCAACCTTGGTCTGCACAACGCCGTTGGCATGCCCGAAGGACATGTCGTCTGCCGACATTTCAAGCAGGCGGGCGCCGTTTCCGTCCACCATGGACTTGCGGTATTCCTCAACCGCGGCAAGCACATCGCCAGTTGCGTCTGCAACTGCGGTCGTGCTGCCCAAAGAGCCTGCGGCTGCGGCCAATGCGGCCAATGTTCCACCCCAAGCAAGGTCGCGTCTGTTCATGTTAGGTCACCTCTCCTGATTCCTTTCGGCGACACTAAATGGTGACGTGTTAATCATTCGTTAACTGCACCAGACCGACAGGCCATGGATGACACCAACAAAACCTCCAGGGTCAGGGAAATGCCAACATTTTTCAAGACGGCAAAGGGCCGACTGGTCAAAGCCCGGCCGCGTGCCCTGTCAAGAAGTTTGATTGAGGATTGGGGAAACGATCAATGTCACGGTCAGAAAAATGGTGCCCAGAGCCGGAATTGAACCAGCGACACGCGGATTTTCAACGAGGCTGGGAATTGGTTCAAGCTGTTGCAGAGCGCTTCAAACTGTAACGCAACTGTCTGACTCTGTATCCAAATATCTCGGTTCAGTATGTTCAAAACGTTTCAAGTCATTGCATCTGATTTCAATGGCATGCGGTATGTGTGGTTCAAGATCGGCCAATACACCGGCCAAACATTGCCTTTGAACTGATTTTGTCTATGGTGATCAATCAGATGATGGAACGAGAGATCGGCCAAAACAATGCTCCAAACGCCCCAAAGGATCGAACCCGCCCGTTTGGAGGATGTGCCGGAGGCCATATCAGATCTTGTAGCCGAAATATCAGCTGCCGCAGCCAAACTTGAAAATGCCCTGAACCCGCGCACCGCTGCAAGCCTCGCCCAACTCGTGCGCATCATGAATTCATATTACAGCAACTTGATCGAAGGCAACAACACGCGGCCCACGGATATTGAAAAAGCCTTGGCAGGTGAATTGCTGGCCGATACCGAAAAACGAAACCTTCAACGGGAGGCAGCCGATCATGTGCGCTTGCAAGCCGAAATTGATCATCGCTTTGCTAAAGGTCATATGGATGAACCAGCCTCACAAGACTTCATCAAATGGCTTCATCTCGAATTCTATCGTGATGCAGCACCCGAAACACTGCACATCAATGCGGGCGGCAAAACGATTTTGATGGAACCGGGCGTCTGGCGCCCGCAGCAGGAGCTTGACGTTTCTGTTGGAAGGCACCAACCGCCAACCAGTGACTGCGTCACCGCATTCATGGACTACTTTGCCCAGCGCTACAAATTTGCATCCTTGGGCAAAGCCGCAAAGATATTGGCAATCCCGGCCGCCCACCACCGCTTCAACTACATTCACCCCTTCGTTGACGGCAACGGCCGCGTCAGCCGCTTGATGAGTCACGCCATGGCCCACCAAGCAGGCATTGGGGCGCATGGACTGTGGTCTGTTTCACGCGGGTTAGCCCGTGGCCTTGAAAGCCGCACAGATTACAAACGCATGATGGACTATGCCGACACACCGCGCCAACGCGATCTTGATGGCAGAGGCAATCTTTCACAACGCGCCTTGATCGAATTCACCAAGTGGTTCTTGAGCACCTGTCTCGACCAGATCAATTTCATGTCTGGCCTGTTCGAAATCAACACGCTCGCACGGCGTTTGAAAATTTATGTCGAAAGATCAGACATGCTAAAACCGGAAGCATCGCGGCTGCTGGAAGAAGCACTCCTACGCGGCGAATTTGAACGCGGTGAAGCCCCACGCATCACAGGCCTGCCAGAACGCACCGCACGCCGCATCCTCAACGATCTCACCGATACGGGGCTGTTGGCATCCGAAACACCAAAGGGACCAGTCTCATTGCGCTTCCCCGTTGAAACCCAAGACATTTTGTTTCCACGCTTGTTTACAGAGGCTTGAAATAAATGGTGCCCAGAGCCGGAATTGAACCAGCGACACGCGGATTTTCAATCCGCTGCTCTACCAACTGAGCTATCTGGGCACTTGCGCTGCGGATATAGGCAACGGAATTGGGCTTGTCCAGCCTCAAGATAACAAGAACAGCGCAACACTTTCACGGCCCAAACCCGGCTTTTCCCGTGCATCCAAAGTCTAAATGAAGCCCGGCCCCGCTGCGGCTATGCTTCCGCAACGACACCAAACAAAAAACATGCAGGGAGCAATTATGGCAACAACTGACGCAATCGGCGCAAGTGGGACGCGGTCGCGGCCCATGACGCGCGAAGAAAAGAAGGTGATCCTGGCCTCATCCGCCGGCACCATTTTCGAATGGTATGATTTTTATCTCTACGGTTCCCTCGCCGCCATCATCGGCGCGCAGTTCTTCACATCGTTTCCGGAAGCCACACGCAACGTCTTCGCACTGCTCGCCTTCGCGGCCGGCTTCCTCGTGCGCCCCTTCGGCGCACTGGTGTTCGGCGCACTCGGCGACATCGTCGGTCGCAAATACACCTTCCTCATGACCATCATGATCATGGGTGTCTCGACATTCCTCGTTGGCCTTCTGCCAAGCTACAGCTCCTGGGGCGTTGCCGCGCCGATCATCCTGATTGCCCTTCGCATGTTGCAAGGTCTGGCGCTCGGCGGTGAATATGGCGGTGCCGCCATCTATGTCGCCGAACACGCACCGACCAACCGCCGCGGCTACTACACGTCATTCATTCAGACGACGGCGACACTGGGCTTGCTCCTGTCACTCATCGTCATTCTGATGGTGCAGGGTTACGTCAACGGCAACTATCCGGATACGCCTGTGCTTGATGCGGCAGGTGCTGCCGTGATGGGCGCTGACGGCAAGCCATCCATGCTCAAGGCCTTCAACGTCTGGGGCTGGCGCATTCCGTTCCTGATGTCAATTTTCCTGCTGGCGATCTCGCTCTACATCCGCTTGCAAATGGCTGAGTCACCCGCCTTCAAGAAAATGAAGGAAGAGGGCAACGCATCCAAGGCGCCGCTGCGCGAAGCCTTCGGCCCGGGCCGCAATGCCTTGGTGCTTTTGATTGCACCGATCGCCTTTGTCCTTGCCGTCCTTTCAGGCGCGTTGACGGGAACCATCGCGTCGATCATCGGCATCGCCTTTGTCGCCATCGCCCTGTTCTGGGGCTGGAAGAACGCCAGGCTTGCTGTGATCGCCCTCATCGGCCTCACCGCCGGTCAGGCCGTGGTCTGGTACTCCGGCCAGTTCTATGCTCTCTTCTTCCTGCAGAACGTCATCAAGCTCGACAGCTTCACGGCCAACGTCATGGTGGCCTGGTCGCTGATCCTCGGCACAGGTGGCTTCATCTTCTTCGGCTCACTGTCAGACAGGATCGGCCGCAAGCCCATCATTCTGGCAGGCTGCCTGATTGCCGCCATCACCTACTTCCCGGTGTTCGGCATGTTGACCAAGCTCGCCAACCCGGCGCTGCATGCGGCACACCAGACCAAGGTGACCGTCACTGCCGATCCCGCAGACTGCTCGTTCCAGTTCAACCCGACAGGAACCCTCAAATTCACCAAGTCCTGCGACGTGGCCAAGGCCCAACTCGCACGCACCTCCGTGAACTACGAAACTGTTGACGGTGCCGCTGGCAGCATCGCCGAAGTCAAGATCGGTGACGCTGTTGTGAAATCCTATGACGCAGCCACCAACGGCGCGGCGATCAAGGCCGCCACCGAAGCCTTCGACAAGGCCAAGGCTGGCACCGACCAGGCCGCAACTGACGCCGCGAAAGCCGCGTTGGATGCGGAAAAAGGTGCCAAGGGCGCATTCGAAAAAGCCCTCAACGACGGCCTCAAAGCCGCTGGCTATCCGCTGGTGGCCGCCGACAACACCACCGTTGCGAAATCCCAACACTTCTTCGACATCTTCAATGGCCAGAAGCTCGGCATCATCGCGATCCTGACCTTCCTGATCATTCTGGTGACGATGGTGTATGGCCCGATCGCGGCCGCACTTGTTGAACTCTATCCAACGCGCATCCGCTACTCCGGCCTGTCCCTGCCATACCACATCGGCAACGGCTGGTTCGGCGGCCTCATGCCCGCCACGGCCTTCGCCATCTCGGCCCAGTCCGGCAACATCTACGGCGGCTTGTGGTATCCCATCATCATCGCCCTGATCACGGTTGTGGTTGGTGCATTGCTGGTGCCAGGCAACACCCACAAGAAGGACATCTTCGCCGACGACGCGAAGCGCTGAGTCCAAAGCCAAAACCAGACACAGCGGGCCGGGATTTTTCCCGGCCCGTTTTTATTTGAACTTTTTGAAAACCGACCAGATCACCCAGAACACCGCAACGATAATGGCATTGGCCACAACACCGCTCGCCACCGCAAGCCCCGTCTCAACCCCGGCCCGCGGCATCGTGGTGGCAATGATGATAGCCACAAACACCACACCCCCCACAAGCGGCACCACAACCCCGGTCTGCGCCCGCGTGCGCTCCATGGTGAAGAACAGACCCGCAAGCAGTCCGACGCGAAACAAATCCGTGAGTTGCGACAGCAAAAGCGAAAAATAATCCATGCGGAAAAGCCCTCAATTCAAACCATTGTCATAACAACCCAACACCCAAACACAAGCCAACCCCGTCATCCGAATTGCCTTTCACCCCCAAACCCTCCAAAACCAAGCCATGTCCCACTGGTATTTCCACCTCCCCAACATGCTGCTCGCGGTCCTCGCCATCGCCTGCCTCATCCGCCTCCCACTGTCCTTCTTCTCCACAAACCCCATCACCCGCCTGATCACCCGCATCACCGAGCCCGCAATGAAACTCACCCGCGTCATCACCCCCGCAGGCGTGCCAGATCCCATCACCCTCATCTCCTGCATCCTCTGGCTCACATTGCTGCGCGTCGCCCTTTACCTCACCTTCGGCGCCTACGGCCTGCTGCCGCCAACAGGCGCCGCCTCATGATCAAAACCACACTGTTGCTGCTCACCCTCACTCTCGCCATCATCAACGGCATCTTCTCCCCCAAACTCATCGCCGTCTTCGCCCTGCAAAATCTCTGGTATCCCTTCTTCCTGCCGCAAAACTTCCAATTCACGTTCGCCATCAGCGCCATCACCCTCGCATGCGTCTACCTCATGCTCTCCGCCATCCCCGCTGCCCTGCACGAAAAAGTCTTCGGTGGAGCACAACCGTCCGTAACCTCCCGCCTGATCTGGCTCACCACAATGGCAACAATGACCTGGCCGAGCGTCGCCAACATTGTCAGTTGGTTGGGATGGCAATAGAGAGACACAACTCCCCGCGCCGTCACTTTTCAACGTGTACAGATTGCCTTCCAGATTAACCCAGTGTATCTTACAACGATCTTACTGACAGGGGCATGCGCCAATGCCGGAACCGATCACCACCGTGATCTCGACCAAAGGGCAGGTGATCCTGCCCAAGAAAATCCGCGACCAACGCCATTGGGCGGCTGGAACGCGGCTGACCGTTGAGGACACGCCGGAAGGCGTTCTGTTGAAGGCGACACCGCTGTTCAAGCAAACCTCGGTCAGTTCCGTCTTCGGCTCCCTGCGGCATGGAGGGCCTGCCATGTCACTTGAGGAGATGGACAAAGTTGTCGCCCGGGAAGCAAAGCGTCGTGCGCGCCGTTGACACCAATGTCCTTGTCCGCTTCCTGACAGCCGATGATCCGAAACAGGCACGCGCCGCGCGGCGGGTGATTGAAGCGGAAGATATTTTCATCGGAACCACAGTCATTCTTGAAACCGAATGGGTTTTGCGCGCAGGCTATGGCTTTGCACCAGCCGAAATCGCCACTGCCCTCAGCGGCCTTGGAGGCATCTCAGGAATTGAAATCGAAGAACCATCCGTAACAGCCCAGGCGCTGGACGCGATGATGACAGGCATGGATTTTGCCGATGCTCTGCATCTTGCCCGCTCAAGCCATTGCAGCGCCTTCGTAACCTTTGACAAAAAACTTGCAAAGCACTCCAAAGGCAAATCGGCCATCCCCATAGAAACACTCTAACGACAACCCACCTCAACCATTCAACGTTATCCCAAAACTCGTCACTCCAGAGGCCCGCCAACACGGGCCACCTGGAACCCAGCTGTTGTGGCGACACTTCCCCACGACCGTCATCCCGGCGAAAGCCGGGACCTTCCAACAGCAGGTCCCGGCTTTCGCCGGGAAGACGATTTTTGGCGGAAAATAGTTGGCTCTTAAAACCGCAAAATCAAACCGGAAAAAGGTGTGTGAACGTAGCAGCCACAAGTGGGGTGTCGGACAACTGAGCGGATTTTTCAAAGCGATGCGTCATTGGATTTGACCAATTGCATGAATTCCCATTCACAAAGCAGTGGCACATATCACTCCGGCAAAAACTTACCCACCAAATCCTCCCGTCATTCCAAAAGCGCGCCAGCGCGGGCCATCTGGAACCCAGCTTCAATAATGGAAGTGAAAAGGGAACCGTCCCACAAACGCTAACTTAAGCCGAACTCTTTCACCCCTCCCCACGCTGCGCGTGGGCGAGGGGTAAGAAAACTGCCTAAGTTAGCGCCTATGGGAACCGTCCCCATTCTCCTTCGCAGTACATTTGTTATCTATTGCCTTTCGCACGATTGTGGGTGGTGCAGAGCATTTGGCAGTTCGCACCAGTGCTGCTGCCACCCTTGCTCCACGCCGAAACGTGGTCCGCATCCATTTCCGCAAGCTTCCAAATTTTGGTTTTGTTGGCCGCATGTCCAATTGCGCAGTGAGGACAGTTAGACGTGCCCTTGGTTTCGGCAGTTGAGGTCTGCTTGGTGTACACGGACTTTTTGGTTGCATCATCGAACACCCGCACTTCCAGAAGCTTCGAATCTTTAAGGCCCCCAAGAATATACTCAAAGACGCCGCGACGTCTCTTGATGTAAGGATCGCCGTAGAGTTTCTTGACCTCAGCAGAAACTTTGTCCGGATCGTATGACTTGGAGTGGTGCTCTTCGTAGAGCCGTCCCCATTCCTGCCCTTGCATTTCTTTCTCAACATTCAGGAACACACTGGAAACCCAGTCAATTACGGCATTGAAGTAGTTTTTCAGTTCATTGATGTTCGTTGTGTTGCGATGACCGCTCATGTAATCGCCAATCGCACCTTTGCTCACCCAGTCCAACGCCCGCTCCAGAAAATCTTGCCGATTCGCGTTACCCTTGACGTATCTTCCCCACTTCTGAATGTTTGCGTTCTGGCTATTGCTGAACTCAGCCTTGGCCAGCGTCACAAACGGCCCGGAGTAGATGGCATTCAAGAGCTCCTGGGGTTTGAGAGGCTCACCTGCGATATTGATCGTTTCAAACCATTGCTTGATTTCAGACTCCGCGCCCTCGCACTCGTAGATCAGCAATTTCGAGTCGCGTATCGTGGTCTGTTGGTCGGCGGGCAAGCTGTCAAAGTTTTTTGGATTGTCATTGTCGATGATTGCGAATTTGTTAGTTACAAACCGCCCGATGCTGGTGATCCGTTGTTGGCCATCCAGCACCTCAAACTTTTCATCGGCTACCTTGTTGAAGTAAAGCAGCCCAAGGGGATAACCTTTAAGCAACGACTCAATGACAGCTTGTTCGCGCTTCCCACCGTCTGCGGCATAGATGTAGTTTCGTTGATACTCTGGCTGAATGGTGAGCTTCCCACTGAGGCCGAACAAGCCTTTCCCCTCGAGTTCGTTGTAGACGAAGCCTTTGCAGATATCGGCGACGGTTATTTTCGTTTGGAGCGTCGTATTCATTTGGTTTTTTGCTTCGTAAGCCGGTGGCGGATAATCAGGCGTGCATAGATTAGCTTGTATTCGTTTCCAACGCGGACAACCCCTCGACGATTCAGATCGCCAAAATTTGGAACGTCAGCCACCGTGTATTCCTTTGTTTTTAAGCCGGAGTTGTTGTCGCGGTCTGTAATTCCTAATATTTCAAACTGGTCGGGGTTATACCGATCAAGGAATGTGATTGGGACGCCCATGGCACCTTCATAGTCGTTGGGAATAGCGTCAGTGAACGGCACCTCGATTGCGTCATAGTTGTCATATCGGTCGTATGCAGCTTTGCCTTTGATTTCCTTGTGCTTGCTGAATTTGAGGTTGTCCGCCGTCGTCATCAAAGGCAGCTTCTCGTGGCGTCGGCCATGGTCCATATTTGTAAACCAGCCTACGTTGCGAAACTTAACTAAACCCGTATCTGCATCATACACGCCCTCGGCAAACTCGCGACCACCATCAAGAGGAATCTTAAAGTAAGCGTTCCCGCTAGAGAAACCCGCTCCTAGCCAAAGGTCCGTGTTCTTTATGAGTGGGAAAATCTCCTTATAGGTAACAGCGTTCTTGGGGCCGACGATCAGAAAGCTTTTTTTGAACTCCATGAGCTGACCGACATATTCGCGGAAAAGTGAAAAAGGTGGATTTGTCACCACGACATCCGCCTCTTTCAGAAGCGCAATGCACTCGGCACTGCGAAAGTCACCGCCTTCCTTGAGCGGTTTGCGCTTGTGCGGATTCTGTTCGAGAAAGAGTTTGACATCTTCGATGCCAGTCGCGCCGTCTCCGTTAAGGTCGGTCACTTCCTCAATCTCGACGGCTATTGCCTTGGGTTTTTGACCTTTGCGAGCGCCCTCAGTGTACTCACCGAACGTGAGTTGTGCGCCCGCGATTGGGGAGCCATCATAACTGGTGCTGACAAGTTTTTTCAGCCCGAGCTTGCTGAAGTTCGTGGCAAAGTACTTGAAAAAGTTGCTTTCAAAAGGGTCGTCGCAATTGCAGTAAACGACCTTGTCGCGGAAGGTGTTTGCGTCAAACTCAAGATAAGCCTCGACCTCCTTCTGAATGTCAACGTACTGCGTATAAAATTCGTCCTGCTTAGCGCTCTTTGCTTTTGTGAGCGACTGGTTGCCAGACGCAATAGTCCCATTTTTGCTTCCACGACCTGTCAAGTGATTAGATCCCCACCATTGATTCCAGATTGCGTTTTTCAGGCAGCGCCCGACTGGCGCAAGTTCTATTTTTGTTCATATGACAGAATTAGCTTTTTCTCAAGTGCCAAGTTCATCCGCTCGCTGTAGGAAGCCTCTGGGAAAGCTCTCTTCCCACCCTTCAACTCGCTCAATGGCCTTAGCAATATCAGCATTTGAAAATCCATAGACACGCCGCAGCACCCAAACCAATTTACACAAGACTACAAGCGGCACCGCAATCTATGTCGCCTCGCGCAAAGTTTCCGCAGCCACCTGGCTTTGCGCCACATCATCCTGCACCAGCGCCCGCACTAGGACAGTGGTGCCGACGGTGATGTTCACTTTGTCCCTGCCCAACCCGCAGCGCTGGCGTCCTTGATCTCCTCAAGGCTGGCCACTTTGCCGCTGCGTTTGGCCAGAAGGCCAATGACGCCATCAATGCTTCCCTCAGGCGACGCAGCTGCCAGCAGGCCTTTGCCGCCGGGCAGCAGATCAAGCGCAAGCTTGTCGCCGGGTTGCAGGCCAAGATGTTGCAAAACTTCCTTTTTGAAAGTGACTTGCCCCCGGGACGTGATGGTCAGAATGATCAAGGCACCTCCCAAACAATGCAATTTTCGGTTATTTTTAAGTCTTGCCCCTCACTTCTTCCCATCTTCCCCACCCAAAAGCCCCGACGCATCCCTGTCATCCAAAGTCAGTTTTGGTCTTGCCGCCTTTACCCGCTTCTCAACATCCTTGATGTGCTCAGCGGGCGGAATGGTCTCTGGCAAATCACCACCAATCCGCTTGATCGCCTCGCGCACTTCCTTGCCGACCTGCTCATGGGTGCGGATCGCGTGTTGCTGATTGTGCACGCGGTCGCGGGCGAGTTTGTCTCTGGCCTGCGTCATGCGGAACTGGTTGGCCGCAAGCTCCGTCGCGTTCATGCGGTCCATGATCTGCTCTTTTTCAGGAATGCGTTTGCGCGTCCTAATGTCTTCCGCGCCCAGCCCGCCATAGAGGCCCTTGTAGCCCGCATCATGAAACACGCCGAACATGCGGTTCTCGACACCCGCTTGCCTTGCAGCACCAGACAGTGCCTTGAACTCTTCCGCCGTTTGCTTTCGCAATTCCAGACGCTCCACATCGGCGGCAAGCTGGTCTGATAATTCCTGCCTGCGGGCCTGGATGGCGAAATACTTTTGTGCCCCTGCAATTTCGGGTTTGCGGGGGTCGCCGTTCTGGGCAATCAGGTAACAGGCGAAGCGGGAGAGGTGGAAGTCCTCCGTCTGCCTTTGCGCCCCGCTGCCAAGGGTGACCATTTTGCCGGCGTCGGCAAAATGGTTTTCCACAACGTTTCCAGAGGCTTCACAGGACTGTTTGGCACGGGCAATGGCATCTTCAAAACGTCGCCACTGGCTGTAGCCCAAATGGACCTGCAAATCGCGCGCACTCCAAAACTCCGCACCATGTTCATTGGTCCGTTTGAGGGCCTCGAAAGAGTGCAAGGGATTGATTGCTGACATCACGTGATCATTCATCGGGTAAATGAACAATGCAAGTGATTTTCAACAACAACACAATCAAAAATTGTATTACTCCGCTTTACGGTCAACCACACCCAACGTCGTCTTCATGATCGGCTCAAGACTGTTGTTGGGGCAGGTCCGGAAACGGGTTCAGAATTCTGGACCCATGTTTGGATAATAGCTATTTAGGCACAATCCACCGCGCTGTCAAGAATATTCTTCTGAATCATCAAGTGGTATGGCAGTTTGTTCCTCAACTGGTATGGCGTAATGCCCGCCCAGCCAGCGGTTCAGGTCCACGTCTTTGCAGCGGTTGGAGCAGAACGGATGTAATTTCGCACGCGACATCTTTTTGCAGATCGGGCACGGCTTGAAGGCGACGCGGGCCATCACGTGTACGAAACCGGCAGGTTTTTCCACACCTTGTGGACCGGATATCCCGCACCCTCCAACATGGAAATCGTCTCATACAGCGGCAAACCCACGACCGCCCCGTAAGAGCCCGAGAGATAGCGCACAAACGCCGCCGCGCGGCCCTGGATGGCATAGCCGCTGGCCTTGCCGCGCCATTCCTCGCTCGCAACGTAGGTGTTGATGTCCTCGCGCGACAGCCGCTTGAAGCGCACCTTGGTTTCATTGCAGCGGTGAGCGGCGTTGCCTTTGGGGTCAACAACTGTCACAGCCGAATACACCCAATGCGAGCGGCCAGAGAGCAGGCGCAAACAATCCTCCGCCTCCTCCGGCGTCTTGGCTTTCGGCAAGGACCTGCGCCCCAATCCAACGACAGTATCAGCGGCAATGATAAACGTCGGCTCCTTCATGCCCCGCACCAAATGTGCCGAGCGCGCCGCATCCGCCTTCGCCGCCGCAAGCCGAAGCGCTGCCACATTCATCGGGATCAGCGCAGTTGCAAGACAAGCAAAGTCGCGATAACTATCCACAAAATCTTATTGCGTTATTCGGCGCAATGCAAACCAGCTGGGGGGCAATTTGAAAATCGGGAACGGGAACACCGTAGTTTCATCTCGGTTCTGGCCCAATTTTCAGCTTGAGCTACCGCGATGATCCAATACAAGGACATTATTGCAGCTCACGGCGGTGACCCGACCTGCTTGCTTAGATTTGAAAATGAGGACGATCAGCTCCACCTTCTCCCCTATGCTACACTCACAGCTGCTCGGGGTTCGAAAAAGCTTTCAGCATTGATCGGTGTCTATGAGTGGCAGAATGGGCCGCTCTTCATGTTGGTGGATGGCGATTCTCTCGGTAGCGACCCCGAAAGCCTAAAGCGGTTGCGTCGCCTTATCGCGATGCGTGGCGATGCACCCTATATTGCGGTTGTTCAACTTGGGCGGTTGACATTCTATGGTGTGGGGCTTGATGACGAGCAAACAAGTGAAGTCCCCCATGGGCCGGATGACGCCCTTTTTCTCATCCCGCACATTGTCAACAAGCGACCAAACATTACCTCAAAGCAACTCTGGATTAGCGATGTCATCCTGAAACTTCTTACTGCCGCACTCGATGACTTGGTGGCAGCCCACGTCGACATCGGCGATGCGATTTCGTTTGTTGGTCGCGCTTTGTTTACCCGCTTTCTGGTTGACCGAAAGCTGTTGAACGCAGGAGTTTTGAAAATGGGGACGTCGGGAGAAAGTTCGTTGTTTGACTCTCACGACAACGCAGTAAAAGTGTCTAAGTGGTTGGACGACACGTTTAATGGCGATTTTCTGCCATTGTCAGAGTCAACGATCAGGGCATTTCCTCTTGAAGCACTTGCGACAGCTGGCAACATCATGAGCGGCGCAGTTGGCGGCCAGCTAGAGCTTTCTTGGAGCGAAGACTGGGCAAAGCTGGATTTTGCACACATCCCGGTTGGCGTTCTAAGCCAAGCCTACGAGCAATATCTTGGTACTCACCAGAAGGACAGGCAAAAGAAGGAAGGCAGCTATTATACGCCCCGGCACATCGCCGACCTTATGGTGCACGCTTCCTTTGCGGCTTTGAGAAGAGACGGCAAAGCACACAGCGCCAAAATCCTCGATCCGTCAGCGGGTGCGGGTGTATTCCTGATTACGGCATTCAGGCAACTGGTCAAAGAGCGTTGGCAGCATGATGGCAAACGACCAGACACCAAGGTGCTGCGCCAGATACTTTACGAACAAATTCGGGGCTTTGACATCAACGACTCTGCGCTACGTTTTGCCGCGCTTGGGCTCTATCTGATGTCCATCGAATTGGACGCTGCACCGAAGCCGGTCAAAAAGTTGAAATTTGAGCGGGATCTTCGCCAGACCGTCATTTTTAATCTCAGCGAAAGCAACGGCTCAAAAGAATCGGAGGGTCTCGGCAGTTTGGGTGATCAGGTCGGGCCAGAACACAATGGCCAATACGACCTCGTCATCGGCAACCCTCCTTGGTCATCAATAACAAATCTGGGCTGGCAGCCAGTAATTGACCGGGTTTCAAAGATTGCCCGCACCCGTTTGAACAATGAAAGCGTAAAACCGCCATTGCCAAATGAAGTGCTTGATTTACCTTTTGTCTGGCGCGCGATGGAATGGGCCAAACCGAATAGCCAAATTGCTTTTGCGCTGCACGGTCGCCTTTTATTTCAACGCGGCGAGGGCATGGACAAGGCACTCATGGCAATATGCCGCTCAATCGATGTGACAGGCATCATCAATGGGGCAGAGGTTCGACAGTCTAAAGTGTGGCCAAATGTTGCCGCACCTTTTTGCCTGTTGTTTGCACGCAATGTTGCATCTCCGCCAGGCGCAGGGTTCCGATATATCAGCCCCCATCTGGAAGGTCCGCTGACTGAGACAGGCAGCTGGCGGATTGATCCAGCTCAAACCGAGACTGTATCTATTGAGCGCTTGGAAGAACGGTCGGAGCTATTAAAAATACTATTTCGTGGCTCGATCCTTGATCTGGAGATATTTGAACGACTAACAGCAAGAGAACACCCAACCCTTGGAGATCATTGGTGGGAACTTCACGGCGGAACTGCAAAACGGCCCAAGTGCTCGGGTAAGGGTTTTGGGAAACTTTCAAAGAAAAGTCGTCCTAACCCCAATGAAGGAGGGCTTTCAGGCTACTCGGCGAAAGCTCTGCTTGATCTACCAGTTTTAGAGCACGAAAACTTTGACGGTGTTGTTCTGGAAACATCTCAGTTTAAGCTGTTTCGTGAACTGTACGGGCCACGTGTACATAGGCGGGGTCAGCCGGATTTGTACAAAGGGCCAATGCTGCTGGTAAAAAAATCGCCTGAAGTACATTATGGACGCATCAGAGCGGCTGTTTCATTGACTGACCTTGCCTTTAACGAGACCTATTATGGCTATACCGCGCATCTGCAAAAATCTGCGGATAAGTTGGTCAAGTATCTTTGTCTAATAATCAGCAGCAAGATTGCGTTGTGGCGTGTGTTGATGACCAGCGGAGAATTTGGCGTTGAACGAGAGGTAGTCGAGAAATTTAATATCCAAGAGACTCCGCTTCCGCGGTTTACAAAATTGACGGCAGAAAAACGCGAGGAAGCTGCTTCGCTTTTTGCTGAGCTAGAAAAAGGCGAAACACCCGAGCGATGGAAAAATGTGGACGAGTGGGTCGGCTCCCTGTTTGATTTAACGCCTGATGACATTCAGACAATTTCTGACACATTGGAGTATGGGTTGCCCTTCGATAACAACAAGAAAGCTGCACAAGCACCAGCCGACAAAAACTTCAGAAAGGCTTATTCCGAGAGACTCGGAATCGAATTACAGCCATGGGCGAAACGCTTCAATCGCAAGCTCAGCGTAAAGACCGTTGAAGCCCCGGCTTTCTCGCCGTGGCAATTCGTGGTGGTTAGCGCCAAAACTGGAACTGGGAAAGCTCCGGAACTTGACGCCGCATTGATGGCGGCTATGCAGCGAACCGCCAACGATCTCTTGACCAGCGAAATCATCTACCGCGATGAACAAAATGATTGTTTGTTCGTTGGTCGCCTCAATCAGGCACGCTATTGGTCTATCAGCCAAGCTCGGCTCGTCGCTCGGCGCATCATTTGGGAGCATGTGGATTTCCTGTCGGGTAAGTTCGCCGGATGATGACGATTGTGGGGGCGTCTCGACCGGATCACATTGCCGAACTGACGAGAGGTGCACGACTTCCGCTCGCCTCCCTCGAAAATGAGCATTTGAGCATTATCCTCGAAACGATCACTTCTGCTTGGAAGCAGTTGCACACCAGTGGCGCAGCTGCATTGTCTTCAGGAAATGAAGCCGAAGTGAATGCGCTTCTTGAGCCGCGGTTGAACCATTGCTGCCAGTCACAACCGCTTTGGAAAGACCTCGTACATTCGGTCCAACGTGGTCGTGAATCCATGAGCTTCGATGGTGGCAAGCTTGAAAAGCGACCTGATTTGTCGTTCATTTTCCTACGCGGGAATCGCAACTTGCCCATGGTTGTTGAATGCAAAATTATTGATCACCCGAACCAGAAGAGTGTTGGCGACTACTGCAAAAACGGAATCGCGCGCTTTGTTTGCGGTGATTACGCTTGGGCCAGTCGCGAGGCCGTCATGCTTGCCTATGTGCGGGATGGAGCCACCGTTCCGTCAAAACTCTCACCGCACCTGGCCAGCAAAGCGAAGCTCGTCCCTGACCCATTTCAAACCACCTCCCACCCTGCACCCCGAGCCGATCTCCATCCCGCCGTTCACCACTCCGAACATCATCGCAGCTTCAGTTATCTTTCAGTTGTGAACGGGGCTGCACCCGGGCCTATCAGCTTGTTTCATCTTTGGTTGTAAATTGAAGTACGCAGCACAATAACGGCGACTTGATTTTTGCATTCCAGGTAAGAGTTTTCTGAAATGCAGGCGTCCCGTGCCAAAGCCCGTGTGTTCCAATGGCAATACCCTAAAATTTCCTCCCCATGTTGGATGTCTCCGTCAGTGCAGCCAAAACCAACCTGCCCCTCAAACCAACGCCCAACGTCGTCTTCATGATCGGCTCAAGACTGTTGTTGGGGCGGGTCCGGAAACGGGTTCAGAATTCTTGACCCATGTTTGGATAATAGCTATTTAGGCACATTCCACCGCGCTGTCAAGAATATTCTTCTGAATCATCAAGTGGTATGGCAGTTTGTTCCCCAACTGGTATAGCGTAATGCCCGCCCAGCCAGCGGTTCAGGTCCACGTCCTTGCAGCGGTTGGAGCAAAACGGATGGAATTTCGCACGCGACATCTTTTTGCAGATCGGGCACGGCTTGAAGGCGACGCGGGCCATCACGTGTATGAAACCGGCAGGTTTTTCCACACCTTGTGGACCGGATATCCAGCACCCTCCAACATGGAAATCGTCTCATACAGCGGCAAACCCACAACCGCCCCGTAAGAGCCTGAGAGATAACGCACAAACGCCGCCGCACGGCCCTGGATGGCATAGCCGCCCGCTTTACCGCGCCATTCCTCGCTCGCCACGTAAGTCTCGATGTCCTCGCGCGACAGCCGCTTGAAGCGCACCTTGGTTTCATTGCAGCGGTGAGTGGCGTTGCCCTTGGGGTCAACAACTGTCACAGCCGAATACACCCAATGCGAGCGGCCGGAGAGCAGGCGCAAACAATCCTCGGCTTCTTCCGGCGTCGTGGCTTTCGGCAAGGACCTGCGCCCCATGCCAACCACGGTGTCAGCGGCGATGATAAACGTCGGCTCCTTCATGCCCCGCACCAGATGCGCCGAGCGCGCCGCATCCGCTTTCGCCGCCGCAAGCCGAAGCGCCAGCCTGCGCGGCGTTTCGCGCCGCAGCGGTTCCTCGTTCACATCCGTGGGATACAAAAGATCAGGCATGATCCCCACCTGCTCAAGCAACACCAGCCTGCGTGGGGAGGCGCTGGCCAGCACCAGTTTCGGCAGGCTTGGGTCCTTGCGCTGCGAAAGGGCCATCAGCTTTTACTTGAAGCGGTAATTGATGCGGCCCTTGGTCAGGTCATAGGGCGTCATTTCGACCATCACCTTGTCGCCCGCCAGAACGCGGATGCGGTTCTTGCGCATTTTGCCTGACGTGTGCGCGATGATTTCATGGGAATTGTGTTCCAGCTTCACGCGAAACGTCGCGTTCGGCAAAAGCTCCGATACGTAACCTTCAAATTCCAGCAATTCTTCCTTGGCCATTGAAACTCCTTTGTGGCGATGGCGCTCAATGGGCCTTTTTCAGACGGTTTTCAAGGGAAAGCGTTCCGCGATTCGTTTCTGCAAACCATCGCGCACCTCACGGTATGAATCCAGAATCTGCGAACGCGATCCTTGTGTGGTTGAAGGATCAGGTGTTTCCCAATGCTCCACATCAATCGCCAATGTTTTCGCCATCTCCAACGCATGTTTATTTGCTTCAGGCGAGAGTGTGATGGCGAGGTCAAAACCTGAGTCAGCCAGATCGTCGACCGAGTGCGGCCGGTGCCGCGTCACATCCAGGTTGATCTCGTCCATCACCATGCCGACGAAAGGATCCGGCACACCTGCGGTGATACCGGCCGATGCCACATAGATTTTGTGGCCATGGCTCTTATGCATGATCGCCGCCGCCATCGGCGAACGGATGGCGTTCTGCGTGCAGATGAACAACACCGCTGATGGTTCACGCTTCACGCCTGCCTCCACAGCAGCGCACACACCAGCGTGAACAAGCGTCGCGCCGTATCCAGATCCATCTCAACTTTTCCGCCCAGGCGCTCTCGCAAAATCTCGCTGCCTTCATTGTGCAAACCCCGCCGCGCCATGTCGATGGTCTCGATCTGCGTCGTGCTGCCACTGCGCACAGCACCGTAATAGCTCTCACAAATCTGCAAATAGTCCGACACGATCCGCCGGAACGGCGACAGCGACAAACCGAATGCCGCAACGGGTTGTTGTGCCGCGTTGCATACATCAAACACCAGACGACCGGATTGCACGGCCAAAATCAAATGGTAGGGACCAGCAACACCGCTTGTCAGCGCAAAGGAATTCGCCTCAAGCAAATCCGTGATCGCCGCATCACGTTCCTGCTCCGCCTCGCGCGATGCACTTACACCAATGCTGGAATCAATCTCAACAGCGATGAGCCGCTCAGCCGTCATGGGTCGGCTCAAGTGCTGTGCCCCAGGCCGGACCCAGATCGTCCAGCTGCGCATCAATCACTTCAACATCAAGCGCAATCCGGTGCCCGCCCGAAAACGCCAGCAGCACTGTTCCGCCCAGGCCATCACCCGCTTCGAAAGTGATGGCGAGCAAAGACAAAATCCCATCTCGCGTTAAAGATTTCTGAAAACGCTGCCGCACAGCCTTCACATGGTTGAACCGCAAACCACAGCGCCGCCGCACCTTGTCCGGCAACGCGTCCCAGGCAAACCGGTTCGCCGCCAGCGCAAATTGTTTGCGTGTCTGGTTCCAGCTTAAATCAGCTGTCCGCAACACAGCATCCTGCATCTGCGCTGAAAGTGCCGGCAGGTCATCCGCGTCAAAGGCCGTGAGATGCAGCAATCGTCAGTGTCCTGACAATCTGGTGACATCAGCGCCGCAAGCCGTCAGCTTGTCTTCCAGCGCCTCAAAGCCACGATCAAGATGATAGACACGGTGCAACATGGTTTCACCTTCTGCCACGAGGCCCGCAATCACAAGTGTGGCCGAAGCGCGCAAGTCTGTTGCCATCACATCAGCACCCGTCAGCTTCTTCACACCGCGCACTTCAGCGGTGTCGCCATGCAAATGAATGTCCGCCCCCAGGCGTGAAAGTTCCTGCACATGCATGAAACGGTTTTCAAAAATCGTCTCGCGGATGTGTGACGTGCCGGAAGCCTTCGTCATCAGCCCCATGAACTGCGCCTGCAGATCCGTGGGGAAACCGGGGTAGGGGTCCGTCGTCACATCAATCGGCAGCAAACCCGAACCATTGCGCCTGACGCGAATGCCGTCATTGGTGCGCTCCACCGTGGCACCTGCCCGCTGCAATACCAGCATCGGATTTTCCAGTGTCTCCCACTGGGCACCACGCAACACCACATCTCCCCCCGCCATCGCCGCAGCCATGGCATAGGTTCCGGCTTCGATGCGGTCTGAAATCACCGTATGCTCCGTGCCGTGCAGCGACGTGACACCGGTGATGTTCAACGTACGTGTGTGGATGCCTTCAATCTTTGCACCCATCTTCACCAGACATTCCGCCACATCGCCAATCTCCGGCTCCGTTGCGGCATTCTCAATAATCGTATCGCCATGCGCCAGCACGGCAGCCATCAAGGCCGCATGCGTCGCACCGACAGAAACCTTGCTGAAAGAAATATGCCCGCCCTTCAAGCCGTTCTTCGCCCGCGCATTTACATAACCATTTTCAACATCACACACCGCACCCAGCTTTTCCATCGCCAGCAAATGCATGTCCACCGGCCGCGTGCCAATGGCGCAGCCACCGGGCAGCGAAACCTTGGCTTCGCCCATGCGCGCAATCAGCGGTCCCAAAACCCAGAACGACGCCCGCATTTTCGACACGAGATCATAAGGCGCCGTCGTATCCACAATGGTCTTTGCCGAAATCTTCAAGGTCTCGCCCGCAAGGCCGGATTGCCCCGCACGCTTGCCCGCCGTGGTGATGTCTACGCCATGATTGCCGAGAATGCGTTGCAGCTGCTTCACATCCGCAAGCCGCGGCACATTGTGCAGCGTCAACGGCTCAGGCGACAGCATGGAAACGATCATCAACGGCAAGGCCGCGTTCTTGGCTCCCGAAATATCGATCGAGCCATTCAGTTTATTGCCGCCACGAATGCGGATACGGTCCATGTGCTTAGTCCCCTCATGGCAAGACACAAGACCTCCCCGAGGCCATGGTGCAGTGCGGAATCGTTCTGTTACGCTGCTTACAAGCATATATGGCGGCAATACGGCAACCACCACCTCTCAACATGATAAAAGCAGGGGCTATGCACAAATATCAGGTCTCAGGGAGCTTTGGCACATCGGCTTTTGCCACAACCCGCGCCAATGCCTTCCGCTTCTTCAAATTCTCCCGCAAAGCCCGTGCCAGCTTTTCCCGGCGCTTCTCAGCCACTTTCGCTTTGTTGTCCTGATGTGCCACCGTCATCACCCCCTTTCCCGCCACAACCATCCCCTGTCAAGCCACGGGTTGCAAAGCAGCAAAGCCTGTGGCAAAGCCCACCCATTCCGGTCCACCCGAAGACGCTGCCGTAGCTCAGTGGTAGAGCACTCCCTTGGTAAGGGAGAGGTCGAGAGTCCGATTCTCTCTGGCAGCACCATTTTTTCAACTTTCTTCCCTGCGCCGCAGGCGTGGGGAAGTGGCGCAAAGCGCCGATGGGGTGTGTCAACAAGCGACCTTGCTCAGTTCACCACAATAGCCGCATCCGGATCGCCCGCTTCCAGCGCGTTCATATACATCAGGCAATAATCGCGGGAGAGGTAGCGCTTGTGAACTGCCATTTCCTCGCGTTCCACAATCGGGAAGGTGGAATAGATGTAGTCCACGTCGTCGCGTGAGGTGATGCCGTAGAGGATAAAATACAGCGCATCCAGCTTGGCGCGGCGTTTCAGGCGGTCCATCTCGTCCCAAGGAAATGGCGCACCGTCATGGCCCATGTCACGGGCAAAGGCTTCCATGTCATGGGCGGTGTAAGTGAGGGCAAGAACTTCGGCTTTGACAATCTCGGCAGCGGATTTCGCACCGAAGCTGCGGGTGTATGCGGCGGGCGGAATGACAGGGAGTTGTTCGAGCACATACCACATCAAGTGATTAGTATGCACTTTCTGACGCGCCAGATAATCATAGACCACCGAATTGAAATTACCCAACAGCAAGGGCGCAATCTTAATGTAGTTCTCAAAATCTTGAGGTGGAGACAGCAGGACGGCAACCGTATGTCCTGAACACAAATGTGGAACAATCGCCATAATTGCGGTTCTGACATTTGTGGTGGCAGTCACATCCTTGAGCGCGATTGCCCATTGATTTTTTCTTTGTAAGTTTGAAGTGTCAATCCAATAGCGAGGAAGTGGCAATCGATTTGCATCTTGATGTTCGTCGGTGGTCAGATCACGCCCTTGTCCCGGTCTAAATAGATTGCCATCGACAACTACAATGTCCGATGCCCTATGATCGTAGGCTTGTATCATTTTGCCTTCATACAATGGGAGGAATTCACCTTCCCCTTTTCTCCAAGCATTTTGACCGACGGAGTAGGCTCCAAATTTTTCCAGTTCAGTTTTTGTTTTGAAATGTTCGGAGTCTGCCGCCATATGGAACATGTTGAAATACTTAATAGGGACAACCGCCTTCGCCGTTCCTTTTGAGCGGTCCACCAGCACGGGCACGCGGTTATAGATAGCCGTGGTCAGTTCGGCGTCGCGTAGGTTGCGAAAGATGGGTGCGGTGCCGGTGTTGGGGTTGACCAGGGCAAAGTCCTTGCCTGTGAGGGCAAAGCATTTATCCGGGTCCGCCAGCTCGCTTGTTTTGTGCAGGTAAAACGCACAATCGGCTTTTTCAAAGCTGCGCTTCTTGCCGCCCATGATGATTGCGCAAAATTTGAACCTTGAATCAACATCGGGGAAAAATGCCTTCTTGTTCTCAAAATCCAGCAACCCGCCCAAGCGGTTGGTGGTGGAAATGGAGCGAAAGAATTCCGACGCGGTTTTGTCCGACGCGATGCCAGACGGCGTGAGCAGCCCCACCAAGCCATTGGGCTTCACCAGCGCCAAAGCCCGTTCCACAAACAGCGAGTAAATGTTCACGTCCCCGCCCGACAACAAGGGATAGGCCCCACCATCCCGCGCCATGCGCAACATGGCAGCGGCCCGTGCGGCAGCAGCATCATATTGCGTGGCCAGATCAGCGCCTGATTTTTTGAGTTTATCCACCAGACCCTTGCGTTTGGCCGCCGTGTCGGCATGGGCAATCTCGGGCTTTCGTGCCGCAAACCATTCCACTTCCTGAAACTTGATCCGGTCCCACGGCGGATTGCCGATGACCGCGTCAAAGCCGCCGTCGGGTTCGTTGGATTCCCACTCATTCCAGACCCCTGGAAAAGCAACTTGCCACGTCATAAAGTTTTGGGAATATGAAAGGTCTCTTGCCACTTCCCAAATTTTTACAAATCGTGCGTAATTTTCCGATGCTATCTCTGGAGCCTTAGGCTTGCCACCACTTGCAATGTTTATTGGATCACCGAAAGCTGAATCAAGCCAGCTGCTGACTGCGCTTTCGTAAGTGCCAAAAGACTTTTTGTCTTTCAATCCCCGTGCTTTATTATCAGCACGTAGCTTTGCCAATATTGGAGCGTCCGCTTCCTTTTCTGAATCACTGATCCATTGCAACGCGTGAATAAAAGACAGTGTTTTCTGTAATGGACCAATTTGCTGCTCAACTTCCTCAAACTCGTCATGCGATTTTTTGACTTGGGCAATGTCAGCATCCGTCAGAGTTTCTACAATTTCCATACCCTTTGCGGCCTGGCGTGCGATCCGCAATGGATTGCTGATAAAGAGTGAAGCGCCTTTTGAGTCCAACCAGTTCAAGGCTGAGTTAACCGACTCACCAAACAGCGAGTCACCACAGCGCAAGTGATGGTCGAGGAACGATAATGGCGCACCCACAGTGAAAGAATGCAACCACAACGCCACCTTGGCCAGTTCAACCGCCATGGGGTTTTTATCCACGCCATAAATTACGCGCTTCAAGACCATGCGGCGCACGATGACCTTGTCCACCAATTGGTCTTCATTCATGGCCCATTTATTGGCGTTGGCCTGTTCCATGATTTGCGCGCGTATTGCAGCAATGCGGCCCATCAACGGCGAGGTGTAACCCTCCGCAACTTCTGTCACAGCTACCGTGGCCGTAATCACCTCGTCGGAAAGGTAATCCACAAGGTCAACCAAAAAATGGCCGGACCCCATGGCAGGGTCGCAGATTTTCAGTTCGAGAATGGCCGTTGCAGGGTCAAACGCATCAAGCGCTTTTCCTTTCTGTTTTGCAGCCGCCGCTGTGAAAATGGCAATGCGCTCCTTCACAAGCGGCCCAACTGTACGCTCAATAATCAGCCGCACCAGATCATCAGGAGTGTAGTAAGAACCAGAACCTTTGCGAGCAAACGTATTGAGGCCGACCTTCAAGCCTTCATCACTGTCCACCACTTCATGTTCCAACAAGCGCTCGTAAATCGAACCCAGCTGCTGAACCGAGAGATCGCGGTAGTTGATGTAACGGCGCTTGCCGTCGCGGGTCACGCGGCAAAGGCTGTCGATGACTTTGGCAAACACGTCATCCGGCAGTTCCACGCGGGCCAAGATTGGCATTTCGGTTTCATCAAACAGACCGCCATTGTACGGTGGCAAGCCGATGGATTTGTCTCCGTTGGCAATACCTTTGAATAACCCCTTTGTCTGACTCCAATAGCTGGAACGTGAATCTGAAAAAACATCGTTCCTATCGATGCGGTCTCCAATATCGTTCCGTACCTTCTTGCGAAGGCCATAGTCATCGTAGCGCTGGTCTTCCACCGGCAAGAGATTGCGGTCTTCGGCGTAAAGCACAAACAACAGGCGGTAAAGCAGGATGAGCGCGCCCTCTTTCACCTGCGCCAAATATTCCGGCGTCACCTTTTTCGGGGCGAGAGGATCGTTTTTGGCGACAGCTTTTACCAATTCCGGAAACACATCCTCGAATACGACCTTGGATAAATCCTTGGCCACGCTCTCTTCATAAAGCTTGCCACGCTCCAGCGAAATTTCATGGAAGCTGCTATGGCCATCAATGCGCAGAAAACTTTCGCGCCTGAAAACGAGAATGAAAACCTTAAGCCAGTGCGCACGGTCTTCGGCCGTTGTGAGCGGCAGTGAATGCCCCTCAATCCCGAGAATGTCAGCCAAATCCAGCTCGCAGAAACCTTCCGCGCCAGACTTCGCACCCTTGAAATAAAGCCGCCAAATGCGACCATTGGTCAAAACACCCCAACGCAATTTGGATTTGGTCAGGTCTTCCAATCGTTGCAAGTAGCGCAACATTTGCGACGATGGTGCTTCCTTTTCGGTTTTGCTCTTTCCAGCGCGGTCCAGTGGAAAATTCCACTTTTTGGATTCAACGATGCAAGTTCCTTCGTCGTATTTCTCGTATGAAATACGACCATCAGCGCGAATTTTTGCTTCTGCATTGGCAAACATCAAACCGTCGGGCTTGTTGCCATCGCCCTTGATCGAGAGTTGTTCTTGGCGCACCCAATCGGACCACTGCAGCCGGGGCAAGACTTTCCAAATCAGATCGTCTTCTGTTCTCTGTTCCGTGGTTTTGTCGTCTTTGGGAAATGCACCAAACCAAGTCTTAAGATGAGTTGCAATTGATGCAACCTCGTCATCAGTCAACGCTTTCCACGCAGCCGTGTCCCGAACGGCGTAGGTAAGATAATCCCGTGCAAACAGACTGCCTTGATTCATGCACTATCCCCAAAACAAAGCAACCTATGTGATTCAGCCCGGACCTACCAGTATCCAGCAAAAATCAGCGCAGCGGCGGCATCCTCACCCCGCCACCGCCCCCGTACTCGCGCGCACCACCAAATCCACCGGCCACACTTCCTGCGGCAGGGCTGCTGTTGGTTCGCGCAGCATGCCGATCATCAGTTCGACAACGCGGCGGCCGGCGTCGCCGATGGAGGATTGTGTTGCGGTCAGCGGCGGGTCAAAGGTCTCGGCGTGCAACTCGTGCAACTGGTCGTCGTGGGCGATCAGGGACACATCGTGTCCGATGCGCAGGTTTCTGGCATGCGCCACTTTCTGCACGCCAAGTGCCATGGGCAAAGACGAACACAGGAACGCCGTTGGCCGCTGCGCGGGTGGCAACTCCAACATCTGTCTGGCAACAGTGGTGCCACTCTCTTCCGTCATCATGGTTGATGACATCAGAGGGGCAGCGGCGTCCACACCTTTGTTCGCAAGTGCTGTGCGAAATCCACGTTCGCGGTCTTGCGCGTAGTTGTGGATGGTCAATCCATTCAGGAGCGCGATGCGTGTGTGCCCGAGATCGGTGAGCAATTTCGCCGCCTTGAAAAACGCACCCTCATTGTCGATGTCGAGAAAAGGGTAGGGTGCCTTGTTGCGCGTCCGGCCGTGCAGAATGTAGGGCATGCCAATGTCGCGCAGTAAATCAATGCGCGGGTCTGCGATCAGCGGAGTCGACAGGATCATCCCGTCAACGCGGGCCGAGCGCACGGCGCGGCGGTACACATCTTCTTCAGTCACCAACCCGCGCGCCATGGCCATGGTCACGTCATAGCCAAGCTCTGACGCCTGATCGACACAGCCGCCGAGAAACTCAGTGAACAACAAATCACCCAGCATGTTGCGTTCACGCGGGAAAACCACACCGAGCGTGCCGGATTGACCGGTTGCCAACCGGCGCGCAGCGGCAGACGGTCGATAGCCGTGCAGCTCCGCCGCCGCCTTGACGCGCGCACGGGTTGCTTCGTTGACCTCAGGAAAGCCGTTCAAAGCCCGGCTGACCGTGGTTTGGGAAAGTTTGAGGAGCGTGGAAAGTTCGCGCAGATTCATGGCACTAAATCATTCCACATTCTCAAAGCGCTTTCAAGATGCCGCTTGCACCTCAATTTTGGTGGTGGCTTGGAAATGTTGCGGCGCACAATCGAATCTCTGCAAATTTATGGTTTTTGTGGCCAATTTCACTTGACTCCCGAAATCAGTTTGTTATCACTGAGAAATCCAAAGCGCTTTGGAAGCGACGATGATCGTCAAGCGCTCGGGACCATAAATGACTTGGAATATCACAGGGAGGATATCTAATGAAATTGCGTTTGGCCGTATCGGCAGCATTGTTTGCCATGGCGTTGGCCACGCCGGCTTTGTCGGCTGACTTGAAATACAAGGTTGGTGAAGGCCCGTTCACATGGGCAAACCTTGATGAACTCAAGAAAGTTGATCTCAAGGGCGAAACCCTCACCATTTTTGGGCCCTGGCGCGGTGAAGACGAAACCCACGTGCAGGTGGTTCTCGAATACTTCCGTCAGGCCACGGGCGCAGACGTGAAATATGCCTCGTCTGAAAACTACGAGCAGCAGGTCGTGATCGACACGCAGGCCGGATCGCCGTCAAACATCACGGTTCTGCCACAGCCCGGCCTGATCGCCGATCTCGCAGGCAAGGGCCTGATGACACCGCTGGCTGATGCTGACAAAGCCTGGATGGTTGAAAACTATGGCGCTGGCCAGTCATGGGTCGACATCGGAACCGCCAAGGACAAAGACGGCAAAGCCCAGTTCTTCGGCTTCTCCTACAAGACCGACGTGAAGTCACTTGTCTGGTATAGCCCTGAAAACTTCAAGGACGCTGGCTATGCCATTCCAACCACCATGGAAGAACTGATCGCCTTGTCCGACAAGATCGTCAAGGACGGCGGCAAGCCCTGGTGCATTGGTCTGGGTTCAGGCGGTGCAACCGGTTGGCCTGCCACCGACTGGATGGAAGACATCATGCTGCGCACCCAGAAGCCTGAGGTGTATGATGGTTGGGTCAACAACACCGTGTTGTTCACCGATCCAGCAGTCATCAACGCCATGGAAATCTTTGGCTCCTTCGCCAAGAATGATGCTTATGTCGACGGCGGCGCTGCAGGCGTTGCCTCGGTTGACTTCCGCGACAGCCCGAAGGGCCTCTTCTCGTCGCCGCCAAAGTGCTACATGCATCACCAGGCCTCGTTCATTCCAGCCTTCTTCCCAGAAGGCACAAAGCTCGGAACCGATGCTGACTTCTTCTACATGCCAACCTACGCCGCCATGGCTGACCTCGGAAAGCCAGTCTTGGGTGCAGGCACATTGTTCACCATCACCAAGGACTCAAAAGCCACGCGCGCCTTCATCGACTTCCTGAAGATGCCATTGGCCCATGAAATCTGGATGCAGGACGGTGGTTTCCTGACACCGCTGAAATCAGCCAACCCGGCAGCCTACGGCAGCGATGCCGCAAGGAAGCAGGGCGACATCATGGCCACAGCAACGACGTTCCGTTTCGACGGTTCGGACTTGATGCCAGGCAAAATCGGCGCAGGCGCGTTCTGGACCGGCATGGTTGACTTTGTCGGTGGCAAATCCGCCGCTGACACGGCGGCCGGCATCCAAAAGGCCTGGGACGAAATCAAGTAATCAGCAATCGGATTGCCGTGGCGACACGGCAGTCCGGTTCACACAGTCGATGGTTTTCGAAATCCTCCCGAAAGCCAGAAAGCGGTCAGTGGGGGCACTGACCGCTTTCAATTTCTTTTTTTCATGACTTGATTTACACGACATGGTGATGTCGTGCGCTGACGCTTTTTGCTTCGCTTCGGAGAAATGAAAATGACCGCCCAATTGATTTCCGCATTTCTCACCGTGTTGATCGGGGTAGGCGGTTGCCTCGCATATTTTTACGGGTCGAACACGCTGCTCGACAAGATGCTGCCAGTTGATGCCAGCAATGACAGCCGTTCCATCCGGAACCTCAAGCTGCAATCCTCAATCCGCCCTTGGCTGTTTCTCGGCCCCGCCCTGATTTTGTTGACGCTCTATCTGGTCTATCCGGTGTTGCAGACCATTTGGCTATCGTTCCACGACAAGGCGGGTGACAAATTTGTCGGCGTTAGCAACTACGCCTGGGCCTTCAACGACACCCAGTTCCGCACATCCATCTTCAACAATCTGCTTTGGTTGTTGGTTGTGCCTGCTGCCTGCACGTTTCTCGGGTTGGTCATCGCAGTCCTGACTGATCGCATCTGGTGGGGCCAACTGGCCAAGAGCCTGGTTTTTCTTCCCCTTGCGATTTCATTTGTCGGCGCATCCGTCATCTGGAAATTTGTTTACGACTATCGTGGTGAAGGCCAGGAGCAAATCGGCATTCTGAATGCAGTAGTGGAATGGTTTGGTGGTTCGCCACAGGTGTGGATTGCCATGCCGTTCTGGAACAATTTCTTTTTGATGGTCATCCTGATCTGGATACAAACCGGCTTCGCCACCGTGATTTTGGGTGCTGCATTACGCGGCGTTCCCGAAGACACGCTGGAAGCCGCAACGATTGACGGCGCTGGCCCGTTCAAAATTTTCTGGCGCATCATGGTGCCTCAAATCATGACCACCATCATTGTGGTCTGGACCACCATCACCGTGCTGGTGCTGAAAGTCTTCGACATCGTCTTGACCATGACCAACGGCCAATGGGACACGCAAGTTTTGGCCAACCTGATGTTTGACTGGATGTTCCGCGGCGGCGGCGACTTTGGCCGCGGTGCGGCAATCGCCATCATCATCATGCTCGCCGTGCTGCCCATCATGATCTGGAATATCCGCCAGGCCAATGCCGAACAAAAGGGAGGTCATTGATCATGTGGCAACGCTTTAAACTCGAACCCTCGCGCTTTGCGCTTCACCTCGCCGTCCTGCTGATTGTCGCCATCTGGACATTTCCAACAGCGGGCCTTCTTGTTTCGTCACTGCGTGACAAAAACCTGATTTCAACATCAGGCTGGTGGACCGCACTTTCAACCACCGACCGTTCAGCCCAGGGCCGCATGGCCGAACCCGCCAAGCAAGTCAGCACGGATGGTAAATTCGTACTTTCAGGCAGCCTGTTTGAAGGTGCGGAGACAACAGGCATCGTCAAGGCCTTTGGATTGAAGGTTGCAAAGCCGGACGAATTTGCCGCAGGTGCCACGGCCACGGCTGATGACGGCAAAACCCTCACCGTGCAGGCAGACGGCGCATATGTTTACACTTCACCAGTGGCGTTCGAGGGTGATCGTGGGCAGCGTCTGTTTTACATCACATCAGTGCCACCGAAATTCACCACCGAGAACTACAGCAATGTGCTGTTTTCGGAAGGCATTGGCCGGGCATTTGTGAACTCACTGACAGTGACAATTCCCGCCACCATCATCCCCATTCTCATCGCTGCCTTTGCGGCCTATGCGCTCGCATGGATGAAACTTCCGGGGCGCGGCTTCATCATTGCAGTCATCGTCGGGTTGCTCGTCGTGCCGCTGCAAATGTCACTCATTCCACTTCTGAAAATCTATAATGCCTCGGGCTTCCTGTCTAAAACCTATCTCGGCATCTGGCTGGCGCACACGGGCTTCGGACTTCCTTTCGCCATCTATTTGCTGCGCAGCTACATCGCTGGTCTGCCGCGTGACCTGATTGAATCAGCGCAGGTTGATGGTGCCAATGACTTCAAGATTTTCCTGCGCATCGTGCTGCCGCTCTGCTTCCCGGCACTGGCCTCATTCGCCATCTTCCAGTTCCTCTGGGTCTGGAACGATTTGTTGGTGGCCATTGTGTTCCTGGGCTCTGGTGAAGAACAACTCGTGCTCACAGGTAAGTTGAATGGTTTGCTCGGATCACGCGGCGGCAACTGGGAAATTCTCACTGCATCGGCGTTCATCACCATCGTTGTGCCGCTCACCGTATTCTTTGCATTGCAACGCTACTTCGTACGCGGCCTCTTGGCCGGTTCAGTAAAGGGAGGCTGACATGGCCAATATCAAGCTTACGAACCTCAACAAATCCTATGGTTCTGTCCACATCCTGAAAGACGTCAGCCTCGACATCAAGTCGGGCGAGTTCATGGTGTTTGTCGGGCCATCAGGTTGCGGCAAGTCCACACTGTTGCGTTCCATCTGCGGCCTTGAAACCATTTCGTCGGGCACGCTGGAAATTGACAATGCCGTCGTCAACGAAGTGCCTCCGTCCAAACGCGGCATTGCCATGGTGTTCCAATCCTATGCGCTCTACCCGCACATGAGTGTTTACGAAAACATCTCCTTCGCCCTGGAAAACCAGAAACTGCCGAGGGATGAGATCAAGAAGAAGGTGGAGAAAGTTGGAGAGCTTCTGCAGCTCACACCATATCTCGCACGTTTGCCCAAAGCTCTCTCAGGTGGCCAGCGCCAGCGCGTCGCCATTGGCCGCGCCATTGTGCGTGGTGCAAAAGTGTTTCTCTTCGATGAACCTTTGTCAAACCTCGATGCAGCACTGCGCGTGCAAACCCGCATGGAGATCGCCAAGCTGAAACGCGACATGCCCAACACCACAATGGTCTACGTCACCCATGACCAGGTGGAAGCCATGACCTTGGCGGACCGTATCGTGGTGTTGCAGGCCGGCCGTGTTGAGCAGGTGGGAACTCCGATGGAGCTTTACGAAAAGCCAGGCAACACATTTGTTGCAGGCTTCATTGGCTCGCCAAAAATGAACCTGGTCACAGGCGCACCCGCAGATCGTTTGAAATGCAAAACAATGGGGGTGCGGCCGGAACATCTTGAAATCGTCCCCAAGGCATCAGCCAGCACCATCACGGGAACTGTCGAATACACGGAAGTGCTGGGCAGCGACAGTTTCATTTATGTGAGAACAGATCACGGCATCATCACGGCACGCGAAAACGGCAAAACCGCCGTCAGGCATGGTGAAGTGGTGCATCTGAAACCGGCAGAGGACATGATCCACCGCTTCGACGAAAACGGAAAGAGGATTGAAGGCAAAAAATGATCCGTACACTGATTTGGCACGAACACCGCCACGAAAAGTCCAACAAACTGGTTGCCAAACTTTACCCTGAGGGCATGCATGGTGCCATTAAGAACGCTTTCAAGGGCGATAGAGATTTTATTGTTGATCATGCCCTGCTTGATGATGACGCCGAACACGGTCTCTCACAAAAGCGCCTGAACGAAACCGATGTGCTGCTCTGGTGGGGTCATGCCGCCCATGGTGATGTGAAAGACGAAATTGTGGAACGCGTGGCAAAACGTGTACACGAAGGCATGGGGCTTATCGTTCTGCACTCCGGCCATTATTCCAAAATCTTCAAGCGCCTGATGGGCACACCGTGCTCGCTGAAATGGCGTGAAGCGGGCGAGCAGGAATTGGTCTGGATCATCAATCCAAACCATCCGATTGCCGCAGGCCTGCCGGAATGCATCAAGATCGACATGGAAGAAATGTACGGCGAGCCTTTCTCGATTCCGGAACCGCTTGAAACCGTGATGATCTCCCACTTCGAAGGCGGAGAAGTCTTCCGTTCCGGCGTCACCTACAGGCGCGGTGCCGGCAACATTTTCTATTTCCGCCCGGGCCACGAAGCTTACCGCGCCTATCACAACCCGCAGGTTTTGCAGGTCATCAAGAACGCCACGCGCTGGGCCTACAACCCGGCTAAAGCCTGGGCAGGTATCCACCCCTCGCCCAACGTGCCCCATGACAAGGCACCTTACCCGCTGGAAGAAAAAGGCGAGAAGTTGCACGCCCACGGCGAAGAGGGCTATCGCTGAAATGACCACTAAACCCCGCATTCTCATCCTCGGCACCGGCGGCATGGCGAAAGCGCATGCCACCGCTTTCAGCGAAGACTCTCGCTGCGAAATCGTCGGAACCGTTGACGTGGTCCCTGGCCGCGCCAAGGAATTCGCAAAATCTTTTGGCATCGCCAATCATTTTGATGACCTCGACAAGGCCATTGCCTGGGGGGAATTCGATGCGGCAGCGAATGTCACGCCGGACGCCATCCATTATCCGACAACGATGAAACTACTCAAAGCCAGGAAGCACGTTTTCTGTGAAAAACCCTTGGCTGAAAACTTCAAACTTGCCGATGAAATGGCGCGGACTGCGGCCAGACACAAACTCATCAACATGGTGAACCTGACTTACCGCAACTATGCTGTCCTGCACGAAGCGCGGAAATTGGTGACGTCAGGCCAGCTCGGCAATATCCGCCATGTCGAAGCAAGCTACCGCCAAAGCTGGCTCGTCGGCAATCATTGGGGCAAGTGGAATGAGCTGCCCATGTGGCTCTGGCGCCTGTCACACAAGCACGGCTCCATGGGCGTGCTTGGCGATGTCGGTATTCACATTCTGGATTTTGCCAGCTTTGCCTGCGACTCCATGCCAGTCTCAATCCAGTCCCGCCTCAAGACTTTCAAAAAAGCCAAGGGCGACAAGATCGGCGAATATCCGCTGGATGCCAATGACAGTTTCGTCGCAACGGCAGAATTCTCCAACGGCGCCATCGGCATCATCCAGGCCTCGCGCTTCATGACCGGCCACGACAATGAACTGCATTTGCGCATTCATGGCGACAAGGGTGCAGTTGAAGTGAAACATTTCGAGGGTTGGACAGAGCTTCGCATGTGCCTTGGCGAAAACATCCACAAGATGGCCTGGCACCACATCAAGCCACAACCCGTCGAAACCAACTACCGCAAATTCGTCAACGCCCTCGTCACAGGCAAAAACGGCGACCCCGATTTCCGTCGCGCGGCAGATTTGCAGAAAGTGCTGGATATTTGTTTCAAGCACGATGGCAAGGGTGCGGTGAAGGTATAGCTCCTCCTTTTCATTCTCCCCCCTTGCGGGGGAGATAGACGCCGAAGGCGTCAGAGGGGGGTATGTCAATACACGGAGCAAATCCCCCTCTGGCGCGTACCGCGCCGTCTCCCCCGTAAAGGGGGAGAAGAAGATTGTTCAATCCTCCCCCACTAAGCTCCCCTCAACCCTTTGCAGGCGCTTGCGGTAGTCCTCAGGCTTTTCAAATTCCCACTGCCATATCCCCCGCTTCGCTTTTCGCGCCTCGTTCTCGGCTGCGATGTAGGCCGTGGCATGTTTGCGGTAGGCCAAAGCCCAGCCCAGCCGCACCATTTCCCGGTTGATTTCAGTTTTGCCGAAGCTGCACACGGAAACCTGCCGCCCGTAGCGGTCTTTCTCCAATGTCTTGCAAGTGACGGTTTGGTCGCGCATCAGTGCCGAAAGCACATCCCGTGCCATTTTCCCACAGGCCTGAGTGCCGCCGTTTGAAGTCTTGCACGTCTGCCGATATTCTGGCGCATCAATGCCGTGCAGCCGCACTTCTATTTTTCCCGCCCGGAAAGAGTCGCCATCAATGGCATCGTAGCCGCCACCATTTTTGCGCGGTGTTTTTTGCTGCGGCAAACCCACATCAAATTCAAAAAGATCAGGTCGATAGTGGTTGACCACCGCCAGCATCAGCAACAGCACCAATATGGTCGTCCACTGCACCGCCATGCGACCAAGTCTCATTTTTCAGACCAGCGCCCCGCTGCCGCGTCATCGCTGTCACGTGCGTCAACCCAGGACGCGTCGCCATCACCTTCCTCAAGCTTCCAGAACGGTGCCTTGGTTTTGAGGTAGTCCATCAGGAATTGGCAGGCGTCAAAGGCATTCTGCCGATGCGCCGAACAACAGATCACCAACACCACATCATCACCCGGCGACATCCGTCCAAACCGATGCACGATCAAAACATCATCCAACAGCCAGCGCCCACGCGCTTCAACTTCAATCGCTTCAAGCGCTTTTTCCGTCATCCCCGGATAGTGTTCCAGCGTCATGGCCGAAACACCTTTGCCGTCGTTCAAGTCGCGTACGGAACCCACAAAAACCGCCGTGCCGCCAATCCGCGTCTTGCCCTGCTTGATGGCCGCAATCTCTGCACCCACATCAAATGCGAAGTCCTGAACTCTGATCATGGAGCGACTCTGGCGCGATCTGTCATCAAGATCAATTCCCGGCCAAGGGTGCCAGCACCGCAGCGGGCGCTGGCTCTGGCGCACCTTTAACGTCCGGGCCGAAAACAGGTTGTGACCATGGGCCAAAAACGCCCATGCGCTTGCCGCCTTGCGGCGTCACGTCCAGCGCAAGGCCCTTGCGCAAAAAATCAACCTCTCCGGCAATGGAATGACGGGTGCCATCGGCCGCGACGCTTGCACGTTTGAGAACCGCAATGCCGTCACCCACGGCAGCGGTGATCTCCGCCTCGATGCCCTCGGTCTTGTCACCCGGTGCCGCGCGCCAGCCCGTGCCTTCTATGGCCAACATGTCTCGCAACGCGTAGCCATCGATGCCGCCCCGCTTCATTGTCAATTCAATGCTGCCAGCGGCATTGGACAGAAGCTCGGCAAAGTTTTTTCCCGTCGCGGAGATTTCGGCTTTACCCGTCAATCCACCATGCAGGAAAGCCTGTCCCGAAACGGCCTGCATGAATGGGCCGGCTTCAGCCAACGCGAACTGGGTGGACAGCGAAAACACCGGAAATGGCTCACGTGCGGCAGTGCGCAATGTTGCGCTCAATTGGTCGCGGCCTTGGACAGCAGACAGTGCGGCACTCGCACCCGCCCCATCAAACCGAAGCGCCAGCCTCGGCGACTCCAGCCGAAAGCTGTCAATGGCCAAGAGTTGCGCACGAACATCTACTGCACCCTTCAGCCTTGAAAAATCCGGCAGTGCAAAGGGCCGATCAGACCAGAAATCGGTTGCCTTGGGCGAAGGCAAATTCAACACCGGAAGTTCGATGGCCCCATCCACAGTGTAACCATCATTTCCAAATGACAAGGCCAGCCTGCCCTTGCCCTCCTGCTCACCTTGCGCAAGCGACACGTCGATGAGTTTCAGATTGCGGGATGAAAGTGAAATGCCGCCCTCCGCCGCCAACGCCCCGTGCACGGGCACCACATCTGGAAAACCAAGGAATGTGAGGAAGGAGCGGGCGTCGCTGGCCGCAGACGAAAACCGCCCATCCAACTCAAATCCCTGCACAAGCCGCATGCGGCCCGAAAACTGCAAATCAAAAGGCTGGGCCACATCGCCAGATGCAATGAATACATCGGCGGGTGTACCATCAGTGCCGAGTCGCGCCAGGTTTTCCAACTCCATCCGCCACGTTGCCTGTCGGCCATTGATGCCACCGCGCCCGTTGAATGTCGCACCACCATTTTCAAGTGCGGCGATGGCACCGGACGCCCCCGCCACATCAAACAGCACGGCGCCGGCATTATCAACAAGGCGAAACCGGCCATCAGAAAACCCCGCATTGTGAAATGCAAATCCCTGTTCAGCCCCAATGCCAGTCTTGCTGGCGGCCACGGCCAGCGTGGCCAAAGGAACTTTGTGTGTGAAATTCACACCATCCAGTTTCAGGCTCCGCGTGCCCCAAGGCATCAAGCCCTGTGCGGTCAGAGATGTGATGCGGCCTGAAAGTCCGTTTTGCGGGGAGGTGATTGCAACATTGTGAATGACAACACTTGGACCTCCATCGAACGCAAAGCTGGCACCACTCGAGGACAATTCCAAATCATGGGCCTCGGCCGTGTCTGCAAGTTGGGCCAGGACTCGGCCAGGCAAAGTCACCGTCCATATGACCGCGACAAGTGCAGTGACAAGCACGACGAGAATGAGGATCAGGGCCAACGGGCCTGCAAGTTTGTTCATGTCAGCCTTTAAGCCGAACTCTCGGGCGCTTTCGTGGCGGTCAGTCACGGTAGTCAGAAAGCGAGGCCATCAGCAAATAGACGGGTGCCAACCCCACAGCCACAATGGCAAGTGCTGGCAAGGCCGCATCTTCAATCTGCCCCAGGGACGCCGATGTGAAAACCAGGGTGGACAGCGTTTCGAAGTCAAAGGGCCGCAGCAACAGTGTTGCGGGCAATTCCTTCATGGCATCGACAAACACCAAAAGGCCACCCGCCACCATGGCGGGTCGGAGCAGGGGAATTTTTACGTCCATGAAACTTTGCAAAGAAGACCGCCCCAATGTGCGTGCGGCTTGATCCAGGCTGGCCGGGATTTTTTCCACCCCGCTTTCAACCATGGACGTCGCAATGATAAGAAACCGCGCCACATAGGCAAAGATCAAAGCCGCCACTGAGCCAGACAGGACGAGTCCCGGCGAAACACCGAACAGGCGTTGCGTCAACGCGTTGAGGCCGTGGTCAAACAGGCTGAATGGCACAATGACACCGATGGCAAGAATGGTGCCCGGAATGGCATAACCCAGATTGGCGAGGAAACGCGGCAGCGCCTGTTGCTTGCCGTAGGTCAAGACCAGTGCGAGCAAAATCGTGATTGCTGCCGCTGCCGCTGCCAGCAAAGCCGAGTGAAAAAGTGCTCGCGAAAAAACCGGGTTGGCGACACCATCGAATCTTCTGAAACCATGCATTATCAGCAACGTGGCAGGCAAAAGAAAACCCAATAGGATTGGCAGGAGAACGGCAAACGTTGCACTGAGTCCCTTCCATCCGGAAAGTGGCGTGCGCTGCACGGTTCTGCCCATGGCAGGCGCTTTCGGAAGACCATCATGTTTGCGCGCATAACGTTCGCCCAATACGAGGGCAAAGATCACAACCAGCATGACCAGTGCCAATTGGGCCGCTCCACTCAGGCTGCCCTGGTCCAGCCACGTCGAATAAATGGCAATCGCAAAAGTCCTGACCCCAAAAAAACTGACCGAGCCGATGTCATTGAGACATTCCATGATGACCAGCGCCACACCAATGGCAAGGGCGGCCCGTGCCTGTGGCAACACCACCAGGAAAAATGTGGTCAGTGGTCCGCGACCAAGACTGCGCGCCGCCATGACCTGGCTGGCAGGCAACCGCGCAAAGGCCGAGCGCGCCGCCATGTAGACGTAAGGGTAAAGCACCAGTGCAAAGACCACCGCAGCCCCTCCCGTGGTTCTGATATCCGGGAAGAAATAGTCTCCAGGTGTTGACCACCCCATACAGCGCCGCAGCCAGCTTTGCAGCGGCCCTGCAAAGGTGAAGAAATCCACATATACAAAAGCGATAATGTAGCCCGGCATTGCCAGCGGCAAAAACGCCATCCACGACAGAAGTGCGCGCCCTGGAAAATCATGGGCCGCAACCAGCCATGCTGACGTCAGCCCGATGACAAGCGCGAGTGTTGCTGTGATGAAGCAAAGCAAAAAAGTCGTCTGGGCCAGCTTGAACAATTGGGTGCCGCTCAAGAAAGTTCCGTCGCCCGTTGCAAATGCCAACACCAGTATCGTCACAATGGGAAGCGCCATCGGCAGCGCCACCAAAGCAGGCGCTATGGTTTCAGCGATGGAACTGTTGGCAAATCGGCGTGTGGCAGGTGTTGCGCCTGTTATCAAAGGAATTGTCCCACTCATTCCACCAGAACGCGCGGGCCCGGGAATGTGATTTCAGCCAGCGTGCCGCGCCCCGGTTCTGAGTGCAGGTCGAGTTGCGCGCGGTTCGCTTCAACCAGCGATTTCGTCAGCGGCAAGCCGAGCCCTGTTCCGGGCCGGGGCCGTGCTGCATCTTCAACCCGGCCAAAAGGTTTCAGGGCTGATTCAAGTTCAGCCTTCGACATGCCGACGCCCGTGTCCTTGACGCGCAAAGCCAGTGTTCCACTGTTGTCGAGTTGTGCCGAGATCAAGACCTCTCCACCGGCATCGGTAAACTTGATGGCGTTGGAAACGAGGTTGAGCATCACTTGCCGCAAGGATTTGAGATCGCCCACCACACGCGGCAAACCTTGCGGGAATGAGCGTCTCACAATCACATTTGCCGCAGAAGCACTCTCCCGCGTCAACCGCAGCACGTAATCGGCCACGTCTTCCAGATTGATGGCCGTGAAGTTGAGTTCAAGTTTTCCCGCTTCAACCCGCGCCAAATCCAGGATGTCATTGACGATGGCGAGGAGATGGCTGCCGCTGGCGTGAATGTCATTGGCATAGGCCAGATATTTTTCGTTCTTGATCGGCCCCAGCCGCTCGGTCCGCATCACATCCGAGAAACCCATGATGGCGTTGAGGGGGGTGCGCAGTTCATGGCTGATATGGGCCAGAAAATCTGACTTCCGGCGGTTGGCCTGTTCGGCCTTTTCCTTGGCCTCGGTCAGTTCGCGCTCGGTTTTTTTCCACGGCGATATATCGCGCACCACAGCGCAATAGGCCGCCTTGGATTGGGGGGACTGCACCCGGCCCACGCTGATGAACAACGGAAGTTGGCCACCCTGCTTGTGCTGCGCCAGCATTTCCCGGCCATCATTGAAAACGGCACCAAGTCCTGGTCCTGCAAGAGAACGCAGGTAATCCCGCCAGGTTTTGCGGCTTTCACTCACCAACAATTCCGCCAAGGGCCTGCCAATCGTCTCTCCCGCCTGGACGCCGAAAATGGCTTCAGCACCCGCACTGAAACTCAGGATTTCGCCTTCGGCAGAAAGCGTCACGATCCCGTCCGACACAACATCAAGGATGGCCTGCAATTCATCCTGCAAACCCTGTGGTGCCGTTGCGATGGGTGCCTCGGCAATGACAGCGGGCTTTGCCACATCAGGCTGAACCGGGGCACTTTTGGTTTCTGTGATCAACTCCGCTCTCGGCTTCCCGCTTTCAGCCACGGCATGAAATGTAAACTGTTCCGCCCGCCCGTTTTGCCACGGCATGGGCATGCAGGAAACGGAAACGCGCGCACCGTTCGGCAATGTCACAAAATGCTGCCCGCCGGGTCTCACCTCTTGCAACGCCGCCCAGAGTGCAGACTGCGCCGCAGCTTCTCCCCGCGTTGCATGGCCAAAAAGTGCAAGCGCCTTTTGTGTGATGTAAACCGGTTTGCCCTGTTGGCAAATCGCAATGGCAGCCGCTGATTGCTCAAGGGTTTGCCGGATCGGTTCAGGAATGTTCGTGGCATCAGCGAAAACCGGCGCTTCTGCGACAGGAACCGCAGCGTGTGTCTTTCCAGCGTTGAGCGAGTGCGAAAGCTGCCGACCGATTTCTGCCATCACCTGCGCGGGATCTGTGAACACGGGTGCATTGCGCGTCGCTGGTTCGGGTTGCACTTCGGCAAGGCTGCTCAGCCGCCGTTCAAGTTTTCGCCGTTCAGTGACATCCTCAAGCAGCAGCAATATCTGGCCATCGCCCGTGTCCATCTTGCTGAGCGTGACGCGGAAATCCCGGGGCCCATTCACACTGTCCAGTGTTTCAATGCTGCTGGTCACGGCATTGTTTAGCAATCGCAGCACGGTTTTGTCGAAACGCTCAGCATTGCCAAGCAAAGCCGCAAGCGACTCAGTTGTGACAAAACTTTTTTGGAGAGCGGTGTTGCTCCGCACGATCAGGAAACCCGAATCGCAGATTGCCGCACACTGCGGCATGGCTTCGAGCAGGAAGCCGTAGTGATCGATCTGGACAGGAGGTTCCGGCGCTTCAACCGCTGCAACCGGCTGCGGCGGCGCGTCAACAACCACCAGCACACCAGCCCGCCCGTCGGCCAGCGGATGCAGATATGTCATGCTCTTGTAGGCGTCGTTGCTGCCCGTGCTCGGGAACATCAACTCGGCCGCCTCTCCTTCGCCCTGCACCAGCCGCCGCGACAGTTCAACAACGGCCTCAACACCCGGCTCCCGCATGTCAAAAGGACGGTCAATCAAGTCAAACAACGTGTCACAGTCAAACGCCGCGATGCCCGCCGCATTGGCCCAGACAATGCGGCCACGGGCGGCGTCCCACAGCCAAGTGGGTGCCACATGATGGCGCAATTCCTCCAAAAGCGGCATGGCAGTCACAGTCTGGCCTCATGTCAAAAAAGCTCCGGCCCCGCAGCAATCGCCAGGCCATTGAGAATCCGCTCAAAATACGCAAATTTTAGCAATGAAGTCCACCATTCATTAACCCTGTGGACGGGGGCGGATTTTCAATATTTCAGACGCCCTTCCGGCAAGCATTGCACTCGCGCCCCCATTGTTATAGTGAACGCCCCAGTCCGGGCCACGCCCCGGACAACCGTGCAGCCATAGCTCAGTTGGTTAGAGCGCTAGATTGTGGATCTAGAGGTCCCCCGTTCGAGCCGGGGTGGCTGTACCATTTTCCAGATCGCAGTTGCGGTCATCCCGCTTTGATCAATCCAAGCCATTCGCTGATGCGCCGCCGCATGGACCATTGCCGGAGAAGCATTCGCGACGCGGCTGCCGACGAGGTCGGTTTGTCGCTCGGCGCGGCCAATCGGCATGCAAATATCATGTCACGCGACCGCTTTTTCTGATTTGCGTGTTGCATGGGTTCGAGTGAAAATCCCCATTGGGCCATGGCTGACCGGAAGGTGGCTTCACTAAAAAGCTGCTTGTGGAAGAAGTTGATGCCACGGGGATAGGCTTTCAGGCTCTTCAGTTTTTGGCCGTGGTCCGGTTCATTCAGAACAACGAGAACGCCATCTGGTTTCAACCATTCCCGAAAGTGTCGAACCAACGTTGCCGGATCGTGGGCATGGGTGATCATATGGTTTGACACAATGAGGTCGTAACGTCTGTCGGGAAAAGGATTGTTGGGTTGCGGTCCAGCCATCTGCTTCACAACGTTTCCGCCGAGCACTGCATTTGCGTGTGCAACACCTGCCGCGAAGAAATCCGTGCCGGCAATCTCTGCCTGGAATTGGTTTTGTGCTTCGCGAAGAAAGGTGCCGGTGGCGCAGCGGATGTGCAGCACTGACCCACCTTTGGGCACGAGCCCATTTGTTGACAAGAGATCGAAGAGTCTTTTACCGCTGTTTTCCTTGCCCAATATGTAGTCCGGAGGCAAAGGCGTGACATCATAGCCGCGCTCTTCGGACAGTTTGAACAGGTCAAGATACCAGTCCTCTGAACTTTCGTTGCTTGGTCGCTTTCCGGCAAAGATCAATCCACAGTCACAGCATATCTTCCATGAAGGCTTCGCAAAAGTTTTTTGTGCGGCCTGTGCCGCAGCACTCAAACCAGTTGCATCGACGCGCATGAGACTGCTGTGGCGAGAGGTTTCCATAGCAAAGGCCGCTTCAAACACAGCTGACCCGCACGCGTAACAGTGCTTGACCTCGACGATTTCCAAATGTTTCTCCTTGTCTGCGCTACTCATGCCACAAATTCATGTTGAACGAGATGTGAGTTTGAACAGCTTTGGATGGACTTTCTCTGTCCGCACATTTGCAAATCGTCCAGTGACAGACCGGAAAAGAGCAATGCGCGCTTCAATGGTTTCAAGCGAATAGTCGGGAAAGTGTTTGTCTTGATGCCATTTGGCATAGATATCTCCCGGCAGAAGAGAGCGGAATTTTTTTTCCACTGCGCGGACGGTGGCATGCAATTGCGCCGACATTTTTCGCAGTGGCGGTGGAGCTGCTTGGCAGTACTCATCCAATCCATCCAGCACACCAACAATCTTGTCGGAGCACAGCCGCGATGGGTCATGATGAACAAAATGCGACAATGCAAGGCGCTGACCTTCAGTAACGACCAGCGGCCCCCGACGCGAAAGATGTTTGCAGAGCATGTGTTCAAGCACCTCAATGCTTTCAGCGCTGTGGCTCACACTGTTTGGCAAATGCCAATCATGGATTTCACTTTTGATCGGTTGGTATGCAATGACAGGCTTGTCCAACATTGCTGACTCAAGTGCCGTGGTGCAGCCGTTATGAACCAAGACATCTGCCGCCAGCAACCACGGCAACACACTTCCCTCATAAATCACATGGGCGTTGGCATATTTGGCCGGAATATCCTGCCAGCTTTCAATGCGTTCAGAGGGGTGCGGTCTGAGAATGATGTTCCGGTCAGGAAAAGTCTCGCACAACCGCGCAAACATCTCTCGAAACCGATGATAGAGATTGCGGCGGTACTCAACCATGGCCTGCCAGTTTGCATCAAGGGTTGTGTCGGTCAACTTGCCTGCAACACCTTTGTCGCGTGAACGCCTGACGGCAGAATTCACACGGCCAAAATTTGAATTGAGGAGAATAAATTTGCCAAATTTCTCGGTCAGGTCTTGGGCCGCTGGGCTGAAAATCCCGCGCACGCGGCGATCAAGCAAATCAAGTCGTGGATTCCCATGCTCATAAATGGGCGTGTCATCGTAGTAGGGCAGGTTCTTGAAAAGTTGGGTGTAGTCTGCCCCCCAGGAAAACACGCCGCTCAAGAGTGCAAGCGACTGGGGTGAAATGCGGCGCACATTGTAGATTTCCGGTTCAGGATGAACCAAACCTTCCTCATCCCACGCCAAGATCGTAAATCCAAGTTGTTTGAGGATCGTCAGAAACCGTGCCTTCCGGGATGCGAAACCCTTGGCAATGAAATGGCCGCGCGGCAATTGCCCAATCCTCGCCCGGATTTCATTTTGCGACCCGACATAGCAATCGCGGCCACTTTCGGCGGCGACAGCCGCCAGCAAAAGCTTGCCATCCAATTCGCGGACATGGGTTTCTACGGGCAGAATGAGCGGCAGTTTACTTGTCATGTGGGTCTTTCATGTTAGTCGAAGTGCTTCCGGATTGCAATCAACGCTCCGTTTCGCCTATAGGTTTGGTCCCAGTCGCCACAGTGGTATCATGAATGAGTCATTGGCTTTTACAACCGCAACTCAACACCCCCGCCACCCTCATCGCCGAAGTGGCCCAGGCCCATGACGGCTCACTTGGCATGGCCCATGCGTTCATTGATGCGGCGGAGGCAGCTGGCGTCGATGCCGTGAAATTCCAAACTCACATTGCCGCAGAAGAAAGCACGGCGTCTGAGCCTTGGCGGGTGAAGTTCTCGAAGCAGGACGCGACCCGCTATGGATATTGGAAACGCATGGAATTCACCGCCGAGCAATGGGCGGGCCTCAAGACGCATGCAGAAAACAAAGGGTTAATGTTTTTGTCTTCTGCGTTTTCCCATGCTGCTGTTGATCTTCTGCGCAGTCTGGGAATGCCGGCCTGGAAAGTGGCGTCAGGTGAACTCACCAACATTCCTCTCATCCAACACATGGCAAAGGACGGTAAGCCAGTTTTACTGTCAACAGGCATGAGCCCCCATGCGGAAATCGATGCTGCGGTGAAAGTGGTGCGCGATGCCAATGCCCTGTTCGCCATTTTTCAATGCACCACTCTGTACCCCTCCCCGCCCGAAGCCATCGGTCTCAATATTCTTGATGAGCTGCGACAGCGCCATGCCTGTGCGGTTGGCCTGTCAGATCATTCCGGCACAATTTTCCCGGCTCTCGCTGCTGTTTCGGCCCATCAGGCAAAGCTGATTGAGGTTCATCTCACGCTGAGCCGCGACATGTTCGGTCCTGATGTAGTTGCCTCGCTCACACCTGCCGAAATGACTGAGATGGTGCGCGGGATCCGCTTTGTTGAAAACATGCAGGCGCATCCTGTTGCCAAAGATGCTGTTGATCCGAAGGCGGAGTCCATGCGGCGAATATTCTTCAAGAGTGTCGTTCCGCTGCGCGATCTTGCCAAGGGCACGGTGCTCTCGCTTGCAGTGTTGGGCCTCAAAAAACCCGGTACTGGAATTCCTGCTGCGCAGTTAAATGCGGTTGTCGGCCGCGTCTTGAAGCAGTCAGTGGTCAAGGACGTGCCTTTGCAACAGGACGACCTCAAATGACTGCAAAGCGCAAAGTCTGTGTCGTTGTCACGGCGCGCCCCAGCTACTCCAGAATCCGCACGGCACTGGAGGCCATCCGCGACCATGAAGGTTTGGAGCTCCAACTGATCCTTGCGGCGTCAGCCTTGCTCGACCGCTATGGAACAGTTCTGAAAGTGGTGGAGAAGGAGGGCTTCCGCGTTGACCGCACAGTCTACATGGTACTGGAAGGTGAGAGCCTTGTTACTTCAGCCAAAACCACGGGCCTTGGCATCGTGGAATTGGCAACCGCGTTCAATGATTTGAAGCCCGATGTTGTTGTCACCATCGCGGATCGCTACGAGACCATCGCCACATCCATTGCCGCTTCCTATATGAACATTCCCTTGGCCCATGTGCAGGGCGGCGAAGTGACAGGCTCCATCGACGAAAAAACCCGCCACGCCAACACCAAACTGGCCGACATCCATCTTGTGTCGTGTGATGCTGCGCGAGAGCGCGTAATCCGCATGGGCGAGGATCCACACATGGTCTTTATGACAGGTTGCCCATCCATTGATTTGGCAGAAGAAGCTTTGTCGCAGCCCCAGCCTGTTGCAGATTTGTTGAAGCGTTACACGGGTGTGGGCGCTCTTGTTGATGCGACCGCACCCTACATGGTTGTGATGCAGCATCCGGTCACGACTGAGTATGCCTCTGCCCGCAAGCAAATGTCTGACACGCTCGAGGCCGTGCATGCGTCCGGGCATCAAACCTTCTGGTTCTGGCCCAATGTTGATGCAGGGTCCGACGGCGCGTCCGGTGCCATCCGCAATTTCCGGGAGCGAAATCCAGACAACCACATCCACTTCTTCAAAAACATGGCGCCACTCGATTTCCTCAGTCTTCTGATTCATTCCAAGGGCATCGTTGGCAATTCATCAGTGGCAATCCGGGAATGCAGTTATCTCGGTGTTCCTGCCATAAATATCGGCTCCCGCCAGAACCGGAGGGACCGGGGCCGCAACATCACGGATGTGCCGCATGAGGTTCAAGCCATCGGTTCTGCAATAGATGCGATGTGGAATGGTGCAGGTCGCTTGCGGGACTTGATTTACGGCGACGGCACGGCCGGCCGGAAAATTGCGGAAGTGCTGGCGACTGCGCCTTTGCGCATTGCTAAAACGCTGACCTACTGATGCGGGTCATCCCCACCTTCACCGCCATCATTCCCGTACGGGCGGGGTCAAAAGGCATCCCCGGCAAAAATCTGTGGTCCCACAATGGCGTTTCGCTGCTGGCTCGGGCCATCAGGCTTGGCTTTCATCTACGGCCATGGGTCGAACGCGTTATTGTTTCGACCGATAGTATTGAGATGCAGGCCATTGCTTTTGGCGAAGGTGCTGAGTGTCTCACCTTGCGGCCAGCCACGTTGGCGACCGACAAGGCAACATCCATCGACGTCGTGCGCAACGTGATTGAAAGCCACGCCGTGATATCGCAACATATTCTTTTGCTGCAGGCGACTTCACCCTTGCGTCGGCTCACCGACGCAGAGGCCTTTATCTCTGCATATTTGAATTCCGGTTTTTCAGCCGCAACCAGCGTGGTCAAACTGGATGAACCTCGCCCTGAAAAGCTGAAACGTATTGTAGACGGCAGACTACAGTCGTACCTAGGCCAAGGATACGAAGGTCCGCGCCAGACTCTGCCTCAGCCGTATGTGCTCAATGGTGCCTTTTATGCCATTCAGCGGGACAGTTTTCTGCAACACAACACCTTTCTTCCGGATGACACGCTCGGTTTTGAAATGCCGCCGGATCGGAGCCACAATCTGGACAGCCAGCAAGACATGCTAGTCCTGTGTGCCATGCTGGCCGCAGGCACATGGCATCTCGAAGATTTGCCGCGCCTTTAGCGCCACTTAACCAGCCATTAACCATTAAATCATAATTGTTTCAGCCGGGGGACATGTGCCCGGGCTGTTGCCTTTGCATGTGTGGGGAATCAGCTTCGGGTTGAAGTGTTGAGTGCCCGCCTCCAGTCAGTAACCCTTTGTTTTTGCGTAAATTTGTGGAGAGAATGCATGCGTCCCAGCACGCGGCTTGAGATTGGTCAGCACGATATGCGCGCCTTGGTGGCAATGCCATCGCGCCATTGTGAGGCCGTTTCAGCGAAAGCCATGAAGACCGGAACGGCCGGCCTTTCGCACCCAGCTGCCATTCACTCCGCTTTCCACGTTCTGGCGCCCGCAAGGGCCGAGACCGCCTCATTACAGGGAGAGGCCCTCGCATGCCGTGTGAAGCGATCAACGCCATCAATGATCCAAGCCCAATTCGTCCACCACGGAGTTTAAAATGCGTTTCACCCTGTCTTCCAAATCTGATGGCGGATCATTCACCCGCTCGCGCGTCACAGGCATTGCCCTGCTGACAACGGCCCTTGTCTCTGTACAGGCGCTCCCGGCCTACGCCGACATCGACAACACCGCAACGGCGACCGGCAGCTACGGTGCAAGCACCGTCAACTCGCCAAACAGCGCTGCGGCGGTGCCCGTCGGTGCGGCAACACCCACGCTGACGGTCAGCAAGTCAGTTGCGACACCAACCGACACCAACTTAGACGGCGTGATCGGTGCAGGCGACACACTGACCTACACATACATTGTGACAAACACCGGCAACGTCACCATTAACAGCGCGAGGCCGCTTGACGCAGGTCCGACATTCAACACTGTCAACCGCGTGGGAACGCTTAGCGCCTTCTCGCCGGTAAGCGCTGTCCTGCCTCCCAACGCAGGTCCCGCATCGTCCCAGACATTCACGGCAACCTATGTGCTTCAGGCCCTCGACGTTTATCGCGCGGCAGGCATTCTCGCCGCATCAGGAAACGCTGTCGAAAACTCGGCAACGGCAACCGGCACACCTGTGCGCGGCACACTTGGCGCTGTCACGGCATCGACGGCTGAAACCCAGCTCCCCGCCAACACCAGCATGACCATCGCCAAGACCTGGGCCTTCGTGGTCGGGCCAACAGGCGACGTGAACGGCAACGGTCTGGCCGACGTGGGCGACCTCGTCCGCTACTCCTACACCGTCACCAACACAGGCAACGTTGCGCTGACCGCAGTTTCCGTCAACGACGTCCACGAAGGTGCGGCATTGCCTGCGGGAACCGCCACCAACGAAACGCAAGTATCGGCGGGTCCATTCGGCACAAACGCCACAGGAACAGCGAACGACGGTGTTTGGGCAACCTTCACGCCGGCCTCCGTCATCCGCTTCTTCTACACCCACACTGTCAACATCACAGAGTTCAACAACGGTTAAGTCAACACGCCGCCAGCGCTTGATCAGCGCTGGCGGTGTTCAGGTTCACATGAAACGAGACAAAGTCACGGAAAAACAACGTGAGGCGCTGGCCAGGCCAGCAGCCTCATTTGCTGCTTTTTGTGTCGGCGTCTGTTTGCTGCCAACAATTGCATCTGCGACCATCGACAATACAGCAAGTGCGTCTGGCTCTTATGGAACTTTACCGGTGGTTTCCAATCAGGTGACCGTTCAAGTGCCGGTCAATGCGGCGTCATCCATGCAAGTGACGAAAACCGCCGATGACATCACCAACGTCGTGGCAGGGCAAGTCGTAACTTACACTTATGTCGTGCGCAACACAGGCAGTTCCGTTCTTTCGAACATCAGTCTTGCCGATTCTCACAACGCGTCCGGCCCCGTTCCAGTTCCTGGCGGGGAAGTCATATCCGACGATGTTGGCACGGCGAATGATTCATCTGACACCGCTTCCAACGACGGCATCTGGTCAACTTTGGCGCCTGGTGACGCCATCACGCTCACGGCCACCTACACGGTAACCCAGTCCGATCTGGAGGCACTGCAGTAACCCGCTCCTGAACTTGCATGAAGAATACCCACACAAACTTAATTTCGAACTAACAGGCAATAATATAGTGAAAAAAAACAACACGATAAAACTTGGTGTCTTTCTCGCGGTGTCAACATTCGCACTTCTGCCATTCGCGGCACAGGCGAGCATTGACAATACGGTGACAGCCACCGGCACCGCACCAGGTGGAACCGTCGGTGGTGTCACAGCCACATCAAATGAATCGGTTGACGTGGCAGATGACGCTCCATTGATCCAATTGGTGAAGACCTTCGTGTTTGCTCCCGGCGGTGACGTTGACAATGATGGCCAGGTCGATCCGGGCGATACTGTTCGCTATATCTATACTGTCACCAACTCCGGAAACGTGACACTTGAAAGCGTTGGCATTGGCGATGTTCATGATGGTGTGGGACCCGCACTCACAATCGTGGCGCCAACAACTGTGACAACAGACAACGGCACTGCACCTGCCGGCACACTCAACGATTCAACCGATACAAACACCGCTGACGCGCTGTGGGACAAGCTTGGCCCCGGCGACGTCATCACATTCCTTTCAGATTATGTCGTCCAACCTGGTGATCTTACCGCAACCACCAGCGCGGACGGCGACATTGACTCGACTGCCACTGCAACCGGCACCTATCAGCCGGGTCCGGGCGCGCAGACCGTGTCATCAAACTCGAGCACCGCTGTACCGCTGCAGATCGCTCCGAGCCTGCTCATCGCCAAGACGGCCGACGACGACACCGAAGTCTCAGCCGGCCAGTTGATCACCTACACCTATACGGTGACCAACAATGGCAACGTGCCCATCAGCAACGTGGCCTTGGCAGATACCCACAATGGTGTGGCAGGCGCACTCACGCCGGCATTCCAGAGTTTCACAACCAACACAGGCTCCACCAATACTGGCAACGTGGTCAACGTTCTGCAGCCGGGCGACATCGCGGTTTACACCGCGACCTATACCGTCACCCAGGCAGACGTCGACACACGACAGTAACGGAACTTGTGACCTGACAGGGCAGGCCACTTGAAAACCAAAGACACGATAAAGACGAAAGTGAAAGGGGCCTTGCGGTACCTTTCGCTTTCGCTTGTCTTGTCGGCCTCCTGGGTTTCACCCCTGGCATTTGCCGCCATTGAAAACAGCGTAGTGGTGACCGGCGACCATGGAGGAAATCCTGTCACAGCCACTTCGACAAAAGCTGTTGACGTGCAGAACGCGGCACCTGCTCTCGTCGTTGCCAAGACCGCCGTGCTGGTTGATGGCGGTGATGGCCGTGCCGATGTTGGCGACAGCATCGAATACACCATCGACGTGATCAACACTGGCAACATCACGCTGCAAAATGTGTCTGTCGATGATCCATTGGTGGCGTTGTCGTTGCCAATTCTGCAAAGCGATGCCGCGCCCGCCCTCGATTCGGCAGACGATGGATCGGGCGACTGGGACTCACTTTCGCCCGGCGACACCATCCGCCTCACGGGCTTTTACTCATTGCAAGCGACGGACATCGCCGCAGGCGAAGTCATCAACACCGCATCCGCGAAAGCGACGGCCGCCAGCGGTGGCACCGTCGACTCCACGGGCCAGGCCAGGGTGTCCCTGAACAACATCCCTGGTCTGGCCCTGGCCAAAACCGCATCCCTTGATCTCGGCCCCGATGGCATCGCAAATCCCGGCGATGTGATTTCCTACCAATTCACCGTCACCAACACGGGCAACGTGACATTGAGCAACGTCACAGTGTCTGACCCGATGCTGACAGCCTTTGGCCCGCCCGCTGATGGCTTGGGCATGCAGACCTTGATGGCGCTGCTGGAAAATCCAGCTGATCCTATAATCACCGCGAGCACAGGCGCGGTAACGGCAACGCTGCTACAGCCCTATCGTTGGGTGCTTGACGCACCCCCGCTCAAGCCCTTGGCCAAAATCCAGGCGCCCGCTCTCCACGCCAGCTTATCGGCAAAGCGCAAGCTCGTGAACTTGACAGGCGGCACCGCGCAGCCAGGCTTGGGCGACCTCATCGGCATTTATATGCAACTCACCAACACAGGTGATGCACCTCTGACGGGCATCCGCGTGGAACAACCCGGCTCTGAAGCTTTCGGAAGCGCATTGGATGTGCTTGCGCCCAACACCACAGATGCCGCCAGCATCATTTTCATGCATGAAGTGACGCAAGCCGATCTTGACCAAGGTGCAATTGACGCGGATGGTTTTGTCTACGCCAAGGCGCGCAGCCAGCAACTGTCACTAGCGCTCAACGATCCGTTGTCTCTCGCGACAGTCGAAACCAAAGATGAGTTGCTGACAGCAGACATTTCTCCCGCCAGCATCGCCTCACTGCCAGCAGGTCAGCAGGGTGTCTTCAACGCAACCTATGCCATCAACCAAGCTGACATTGACTCGGGCCGCCTCACCAACAGCGCTGTTGCCTCTGGCGCAGCACCAGGCGGCGAAACCGTTGACGCCCCCGCCAGCGCCACCACTGACATTCCTTCAACACCGGGTATTGCAGTCATCAAGACTGCCGCACTTGATCTCGGAGATGACGGTGAACTTGGCGTTGGTGACAGCATTGCCTACAGCTTCACCGTCAAGAACACGGGCAATGTGACACTGACCAACGTCAGCATCGATGATCCGCTGGTAACAGTTGCAGGCGGTCCATTGGCAACGCTGGCACCCGGTGCATCTGATGACGCTACCTTCAAAGCCACATATGCCATCACGCAAGCCGACATTGACGCGGGCAAAGTGGAAAATCAGGCAACAGCGTCCGGAACGCCGCCAACGGGCGAACCTGTCTCAGATTTTTCCGACGACAATGCAGAAACAGGTGAAGACAAAACCGTCGTCGAACTGGAACGCAAGTCTGGCCTTTCCGTCTTGAAGCAAGTCTCAGGCACGCAAGACAGCAATGGCAATGGCTTTGCAGATGTTGGCGACCTGATCACCTACAAATTCACCATCGAGAACACTGGCAATGTGACGCTCAACGATGTGAAGGTCGCAGATCGCAATCCGTCTGCTGTGGTCACACCTGCAACGGGCATCACGCTGATCCCCGGCCAGCGCAATGAAACCACATTCACCGCGCAGTATCCATTGACACAGGCCGACATCGACGCGGGCTTCTTTGAAAACACGGCAGACGTTACGGGCGCTGATCCCGAAGACGGAGAAGTCAAAGACACGTCCCATCCAGACGATGATGAAAGCGAAGGCCCAACACGCGCTGATATGGAGCAGCGACCAGCGATTGCATTGCTGAAACGTGTCGCCTCCATCTCGGATGAGAACGATAACGGCATCACCGACCAGAATGACATCATCAACTACGCTTTCACGGTGATCAACACCGGCAATGTGACCTTGACCAATGTCACGTTGGATGATCCCAATGCAGACGTTGTGGGTGGCCCCATCGCAACGCTGGCACCTGGTGCCAGCGACACCACAACGTTCAATGCCACCCATCTCGTGACGGCGGATGACATGCGCATTGGCCAGGTTGTGAACCAGGCCGTCGCCAACGCCACAGCACCCAACGGCGGCAGTGCAATTGACCGTTCCGATCCCAATGATCCCGAAGAAGATGACGCCACGATCACGCCGATCACCATCAATCCAGCCATTGCAGTGGTGAAAACGGCTACGGCTGTTGATGTCGGCGCTGATAATGTGATCCGCATCACCTATCAGTTCACCGTCACCAACATCGGCAATGTGACGCTTTCCAATGTCACCATCAATGATCCACTGGTGACGGTTGCAGGATCGCTTGCATCACTTGATGCAGGTGAAATCGACAGCACCACATTCACGGCGGTTTACGTCGCAAGCCCAACAGATGTGGCCGCAGGCCGCGTCGTCAACCAAGCCACTGTCAACGGCACCGGGTCAAACAATGTGGTGGTCACAGACCGTTCCGACGACACGGACGTGAATGGCAACGACGCCACAATCACACCACTGGCCAATGCCCCCGGCATTGCCATCGTCAAAACCTTTGGCCGCTACATTGAAAACACCGCCAACACGACTGTTGGTGTTGGCGACGAAATTGAGTATCGCCTGACTGTCACCAACACAGGCAATGTGCGTTTGACGGACATTCAGGTGACCGACATCAATGCTGTTGTCACTGGAGGTCCGCTCGCCTCGCTCAACATCGGCGCTTCAAACAGCACCGTGTTTGTGGCGCGCCACCTCATCACACTCGCAGACATGAATGCAGGCTTCGTTGACAACCAGGCCAAGGTGACAGGCCTGTCGGCAGGTGGCGTTGTAAGTGACATCTCCGACGAAGCTGACACGACAGACAATGACGTCACCCGCGTTGTGCTGAACCAAAACCCGCGCATCGCTCTCGTCAAAACCGTCAGTTCGATCACTGACACCAACAATAACGACCGCAGCGATTCGGGCGACATCATCAACTATGCCTTCAAGGTGCAGAACATCGGCAATGTCACAATCAACGACATTGAGTTGGTTGATGATAACGCCAAGGTTTCGGGTGGCCCGATTGCGTCACTTGCGCCCAACGCCATTGACACCTCAACATTCACCGCTGCCCACATCATCACCGACGATGACGGTGTCAAAGGAAAAGTGATCAACCAGGCCCGGGTTGAAGGCGTGTCCAGTGCTGGTGTCGCCGTGTCTGACGTTTCGGATTTCTCTGATATTCTGGGTGACGCGGAAACAGTGACGCCTGTTGAACGTGCAGCCGAAGTCCTCACCAAGACCGCTGGCCGCTCCACCGTACGTCGCGGCGAACAGGTGTCCTACACCATCACCGCGTCAAACCTCGGCCCCGGCCCCTATGATCTCGCTGACTTGATGCCGACGGGCTTCAGCTTTGTTGCAGGTTCCGCCAGCATCAACAACATTGCGGCAGCACCAGCCATCTCCGGCAACACATTGGCCTTCGTCAACCTGACGCCTGCTGAAGGCAAGTTGACACTGAAGCTCAAGCTGCTCGCATCAACCACGCTGTCCACTGGTGAGTTCACAAACCGCGCTCGTTTGTATTTGACTGCGACAGGCTTGCTGATCGCTGAGGCCAAAGCCAAAGTCTCGATCAAGGAAGAACATGTCTTTGACTGCGGTGAAATCATTGGCCGTGTCTTCGACGACGTGAATTGCAACGGCTATGCCGACGAAGGTGAACCGGGCATTCCGTCAGTGCGCGTTGCCACAGTCAAAGGCCTGCTCATTAACACCGACAAGCATGGCCGTTTCCATGTGTCCTGTGCTGACGTGCCGAACGCGACAATCGGTTCCAACTTCCTGATGAAGCTTGACACACGTTCTTTGCCAAAGGGCTATGGCCTCTCGACCGAAAACCCACGCGACGTGCGCCTCACACGCGGTAAAATCACCAAGTTGAACTTCGGCGTGTGCAAGCGCCGTGACCTTGATCTTGACGTCACCAAGGATGCCTTTGATCCCAACAGCCTTGATCTCAAGGCCAAGTGGGCCGCTGGCCTGGACCGTCTCATTGCGCTCCTGCAACAGGGCAAGGGTGGCCTCATCATCACCTATCGTTGCGGCACCCATGCGCCAATCGCCGATGAACGTGTGGAGGCTGTGGCTGAGGCGGTGCAAGCCCGTTGGCAAGAAAATGGCGGCAAGAAGCCGCTCAAAATCACAACACGCGTTGAATGCGGAAAATGAACATGGGGCGCTTTGACATCACATTGAGGGCAGGGAGGCGAATGCGGTACGGCCTCTGCGCGGCAGCAATGTTCCTTGGGCTCGCTTCACCCGAAGCATGGGCGGGAGTTGACAGCACAACACCATTCGTCATCTCCGTTGATGGCCAGCGCGTTGATGGCAGCACGTTGCCGGGCAGTGCAGGTGCGGAGCAGGGCGCATTGCAAGTGGATGTGAAGTTCGATGGCCTTGGCATAACCCCGCAACTCAACGTCACCACAGTGCCCACCCGCGTCACCTTTAAGGCGAGTGAAGAAATCGAATTCAAGGCCACGCTCAACTACGCCGCCTGGGTGGCCCGCGGCGAAGTGTTGATTTTCGAACGCGGCAAGCGCCGCGCCAAGGCGTTGCATACGATTGAGCTGGATGGCGAAGGCATGGCCCGCTGGGACATGCCAAGCGATGGCCCAGACAAGTTCGAATACATCTTGCGCGTTTATGATGCCGATGGTCGCTTTGACGAAACCAAACCTTTGCCGCTGGCCCGCGCCGCGGCCGAGTTTGACGCCAGTGGCCGCGAAGACTCCAGCAAAGCTGCCGCCTACAGCGAAGACCGCACAGCCATCCGCAACATTACGCTGTCCGGCGGTGCCGTCACCGTCTATGGCAAGAACGTTCCCGATGGCCACACGGTCATCGTTGCGGGCGAAAATGTGTCTGTGGATGCGGACGGCAGTTTCGTTGTCCAGCGCGTCTATCCATCCGGCCAACACCTCGTCGAAATCGCAGTCGAAAAAGACGGCGAAGGCCTGAATTTCACGCGAGACATCGAAATCCCGGATCAAGAATGGTTCTACGTCGGCCTCGCTGATTTCACGGCGGGTTATCGCTGGGGCGATCATGTGGAGGAGGCACGCGAAGGCGAATTTGAAGAGCGCACTTACACCAAGGGCCGCCTCGCATTTTATCTCAAAGGCAAGGTCAAGGGCGATTGGATTTTGACAGCCGCCGCAGACACATCGGAAAAGCAACTCCGCAACATCTTCAAAGGCCTCGACGAGAAGGACCCGCGCCAGTTTCTCAAACGCATCGATCCCGACGATTACTATCCAGTCTACGGCGATGACTCGAGCGCCGTTGAAGATGCGCCAACGCAGGGCAAGTTCTATGTGAAGCTGCAACGCGGCAACAGCCACGTCATGTGGGGCAACTTCAAGAGCAACATCACAGGCTCAGAATTCATCCGCAACGACCGCGCCCTTTACGGCGCACAAGGTGTTCTGAAAACCGGCGGAGTGGCCCCGGATGGTGACTCAACCACCAACGTCGAAGTCCACGCCGCATTGCCGGGCACCATTCCACAGCGTGATGTGTTCCGTGGCACCGGCGGCTCCGCCTACTTCCTCAAGCACCAGGACATCACACCCGGTTCTGAAACGGTGACGCAAGAAATACGCAACAGTGTCACCGGCTGGGTCGCTGGCCGCAAAGCCTTGAAGTATGGCGATGACTATGACTTCGACTATGTGCAGGGGGTCATCATCCTGCGCGCACCGTTGTCGTCGTCAAGTGCACCGGGCACCGAAAACTATCTTGTCGCGCAATATGAATTCACCCCCGCCGCCTCAGACGTAGATGGTTACGTTGTCGGTGGCCGCGCCCAGCAGTGGGTTGGTGATCACTTGCGTGTTGCCGTCACCGGGGCCAAGGAGAAAACCGAAGGTGCCGACCAGAAGATGATTGGCGCGGATGTCCGCCTGCAACGTTCCCCCGGCACCTATGTCGAAGCCGAAGTCGCGCAATCCGAAGGTCCAGGCTTCGGCAACACCTATTCGCCCGACGGCGGCCTGACACTGCAAGATAATGTCACAGCTGGTGCTGCCAACCGTAAAGCCAAGGCCTACCGCATCGAAGCTCACGGCGATGTTTCCGAGCTCACAGATGGCAAAATCAAGGGCAATGTTGAGGCGCGTTACGAGAAGCACCAGAGGGGCTTCTCTTCCACCAGCGTCAACGCCACCGATGACCGCCAGGTCTGGGGTGCGGGTGCAACCATCCAGACCAGCGAGTCCACGGAACTCAACGCCTCATACGCCGAAGAGAAAACCGGAAGCGGCAACCATGACCGTGAGGTGCGTGGCAAGTTAAAATTCAAGGCCAGCGAGCACGTGGTCATCGAACCCTATTTTGCCCATGTCGAAAAAGACAAGGGCACCGCAGCACCCGCCGCAGTCGACGAAGGCAAGCGCACGGACGTCGGCACCAAACTGTCTTACGTGTGGGACGAAGACAACCAGGCCTATGTCTTCGCGCAAGGCACGGTGCAGAACACCCAAACCATGTCCAAAGACAACCGCGTTGGCATTGGCGCAAAGAAACGCTTCACGGATCGCCTGACAGCCGAAGCCGAAGTCTCCACCGGAACCAACGGCGTTGGTGCGTCTTTCTTGATGAGCTATGAACCCACCGTCGATGACCGCTACTACATCGGCTACGAGCTTGATCCAGCCCGTGACAAGGCCGCCAATTGGCCTTTCGCGTTGGTGGGCGGCGATCTCGGCACCATCGTTGTTGGCGCACACAGGCGCTTCAACGACCAGTGGAAAACCTATGCCGAAGATTCCTACGACATGTTCGGCAAACGCCGCTCCTTCATGCAAGCCTATGGCGTGACCTTCACGCCTGACGAAGCTTGGACCTTCAACGCCGCCGCTGAAATCGGCCAGGTGTTTGACAGTATCACCGACGAAGACTTTGACCGCATCGCCATGTCCACGGCTGTTTCTTACAAAAACGAAGATGGCGTGGAAGCCGCCATCAAGGGTGAATGGCGTCTCGACGACAAGCAAGGTGCCAAGGAACTTCATGCCTACTTGCTGCAAGCCAGCCTCGGCGTTCAGGTGTCAGAGGATTGGCGCGCCATCGCACATTTTGACGGCGTCTGGTCTGAAGCCTCAGGCTCCGTGCGCGACAGCAAATATGCTGAAGGCTCCATCGGCTTCGCCTATCGCCCGACAACCAGCGACCGCTTCAACGCGCTGGTCAAATACACTTATCTCTACGACGATCCCGGCGCCAACCAGGTCGGCGTCGATGGCACTACGGGAAGCCCCGCGCAGCAGTCCCACATCTTCTCGGCTGACGCCATCTATGACGTGAGCAAATATCTCACCGTTGGCGCAAAATACGGTGTGCGTTACGGCGAGACACGGGAACGTGTTGATGGTGCTGAGTGGGAAACATCACAAGCCCACCTCGCCGTGTTGCGCGCCGACTTGCACGTCGTCCACAACTGGGATGCACTTCTGGAAGGCCGCGCCCTCTGGTCGCCCACCACAGACCAGACCGACTACGGTCTCGTTGCCGCAGTGTATCGCCATGTGAACGAGAATTTCAAAGTCGGGATTGGCTACAACTTCGGGAAATTCTCTGATGACCTGCGTGATTTGACGTTGGATGAGCAGGGTGTGTTCTTGAACGTGATTGGGAAGTTCTGACTCTCCCCTCTCCCGTCTCCCCCGGCCTTGAGCCGGGGGAGACGGGAGAGGGGAGTCCGGCCCTTCCGCCAAAAGTCCATCTGCGCTAGACCAAGTCCAGCAAGGACCCCATATGCACGCTCCCACATCCAACTCCGGCCTCCCTCCCTCAGTCGCGCCCTCCATCGAGGACCTGCGCGAACTCTACAAACGCCGCACGCCGCGCATGTTTTACGATTATTGCGAGACTGGCAGTTACAGCACCTCCACATTTGTGGACAACACGACAGCCTTCGCAAAATACAAACTCCGCCAACGCGTCGCGCGCAACATCGATGGCCGCACCCTCAAGACCAGGATGCTGGGTGAAGACGCATCCATGCCAATCGCACTCGCCCCCGTTGGATCCACAGGAATGCAACACGCCGATGGTGAAATTCTGGCGGCCCGTGCCGCTGAAGCTTTTGGTGTGCCCTTCACACTGTCCACCATGAGCGTGTGTTCACTGGAAGAGGTGGCCAAGCACGTTACCAAACCCTTCTGGTTCCAGCTTTATGTCATGCGTGACCGTGAATTTGTGAAACGCCTGGTGCAACGCGCCAAGGATGCGAAGTGTTCGGCACTCGTGTTGACCCTCGATCTGCAAATCCTCGGGCAACGCCACAAGGACATCCGCAACGGCCTGTCTACGCCACCGCGCATCACACTGCCGAATTTACTGAACATGATGACACACCCCGGCTGGTGCATGAAAATGTTGGGCACTAAAAACCGTACCTTCGGTAACATCATGGGCCACGTGAAAGACGTTGGAAACATCGCCGATCTCTCCCATTGGGCCAACCACCAGTTTGATCAGTCGCTGGACTGGTCCTCCGTGGACTACATCCGCAATCTCTGGGGCGGCAAACTCTTGCTCAAGGGCATCAACGACGTGGATGACGCCATCATCGCGGCAAAGCTGGGCACGGATGGCATCATCGTTTCGAACCACGGGGGCCGCCAGTTGGATGGTGCGCCTGCAACGATTGACATGCTCGCCCCCATCGTGGACGCCGTGGGCGACAAAACCGATGTCTACTTCGACAGCGGCATCCGCACCGGCATCGATGTCATGAAAGCCATGGCCATGGGCGCCAAGGGCACCTTCATCGGCCGCGCTTACACCTACGGCCTGGGGGCTGCAGGGCAAGCGGGTGTGACGCGTGCCCTCGAAATCCTGCAAAAGGAACTCGATATCACCATGGCGCTGTGCGGCGAGACCGACATCACAAAAGTGGGTCGACACAATCTGCTGATGCCACCTGCACCTTTTGTCATCCCGCCACCCGATGCCCCTCCAAAACCGCGTCGCACCAGACGGTAGCTTAAATGCCGTGCCTGAACGTGGGCTCATGCTGGGCAATCGTGGTGGCAAATTCCACCGCGGTGACAAAACGCTTGGGAAACGTCGCTGGGCAACCCAACACTGGATTTGTTGTGAACTGCATTACAAGGGCATGCACCATGATGCGATGGGGCGGGGATACACGTCGTTGTTCTTCCTCGACGAAGTAACCGCCCTCGCGGCAGGCCACAGGCCGTGCTTCTTTTGCAGAAGGAAAGAGGCGAAAGCGTTTCTGGGGGACGAGAAAGTAGGGGTGTTTGATCGAAGGGTACATGGTGAAAGAAGTGCAACTCCCTCACGCGTAGCGTGGGGGAGCGCCCCCGAAGGGGGGAGGGGGTCTTTCCGCGCACTCTCTGTCACACCAAGAGAAGAACTGGTGGACACCCCCCCTCCCCCCTTCGGGGTACTCCCCCAGGCTTCGCCTGGGGGAGTTATGATTGAAGTGGACGGTGCATTCTTTGCCAAGCGCGGCCCCCATTTCCTCCACTGGTCCTTCTCCGGTTACACCCACGCCCAAAAAATCATGCCCGACATGCAAGCAAAAATTTTGACTCCGTCTTCAATCCTCGCCATCTTGGACGCAGGATACAAACCGCGCTGGCACCCGTCAGCACTTCAGTGGGACAACACATGAAACTTCTGCGCTACGGCCCCAAGGGCAAGGAAAAACCCGGCATTCTCGACAGCAACGGCAAAATCCGCAGCCTTGCCAAAATCGTCAAGGACATTGACGGTGACGCCATCTCACCAGCAGGCCTCGCCAAAATCAAGAAGGCCAATATAGCCAAACTGCCCATCGTTCCGGGTAAGCCCCGTATTGGCGCATGTATTGCCAACCCGCAGAAGTTCATCGCCATCGGATTGAACTATTCAGACCACGCCGCCGAATCCGGCATGCAAGTGCCGCCAGAGCCTTTGGTGTTTACCAAGCAGGTGAACTGCGTTTCTGGCCCGAATGATCCAGTGATGCTGCCGCCCGGCGCCGAAAAAGGCGATTGGGAAGTTGAACTCGGCATCATCATCGGGCGCCGGGCGAAGAACATCAAGCAGGGCGATGGCAATAAACATATCGCGGGCTATTGCGTCGTCAACGACGTGTCCGAACGTGCCTTTCAGGCAGAACGCGCCGGGCAATGGACCAAAGGCAAGTCCTACGACAGCTTCGGGCCCGTCGGCCCTTGGCTGGTGACGAAAGATGAAATCAAGGACCCGCAGGCGCTGGACCTTTGGCTGGAACTCAACGGCACACGCGTGCAAAACGGCAACACCCGCACCATGGTTTATGGAGCCGCCTTCATCGTCGCCTATCTCTCGCAATTTTTTACACTCCACCCCGGTGACATCATCTGCACAGGAACACCTCCCGGTGTTGGTCTCGGCATGAAGCCGCAGCGCTTCCTGAAGGAGGGCGATGTGATGGTCGTCGGTGTTGAAGGGCTTGGCGTGCAGCGGCAGGTGGTGAAGCGGGACAAGTAGGCCCTTACCCCTGCGCCGCCTTTTCGATCGCCGCAATATCCAGTTTCCTCATCTGCATCATCGCCCCAAACGCCCGCGCCTTCTGCTCGGGCGTTCCTTGTGTCGTGATCTCCATCAAACGCCGTGGCGTGATCTGCCATGAAAATCCCCAGCGGTCTTTCAGCCAACCGCACATGGAATGGGAACCGCCTTCGGCCATGTGGTCCCAGAGGAAATCCACTTCCTTTTGATCTTCGCAGAGCACGACGATGGATGTGGCTTCTGTGGGCTTGAACATCGGGCCGGCATTCAGCCCGGTGAACGCGGCGCCACCAACCGTGAAGCCCACTGTCATCACACTGCCCGCAGCACCCATGCTGTCTTGGGGATAGTGTGTCACAGCAGTGATCGCACCATCCTTGAAGGCTTTTACATAATGGCGCGCCGCAGCTTCCGCCGAACCATTATCATACCACAACATGAGGCTGACTTTGGGTAGAGATTGAACCCTTGCCATTGCAAGCTCCTATTTTTGGGCACTCAATAAAGAAAACATGGCACCTTGAGGATCGAGACCATTGAGAATCCAATTGCCGCCAGGCACTTGATGGGGGCCCATCAACACTTTGCCGCCCGCCGCCACAACACGTGCTGCTGCCGCGTCAATGCCATCGACGTTGAAATAATAGGACCACATTGGCATTGGCAAACTCGGATGCTTCCTCATCATACCGCCTGCGTCTTTGCCGTCGATCTGGAACAGTTGGTAGATCCCCGTGGCTTCCATATCCATGGTTGTGCCTTTGGTCCACCCGAAAAGGCTGGAGTAGAAATCCCATGCGGTGTCGAGATTTCCGGCGTGAAGCTCGTTCCAGCCAATGGTGCCGGGAGTACCGGGCGCAGGCACTTCCATGTCGCCGGACATGGGGAATGGCTGCATGACATTGATGGTGGCACCTGTTGGGTCAGCGATGACAGCCATGCGCAGGATTTCGGGAATGTCCCACGGTTCACGGCAAACCATGCCGCCCAGTTTTTTCACCTTGGCACAGGTTGCATCCACATCGGGGGTGAAGACATACCCTGCCCAGAAGGGTGGCATGCCCTTGGCTTCTTCAGGGGTTGCCATGATGCCGCCGACGGATTTTCCTTCGACCTGCAGCAGATGATAATCCGGCGGCTGCATGTCAAAACTCCAACCGACAACGGACTGGTAGAAAGCCTTTGCAGATTCGACATCTGTGGTCATGAGGTCGTACCAGATGATGGGTTTTTGCATGGTGTCCTCCTATGTGGTTGGCTGAGCCAGGACTTCAACGAACTGCTGGAGTTGCTTCAGGGAATCCTGCCAGCCCAGTTCGCACATTTCCTTGGGGATGATATCTGGAATCCCGGATTGGGTGATGCTGATTTCCGTGCCTCCCATCACCTCGCGGAAGGTGATGGTGACCTCCATGACACCTGGCAGGTTTGGATCGTCAAACGTGTCGGTGTAGCGGAGCTTCTGGTTGAGCACGAATTCCAGGTACTCACCGCCAAAGGCATTTGCACCGCCGGAGTCAAACTCAGTGAAAGACATGCGGAACTTGCCACCTGCCTTGGCTTCAAGTGAGTGCACATTGCAGGTGTATCCCGCAGGCGGCAACCACTTGCACAGGGCAGCGGGATCAATGAAGGCCTTGAAGACGCGGGCGGCAGGCGCTTTCAGGATGCGATGGAATTGGACGGTTGATGGCATGTTTCGTTCCTCCGGGTTATTGTTGCGGCAACTTGCTCATATCCATGTGGAAGGCTTCCCAGCGGTGGCCGTCGGGATCGGCGATGGTGCGGGTGTACATGAAGCCGAGGTCGGATGTGGGGCGCGCTTCCTTGCCGCCGGCGGCAAGCGCCGCACTTGATTTCGCATCCACTTCAGCGCGGTTGCTGCACTCCAGCGCCACCATGAGCCCGGTGGATGTATGTGCATCGGGAATGGGCGCATGGCTGAAGCCTTTGAACTTTTCATGGGTCAAAAGCATCACATAGTTTTCTTCGCTGATCACCATGCAGGCGGCAGTGTCATCGCTGAACTGGTGGTTCTGGGTGAAGCCCATGGCGGTGTAGAAGGCGATGGATTTTTTAAGATCAGTGATGGGTAGGTTTACGAAAATCTTGGCCATGGTGGTCACCTTTTCAGACTAGATGCAACGTGAGAGGCTTGGTTTTCAGACGTTTGACCTTGTCGCGGGCCTCAAGATCCAGCTGAACGGCCTTCACCCACCAGCCTGCCTTCTCCCCTCCCGGAAACAGGTCTTGCGGAAGATGCTTCAACACCGCACTTTGCAACTCATTCACAGTGAAACCCGGCGGCTTTTTGGGCAGCACCTTGAGCATGGCAGATTTCACGGCTTCGAACTTCGCCTTGTTGGCCCGGTAGGTCTTGCCTGGCTGAAGGACATTCAAGATGTCGATTTTTTCCGCTGTGGGCATGGTCAGTCCTCCTTTGCATATTGAAAGAGCAATTCAAAATAGCGTCGCAAGTGAAGAATGGACTCCCGTGCCACTTCCTTGTTGTTTTGTGCCTTGGCGACAATGAATGCGCCCTGGATGACGGCCTGCGTGTGCAGTGCCAGGCTCTCTGCAGTCCAAGTGGCCTTGGGCGTGTGGCGGGCCTTGGCGGCGGCAATCATCTCACGCACGGTTTCGGCATGGGTGGCAATGCCGATGTTGCAAGCCTCGCGCAACACGGGATGGGATTCATAGGTTTCCTGCACCGTTGTTCCCAACAGGCACGTGATCTCGGGCAAATCTCCCACGTCGAGAAGGCTGGCGCGAAAATCGATATAGGCGATGACCTGGTCAAGCGGGTCTTCATGCAGATGGTAGGGCGCTTGCGCGAAGACGCCGCCTGTCACTTTTGTCCAAAATCGGGTGGCGGCGACGATGGCATCTTCCTTTGTCTTGAAGTGATGGAAAAACGCGCCCTTGGTAACACCCGCCGCCTTGCAAAGGTCGTCCACTGTCGTTGCTTCGAAACCCTTGGCCCGAATGAGCCTCAGCGCTGCCGTGAGCAGGCGGTCTTTAGTCGAAGGAGGTTGGTGATCCATAGATACCTCATACCAACTGGTTGGTACGTTGTCAAGTGCATTTACAGGACACCTGCAAGGCCTGCTGCGAGGAGAAGATAGCGGGCAGTTTTGCCGAGGCCGACGAGGGCGAAGAAAAGCCAGAGGTTTTCTTTCATGACTCCCGCCACCACAGTGAGGGCATCGCCGATGAGGGGCACCCAGGCGAAGATGAGGCACCAGCGGCCATAACGGTGATAGAGGGCTTCCGCTTGCGCCATGCGTGTGGGTGATGCGGGAAACCAGCGCTGGCTGCGGAAGCGGTTGATCTCGCGGCCAAAGAACCAGTTGACACCTGCGCCCAGGGTGTTGCCGACCGAGGCAACTGTGAGGAGAGCGGCCCATGGTCTTTCGCCTGCCAGCATGAGCGCAATAAGCGCGGCCTCAGATTGCAGGGGCAAAATGGTGGCCGAGGCAAAAGCGATGGCGAAGAGGGTAAGGTAGATCATGGCGTGTTGATATTACATATTGTTTATGTCCTCCACCCACCCCTTCATTTCCCCTATGCTCCCCCCATGAACACACAAACCCACATCATCATGGGCGCTGCCCTCTTCGGCCGCAACATTCCCAAACGGGCCTGGATTGGAGCACTTGGTGGCTTTCTCCCAGACATTCCCATGATTGCGATTGTGCTCGGCCTGAAAATCGCAGGCACACCTGACCGGGTCCTCTTTGGAGAAATGTACTGGCAGAATTGGTGGCAGGTGACGAATGCCATTGGTCACAATTTCTGGCTCTGGGGCGGGTTGCTTGCACTTGCGGTTTTCATGCGTGAGCGGATTACGGCTTCTGTTGCGGCAATCGAAGGATGGACGATGACGTCGGTGTGTGCAGGGTCAGCCTTGCTGCATGTGGCCATTGATTTTCTCTGCCACCGCGAAGACGCCCATATGAGCCTGTGGCCAGTGACCCGCTGGAAGTTCATGTCTCCCGTGTCCTACTATGATCCCGAGCATTATGGCCAGTGGTTCACATTGTTTGAGGCAGGACTTGGAGTCGTTTTGGCCGTGCTGCTATTCCGCCGCTTTCACAATCTATTTGTGCGGGTCGCGCTTGGATTGGCCATGCTTCTCTATGTGGCGGTGCCGGCCTATTTCATATTCAATTTTGGATGATCAATTGAACCAGATGTCGCCACCCAACCAAGATGAGGTCCGTGCCGCATTGGGCCTGACCGCCAGCGGCAAACGGCGAGGGCGGGTCAAGCGCGCCGTGTGGGTGGTGGCAGCAGTCTCGCTCCTGTTTGCGGGATACTGGTATTGGACCGCAGGTGGCGGAGACACAGCCGCTGTCACCTATGACACCAGCCCCGCGAAAGTTTCTGATCTCGTCATCACGGCCTCTGCCGCTGGCACCATTCAGCCCTTGACCCAAGTCGATGTGGGCAGCGAATTGTCCGGCATCATCGCCGAAGTGCTGGTGCAGGAAAATGACACGGTCAAAACCGCGCAGGTTCTTGCCAGGCTGGATGTGACACGGCTGGCCGCACAAATTGAAAATGCCAAAGCGAAATTCAGGATTGCTGAAGCAGGTGTGGCCCTGGCGCGGGCCACAGCCAAAGAACGTGCCCTCAATCTTGATCGGCAAAAACGTCTTGGCATTCAAGGCCAGGTTCCAATTGAACAGGTTCAAACAGCACAGGCCGAGGCAGACCGGGCGGAAGCGGGACTTGCATCCGCCGAATCCCAGGTCGTTGCCGCCGAGGCTGATCTTGCCACCATTGCAGTCGATCTCAGCAACGCCGAAATCATCGCCCCCATTGATGGCATCGTGTTGAAACGCACGGCAGAGCCGGGGCAAACAGTGGCGTCATCATTGCAAGCCCCCGTGCTGTTCCAGATCGCACAGGACTTGCGCCGCATCCAGTTGGAAGCGCAAGTCGACGAAGCCGACATCGGCATGGTGCGGGAAGGGCAACGTGCCGTGTTTACAGTAGACGCCTATCGCTCCAGGGAATTTCCGGCGGTGATCGAGAAGATTTCTTTTGCGCCGGAAGAGGTGGATGGGGTTGTGACCTACAAGGCGCTGCTGTCCGCCGCCAATGATGACCTGGCATTGCGTCCTGGCATGACGGCAACAGCCAAAATCGTGGTGGAGGAATTCAAGCAGGCCTTGAGTGTACCCAACGAAGCACTGCGTTATCAGCCACCACGCGAAGAAGCGTCGCAAGGCTTTTCAGTCACACAGCTTTTCATGCCGCGTTTTCCCCGCAACAACCGCGGTAAACGTGATGCAGGCCCGGCAGATGAGCGCAGCCTTCATGTGTTGCGAGACGGCAAACCCGTGGAATTGAAAGTGAAAGTTGGCGCAAATGACGGCCAGCGCACACTGATCCGCGAAGGCGAACTGAAAGATGGGGACGAGGTGATCACTGCCCAGCGGGTGGCGCGGCCATGAGAGCTAAAATGATTGAGCTCCGCAATGTCACCCGCGTGTATGGCGAAGGGGCCTCGGAAGTGCGCGCCCTTGCGGGTGTCGATCTCGACATTCAAGCGGGTGAATTTGTCGCCATCATGGGGGCCTCAGGTTCCGGCAAATCCACCTGCATGAATGTGCTGGGCTGTTTGGACAGGCCAACGTCGGGACAACATTTTTTTCAAGGTGTCGACGTTGCCCCCTTGGGCAATGACGCCCGCGCCTTGTTCCGGCGGAATTTTCTGGGCTTTGTGTTTCAGGGGTTCAATCTGCTGGCGCGCACAACAGCATTGGAAAATGTCGAACTGCCGCTGGTTTACCGTGGGCTGGGCAGGCGGGAGCGACATGAAAAGGCGGCAGCGGCCTTGCACGCTGTTGGCCTCGAAGGACGCGAAGATCATACCCCTGCTGAACTCTCAGGTGGACAACAACAACGCGTGGCCATTGCCCGCGCCGTTGTGTCTGATCCAACTGTGTTGCTGGCCGATGAACCCACAGGCAACCTCGATTCCGCCCGCAGCCACGACATCATGAAGCTGCTCAAAGGCCTGAACCAAACCCGCGGGCTCACCATTTTGATGGTGACACATGAACAGGACATGGCAGCCTATGCATCGCGGCAAATCCATTTTGCCGATGGGTTGATTGTTTCGCAACACGCGAAGGCAGCGTAATGCTCTGGGAAGCCATCAAACTTGCACTCCGCACCATACGCCGCAACGTGCTCCGCTCAATCCTGACACTGCTCGGCATCGTCATCGGCGTCGCTTCTGTCATAGCACTTGTCACCCTCGGTGAAGGCACCACAACCAAAGTAACGGCTGATCTCGCCAAGCTTGGTTCCAACATGTTGATCATCCGCACCGGCGGCAACGCGCCCGGACCACCACAAGCCAATGAAGGCCGCAGCTTCACGTCCCGTGATGTGGATGCATTGCGCGCAGGCGTACAGAACGTTCGCGGCATTTCCCCGTCGGCCAACAAGCAGGTCAATACCGTTTATGGCGCAAACGCTGACAACGTCACGGTGACAGGTGCCGAACCGGTGTTCTTCACCGTGCAGGATTGGAGCTTTGCGCAAGGTGGCCCTTTCACCGACGCCGAGGCACGCGGTGGCGACGCGGCCTGCGTGATCGGCGAAACCGTGCGCCGCGAAATTTTGGCGAAAGATGACGTGTTGGGCGAAACCCTCCGCGTCGGCACCATGCCCTGCCGCATCGTGGGTGTTTTAGCCGCAAAAGGGCAATCTGCTTTTGGCTCTGACCAAGACCAGGTCATCGTCATGCCGCTGCGAACCTTTCATCGCCGCATCGCTGGCAATACGCGGATATCGACCATCGCAATCTCAACCAACACCGCAGATGACATGGCCCCGGCCCAAGCCGCGATTGCTGAAATCCTGCGCGACACCCGCCGGGTGGCGCGGGGGGCTGAAGACAATTTTTCAGTGCGCGACATGACACAGTTGGCCAGCACACTGTCGTCGACGTCTGGCGTGATGACGGGCTTGCTCAGTGCAGTTGCGGCTGTTTCGCTGCTCGTCGGCGGTATCGGCATCATGAATATCATGCTGGTGTCGGTGGCAGAACGCACCCGCGAAATCGGCATTCGCCTGGCGATTGGGGCACTGGGTTCGCAGGTGCTGACACAGTTTCTGGTGGAAGCCGTTGTGCTGTGTCTGCTGGGCGGCCTCATCGGCATCGCCCTTGGCCTTGGCCTTGCCCGGCTTGGGGCAACCTTGCTCGACGTGCCCTACAACGTGGATCTGGGCACCGTCCTCATGTCCTTCGGCTTCTCAGGACTCATCGGATTGGTCTTCGGCTTTTTTCCGGCAAGACGCGCCGCACAACTCGATCCGATTGAGGCGCTGCGGCACGAGTGAGACCATCGATTTCCCCACATTTAACGTCATCCCGGCGAAGGCTGAGTCAAGATTCTGCTGCATCTATCGCATGAGGCCAAAGGACCTCTCCCCCGGCTTCGCCGGACCCTCTCCGAAGGGGAGAGGGACCTCTTGCAACGACCTCCCCATTTACTCATCAGGGCGCTCGTATCACGAGTCCCTCTCCCCTTCGGAGAGGGTCCGCGAAGCGGGGGAGAGGTCCCTTGGCTTCAAGCGATTGCCTTGCTGCGTGTGTAAACGTCGTAGGTCTAAAGCGGGCCAAAACAGCAAAGGGCAATGCAGCGCAGTGTCATCAGTTCAAGCTGCCAGTTGTTGTTCCCGCGCCCATGGCTTCCAACAACTCCGGTGACGGATAACTGTCAGCGGGCAATCCCAGTTTCACTTGCATGTCCTTGACGGCAGCGCGTGTCCCCTTGCCAATCTTTCCGTCGATCTTGCCGACATCATAGCCTTTGGCGGCAAGCGCTTCCTGCAACCGCATCACAGTTTCATGGGAAAGCGGTTCAACGTCCGCATTGCCGCGCTTCACGACTCCCGCTCCAGCAATGCGGGTCGCCAAGTACGCGGCAGTCGTTGAGTAGACGAGGCTTTCGTTCCACTTCAAATATGCGGTGGTGAAGTTTTCATAGGCCAGAAAAGCCGGGCCATTGCGGCCCATTGGCAACAGCAATGACGCTTGCAACTGGTCGCCTTTGATGGGCTTGCCGCTTGCAGATTTAACCCCCCATTTCGCCCATTGCTTACGTGGGTGCTGTATCGCGATGTCAGTTTCTTCCCACGGCATGTCCGAGGGCACGGTGACTTCCTGCAACCAGGGTTGGCCGGGTTGCCAGCCATGTTTGCGCAGCAGATTTGCGGTGGAGGCGATGACGTCGGGAATGGAATTCACGAGATCGCGGCGGCCATCGCCATCAAAGTCCACGGCACTTTCATTGTAGTCATAGGCCATGAACTGGGTCTGGCCGATTTCCCCGGCCCATGCCCCCTTCATTTGGTCGTAGGAGAGATCACCAGAATCCAGCAATTGCAGCGCCGCAATCAACTGCGGCCGGAATTTTTCCGGGCGCCGGCAATCCCAGGCCAAGGTGGCAATGGCCTGCACCGAGGGCGAATTGCCCATGAACCCGCCAAAATCGGTTTCCAAGGCCCAAAAGGCCGCGATGACGCTGGCGGGTACACCATATTTTTCCTGCACCGCATCGAACGTTGACGCATGGCGGATCAGAACGTCTTTGCCGGATTTGACCCGCGCCGCCGTCGCCATGCGCGCCTGAAAGGTCAGGAAGTCTTGGGCGAAGACATTTTGCGCGCGGTCTTTCTTGATGATGGAGGGATCGTACTTGAGGCGGTCCAGCACGGCGATGGATTGCGCCGACACACCTTCGGCAGAGGCCTGTTCCCGCATTTCGGCGATGAAGCCTGTGAAGCCCTTGGCGGTATTGCCACAGGTTTCTGCTGCAACCGGAGTTGCCGCAAAAAGCAAAGAGGAGAGGAGAAGAAACTTGCGCATGATCATGGGTCCACCGTTCATACCCCGCACACTGCACGGGACAAACGGCGAAATTGGGGTGGCCGGGTTAATCAATCGTTAACCACGCCGGAGCCGCTATTTCATGGGGTTGCCTGATTGGCCCGGACCACGGATCACAAGTCGAAACAGCGCTGCCGCGATTCGGCCACAGATAGCAACCCTGCGAAAGGTTCGCGGGGGATCACGCTTTCACGTGATCCCCCGCTCAGGTCCCAAACAGTACGGTCCACGCTCAGCAGCAATGCTGAGGACCGGGGGCGATGCCGCAGCAATGCGAGCACGGACCACCTCCTGTTGGAGCCTTAGCTCCACAGTCATGCCCGCAATCACATTTTTCCCCCGGTGCGGGTACCCGAGTGTGTCATTTTAACCAGATCGGCGATAATTGCAATTTGAGAACTTGCAATTATTGCCACTTTTGCAATTTTTCCGTTAACGCTTCCAAAGCGCTGTGACGGGTTCTGACCGCGAGCACTGCACAAGATTTCAGCAAAAGCCCATCATCAAGAATGCGCAGCTGGTTGGCGGCCAGAGTTGATCCGGTTGTGGAGATGTCAACAATCAACTCGGCCGTGCCAGCGGCGGGTGCGCCTTCAGTGGCTCCCGCACTGTCGACGATGCGGTAACCGGTAACGCCTTTCTCTGCAAAAAAACGGCGGGTCAGATTTTTGTATTTTGTGGCCACGCGCAGCCTTCGGCCATGACGTTGGTAAAACTGCTCGGCCACTTCATCAAGGTCTGCCATGGATGTCACATCCAGCCAGCAATCTGGTACGGCAACAACCACATCCGCGGCGCCGAATCCAAGACGGGCCGCAACGCGCACATTTTCATCTGCGGGTGAAATGGTTTCGCGCAGTAAATCCTCGCCCGTGACACCCGCATCAATTTTCCCCTCGCGCAGATTGTTGGCAATTTCAGACGCGGATTGGAAAGCAATCACAATGGCGTCAATGCCGGAAAATTTGCCGCGATAGCCACGGTCTGTGCCTTCGCGCTCAATGGCATGTCCGGCCTTGGCAAAGAGTTCTGCGGTTGCCTCCATCAGGCGGCCCTTGGAGGGAATGGCAAGTGTGATCATCACATCACGGCTTTCACGCGTTCTGTGTGAATGGCGCATCCGACGGCGGGGATCGATTGTTTTGCGCCAAGGTCCTGCAACATGCTGTCATAGCGCCCGCCACCCGCCACGGTGACGGGTTGGTTGCGCGCCTCAACGTCGACCTGGAAAACAAGGCCGGTATAATATTCCAACTCGCGGCCAAATTCAGCGCTGAAATGGAAGCGGCGTGGATTGAGGCCCTGGTCTTCGAGCGCGTCAATGCGGTTGCTGAAATTGAGAGCCGCCGCTGCGAAATGTTTTCCGTCACAAAACGCCTTCAACAGCGTTGGGATGTCAGCGAGCGGTCCTTGCAGTTTCAGGTAGGCTTCAATTTTTTGAACCGCCTCTGCATCAAGCGGTGTGGACGCACGATCCTTCCATTTTTCCGACAGCCGCGCCGCGATGTCTTCAACGTTTCTGTCAGTGACGGGGTTGAGGTTTTTCTGCTTCAGCAAAAACGCCACCGCCGCTTCAGGATCGCGGGTTTCCAGCGCATCCACGTTTTGAGAAATGCCGGTGCGCACCAGATTACGTGGCTTGCTGAAACCATCAAGCAGGGCATGAAACGCCGTGGGCCGCCAGAAGTGGTGGCGCAGCCGCCAACGCCAGCGTTGCGGCATGTCGATATCGTCGAGCAGCGCATGGAAGAGGCCGATATCGCCAAGTGTGACTTTCAGGCCTGAGAGGCCGGCAACTTCAAGAGCGGAGAGCGCCAATTTGACGACGCGCACTTCTGACGTGAGAGGGTCATGGCTGCCAAACCATTCAATGCCTGCCTGGTTGAATTCCTGTGGAGACAGTGCCTCATCCGGAAACCGGAACGCCGTGCCGAGATAGCAATAGCGGCGCTCCCCGCCCTGCGGTTCGTTGTGCAGGTAATAGCGGCAGGCGGGCACCGTGAGATCAGGCCTCAGGCACAGTTCATTGCCATCCGGATCATTGAACACAAACGTCCGTGCACGGATGTCTTCGCCGGACCGCTCGAGAAAGATGTCAGCGGGTTGGATGATGTCGGGCGCGATATGCTCAAACCCCGCCCGTTCAAACACCGCCATGATGGCAGTGTTCTGTTTGGCAAGAGCTTCTCTCACGGAAGATGAACGGCCTACCACTTCCCTCTCCCCTTGCGGGAGAGGGTGACGGGCGCGAAGCGCACGGCGGGAGAGGGGAGTCGTGGGGCACTCCCCACACCCGCCGCTTCGCGGCACCCTCCCCCGCAAGGGGGGAGGGTTGACCGACGGTGTTGCGCGCTCATCGCAACATCCCTTGAACCGTGGCGACAAGATCACCCTCAGCCACCGTCACCTGCGCAAGGCGCTGACTTGCATATTCCTCACGCGTCGCAATACCCGCCGCCAACGCAGACCCCAGCCGCAAATCCTTGATCTGCACTTGCCCCATGGCCTTCTCATCCGCTCCCTGAATGACCACCAACGGTGCGCCGCGCTTGTCCGCGTATTTCATCTGCTTGGAAAAATTCGACGTGCCCACATACATTTCTGCGCGGATATCTGCGGCGCGGAGTTGCTGCACAAAGCGCCAATAATCCCCCTGCCGCTCCTTATCCATCACCAGCACAACAACAGGTGCGAGGGTTTGCGTGACGTTCGCCTTTCCCACCAGTTTCAGCGCCGCATAAAGCCTGGACACCCCAATCGAAAAACCCGTGGCCGGAACCTGCTGCCCGGTAAACCGCGCCACCAGATCATCATAACGCCCGCCACCACCGACGGAACCGAAGCGCACGGTGTTGCCATCTTCGTCCTTGGTGTCCATCAGGAGTTCGCATTCGAAGACGGAGCCAGTGTAGTATTCAAGGCCGCGGACGACGGAGGTATCTATCACGATTTTCCCTGGGTCATATCCTCCAGATCTAAAGAATTCTTGCATTGCTTGAAGTTCACGAAGACCTGCCTTCGCTAATTCATTATCTGGCAAGTTTCGCTCTATAGCTTCAAGAGTAAGGTCGTTGTGTGGAAGTGCATATAGCGTCCCGTTTTCCCCCAAATCCGATATGTAAACTCGTTCAAGATGCTCAACAATTTCTGCAGTGCTCTTGATTTGTTGCAATTGTGGGTCAGGCAAATATAAATACATCAGCGCGATAATTTGATTGTCTGTAAGTCCACATCCTGGTGAGAAGGCACCACTTTCATCCATTCGGCCTTCTCCGAGGAGAGCCATTACACCTCGCCAACCCAAACGATCACGCTTGTCAATTGCGCGGAATGCTCCTAGCCTTTTGGTTACATTTCCTGGCCCGGCAAGCCCAATGTGGTCCATTACCCCATCTAAGAGTTTGCGATTATTTACTTTCACGACAAACTGACCTTCTATCCCCAGCGCCTCCATTGTATCCGCCGCCATCATGCACACTTCTGCGTCTGCCGCCGGATTGGCCGAACCCACAGTATCGGCATCAAACTGCATGAACTGCCGGAAACGGCCCGGGCCAGGCTTTTCGTTGCGGAACACCCATCCCTGGCGATAACTGCGATAAGGCGCGGGCAATTGGCCTTGATTGTTTTCAGCGACAAAGCGCGCCAGCGGTGCCGTCAAATCATAGCGCAGTGAAAGCCACTGCTCATCTTCATCCTGAAATGAAAACACGCCCGCATTCGGCCTGTCCTGATCCGGCAAAAACTTTCCCAGCGCATCGGTGTATTCAATGAACGGCTGCTCCACCGGCTCAAAGCCATAGGATTCATACACCCGCTGGATGGTAGCCAGCATCGCCCTGGTTCCACGGATTTCGTCGGCATCAATGTCACGGAATCCCTTGGCCACACGGGCCTTGGGGCGAATGGGTTTGTTGTTCATGGGCGGGCTTCTAGGCGAAGCCATGCATTGGGGCAAGTTTGGCATGTTCAAATGCGATTTGCCTCCACGCCGTTCTCAGCTATGCCCTAGCCATGATGTCTTCCCCCAACCTTCGCGGCATTCTCAGCATGGTGCTCGCGGGCTTTTCATTTGTCTGCTGTGATATTTTCCTGAAGTTCATGTTGCTGGATGGTGTTCCGCCGTTGCAAACATTGGTGCTGCGTGGCATCTCCGCCACGTTCTGGGCGTTCCTTCTGGTTGTCATGACTGGCAATGGTGGCAAGCTCAAACTTGCGGTGCACCCTTGGGTGTTGGCGCGGGGGCTTGCGGAAGTTGTGGCCGTGACAGCCTTCATCATCGCGTTGTCCAAAGTGAACTTGGCCGATGTCACGGCGATATACCAGATCGCACCACTGCTGGTGTTGGCTGCCGCCGCCATGTTGTGGGGCGAAGAGGTTGGCCCTTTGCGATGGGCGCTGATTGCCGTGGGCCTCGTTGGCGCATTGCTGGTGGCGCAGCCCGGCAAAGAGGGGGCTTCACCCTATGCGCTCTTGTGTTTCATCACCGCTTTCGCTTCGGCCGCGCGTGATGTCATCACGCGCAAGGTTCCGCCCGAAGTCACGGGTCCCATAAACACCATCTCCGTTGTTGTGATGGTGATGACATCTGCGCTTGTTTTGACGCTTTTGTTCGAAAGCTGGAAACCTGTGACGCAAACGCTGATGCTCTACGGCTTTGCTTCTGGCTTCTTTGTCATGCTTGGCCACCTGTTCGTCTTTCTGTCATTCCGCCTGGCAACGGCCCGCGCAGTGGCACCCTTCTATTATTGCGTCACGATTTTTGCGGTGTTTTTCACCGCCGTCGTTTTTGGCGTATTCCCCAACACCCTGGCCTTGGCAGGAATCGCGCTCATTGTTACATGTGGGCTTGGTGTGCTCGCGCTCGAAAACCGGAAGGATGTAAAATCGTGAATTTTGCTTCAGACAATGTCTACGGCGTCGACCCCCGCATCATGCAGGCCATGGTGGACGCGAACAATCGGTTGACCGATGTGTCCTATTGCCACGACGATGGCGCGAAACTGGTTGAAGCCCGACTCTCCGAGGTTTTCGAAACAGATGTAAAGGCCTTTTTGGTGATGAATGGCACAGGCGCAAATTCGCTCGCACTCTCTGCCATGTGCCCGCCCTTCGGCGGCATCGTCTGCCACGAGACCAGTCACATCAACACCGATGAGTGCAATTGCCCCGAGCTGTTTACAGGTGGTGCGAAGCTCATCACTGTTGGCGGTGGTCATGGCAAGCTCACGCCAAAAGCAGTGGCGGGTAAACTTGCCCATTTTGGCCACGGCGAACATGGGGCAAAGCCTGCGGCCCTTTCGGTTTCAGATGTCACCGAACTGGGAACCTTGTACACGCCAGCCGAAGTCAAGGCGTTGGCTGACGTCGTGAAGCCGATGGGTTTGAAGATGCACATGGATGGCGCACGCTTTGCCAACGCGCTGGTTGCAATTGGCTGCACCCCCGCAGAACTCACATGGAAGGCAGGCGTTGATGCGCTGTCATTTGGCGGCACCAAAAATGGCGGCATGATTCTGGAAGCCGTGGTTTTCTTTGATCACGCGCTCGCCGAAGATTTCCTCTACCGCCGCAAGCGCTCTGGACAGTTGCTGTCAAAAGGCCGCTATTTATCCGCGCAGATGCTGGCTTACCTGCAAGACGGTGTCTGGCTGCCCAATGCCAGGAAAGCCAATGCCCTTGCATCCAAACTCGCCAAAGGCATGGCCACATCCAACCGCATTCGCATCAGCAATCCGACGGAGGCGAACGAAGTTTTCGCCGTGATGCCGAAAACAACCTTTGATGCCGTGCAAAAAGCAGGCGCGCATTTCTATGACTGGCCGATGGACGGCCTGGCCGAAGATGAAATCCATTGCCGTTTTGTGTTGAGTTGGAATACGCCGGAAAAAGATGTGGACGATTTCCTCACGTTGATCCGCAACGCGACTTAGAACGGTTCAGGATAGTTTGAATCATCATCAGTCTAAAAAACTCGTCATGGTCCGCTTCATGCGGACCACCCATGGGCCCTCCGCATGAAGCGGAGGATGACGGGATTCTGCGACAGTTCAAACTAACCTGCTACTGGTCTAAACCAAGGGCCACGTATCGCTGATCTTGTATCCTCCCGGCCATGGATCATCTTGATCAAGCAACAGCGTCGTTTGTCCTGATATCCAGGCGCGGCCGGTGATCGTGGGGATGATGGCCTTGCGGGTGCCGACCGTTGTTTCGCCAATAATCTTTCCGGTGAATCGGGACTCGATGACACTGCGACCGATGTAATGATCACCCACGGTCATCAAATTCTTCGCATGCAGCACGGCCATCAAAGCCGAGCAACCCGTGCCCGTGGGTGAACGGTCCAACTTTCCAGGGTTGACCACGCAGGCATTGCGCGACGTCAGCACGTCATTTTCTTTTTCCAATTGTCCACGCATGAAACAGAAGGAATAGTGTTTCCAGTCGGGCATCATGGGATGCGCGAAAGGCAACCGCGCATTCGCCGCCTTGACGATCTTTCGGCCAAGTTCCGCGACATGTCTTGCATCCTGCGGCGTGATCGTGAGGCCGAAGTCAACCGCGTCTGCCATGACGAAACTGTCGCCACCGAATGCACAATCGACTTTGACTTTGCCATGTCCCTCAACATCAAGTGTTGCATCAATGTGCGTGGCGAAGGCCGGAACATTGGTGAAGGTGATGCTTGTCGCTTTGCCACCACGGCACGCCGCAACAACGTCGATCAAACCTGCTGGCGCTTCGAGTGTCATCCGCGTTTCAGGCTCTGTCATCGCGATGATGCCGGTGTCGAGCAACACTGTCGCAACACAGATGCAGTTCGACCCCGACATGGGTGGCGTATCCTCAGGCTCCATGATGATAAAGGCCGCTTGGGCTTTCGGATTCCTGGGGGGAACCAGCAGATTGACATGACGAAACACACCACCCCGCGGCTCGTTCAAAACAAATTTACGCAAAGTCTGGTCACGGGCAATGAAGCGGGATTGTTCCCAAATCGAGTCACCCGGTGGTGGTGGTGCAACGCCACCCACAATCACGTCCCCCACCTCGCCTTCGGCGTGGCAGTTGACGATGTGGATGGATTTTGTGCTGCGCATCAAGCCTCAGAGATCACCGACAACACATTTCTTCGCCAGCACTTTGTATTGCTTCACCGTGAAGGCCACGGGGTTTGATTCATGCGTCGGGTCCTTGTGGGCCATGGCGGCCACTTCGTCGAGGCGCTTCGCGTCAATGCCAATCTTGTCAAGTGAATGCGGAATGCCGCATTCTTTGCGCAGTGCCAGCACAAATTTCATGAAGCCATTGAAGCCACCCTTGATGCCGAGATAGGCCGCGACACGCTCAATCTTCTTCTCAACCTTCTTGCGGTTGGCCTTCAGCACGTATGGCATGATGATGCCATTGAGCATGCCGTGGTGTGCGTCATAGAGACCACCGAAAGGATGCGACAGTGAGTGGATGGACCCCAGGCCTTTTTGAAAAGCCGTGGCCCCCATGGATGACGCCACCAGCATATTGCCGCGCGCATCAAGGTCTTTGCCCTTCTTCACCGCTTTGGCGAGATTCTCTTTCACCAGCCGCATGCCTTCAAGGGCCACACCTTCCGCCATCGGGTGATAGAACGGTGTGCAATAGGCTTCGAGGCAATGGGCGAAAGCGTCAAAGCCAGTGGCGGCGGTAAGCTTTGGCGGCAGGCCCACCGTGAGTTCGGGATCAAGAATGGCGAACTTTGGCATCACATCCGGGTGGAAGATGATCTTCTTTTCGTGTGTTTGCGGATGCGTGATGACGCCGGCGCGGCCCACTTCAGAACCTGTGCCAGCCGTAGTTGGAATGCAGATGTTGGGTGCTATCTTTGATGCGTCGGCGCGCGTCCACCAATCACCCACATCTTCGAGATCGAAAATCGAGATCTTCTGGCCATGCATCAGCGCGATCATTTTACCAGTATCGAGCGCAGAGCCGCCGCCAAAACAAATGACGCCATCGTGATTGCCGCTCCGAAATGCTTTGCAACCTTCAATCACGTTTTCTTCGGATGGGTTGGGCCGCACATCCGAAAACAGGACAACGCCAAGTCCCGCGGATTTGAGGTTGGCAAGAATGTCTTTCACCATGTCAGAGCCCGCAAGCCCGCGATCCGTGACGAACAAGGGCCTTGCCATTTTCGCGGACTTGCAGAATTCCGGCAGCTCCTTCACGCGGCCTGCACCGTAGCGCACGGGATTGGGGAAGTTGAAATTGCGGTTGGGGATCGTCATGATTTTTCTCTTTGTTAACAGGCTAGGGTTTTGACGTGGCCGGCGGCACCATAGGCCAGTATCGCGCGGTCAGATGTAACAAGGATAAGATTCTTACTGCGGGCTGTTTCGATCAGGATTCGGTCAAAGGGATCCTTGTGGACACGTCCAGGCAGGAAAGAAGAAGCCACAAGAATGTCGAGGCCCATGTCGCACAGATTGGCCGAGGTTTTCGCGTTGAAAGAACGGAAAAAGGTCAAAGGTTCGCTCGCAATGGCGGTGCGGCCAGCGGCAACTGCTCTGGCAATTTCCCAAGCTGAAATCGGAGACAAATGCAATGTGCCTCGGATGCTTGCGGATTCAATTGTGGCGGCAATCTTCTCAGTCAAGCGGCGACCTTCTGCCATAAAAAATATGACACAGGTGTCAAGCAGGAGTCCGTCTTCGTTCAATTTTTCCGTTCCGTGATCTGAAATTCAGAATCTTCGAAATCTTTGAAGTCGTCATGCAATTCCCAGAACGGTTCCTCCGGATTGAAATCAGCGGGCAATGTGACCATTCCCTTCATGCAGCCAAATATGGATTTTGGTTTGCCTGGTTTCTGCGAAGGGCCATCCGAAACGGACTTTCGAAAAACCAGGCGTTCTGAAGCCAGTTCCACATCTACAGTTTCAAAACCCGCTTCCAGCCATTCCTTGGTCATGACATTGTTGGTGGGATTGTTGCTCCACCATGCCCGATGCGACTTTGAAGACTTTGGCAGTTTCGTACCGATCAATTTCTCGATTTCGGCAAAGGACATCTTGATGCGCTCGCTCTTCTGCTTGCGCAGGAACTGGCCCAGGGGCTCATACTTTCCCATCTCAACACCTCCCAATAAACACACACAAATAGTGTGTGTGTTTGTGTGCGTCAATACTGCTCAAACCCCCGGCGGATTTCCCAGTCGGTGACGCGGCGGTCATATTCGAACTGTTCCCACCGCGCCGTGTGCACATAGTGATCCACCACGTCATCGCCCAGCGCCTTGCGCAACAGTTTGGAACCGTCCAGCAGGTCCATGGCTTCGCGCAAGGTTTTCGGGATTTCGCGCAGCTTCTTGGACTTGTCATACGCGTCACCCGAGAAAACCGGCTCAAGTTTCTTTTTACTCTCGATGCCATCCAACCCGGCGGCCAGCAGCGCCGCAAAGGCGAGATAGGGGTTGAGGTCCGATCCGCCGACTCGGCATTCCACCCGGATGGCCTTGCTGTCAGCCCCACAGATGCGATAGCCCGCCGTGCGGTTGTCAAAACTCCACACGGCGCGCGTTGGCGCGAATGTGCCTGCCATATAGCGCTTGTAGGAGTTGATATAGGGTGCGAGGAAGTAGGTGATCTCGCCAGCATGCGCGAGTTGGCCTGCCACGTAATGTTCCATCATCGCGGACATGCCATGCGTGCCGCTCTTTTCAAAGAACAGCGGTGTTTTGCCATCAGCGCTCCATAGCGATTGGTGGACGTGGGACGAGCTGCCCGCCCAGCCATAGTTTGGTTTCGCCATGAATGTGATGGATTGCCCGCCGACCTGGGCAATTTCCTTGCAGGCGTGTTTGAGAAACACATGTGTGTCTGCCATTGGAAGGGCCGCGTCATAGCGCACGTTGATTTCCTCTTGACCGGGCCAAGCTTCGCCCTTGGAATTCTCAACTGTGATGCCTGCACCATAGAGACCATTGCGGATCGCCCGCATCAGACCTTCTTCCTTTGTCGTTTGGAGAAGGTTGTAGTCGCCGTTCAGATGTGATGGCGTCGTGAGTGTGCGGTAGCCGCCTTGATGCGCGTCTTTGAAGCTTTGGTCGAAGACATAGAATTCGAGCTCAGATGCAAAGTAGGCTTTCATCTTGAGAGCAGTGAGCCGATTCAACTGCTTTTTCAAAATGCTGCGTGGCGCATAAGGCACGAGTTCATGGGTATAGTGATCAAGTAAGTCTGACAGCACCAACGCCGTCTTGGGCAGCCACGGGCACAAGCGGATCGTTCCGAGATCAGGCTTGATGACATAGTCGCCATAACCTTTGTCCCATGACGCGGATTTGTATCCCGGCACCGGCTCCATGTCGACATCGACGGCGAGCAGATAATTGCAGCCGTGGGTTTCCTCATAGGCCCCATCAACGAAGAAATTGGCTTCGAAGCGCTTGCCCATGAGACGGCCTTGCATGTCGGGGAATGCGGCGATGACGGTGTCGATTTCACCGGCCTTAACTTTCTGCTTCAGATCATCGAATGTGAGCGTTGCCATGTTGGCCTCCTAAAATGGTCGCAGCCTGTGCCATGGGAACCGTGAGGTGGTTCGCCCAGGTGTTTTGGCCTGCGTGTTGTGCAATGAGGTCATTGCGGATTTCAATCATCACATGTTTAAGGCCGCGTGGGGCTGCATGCACACTCATCAAATGCATCACGCCGTCTTTCGGGCCATAAGGTTCGTTGAGCCGTGCCTTGTCACCCGGGAACGCCTTGATCATGAAATTGGCGAGCCACGGGTCGCGGTCAAACAGAAGACCCAGTTCAAGCGTCCGCGGTTTTCCGAAATAGATTGGTGTAAAGGAATGCATGGAGGCAAGTATGGTGTGTTGCCCATGCGCCGCGCGTTCATCCAGCAAAGTGGTAATGGCGTCCATGAAAGGACGATAGAGACCATTGATCCGCAGCAGTTTCTGTTCCGGCATAAGACCGGTGTTGCCGGGTACGTCATGCATCTCGCTTTTGGGCGGCATGGCACCAATTGCTTCCGGGGAACGGTTGCAATCATAGGCGAGGCGCGAATAGCGTTGCAGGATCAGCGGCGCGTTCAAGAGTTTTGAGAGAATGCGCGCAGTTCCCGCCGCACCGATATCCCAGGCGATGTGGCGCTGGCGGTCTTCATCGGAAAGCCCAAGTGTGCCTAGCGCACGGGGCAGGGCATTGCTCGCGTGTTCGCAGATCAATACGTAAGGGGAAGGCCCTTGTGCGTTGAATATTTCGGCGGGATGCAACTCGTCTCCGCCCAGCAGTCGTTCCATGGTCACCTGAATTTTCGGCCATCATCCCAGATTGATCGGGCCCTGTCAAAACCAGAAGACGCTTTTCGTGCAAACCATGGCGCAAGTTTACCTCACGATGGCCCCTGCAATGGGCTATGCGCTGTTACATGCAAGGCGATTTCGACTATATCATCGTGGGTTCAGGCTCAGCCGGGTCTGTCATGGCCTATCGGCTGTCTGCGGCTGGCCACACCGTGTTGGTGTTGGAATATGGCGGCTCGGATCGAGGGCCTTTGATCCAGATGCCGTCTGCACTCTCGATTCCCATGAACATGAACCGCTACAATTGGGGCTTTGAAACCGAACCGGAGCCGCATATTGGGGGCAGGCGATTGGCAACCCCGCGCGGAAAAGTTGTCGGCGGTTCGTCATCCATCAACGGCATGGTTTACGTGCGCGGCCACGCCCGGGATTTCGATACCTGGGAAGAGTTGGGCGCAAAAGGCTGGGGCTACAAAAACGTGCTGCCCTATTTCAAGCGCCTGGAATCTTCCCACGGTGGGGAAGACGGCTGGCGCGGTGAAAACGGCCCCATGCACGTGAAGCGTGGCGCTTGGCTCAATCCGCTTTACCAGGCTTTTATCGAAGCAGGCCGTCAGGCCGGTTACCCGGTCACCGAAGATTACAATGGCCGCCAGCAGGAAGGCTTCGGTGCCATGGAAATGACCGTGCACAACGGTTTCCGCTGGTCCGCCGCCAACGCATACCTACGTCCCGCGCGCGCCACCAAACGCGTCAAACTCATAACCCACGCCTATGCCCGCCGCATTTTGCTTGAAGGCAAAAAAGCCGTTGGTGTTGAGTATCAACGCGGCGGTAAAATACTGCATGCGCGCGCAAATCGCGAAATCATCATCGCGGCATCGCCCATCAATTCGCCGAAGCTTTTGCAGCTTTCCGGCATTGGTCCTGCCGCGGTTTTGAAAGCTGCGGGCATCAAGGTTGTGCATGAACGCGCCGGCATCGGCGAAAACCTTCACGACCATCTGGAAGTCTACTTTCAGGTCAAATGCAAACAACCCATCACGTTGAACGGAAAACTCAACATCGGCGCAAAAGCCATGATCGGCGCGGAGTGGGTGCTGTTCCAATCCGGCCTCGGCTCAACCAATCACTTTGAAAGCTGTGGCTTTATTCGTTCAGCCGCAGGCATCGACTATCCTGACATTCAATATCACTTCCTGCCCGCAGCGGTGCGCTATGATGGCAAAGTCTCGTTTCCTGGCCATGGCTTCCAGGTTCACGTCGGACCCATGCGCACAAAGTCGCGGGGCCACGTGCGCGTTCTGCAAAGCGAGCCGATGGCCAATCCGGAAATCCTTTTCAACTACATGTCCCACCCCGATGACTGGAAAGAATTCCGCAGTTGCATCCGGCTCACCCGTGAAATCATGCGGCAGAAGGCGCTGGAACCATTTCGCGCCGAAGAAATCCAGCCCGGAGCAAATGTTCAGGGCGATGAAGCCATTGACGCATTCATCCGCGGGAACTGTGAAAGCGCTTACCATCCCACAGGCACGTGCAAGATGGGCGCAACCGACGACAAGATGGCGGTCGTGGATCATGAATGCCGCGTGATTGGCATCCAGAACCTGCGCGTGGCCGACTCCTCCATCATGCCGCAAGTCACCAACGGAAATCTCAATGGCCCCACATTGATGATCGGTGAAAAAGCCTCGGACCACATCCTCGGCCGCGATCCCTTGCCCGCCTCAAATTTGGAACCGTGGCTCAATCCGGATTGGCGGACAAGTCAAAGATGAAAGTCCACTCATGCAGGTGCGCATGAATGGACAATTTCTCAATTGAACCAATGATTATTGCGGCGCACATTCTGGATGTTCGGCAACATCGCCTGCATTATCACAGCCCGAACCGCCGGGAATGCGGGGTTTGTCGCGTCCGCTTCCACTGACGTCGTTGTCGTTGTCATCATCAGAATCATTGTCATCTGAATCGTCGTCATGAGAATCGTCGTGGCCACCACCGGAGTTGCCCTGGCCAGAGTTGCCACTTCCAGAATTGCTGGACTTGGCCAGTTGCAGCATTCCTGTGTCCTTCAATTTGGTCAGCAACAAATAGGCATCCAACGCTGGAACGGTTGCTTGCGCGGTGGTGAAGAAGCTCAGCGTCACGGCCGAAGCCAAAATTATTGTCTTGATCATGTTCATCTCCTGATTGGGTGCTGCCCGTTTCAACAGGATTGAAGATACATCTACTTTGCTGACGACTTGCCGACGTCTGCTGTCAGTCGATTGTCAGGCTTGTGCTTCTTCCAAAAACAGTTCGCGCAATTTGCGCGTTACCGGCCCAGGCTGGCCACCACCCACACGCCTGCCGTCGATTTCGGTGATCGGCATCACGAATTGTGAGGCAGAGGTGAGAAACGCCTCATCAGCGGCGCAGGCTTCTTCCGGTGTGAACAGGCGCTCCTCAATTTTCACGCCATGTTCTTGCGACAACCTGAAAAGCGCGCGCCGTGTGCAGCCCGCGAGAATGCGGTTGGAAAGCGGACGCGTGATGATGGTGTTGTCTTTCACGATATAGGCATTGGATGACGTGCCTTCGGTGACGAAACCGTCTTCCATCATCCAACCCTCTTGCGCACCTTGCTCATAGGCTGCCTGTTTGCCCAACACAGGTGCCAGCAACATGATCGACTTGATGTCACGGCGCAGCCAGCGGATATCCGGTATCGTCACCACTTTCACACCAACCCGCGCATTCGGATTGTCCACCAGTGCCATGACTTGCGGAAATGCGACCAGCGAAGATGTGATGTCTTTTGGAAAATTGAACATGCGGTCTGCAACACCTCGCGTCACCTGCATGTAGATGATGCCTTCCTTCAATTTGTTCCGCGTGATCAATTCTTCATGCATGCTGCGAAGTTCAGGCATTGTGCAGGGCCATGCCATGCGCAGTTCGCTCAAAGAACGGTCCAGCCTCTCGGCGTGCGCGTCGTAATCCACCAGCTTGCCGTTGACAACGGGGGTCACTTCATAAACGCCATCGGCAAACAGAAAACCACGGTCGAAAATCGAGACTTTGGCCTCGCTGTCCGGTACAAAATCACCATTCACATAAGCGATGCGAGCCATGGTCTAAACTCCATCCTTGGATTTCTTGGTGCCCACAATGACCTTGTCGATATAGGCCAGCAGCAAGGCAGAGAACACAAATGCCATATGGATGAGGGTGAGCCACATCAATTTGCCATCGGTGAACTTGTCAGCGTTCAAAAATACCTGAAGCAGATGGATGGACGAAATGGCGACGATGGTGGAAGCCACCTTGATCTTCAGCGAACTCGCATCGATCTTGCCGAGCCAAGACAACTCGACGGACTTTTCATCGACATTGTCGAAGCGGCTGACGAAGTTTTCATAGCCGGAGATGATCACCATGACGACAAGACTGGCGACGAGTGCCGCATCGATAAGTGCCAGGATTTTAAGAATGGCGTCAGTGTCATCCATGATCCCGACATTCACCACATACTCCCACAGCTTTTTAAGGAAGGTGATGGCGTAAAGGCCGAGCGCCACTGTGAGGCCCAGAAAGAAAATCACCAAAATCCAGCGCGACGCGAGGATGATATTTTCAATGAGATGTTCCAGCTGCTTCACGGTGCGACTCCAGAAAAAGAAAGGTCCGGCGTGTTTAGCGCCGGACCCTCAAAATTCAAGGATTCTGTTGCGTCAGCCCATCCCGGGTTTTCCAGAGGGAATATCCGATGCCGGCTGCCAATATTCCAAGCGTTGCGATCAGCGAGAATAACGTGTCGACCTTGATGCCGAGTGGCACGAGGAAGATTTTGATGCCCACAAGCGTGAGGATCACAGCCAGCGAGACCTTGAGATAGGCAAAGCGGTGCATCGCTGCGGCCAACGCGAAGTACAGAGAACGCAGACCGAGAATGGCGAAGATGTTGGAGGTATAGACAATGAAGGGATCAAGCGTGACTGCGAAGATGGCAGGCACAGAGTCGACGGCGAAGATCAAGTCCACAAACTCAACCAAAATCAACGCCACTGCGAGCGGTGTAAGCCAGGTGACGATCCTGCCCGTTTTCGGGTCAGGCAGTTTCACCGTGAAGTCGTGGCCGTGCAATTCTTTGGTGATGTTGATGTGCCCGCGCAGCCAGACCAGTATCCTGTTGTTGTCAAAGTCAGAGGCTTCATCTGTTGCGGTGAACATCTTGATGCCTGTGAACACCAGAAACGCTCCGAAAAGATAGAGTATCCAGTTGAACTGCGTGACGAGTGCCGCACCAAAACCAATCATGATGGCGCGCATGATGATGGCACCCAGGATGCCCCAGAACAAAACCCTGTGCTGATACTGTCTGGGCACAGAGAAATAAGTGAAGATGGTTGCAATGACGAAGATATTGTCCATCGCCAGTGATTGTTCGATCACGTATCCAGTGTAAAATTCCAGGCCTGATTGCGCACCCCGGGACCACCAGACCCATGCGCCGAAAGCCATCGCGATGGCAACATAGCTGCCATACATGATGAAACTTTCCTTTGCCGTGATCTCTTTGTCCTCCTTGTGCAGAACACCGAGGTCAAAGACGAGAAGGGCAATGACGATACCCAGAAAAGCGAACCAGAAATATGTGGGTGTCCCCAAAAAATCAGCCGTGAGGAAGGCTTGCGACAGCTCCATGCCGGACTCCTGTGTTATTGTTTTGTTGAAGTGGCTCCGACATCGCAGGACAAAATCCCGCCAGAGGGGCCCGGCACCACTTGCGGGAAGTGGGATCGGATTCTGGCGATACAAGGTGGCGCAAGATTAAATCTTGGTAAGACGCAGATTGTGTGACAAACAAATCCATGCCCGAAACTCGATGATCATTGGCGCGACCATGAAAAACAACGTAAAATCAAACACTTATTGTGTGGTGGATAGCCGCGACAACCTGGGGGAAGGCTGCTTGTGGGATGCCCGCACAGCATCCATCTGGTGGTTGGATATCGCACGTCCCTCCACCATTCATTGTTTCACGCCCGTTTCCGGCTCGCACAAAAAATGGCCTTCCAAACTTTTGCTCACCACCATCGCCCGGAGAAAATCCGGCGGCTTCATTTTAGGGGGTGAAGACGGCGTCTACATGTTTGATCCTGCAACAGGCGACATCACACCATTCTGCAATCCGGAATCAGATATCCCCCGCAACCGTTTCAATGACGGCACTTGCGATCCGCAAGGCAGGTTGTGGATCGGCACCATGATGCAGAACATCGGACCACATGGTGAAGACCTTTCCATCGCCGCATCGACTGGAAATCTCTTCCGCGTCACATCAGATTGCAAAAGCGAAATCTTTGAACGCAATATTGGTGTGTCCAATGGACCGTGCTGGTCACCGGATGGTGGGACCTTTTATTTTTCAGACTCGATGGCGCAGATCATTTACGCCTATGACTTTGATGGCGAAGCGGGAACGATTTCAAATCGTCGTATTTTAAGCGACACCAAACAACACGGCTATCCCGACGGCGCAACCGTTGATGCCGAAGGTTTCATCTGGTCGGCGCGCTGGGATGGGCAATGCATTCTGCGCATTGATCCCCAAGGCCGCATTGACCGGATTGTCGAAACACCTTGCACCCGGCCAACATGTGTTGTGTTTGGTGGCGATGATCTTTCAACACTCTTCTTCACGTCGTCCCGCGCCCATGTGGATGCGGACACATTGAAACATTTTCCCCAGCAAGGCGGGCTGTTTGCATGTGATGCCGGCGTGAAGGGCATGTTGAAGAATGAGTTTGCGGGTTAGGATGATGGAATTGCAGTCCCCGGTATCGTCATCCCGGCGAAGGCCGGGACGAGGCATTGATTGGTTCAGCTCACGGGCAGCTTGGCCCCGGCCGTCGCCGGGGTGACGGAATTGTTTGGTGTAAATTTTTTGAAAGTGATCACATGAACCTCGTCCAATACGCCAGTCAAAATGGCAAGCGCAACGTTGCTGTGGTCTCGCCTGAAGGCTTGCATACACTTAAAGGTGTCGCCTCAACTGTTGCCCTTGCAGCACGCGCCCAGACGGAAGGCAAGAAGCTGGGCGCACTCGCCAAATCCCTCGCCGTCGCGAAGGCTGAAAACTACGCTGCTGTCCTCAAAGAGAAGCGCATCCTCCCGCCCGTCACCCACAATGACCCCGCCCATTGCATCATCACCGGCACCGGCCTCACCCATTTGGGTTCGGCGTCGGCGCGCGACTCCATGCACAAAAAACTTGATGGTGGGGAAGCAACGCTGACAGATTCACTGCGCATGTTCAAAATGGGACTTGAAGGCGGAAGGCCTGGCAGGGGCAAGACAGGCGTGCAGCCGGAATGGTTTTTCAAGGGCGATGGCCGCTGGTTGGTGGCACCGGGCGCCGCATTGCCCAAACCATCTTTTGCGCTGGATGGCGGCGAAGAACCGGAAGTGGCGGGGCTCTACTGGATTGACCCCAAAGGCAAGCCCGTGCGACTTGGCTTTGCCATCGGCAACGAATATTCAGACCACATCACCGAGCGTCAGAACTATCTCTTCCTGGCCCATTCGAAGTTGCGGCACTGCGCCGTTGGCCCTGAAATGATCACAGGCGCATTGCCGGCACACATCGAAGGCCAGAGCCGCATCATCCGTGGCGGCAAAATCATTTGGCAGAAACCATTTCTCACGGGCGAAGCAAACATGAGCCACACACTGGAAAACCTTGAATACCATCATTTCAAGTATGACGCGTTCCGTGTGCCAGGCGACGTCCACATTCATTTTTTTGGCACGGCAACACTTTCGATTGCAGACGGCATCAAAACCGAAAATGGCGATGTTTTTGAAATCGAAGCAAAACCCTTTGGCGCTGCCTTGCGCAACCCGCTAAAAGCGATGAAGCAAAGTTTCAAACCCGGTGGCGTCAGACAAGCATGAGTAAAACCAAACCATTCATCGGCCTCGACTGGGGCACCACATCTTTCCGTGCCTACAGGGTGGATGGTGATGGAGTTGTGAACGATCAGGTCGCTGCATCTGAAGGTATACTCGCAGTGAAGGACGGTGCATTCGAGGCAGCGCTGGAGGCGCAGATCGGCGTATGGGACACAACCCTGCCGATGATCGCCTCCGGCATGATCACGTCGCGTCAGGGTTGGGTTGAAATCCCCTACGTCGATTGCCCCGCCGGCCCTGCGGATTTGGCTAAAGCCATCGTCACCAAAAAACTCGCCTCTGGCCGCACCATTCATTTCCTCACCGGACTTCACTACAACAGCCCGTCGCTTGGCCACGACGTCATGCGCAGTGAGGAAACCCAAGTCTTCGGCGCAATGGACTCGGGTGCCATGCATTTTGTCACACCCGGCACGCACAGCAAATGGATTGATGTGGAGGACGGCAAGATCACATCGTTCTCCACCTACGTCACAGGCGAAACTTTTGCTGTGATGAAAGCCCACTCCATTCTCGGCCGCTTGATGGCCAATGATGAAGATGATGAATTGACGTTCATCAAGGGCGTGGACCGGGCCTTCGCAGACCCTGCGGCACTGCTGCACAATCTGTTTTCTGCACGCAGCCTTGTCCTCTACCAGGAACTCGCACCCGAAAAAATTGCGTCTTACCTTTCAGGCCTCATCATTGGCGCTGAAGTGGCCCACGCCGTAGCCATGCGGGATTCCACCAACCACTACTGCATTCTGGCCTCGCCAGGCATTGGCGGCAAATACATGGCTGCCATGAAACACGCCAAACTCCGCGTCGAGATGGGCGACGCCAATGCCATCGTCAACGGTGAACGCATGGTCGCCAAAGCAGCGGGATTGATCTGATGAAACTGAACCACGCCCTCGAAACCTGTGGCATCATCGCCATTTTGCGCGGTGTGAAACCGGATGATGTTTCAGCCGTGGCCGAAGCGCTTTTCGCGGAAGGTGTCCGCATCGTTGAAGTTCCGCTGAATTCGCCTGATCCATTCTCTTCGATCAACACCTTGGCGAAAAACTTCGCAGGCCGCATGGTCATCGGCGCAGGCACGGTACTTTCAATACAGGATGTAAATCTGCTGAAAGAGTCTGGTGGAACAATTTCTGTGTCCCCTGACTGCAACCCCGAAACCATTGCCCGCGCCATTGCACTTGGCCTTGATCCTTTGCCCGGAGTCTTCACACCGACAGAAGCATTTGCTGCCATCAGGGCAGGGGCCAGGCATCTCAAACTTTTCCCGGCTGAAGCTGCAAGCCCGGCAACAGTGAAAGCCTGGCGCGCGGTTCTGCCGAAAGACATCAAGGTCCACGCCGTCGGCGGTGTCACACCCCAGAACATGGGCGAATGGCTGGCATGCGGTGTATCGGGTTTCGGAATTGGTTCCAGCCTGTATAAGCCGGGCATGAGCATCACCGCCGTGGCAGAGTCTGCCAACACGCTGGTGGCTGCCTGGAAAACGGCAAAGGCGCAATCATGAAAGTAGCGATGGTCACTGGTGCAGGCTCCGGCATTGGCCGTGCCTGCGCGGTTGCGTTGTCGAAAGCGGGTTACGCCGTGGTGTTGGCGGGCCGCGATGAAGCGAAATTAAAAGACACGGCATCGCAGATCAAAGGCGAAGCACTGTGTGTTTCAACGGACGTTGGCAACCCCAAAGCTGTGGAGCATCTTTTCGCCGAAACCAAAAAACGTTTCGGCAGGCTGGATGTACTGTTCAACAATGCTGGCTCAGGTGCACCCGGCACCATTTTGCTGGAGGATTTGACTTACGAACAATGGGCCAATGTCGTGGCGGCAAACATCACCGGGCCATTCCTCTGCACGCAGCAGGCTTTCAGGATTATGAAGGCACAGTCACCGCAAGGTGGCCGCATCATCAACAACGGCTCCATCTCCGCCCACGCGCCGCGCCCCAATTCGGCCCCCTATACAGCAACCAAACACGCGGTCTCCGGCTTGACCAAATCAACCGCCCTCGATGGCCGCAAATACGACATCGCCTGCGGGCAAATTGATATCGGCAACGCGGGCACAGACATGACCGCGAAAATGTCCACCGGCATGCCCCAGGCCGACGGCAGCACCCAGCCTGAGCCGGTCATGGATGTGCAGGAAGTGGCGCGCGCCGTCGTTCACATGGCCAGTTTGCCGCTCAGCGCCAATGTCCTGTCCATGACTGTGATGGCCACCAAGATGCCATTTGTGGGCAGGGGCTGATCCGTTTGCTGTCAACGTCACGCGCCGCCATCACACTTGTTTTCGCAGCCTTCGGCACCTGCGTGGGCGCGCATCTGGGTGCCATTCCTGTCATCTTCATGAACGCCGAGCTCACCGATCTTTTTTTCGGTCAGGCGCAAAGCATCACGATGTTGTTTGCATTGGGTGCCATGCTGCTCGGCGGCTGGCTCGGGCGGCATTTTGATCACCGCACATTGTTGTTGGTGATGTTGCCGCTGATGGCAGCGTCACTGCTCTTCGCTCTTGTCGTGCAATCGCCAGCAACATACCTCGCTTCAATCATTGTCTTTGCTGGCTTGTTGTCGATGCTCGACATTCACATGAACGCAGAAGGCGCCATCGTTGAAGAGGAAATTGGCAAACCCGTTTATTCGACGTATCACGCAGCCGTCTCCGGGGCGATGGCGGTCACCGCCATTCTTTCAAGTTTCCTCAGTGTGAAGTTCGGTCCCCTCGCATCGGGTGTTGTCGCCATGTTGATGTGCGTCTGGGCCGTGGTCGAAGTCCACCGTCTCGTCAGGCCACGCCCACCGTCTGCGTATTCAGCGTCCACGAATTACTCTGCCTTGCCGTTTGGCAAACTCTTTCTCGCCGGTTCAGCGATTGGCCTCGCCGGAGTGTGTGAACTTCTGGCTGTGATCTATGCAGGTCAGTTGCTGGTGAAACTCGAACCCGCCTTCGCACAGTATTCTGGCCTTGGAGTTGCTTTTTTTTCCGGCTGCATGGCCATCACGCGCTTGTTTGGTGATCGCTTGCGCAGCACTTTCGGTGAGCGTATGTGCCTCGGCACATCACTGACCATGGCGGTACTGGGCCTGCTCACCCTGAGTCTCTCTCCCGGTTTCGCTGTTTCCGTCTTTGCCTACGCCGCCGTGGGCACAGGTCTCGCCTTTGTTTCACCGATCCTGTTTCCACTTGTGGGTCGCCTCGCACCCTCACAACGCTCCAGCGCCATGGGTCTCGCTTTCGCTGTTTCAAACATCTACCGTTTCGTGACACCAGCCTTCGTCGGGTATCTTGTCACCTGGCATGGCCTCAACATCGTGTTCGCGGTATGCGCTGTCTTTGCGTTCGGCGCATTGCTGTTGGCACAATGGATGTTGTCGATCACGCAGAACAAAAAGGGCACGGCTTCCGCAGCGCCCTCGTATTTGTGAGATTCAAATAACTTACGCCGCCTTCGCTTCAATCACACGCGGCTTGGACACACTGCCGATGGCGATCTGGCGCGGTTTCAAGGCTTCTGGCACTTCGCGCACGAGCGAAATGTGCAACAAGCCATGGTCAAGCTCCGCACCTTTCACCTCAACATAATCTGCGAGGTGGAAGCGGCGTTCGAATGAACGGCCTGCAATGCCTTGATGCAGATATTCTGTTGCGGCAACGGGCTTGGACTCTTTCTTGCCGGTTACGGTCAAGACATTGCCCTTGGCCTCGATGAAAATTTCATTTTCCGCGAATCCGGCGACAGCCATGGTGATGCGGTAGGCATTCTCCGCCGTCTTTTCGATATTGTAGGGCGGATAGGCCTGGGTCTCCACATTCTGCGCCTCATCGAGAAGGCGGAACAGGCGGTCAAAACCGACGCTCGAGCGGTAGAAGGGTTGCAGATCAAACATTTACATTCTCCTTGAAGCAATGTGTTGCGTCCCGCCGGAATGGCCAGGACAGTGATTGTGTGGGCCCGGTTGGCACCCACGACTGCATATCTAGGAAGCATTTTTGCCGCTTCAAGCCCCAACGCCACGCCATGACCCCGAAAATGAACGGCAGATGAACGAAAGCTTCCGTTAACGTTCAGCTTCCGGGGCCTAGAAACACATTCAAGGATGGCCAATCACGGACATCAACCGATTAACGCTCTGAAAGGACTACTCAAATGTTGTTCAAATCACTCATCGCCGCCGCTGCAATCGCCGGCACCGCCCTCACTGCCGCTGCAACGGCAGAAGCCAAGACCAAAGTTGACGTGTTCCTCGACTTCGGCGGTGGTGGCTATCACGACACGGGCTACGGCTATGACGGCGGTTATGGCTACGGCGATGGCTACGGTTACGACGATGGCTATGACTATCGTCCCCGCCATCACGGTGGCTGGCGCATTTCCTGCGGCGAAGGCAAGCAGAAGGTGAAGTGGGCCGGTTTCAAAAAGGTTCAACCCATCGATTGCGATGGCAAGACCTACAAGTACAAGGCCCGTCGCCATGGCGAATGGTTTATTGTGACCGTCAAGTCGAAGAATGGCAACATCGTCAACGTCAACGAAATCTACTGAGCTGTGTCTGTCTGCACCTCCAGTTGGGGTGCGGCAGCGATGCCGGGATGGGAAACCGTCCCGGCATTTTTTGGCCATGTTTGGCCGGCAAAACAGCAATGGCGCTCTGCGGTCCACCCGCAAAATCTGATACAGAGGTTCACCCATGTTGATGCGCATTTCAATTCTCGCCGTCGCCGCCATGACCATGGCAGGTGCAGCCAACGCCGATCATCGCTGGCGCAAAAACCGCTACATCGTCAATCCACTCGACATCATCACATCTGCCATTGATCCGTCATACGATGAAGAGCGGTGGTTGGAAGACGATGAAGAGGACGAAGAACCAACCTTGGATGACATGCGCAAGCGTCGCAAGAACTGGACGCGTGTGGACGATGACGAACTTTGGTGGTTGGACAATGAATCGGAAACGCCTTTGAAAAAGCCGGTGAAAAGAAAAACGGCCGCGCCAAAGAAGCTACCCGCAACAGCAGTCGTTCCACCCAAGCCAAAGGTGAAGCCTGCTGCTGCTGCGGCTGTTGTGACGGCACCCCAACCGAAACCCATCATTGCCAAGACAGCGCCCAAGCCGCCCGCGAAAATCCAGAATGCCAGTGTGACACCCAAGGTGACACTCGTATTGCCAAAGCCTGTGGGGAAAACTGTGGGCTGCACGGGTGGTGCCGCCATCGTCACGGGCCTCGGCTTTGCAGAAGTGCGCCCGCGTATCTGCACCGGCGACACTTACGCCTACCTGGCCTCAAAAACCGACGGCAACTACGCCATCAAGTTGAAGGCGTCCACGGGCGAAGTCGTCGACGTGGCCAAGCTGCCTTAACGTTGTCATCACCACCTTCTCGCCATCGCTGAAAAGAAAGACTAAGCCAAACCTGATGGACGGGGATTTCAAACTTCTGGAAACACCAGAAAGCCGCGCACCCATGGGTGCCGTGCTTCACGCAGCCATTGCCAAAGGCGGCGCGCGAATCCGCGTGCTGACAGCGCCCGCACCAGTATCAGACCTGTCGCGCGGAACCGTCGTGATCATGAATGGCCGCGGCGAGTTTCTTGAACGCTATTACGAAACCATGCGTGATTTGCAGGCCCGGGGTTTCCATGTCGTGGGCTTTGACTGGCGCGGGCAAGGCCTGTCAGACCGTCTGGTCAAGGACAGGGGACGGGGCCACATCAACAGTTTCCGTCAATATGATGATGACCTTGACGCTGTGAAACAAATGGTGGCCCGCGACTGCCCCAAGCCCTACTTTGCCCTTGCCCATTCCACAGGCGGTCACATCCTGCTCCGCAACCTGGTCGGCCCGGCCTTTTTCAGCAAAGCCGTGGTGACCGCTCCCTTGATGGATTTCGTCTACGGCGGCTGGTCGAAGAACGTCGCATATTACCTCTCATCCCTTTTGCTGGCCTTCGGTCTTGGCAAGGTCCATCTTCCAGGTCACGCCTATGGTCCTTTCCTGTTGAAGCCGATGAAAGACAACCCATTGACCAGTGAATCGAAGCGCTGGGACCGCGACAGGCGGATGTTGGAAGCACACCCGCAATTGGGTGTGGGCGGCCCAACATTTGCCTGGTTGAACGCCGCCATGCGCAGCTTCAAGCAGCTGGAAAGCCGTCGCTACGCCAAGGGCCTCAATTGTCCGGTGATTGTCATCACGGCGGGACGCGAGAAAATCGTCGACAACACCGCCACCACGCGCTTCATCAACCGCATCCCCGGCATCGCCAAAGTCACCATCAACACGTCAATGCACGAAATCCTGATGGAGAATGATGGCGTGAGGGGAGAGTTCTTTGCGGTGTTTGAGAGTTTTGTTGGAAAGGGCTAGTCAACACCCTTGCGCAAAGCGCGGGGGAGTGTATCAACGGTCTCGACCTTCTCGAAGCACTGAAATCCAGGCTGCAACGTCACCGCAATTTTGTTCTCCGGGAGGCAACATCTGTTTCAGAGAACAAAGTCCGCCGCATCGAGCGTGTGTAATCCTCGAATCCTGATCCGCATGTCCACCGTGGTGTCGCCGGTGCTGTTGATGTCGACGAAGGTGTCAGTCGCATTCTGGATCACCCTGATCTGTCCGAGGCCAGTGAACCCGGCATCACCCATGAAGGTGAACTGATCATTGACCGTGCCCGTTGTTTCATTGGCATCAAGCGTGGAGAGGTCGATCAGGTCGACAGAATTGGCCTCAAAGTCACTGATGTCATCCCTGTTTTGCGGGTCAAAGGTCGACTCGCTAAGGGCATTGTAGTCAAAAACATCTGCACCCGCGCCGCCGATGAGGGTGTCGCGGCCGGCACCTCCAGTGAGCACGTCGTTGTTCGCCATGCCTTCCAGCGTATCACGACCGCCATTGCCGATGAGGATGTTGGCGTTGCCATCGCCGCGCAACCCGTCAACGGCATTGCCGCCCGCAATGCCTTCGATGGAGCTCAAGTCGTCGGCCGCGGCATCGCCCGTCGCCGCGAATGATCCGTCCAGCGCAAGATTGATGCTGAGAATGGAATTGACGTAAGTGGCAATGTCCTGTCCGGCGTCGCCGTTCAACTCGTCAATGCCAGCGCCACCATCGAGCGTGTCATTGCCTTCGCCCCCGTTCAGCGTGTCGTCATCATCGCCACCAAGAAGCGTGTCATGGCCGCGCCCACCCACCAGCTTGTCATTGCCGCCGAGGCCAGAGAGGAGATTGTTTCCGTCATTGCCGACGATTAAGTCTGTTTCTTCGTCGCGCCCTGTGCCGTTGATGTTCCTATTCCCGGTCAAAGTCAGCGCCTCGACATTGTCCGGAAGCGTGTAGGTCACTCTCGAAAAAATCTCGTCGCCGCCGCCGTCATTAACGCCGCTACCCTCGATGACGCGGTCGAGCGCGTCATCGACGAGGTAAACGTCGCTCTGCGCGCCGCCCCTCATAGTGTCGGCGCCCGTGCCGCCGTCGAGCGTGTCGATGCCGCCGCCGCCGGAGAGGATGTCCACGCCACCACCTCCGTTCAGTTTGTTGGCGGAGCCATTGCCCGTCAGTGTGTCGCCCCGGCTGCCGCCAGTCAGGTTCTCGATATTGGCGAGGCCAATATTGGACGTGAATTGCAAGCGCCAAAAACCAAGTGCAAGATCGGCGGTCACGCCCAAAGCCGTAAAACCCTGGAAGCTCAGCCGATCGTTCCCCGATCCGCCGTCAAACGTGTCGGGGCGGTAATCGGTGCCGGTAATCACCGGCCCTGCGACCAACAAGTCGTCGCCGCCGTCACCAAAAATTGCGCGCTGCAGATGATCGGCTTGGCGGGGGCCTGCGGACGTGATCGTGTCGTTGCCGGCCCCGCCATGCACGACATCGGCGGTCAGCGCGGCGGCAAAGGCATCATCGCCCGCCGTTCCAACCTGCCAGCCGTCGCCACCATAATTCACCGGCGTCGTGTTGACACTGTCGCGTGGATCGAAAATCTGGGTATGGATGTCACCGTCGGACCAAGTGATTGAGAAGCGCCCGTCGGCGAGGACGCTGACGGAAGGTTTGTCAACGCCAGCGGGCGCAAAGTTGACGGCATCGCCCACCTTTTCACCGGTCGCGTCAAAGCGCTGGAAGGAGTTGCCCGAGGCAATAATGAACCCGCCGTCTGGCAGGGCGGCGATGCAATTCTGGGACATGCCTCCATCTTCGCCAAGATCTTGGGTCCCCAGCACCAGGCTTCCCTCGTTGTCATAGATCCTGAATTTTTGGATTGTTGGGCTGTCTGGGCCGTCGCTCCACATCACAACAAGTCCACCATTGACGAGACCGATCGTGGCAACTTCGTCTGGGAAGTTCACCAAGTCGAATTCTATTAAACTCCCATGCTTTGAACCATTGCCATTCAGCATTTGAATTGCGATTTTGCCTTCACCAAATACCGTCGACACAGATGCGGCAAGCGCAAACTTCCCGTTTGAAAGGCTGGCTATGGAAACATCGGTCACTATGTCAAAGACGAAGACCAGCAGTGGTGGGTTTTCCTCAGTAAAGGTCATTGCCTCTTGAAAAATACCAAACTGTGATTGTTCGATGTCATAGGATCTTACTATGACTGTCCCAACACGCTGAAGAGGCAAGATACCCGGTTCATCATGCGCAACATAAGCGTTCATGATACGCGTCGAATTGGAAGCTGATGCGATCTGAGACGTGTCTTCCGTAGCTATGATTTGGTTCGAATTCGAAGAGTCTTGGTCATCGAAGACAAAGCCACCACTCACGTGATTGCCATTGGCATCGAAACGCTCATAGAGGCTGTTGAAATTGAACGACTTCGGCTGATGGTTGTTGCTGGTCAAATCCTGCGGATCGGCATAGTTCAGAACGAACCCGCCATCAGGTGTGGCCAAGATGTTTGGATCATATTCAGCACTGCCCGTGCTGAATTGGTTGAGCCTGAATTCCCCACTCACGACTTTGCCTGCTGGATCAAAAATGCGGCCCATGATGTCGCTGAGGGGCGGGCTGCCCGGACCACTGTCGTTTTCATCGGTCCAGCACACCAGGATATTGCCATTGGCAAGTTGGGTCACAGCTGGCTCACGCTGAGCGCCCGTTCTGCGCGGATTGACAATCAGGTCCTGGTTCCAGGCGACAGGTGTTGCGGGCATGTCAGCGTCCTCCGGTTTGCAGTACGAAGCAAATCCTGAACAAATGGATGTGAAGGCAACCAACGTCCAACACATGCGTGGCGCACGCCCGTTCAGGCAGTTGTCAAGTGACCAGCCTATCCTTAAGTTGCACGATGCGCAAGCAGCACAAGATAGGTGTCAGCAGCGCACGATACGTTCACTTAGCCACCCTCGCGCCTTCGGGGCACTCCCCCGTCGCTTCGCGCCGAGGAAGTTAAGAGACCTGCTCGTAGGCCAGGTTGATCCGGGCCAGCATCGCCGCAGCATAGTCCTTCATTTCTTGCGGCAGTTCGTAGTTGGCGAACTTGTCGGGGTGGTAGGTTTTGACAAGGGAGAGGTAGGCGTGGCGCAGGTCTTCTTTGGCGACGGAACTCTCGATCCCCAAAACGGCCCAGGGATTGAATTGTGTTCTGTCCGCTGAACGCCGCTGCTGGTTCAGTTTTGGCTGTGGCGGATCGACGATTTCCACTTTCACGACATGGGACTTGGCGATGAGATAGGCCTCGCCTGTGCCGGAGATCACGTCAAGGAATTGGTCCTGGTTGTTGAGTGTTTCATTCAACTTGCCTGTAATCGACAGTTTCACACTGACCATCGCCGTCTTGCCGTCAGCGAAAGTGAGATTTACGAGGGAGCGCTGCTGGGCATTGGCGGTTGATGAAAACATGGCCCAGAGAATGCCATATAAACCTTAAAGAACCCCGCCATTGTACTGTCATGTTGCATCTGCTAACTGCCCACCATTCCAGATACTGTTAATGAAAGATTAGCGCCCACATGGATTTGCGCAACATAGCGATTATTGCCCACGTTGACCACGGCAAGACCACACTGATTGACCGGCTGCTCACCCAGTCCGGCACCTTCCGCGACAACCAGAAGGTGGGCGAACGCGTCATGGACTCGAATGATCTCGAGCGTGAGCGCGGCATTACCATTCTTGCGAAAGTCACGTCACTGCAATGGCACGACACCCGCATCAATATCGTCGACACCCCAGGCCACGCCGATTTCGGTGGTGAAGTCGAACGCATCCTCAACATGGTCGATGGTGCCGTGCTTTTGGTGGACGCCGCCGAGGGCCCCATGCCGCAGACGAAATTCGTGCTGCAAAAGGCCTTGAAGCTCGGCCTTCGCCCCATCGTCTGCATCAACAAGATCGACCGCCCGGACGAACGCCACATCGAAGTGGTGAACGAGGTTTTTGACCTTTTCGCCAATCTTGACGCCTCGGAAGAGCAACTCGACTTCCCGATCATCTATGGGTCTTCGAAACACGGCTGGATGGCGGACAAGCCCGAGGGACCACAAGAGAATATGGATCCGCTCTTTGCACTGGTGGTCAGGCATTTTGCCCCGCCCGTGATCGAACCCGGAGAGTTCCGAATGCTCGCCACCACGCTGGAAGCAAACCCATTCCTGGGCCGCATTCTCACTGGCCGCATCCGCTCCGGCTCGGTGAAGCCAAACCAGCTGGTCAAAATCTTGGCGCGCGATGGCTCCACTGTTGAAACTGGCCGCGTCACCAAGGTTCTGTCCTTCCGTGGCATCGAACGCGTACCTGTCGATGAAGCTTTCGCTGGCGACATCGTCGCGATCGCGGGCCTCGTCAAGGCCACGGTGTCTGACACCTTCGCCGATCCGACAGTGACTGTGCCAATTGCGGCAACTCCCATCGATCCGCCAACCCTCGCCATGGCCTTCCGCATCAATGATGGTCCATTGGCGGGCAAGGAAGGCGACAAAGTGCAATCCCGCGTCATCCGCGACCGCCTGATGCGCGAGTCGGAAGGCAACATTGCGCTCCGCGTCACACCGTCTGAAACCGAAACTGACGCCTTCGAAGTGGCGGGGCGTGGCGAATTGCAGTTGGGTATTCTCATCGAAACCATGCGCCGCGAAGGCTTCGAACTCACGGTGGGCCGCCCCCGCGTGGTGTACAAGATTGACGATGCAACCGGCGAAAGGCTGGAGCCGATTGAAGAGGTCATTATCGACGTTGATGAAGCCTATTCGGGCATCGTTGTGCAGAAAGTGTCTGAACGCAAAGGCGAGCTCCGCGACATGCGTCCTTCAGGCACGGGCCGCCAACGCCTGATGTTCCACGCACCCACACGCGGCCTCATCGGTTACCAGTCTGAACTTTTGTCAGATACCCGCGGCACCGCCATCATGAACCGGCTGTTCCACGGTTATTCGCCGTTTATGGGCAACATCTCGGCCCGCCACACCGGTGCGCTGATTTCCAATGGTGAAGGTGAGGCTGTCGTCTACGCCATGTTCAACCTGCAGGACCGTGGGCCTATGTTCATTGAGCCCGGTGCCAAGGTCTATGCCGGCATGATCATCGGCGAACACACGCGTGGCAATGATCTTGAATTGAACGTGCTGAAGGAAAAGAAGCTTTCCAACGTGCGTTCAAAGGGCGCAGAAGAAGCGCAGATTTTGACGCCGCCGATCAAGATGTCGCTGGAAAAAGCGCTCGCCTATATCGGCGAAGATGAATTGGTTGAGATCACGCCAAAATCCATCCGCCTCCGCAAGGCCATCCTCGATCCGAACGAACGCAAACGCCTGTCACGCCAGAAAGAAGCGGCGGCTTAGGCCGCCGCCGATTTCTCTAAAGGGTTCCTTCATTGACCGAGACTTCGATAGGTACGGCAATCTTGTTCCGCACCTCAGTGTAGATGTCGGTTTCGACTGACTCAGCGTTGATTTCTACAACCATCGCAAACCTCACCTCTCTCGGTTCTACCCCCGAGACGTTTTCTGACTTCCACCAACCAGCAATAGGATGGACTGCAATTATATTTCGCCTCGCCAAATCAGAAGCAAGGCAAGTCAATTCATCGATATGAAGCGAACCTACGTCGCGCTTTTTTACGCCAAACCGCCACCCATCAGGAGAATCGTCAATGGGTTGTTCACTCTCTTCTTGCGTGGTCTCAGCACTAATACGAGACATGAATTGTGCACTATCTTCGTTCGCCCGATTCAATTTGAAGCGCAGATTGTGGGATGCATATAAGTATTTTCCTCCTCGACTGGCCTCAGCGGGATTTGGTTCAATGAATGTGCTCAAAGAAACTCTCAACGTCACTTGGGTATTTCCCAGCTGACTCAATGCTGCCTGAGGCCAAGGCAACTCAAACAATTTAAGTTCGTTGTAGACGATATTTTTTGCGCCTTCTTTGTTCGATTTGACATAAGGCACAATCTTGTCTTGAACTATTAAGGTCAGAGAGTTCGATGCGCTTTTCATTGCCCTTTGTAGATCAGGGACTCCATATCCATAACGCCTAAAAAGTTTCTCATAACTGCCTTTCAAAGGAGTGGCTGGAAGATGCGATAGCATCTGATTCGTCCATCGGGCAGAAGCGACGTAGAGCGCACGAATGGTCTCAGGCCAAAGATTCGGGTAAGCGTTCCAAAGTTTAGCCAGTTGCCCGGAAACAAGTGCCGTGGCAGCACTGGTTTGTCCAGCAGTGCAAAAGGCACGCTGTGGATAGGTATGATGGGTTGTTAAAAGTTCAAGGTCCGCGTGTTTCATTGGTGGAAACACTCCTGAGTGCCACCAATTTCCTCCCTCTAAGACAACATCAGGCTTCAGTGGCCAAGTGGTTGACCAACTCGAAGTTCTTGAACTTGGCGATAGGTCCCCCACTGGCGCATAAGCTGCTCCGGGGCTTCCATCGGTAACCGTGGCTTTCTCAGTGAACGCTCCCACCGCTATCGCATTCCAAGCTTGAGCAGGGGCCTCCAATTCGTTTTGTGCAGAATCCGAAACTTGCAAATATTCTGTAGTTGCAAAATTACTTTGAACGGAATTTCCAGTAGATATAACAAACAGACGCTTATGATCGCCGGACTTGCAAAAGCAAGTCTGATCTGTCGCCGCTGACCATGAGGTAGGGGCACCATCGTGAGGGGTATCTTCACTCGTTGTCGATGCAAGCGAGAAAACCCTGCGCCTAGCTCCGCCCGCTTCTGCAAACTCGATGGCCTGTTCTGTAATTTTTCCCAGCAAATGATGTTCGTTGTAGCCAGCATCAGGAATTATTTTTGCTGATTCCAATCGATGCCCGACTTGAATTGGTATTCCAGATTGCAGGGCAATGTTTAGGTCACCATAAACAGCAAGTCCGGCCATTTGTGTGCCATGGCCACGGTTATCTTCTAGGGACCAGTCAGGTATCGCCGCGTGTCTGTCAGCGGCATCAATAACTGGTGCAATGAGTGGATGTGAACGGCTAACTCCGGTATCAAGAAGTGTCACATAAGTGGGATCAGTTCCAAACTGCCACAGGGTGTTTGAGGTCAAGCTATTTACCCAAACACTCTGATCTTCAGCCGCAAGATCATCAAAGAACGCTGGAAGTGTCGCCAATACGGCAAGCGCTTTGACCTCTCCACGCCCCAACACCAGCTGAGCCAATTGATTCTGGTTGCAAGTAGCCACCACCACAGTGTCTTCAGGAAATTTTAAGCTGTCACTACCGACGTGAATATTTGCTTGAAGTGCAGCCGCTCGAAATGAAGCCTCTGAGTTAGGTTGCAACCAAACTTCCCACTGTACGGTAGCATTCGCTGCTGGAAAGCGGTATTCGCCACTCCTCCAAAGTGAACGAAGTGCAGCTTCGGTGATTGCTTGGATGCCCTGCGCTAAGTCCGCATTCTTTGGGCGGCCAACGCTACCATCTTTCTTTGTACTGTTTTCTGTTTCGAACTGGGTTAACTTCTCTCCAAGATTATCTAGGCCGTCATTTGACGCAAAAACAAGTGCGCGGCTCGCAGAGTCATTCGTAGAGCCACCGGGCTTGGCAGGTCTATAGCTGAGTAGATTCAGCCCACTCGCATTCAAGCTATCAAGCTTCAAAGGCTCCCCCGGGCGGGATACAATATCGATATATGATCCCTTCGCTTCCCCTGAAACGCTTGCTTTAATTACCGCCAATGCCGCAAGTAGCGATTGTGCATGACCGCTTCGATCAAGAACATCACTGGGACTTTTTCCTCGTCCCGTTCTTGCGCGATAAGGGCGGCTTATTCCTATTGCTTGCACGACTAGATGATTTAGGTTTCTTTCTGCCAATATCCACCCATATGTCTTGCAGTTGGTGTCGGTCTTCTATTGCAAGCAATAGTTCATTGATTCCGATTCTCCGACTCCCGTTGAGCACGACAGACCGGGCGGCGTCTTCTGCCGCGATCACAATGTCAGATGTTGGCAATCCTTTTGCTTTGCCAATTGCAATTTTCCAATTTACATCGCTAATCTCAAATCCAATGAGGCGCTTATGGAATGCTGCTTTAATTGCTGCCTCGTCAGGAAGTTGATATTTTAGAACAGCATCAAACCTTCGAAGTATTGCGCGATCCAAGATTTCGGGAATATTCGTTGTGGCAACCACGATTGAATCGCCACCCTTTTCGTCGAGAAACTGCAAGAATGAGTTTAGCACACGCCTGGCTTCACCTACGTCGTTGGTGTTTGTGCGTGCAGCCGCGAGTGCATCTATTTCATCAAATAGATAGACGCCACGATGGTTCACGATTGAATCAAAGACCAGCCTAAGCTTTTGCGCCGTCTCCCCCATGAATTTTGAGATCAGGCCATGCAACAAAACAGTGAAGAGTGGATATTTTAATTCGCCTGCTATCGCAGAAGCCGTCAGTGTCTTCCCTGTGCCCGGTGGCCCTACAAGTAACAAGTGCCTTCTGGGTCGCAATCCGGATTCCTCAAGTTTAACGACTGAACGAGACTCACTGACGATAGCTTTCAGTTCCCGTTGCAGTCGATCAGGAAGTATAAGATCAACAAGCTTGTTCGTAGGGTATGAGGCTTTAATGAGATCAGACAGCTCACCCCGGGGTGCAACAATCGGCGTTGGCTTTTTCTGCTTTTGATCCGCCGTTGGCAATCTGCCTGCCTCAGCCCACTGCCGTAGCTGATCTGCAAGAGTCTTGTGCCCTTTTTGATCCTCAGTCGCTGCCAATTGCATCGCAAGATCAAAAAAGCGCTCACTGTTTCCTTCAGCGTGGCTCTTTATGAGGCCGATAAGTTGTTGGGCGGATGCCATATTTCCCGAGCTTCATTTGCGCTTTGCGAATACACTAGGCGAAGCGCGAATGGCCGTCCAGCCAACAAATACTGCAGGATCGTGGGCCCATGTTCATTGAGCCCGGTGCGAAGGTCTATGCCGGCATGATCATCGGCGAACACACGCGCGGCAATGATCTTGAATTGAACGTGCTGAAGGAAAAGAAGCTTTTCAACGTACGTTCAAAGGGCGCAGAAGAAGCGCAGATTTTGACGCCGCCGATCAAGATGTCGCTGGAAAAAGCGCTCGCCTATATAGGCGAAGATGAATTGGTTGAGATCACGCCAAAATCCATCCGCCTGCGCAAAGCCATCCTCGATCCAAACGAAAGAAAGCGCCTGTCACGCCAGAAGGAAGCGGCGGCGTAGCGTGGTCCTGGGTTGATTTTGACCATCACCAACCAAAAAATGCGTCATGGTCCGCTTCATGCGGACCACCCATGGGTCCTCCGCATGAAGCCAGGGATGACGGAAATCTGCGACTATGCAAACTGGCCCGGAACTGCTCCAACTACGGCGCGCAGCCGCTGTTGGCGGCGATTCCTTCTGTCTCTGTGCCGACCCTGGCAATGAAAATCGGTCTGGCGGTTTTGCAGGAAAAGCTCTCCGCAAAACCGTCAGCCAATTTTTGGGCGACTGCATTGGCATCGGGATAGGCGCCCTCGACATAGCCCATGTGGCACGAGTCCTCAGTCTCGAGCTTTGTCACAACCAGCCATGACCGCTGCTTCACCGAGTCTTCGGGATCGTAGGACACCGACCAGCGCAGGATTGTCGCAAAGGGCTTGCCGTCCTTCAGACGCCATTCGATTTTGTTGCCAATGCTGTTGAAACCGGAAAAGCTTTGGGTTCGGGCGCAGTGGTCACCGCTTTCGGTGCCATAGCTGACGCTGCTGCGCAAATCGCCTTCGAGGAAGGACACCACGTAATTGCCGAGGCCCTTGCACTCATAGGCCACGCCGTCATTGGGCTCGCCTTCCACGGGTGCGGGTGTGATATCTGTGCAGGCCTTTTTGTTGTTGAAATCAAGATCGGTGTAGGCGTTGTCAAAGCCGGCGAGGGCAGGAGTGGTGAAAAGCAGAAAAGCCGCACAGGTTTTGAAGCGCATGGCGTCAGCCGATCATGGGTGCGATATAGAAGCCCACAAAATACTTGATGAATTGCAAGCCCAGCAACGCCACAATGGGTGAAACATCAAGCCCGCCCAGATTGGGCAACAGGCGGCGGATGGGGCCAAGCACCGGTTCGGTGATGGCCCGCAGCCCCGAAAGAATCTGGCGTACCGTGGGATTGCTGGAGTTGATGATGCCGAACTGGATCAGCCAGCTTGAGGCCACCACCGCAATGATGATCCAGAAATAGATTTCGATGACGGTGAAAATCAGCCAGAGAAAGGGGTTCATGAGACAGGTCCGTGTTTCGCCACCATCTAGGGCCTCGACGCCCGTCTCACAAGTCCCTCGCTTGACGGCGTTTTTCGCTGCCCCTAAAACCATAGCACCTGAAAAGGGGCGGTAGCTCAGTTGGTAGAGCGCGTCGTTCGCAATGACGAGGTCAGGGGTTCGATTCCCCTTCGCTCCACCAGTCCGTGTATTGCAATTGTTCGGCCCGCAAAACGGGTTCAACTTCTGGTTCCTGAAAATGCACCTTTACCGCCCCCCGGCGATTTCCAAAACCCGTCGAAATTTACTGATCAAAATCCGAACGGTTGACAGCCACGTAACGAAGAGCATGATGTCGCAGGGACAGATCATGGGAGCACCGGTTTGGGTGATTGTTGCAATGAAAAAATTCATCGTCAATTGTTGGAATTTTATATTTGACCATAACACCAGCCCGTTGCGCCACATTCCCGACGTTGCCATGCGGCACTACGTGTTGCAATTATTGGGGGCAATGTGGGCAGTCAGTTTTTCCCTTGCCATCGGCAGCTACACATTTCTTGCGGCAAGCGTCATCGGTCATACGATTTTGATTGGGGCTGTGGCGATCACAGTTGCAACCTATGCAGCAGCTGCATCCCGGCCCAATTTGTTCAAGTCCGGGTCAGGTCGCCGCCATGATGGCGAGCACGAGTAAAATCCAGAATTCGGCAGCCAAGCCAACTCCTCACCGTAGTTTTCCATCCAAAACTGACGTTGGCATGGTGCCACATTTAGTGGCTTGAAAGGCTGTCGCATAAGCGTCATAAATCATCCCCAGATAACCAAAGAGCCGCCCGCCGCGGCCAGTTATTGAACGGTGTGGCTGGCATAGTGCCAGCTCCACCATCACAGGGAGCAATACCATGAAGACATCCAATACGTTTGAACTTTTAAAGGCCGCGCAAGTCTCGCGCCGCAGCTTGATGAAGTCGGCTGTGGCCCTCGGCGCTGTCGGGTTTGCAAGCCCGGCACTTGTCAAGAACGCGCTGTCGTCATCCGGCGAACTCAACTTTATCGGCTGGGCTGGCTACAAGGCCTTTGCCGAAACCGTATTCCCCGCCTTCACCGCCGGAACAGGCATCAAGGTCAACTTCATCGAACAGCCAGACAATGACGGCATCTTCGCAGCCGCCAAGATTGCCTCCACGGCTGGTGGCGTCGACATGATTGAGCCGACAATCGACACCGTCGGACAATATGCATCCAACGGCTTGGTGGCCGGCTGGGATGAAGCCAAACTCTCGATGGGCAACTATTTGCCCGGTCTCGCCGATGGTGCAGCTGGTGAACGTTCGCGCAAGGAAGGCAAGCTTCTCTACGTGCCATCGAACTGGGGCACGGAAGCGCTCGTCTACAACAAGGAAAAAGCGGTTTTCGCCGATGGGCAAAGCCTTGCCGCATTGTTCGATCCCGCCAACAAGGTTGTTGTGCGCCCGCGCTCTGCCATCACCGCAATGGGCCGCCTGCTCGAAAAGCAAGGCAAGCTGCCGCGTCCATGGCTCGACGGTTACACCGACATGGCTGCCATGACCCAGCTCTGGGACATCGCCTTGGCTGAATGCGTAAAGGCGAAAGCCAACGTGGTGCAATTCTGGGCTGGTGAAAACGATGCCAATGCCGGCTTCGTTGCCAACGGTGCCACGGTTGGTCTGTGCTGGGATTCGACAGGCTATAACCTGCGCAACGATGGTTACGGCTATGCCGCACCAGCGGAAGGCGCATTCGCCTGGCATCAGGGCCTTGCCTTGATGAAGAACGCCGTCAACGTCGATCAAGCCCATGAACTTGCCAAGTGGGTATCCTCACCAGAGGGTGCCGCGATGTGGGCCAGCGCCTTCTCTTCAAATGCGGTTGGCAAAGGTGCCGCCGAAAAGATGAGCCCTGACGTCTCGGCCTATTACAACTCCGCCTTTGATGACGCAAAGTTGGCGGCACTCTGGTGGTGGCCAGACCAGTCAGCGGAATTCGTTGCCAAGCGCGGCGAATATTCGGACAAGTACAAGGCTTCGTAAACTTGGTTGACCGAGTTACACGCCGGATTCGAAAGAATCCGGTGTGTCGCTGTATCCAAGTCCCTCATGCCAGCAGGATTTTCAAGCAACGCCCCGCGCGACCGTCATGGCCCGCTTCATGCGGGCAACCCAGGGGTCCGTGCAATGGGTTGCGATCCAGTGGGTCCTCCGCATGAAGCGGAGGATGACGGATTTGCGCAGGTGTCGCCGGATCACATTCGAATCGAAAGAACAAATCCATGAGCGCTGCAATCGAGCTTGACGACATTTGCTGTGACTTCGGCAAGTTTCGTGCCGTTGACCATGTCAACGTCACCATTAAGGCGGGAGAGTTCTTTTCGTTCCTCGGCCCTTCAGGTTGCGGCAAGACGACAATCCTCCGAATGATCTCCGGTTTCATTGAACCCACCGAAGGTGTCGTTCGCATTGGCGGCCAGGACATGAAGGGACAGCGTCCCAACCAGCGCCCAACCGCATTGATTTTCCAGAACCTCGCATTGTTTCCGCTCATGCCCGTGTGGGAAAACATTTCCTTTGGTTTGGAGGTGCGTGGTGTCGACAAGGTCAAACGCCGGGCGCGGGCAGAAGAATTGTTGGAGTTGGTGGAGTTGAAGGATTCTGCCGACAAGATGATCAGCCAGCTTTCCGGCGGTCAAAAGCAACGCGTCGCAATTGCCCGCGCCCTCGCCGTGGAACCATCTGTCATGTTGCTGGATGAACCCTTGTCCGCACTTGACCTCAAGCTGCGCCAACACATGCGCGCCGAATTGCGCGCCATCCAGAAGCGCACCGGCGTCACGTTCATCTACATCACCCATGACCAGGGCGAAGCCCTTGCCATGTCAGACCGTGTGGGCGTCATGAGCCAGGGCAAGCTGCAGCAGGTGGCGGACCCCCGCGAGATTTACAATAATCCGGTGAATGGTTTTGTCGCGTCGTTCGTTGGTGAGAACAACATATTGACAGGCGAAGTCAAAAAAGCGGGCAAGGGCGAAGCCGAGTTTGCCACCGCGATTGGCACATTCCGTGCAAGACTTGGCAACGCAAGTCACGGCAAGCTTTATATCAGGCCCGAGCACATGACGCTGTCATCCAAGCCCGGGAAAGAAAATTCAGTCCCGGTCTCGATTGCCGATGTTTCATTCGAGGGAAATTTCATCACCGTTCAGGCCAAGGCTGCGAATGGAACCCATCTGATCGCTGAATTGCGCAACGATGGCTCGGCAACAGTGCCGGCTGCGGGCACCAACATGCACATGTCCTTTGCCGCAGAACGCGCATCCATCTTGCCCGATACATCCAGCGTTGGAGCCTAGCACATGGAACATCTGTTGCGACGCTACGGCACAGGTCTCACCGCTCTTTGCATCGGCCTGACGATTTTTTGGCTGGCTGTTTTGGTTCTGCTGCCCAATTTCACCATGCTGGAAAGTTCTTTCCGCCCCTATCTCGCCAAGGTTGATGAAGGTGGCCCGCTGGATTTTTATTCCCTGCGCAACTACGGGATGGTCCTCGGCAATGAAGTGGATTTTTCCATTTTTGGATATGTCGTGCAGACGCCGGTGCGGCTGAAAGTTTTCATTCTGACCATCGTCTATTCTGCCCTGGTCACAGTAATCACCTTCGCAATGGCCTATCCATTGGCCTATTATCTGGCAAAAATTGTTTCGCCAAAATCACTGCCCACACTTTTCCTTTTGCTGTTTGTGCCGCTTTGGGTGTCCGAGATTCTCAGGTCCTTTGCCTGGTGGATCATCCTCGCCTTCAAGGGGCCGTTGAACGCGTTGCTCATGACCTTGGGATTGATCAGCGAAGAAGTCCGCTGGATCTCCGGGTTTACACCGGTCGTTGTCGGGTTGGTCTACACCTACGTTCTCTTCATGGTGTTTCCGCTTTACAATTCCATGCAATCCTTGGACTCAAACCAGATCGAAGCGGCTGAAGACCTTGGTTCGCCGTGGTGGCGCACCCATTGGCGGGTCATTTTGCCCCACGCCAAGCCCGGCATCGCGTCGGGTGCCGTGATGGTGTTCATGCTGTCGGCGGGTTCATTGCTGGTGCCGTCGTTGCTGGGCTCAACCACCTCCGGCTGGTTCACACAAACCATTCAAGGCATCATGCTGGATTCACAGGATTGGAATGCGGGAGCCGCTTTTGCATTCATGCTGCTCTTAGTCTGCACCATCTTCGTCAGCATCATGATGCGCGTGTTCGGCGTAAAACTTTCTGACATCGCGAAATAGGAGAGGGAGATGCACAAGAACCGCAATTTCCTTTTCCACCTCTATATGATCCTGTTTCTGGCCTATCTGCTGGTGCCGTTGATGGTGATGGGTGGAGCCGCTTTCAACGCGAGCAAGCTGCCGACGATCTATCCATGGAAGGGATGGACGGACCAGTGGTTTATCGATCTTTGGCATGACAAGCGCATCTGGGGTGCTTTTCTCAATACTATTATGGTGGCGCTTGCCGTTGCCGCCATCGCTGTTCCCATCGGCACAGCTGCCGCCATCCTGATCAACTCGATTGGTGGCCGGGTTCGATCTCTTCTGTATGGGCTGATGGTTGCGCCAATCCTGATTCCGGGCGTGGTGATCGGCATCTCCACGCTGCTGTTCTGGAATTATCTGTCAGTCGGCTCGGGTTTGCATCTCTCGGTGTTGGGTCAGGTCAGCTACATTGCGTCCTTTGTCATGTTGCTGGTGCTGGCGCGGTTGCAGAGTTTTGATCCCAGCCTCGAAGAAGCCGCCCTTGATCTGGGTGCAAGTCACGCCCAGGTGGTGCGCCGCATTTTACTGCCGCATCTTTATCCGGCGATTGGTGCGGGTGCCGCGATTTCGTTTTTCCAGTCCATCGAAAATTTCAACGTCACACTGTTCACACGCGGCGGTGCCGACACCCTGACGGTCTACGTGTTTTCCAAGGTCCGTTCCGGCGTTACACCAACAATCAATGCGCTGGCGCTGATCCTCATTGTCATCACGGTTTTGTTTGCCATAGCCTACGAAATCAAACGCCGCCGCGACGAGGCCAGGTTGAAACTGGTCGAGGGGTAGTCTGAGCAAAGTTCCAGATCAACCACCCACAGCATCGTCATCCTCCGCTTCATGCGGAGGACCCATGGGTGGTCCGCCTGAAGCGGACCATGACGTCATTTGGGGGCTGCAATGCCACCCAATCCATAGCCGGACAACAGTGGCACAAAGCGGGCCATGACCGGCATGGGTGACGGATCACTTCACCTTCACACCTTTGCGCACCAGATCATCCGTGGTCAGACGAATGCCTTTTTCGATGATGTCGTACATCTGATTGATCTGGCTTGCCGTGATGATCAAGGGCGGCGAGAACACACACATGTTGATGATGGGGCGGAGGATGAGGCCGAGTGTTTGGCAGTGTTGATCAATCAGCTTGCCGATGTTGTAGTCTGACGCCAGCAATTGATCCTCCGGCATGTCTATGGTGCACTCGATGCAGCCCAAGAGGCTTTGGCCGCGTGCATCTCCAACCAGGGGGAATGCTGCGAGAGCGCGGAGGCGTTCTTCGAAGAGCGGGGTCATCTCGCGCACGTGTTCAAGGATGCCGTCGCGTTCGATGATTTCGATAGTCTTGAGTGCCGCTGCGGCACTTACGGGGTGGCCTGAATAGGTGAAACCGTTTGCGAAGACAGCGCCGCGTGATTTATCGCCGGAAATGTCATTCATCACTTTTTCGGAAATGATGCAGGCCCCCATCGGCACATAGCCTGATGTCAGGCCTTTCGCACAGGTGATGATGTCGGGGACGATGTCGAACACGGCTTCCGATGCAAACCAATGACCCATGCGGCCAAAGCCGGTGACGACTTCGTCTGAGATGTAGAGAACATCGTGTTTGCGGCAAATCTCGAGGCAGCGCTTGTGATAGCCCGGTGGCGGCACGATGACGCCGCCGGAACTCAGGATCGGTTCAGCAATGAAGGCCGCAACTTTGTCTGCGCCAAGTGTGAGAATTGCGTTTTCAAGGTCTGCAATTTTTTCATCAAGGAAAGCAGCAACGCTCTGGCTGGCTTTGCGGACGTAGGGATTCACGTTCGGCAAAAAATGTGTGAGGTGTTCTGCCTGGTCAAGCCAACTCTTGTCGCGGCCCTTGCCGCTGACGGAGGCCGAGAGATAAGTTGAGCCGTGATAGGCGTTTTGGCGGGAGATGAAAATTTTCTTTTCTGTCTTGCCCAGAATATTGTTGCGGAATTGAACAAAGCGCAAGGCCGTATCAACAGCGGTTGAACCGCAGGTGGTGAAGAAGACGTGATTGAGATCGCCCGGTGTGCGCGCAGCAATTTCATGGGCGAGTCGTGCGGCTGTTGAGTTCGTGTGGCTGAAGGGCGAGAAGAGCGCCATCTCCATGGCTTGGTTCGCCATGGCTTGGGCGATTTCGCGGTTGCCATAGCCAAGCTGCATGCACCACATGCCGGCAGGGCCATCGATCAATGTTTCTCCCGTTGATGTGGTGACATGGATGCCGTCAGCGCTTTCGGCAAACATGCGGTCGGTTTTGCCGAGGTCCTCCATGCCTTCCCATGGATGCATGAAATATTTGCGGTCCCATTCGCGGATGGTTTCGAATTGGGAGTTGAGAAGCATGCGGCACCTGTTTGAATTGGGAGACAGAATGCTTGACCATGTGTGCCCGGTCAAGCCTGTGGGTCAGCGCGTGAAGCCAAGAGACCTCTCCCCCGGCTTCGCCGTACCCTCCCCGGAGGGGAGGGACCCGTGGTGCGAGCGCCCTGAACAGCAAAAGTGGAGGTCTCACAACGAGTCCCTCTCCCCTTCGGAGAGGGTCCGCGAAGCGGGGGAGAGGTCCCTTGGCTTCACGCGATAGTCCTGATCAGCGCAGGCTCGGTGGGCGTGCGTCTGTCCAGGCGCTTTGCGATGCTGCACTGTCGACTGCGGCTTTGATGGCGGCGATAGAGCGGAGACCGTCGGTTGCCGTTGGGTAGTGCATGGCGAGGGGATCAGCCTTGCTGCCGGACTTATGCGCCGCGATGACATCGGCCAAATCGCGGTAGATGTTTGCGAACGCAAGTGGCATGCCTTCGGCGTGGCCCATGGTGATGCGCGAGGCGCGCACGGCTTCGGGTGAAAGTGTTGAGTCACCGCGCTCAATGGTTTCGGTGCGGCCATTGAGTGGGGTGTGGAACAATTGGTCGGGCCATTGCTGCGCCCAACGCAATCCGCCTTTTTCGCCGAAGACGCGAATGTTGAGGCCGTGCATGGACCCGATTGCCACGGAGCTGGTCCACAGGCGCAACAATGCACCGCCATCCATTTTCACATTCACCATCGCATCGTCTTCCAACGTGCGCGACGTCAGGCATGAGGCGAAATGGGCGGAGAGTTCGAGTGCGTCTTGGCCTGCGACGAAGCTTGCCATATGCAGCGCGTGAATGCCGCAGTCTGCGAATTGTGCGGAGATGCCCGCTTGTGCGGGGTCATAGCGCCAGCGTACGCGGGGGTTATCGGCATCGGCTTCATCGGCGTGGAAGCCATGGGCGAATTCGGCAACGATCAAGCGCACTTTGCCAATATCACCGCGCGCCACCATGGCCCGCATGTGGCGGACAAGAGCGTAGCCAGTGTAGCCGTAATTGACGGCGCAGATGGTGTTGGTGCGTTTTGCTGTCGCAACGATGTCTTCGGCTTGATCGACAGTCACCGTCATCGGCTTTTCGCAGAGAACGTGAATGCCGGCTTCAAGGAAGGCTTTGGTGATTTCGTAATGCGTGGAATTGGGTGTGGCGACGGTGACGAGGTCGACGCGGTCTGGGCGATCGCGTTCGCCAGCGAGCATGTCTTTCCAATCGCCATAGGCGCGGTCTGCGCCGACGCCCAGCTTTTGCGCATAGGCGCGGCCCCTGGCGGGATCGGCGTCAAGCGCCCCCGCCGTGAACGTGTACAGCCCATCCATGGCGGCGCTGATCCGGTGGGCGGGCCCAATTTGGCTGCCTTCGCCGCCGCCAATCATGCCCCATCGCAATGTGTTCATCGTCATGTCCTTTGCTCTACATCAACCCAGCCGCGTAGCATATGGCTTCGCCAGCACGACTCAATGACACTGTTCACCGCCCAGCCGTCAGCGAAAGTTGGCCAGCGCGGTTTGCCATCGGCAATCGCTTCGAGGAAGTCGCGCGCTTCGATGGTGATCTGGTCCTGGTAGCCCGTGCCATGTCCGGGGCCGAGGCAGAAAGATTGATAGTCCGGATGTTCCGGCCCTGTCAGAATTTTGCGGAAACCTTGGCGGTTGGTGGGATCGGTTCCCACATAAAGCCAGAGTGCATTCTGGTCTTCCTGGTCAAAGCGGATCGCACCCTTGGTGCCGTAGATGTCATAGGCGTAACCCATTTTGCGCCCCGTGGCGACGCGGCTGATGTAAAGCGAACCCAAAACACCTGAGGCAAAGCGGCAAATGATCTGCGCCTGATCATCATTGTCAACCGCTGCCATCTCGCCCATTTTGCCGCCTTCAACCGGGCGCATTTTATGGACGGTTTCGATCTCTGCCATAACCTCCGTGATCGGCCCCGCCAGCGCCATGGCGGCGTTGATGATGTGGGGGGAAAGATCGCCCATGTTGCCACTGGCCCGGCCCTTCGTGCGCCAGTTGGCGGGGAGTTTTGGGTCCGCCAGAAAGTCCTCCGTGTGTTCGCCCCGAAAATAAGTGATGGCACCTATCTCACCAGCTTGGATGATCTGCCGCGCCAATTGCGAGGCGGGTGTGCGGATGTAGTTGAAGCCCGTCATGTGGACGCAACCACTGTTTTCGGCAGAAGCCAGCATGACGGTGCTGTCTGCCAAATCCTGGCCCAAAGGCTTTTCGCAGAACACATGTTTGCCGAGGGTAAAGGCAGCAAGCGCGATGTCGCGGTGGGTGTCCTGCGGGCTGGCGATGACGATGGCTTCAACGGCGGGGTCATTGACCAACACACGCCAGTCTGCGGTGGAACGGGCAAAGCCGAATTGTTGTGCCTTGGCAGCGGCACCCTTTTCAGTTGTGGTGCAGATGATTTCAAGACGCGGGCGCAAGCGTGTGTTGAAGACGCTGGCGACAGCCACCATGGCCACGGAATGCGCCTTGCCCATGTAGCCGCCACCTACGATGCCGATACCGATTGAGTTCTTTGTCATGCTGGCTATGTGAAGGATTTGTTTTGGAAATGCCAATGCTGAATGGTGTGGGCGTCATGGAAAATGTCGGATTTTGAAATAATAGGGTTGACCTGAATTGGTGGGCTGGAGCAGCATCTTCAAAACTCCCGTCTTGGCCCGCTTCAGGCGGGCCACAGATGGATTGTTGACACCTTCACTTCTCTTGAAGTTTGAACGATTTCAGGCATCCATGGGTGGCCGCCTGAAGCGGGCCATGACGAGAGTTTTGGTTAATGTACTCATCATCGGGAAGTTTTGAAATGAAGTGGGACATGACGAAAACTAGTGGGATTGTAGTCTGACATCATGATTTTTGAATCCTTCCAAAAAAACGCATTCCTTGTGCTGGGCCGCGCGGGGCTGGACCTTTATGCTGATCCGCCTGGCACTGAAATTGAGCATGCCACGCGTTTCACGGCAGCTTTGGGGGGGTCTTCTGGAAACATTGCAGCGGGCATAGCGAAGTTGGGTGGACATGTTGGATTGTTGGGGGTTGTTTCAGATGATGCCGTGGGGCGTTACACGGTCAATCAGCTGAAGGCCTATGGCATCTCCACTGCACTTGTTCATGCAGTGAAGGGCGAGGCACGCAACAGTTTGGCTGTCGTTGAAACACGGGCAGAGAATTGCCAAAGTGTCATCTACCGGAACAATGCAGCGGATTTTTTGTTGTCGCGTCAGCATGTGGAAGCGGTGGATTTTGCAAAATTTGGCGTGTTGATTTTGACAGGTACATCACTGGCGATGGAGCCATCGCGCAGCGCCACCATGTTGGCGATCTCCATGGCGCGTGAAGCGGGCGTTGCTGTGGTGATTGATGTTGATTATCGTCCGTACTCGTGGGAGTCGGTTGCGCAGGCAGCGCAATTGTTGGGCAAGGCCGTGGCGGGTTGTGACATGATAGTGGGTAACGATGTTGAGTTTGATGTTTTGGCAGGCGGCAGGGATGGACGCACGTTTGCAGGTGTCATGGCCAAGAGCACGGACAAAGTGGTCATCTACAAAATGGGAGAAAAGGGCTGTGTCAGTTTTGTTGGGCGCAACGAAATTGAAACGCCGATTTTTCGCGTTGAAGCCTTGAAGCCGACGGGGGCAGGGGATTCGTTTTTGTCCGCCATGGTAACGGCATTGAGCCGCAAGAAATCATTGGAAAATGCGGTGATCGAAGGTGCAGCTTCTGCCGCCATTGTTGTGGGGCGTGTGGGTTGCGCACCTGCGATGCCGACTCAGGAAGAGCTGGCGCAATTTCTCAGCGAACGCACGAGAGTGAACTGATGCACATTCCACCCTTCGACAACCACAACTCACCCCTCATCAACGTTGATGACGTGCGTGTGCCGCTCAACTATTTCAACATCGTGAAACTCAAGCGCGGAGATGTGTTTGAATATCAGGTGCCGCGTTATGAAACCTCAGTTGTGCCGGCGACTGGCACGGTTGATGTGGATGTGGCGGGTGAAACATTTGCCGGGATCGGCAATCGTGGTGTTGATGTGTGGGATGGTGAGCCGGAAGGGGTTTATGTGACAACGGGTGCGCGCACGCGGATCGCTTGTGTGTCTGACGCCGCAGAGGTTTTCATCGCGGGCGCTTTATATGAAAACGAGTTGCCGGCTTTTGCTGTGCGCCCGGCGGATATTGATTCTGTGCAATATGGCTCTGACGGCACCAAGACGCACCGCAAGATCAAGCATATCCTTGGCACCAAGTACCGGGACCGGGTGGGGCGGCTTTTGGTGTCTGAACTGTTCACGGTGGGGGCTGGCGGCTGGTCCGGCTTTCCGCCGCACAAGCACGACACCGACCGCCTGCCGCTGGAAACCCGCCATGACGAAACCTATAATTTCCGCTTTCGGCCCAATCATGGCTTTGGCATGCAACTGCATCAACGCGAAGACGGCAAAGTGGGCGAGGCTTATCATATCGTTGATGGCTCAACGGTGGTGCTCGACAACGGCTATCACCCTTGCGTGGCGGCTCCGGGATATGAGATGTATTATTTCACCATACTCGGTGGCTTGAGCCAGCGCCCGCTGGTGCAGTTCTTCCAACCCACCCACGCCTATCAGATCGAAACCATTCCCGGCATCAAGGACATGATTGCGAAGTTCAAATGACGGTGGCAACGCTGAAAGAAGTTTTGGCTGATGCCACACGCCGGAAAAACGCTGTTGCCGGCGTGGTTGTGTTGGGATGGGAAGATGCGCGGGCCTATGTCGAAGCAGCGGAAGCTGTGGGCTGTCCTGTGATTCTGCAGGCAGGGCCGGGGTGCCGCAAAAACATGCCGGTTGCCGTTGTGGGAAAAATGTTCCGTGTACTGATGGAAAATGCCAGGGTACCGGTGGTGGCCCACATTGATCATGCCAAGACTTTGGACGAATGTTGGGCGGGGATTGATGCTGGCTTTACCTCGGTGATGATTGATGGCTCGGCCTTGTCCTTGGCGGACAACATTGCGTTGACGCGGCCTGTTGTTGAACGTGCCCATGCTGCGGGGGTTTCGGTTGAGGGTGAAGTGGGCTTTGTGGGTTACATTGGGGGCGCTGCATCTGCTGTGACAACAGCAGATGAGGCGAGGGCATTGGAGGTGGAAACCGGGATTGATGCGCTTGCGGTGTCAGTTGGCAATGTGCATCTGAGTACGGAGAAAACCAGCGGCATTGATTTTGCAGCGCTGCGGAGAATCGAAGCGGTGACATCCGTGCCGCTGGTGCTGCATGGTGGAAGTGGCATTGACGGTGTGGTGCGTCAGCTGTTAGCGCGTGAACACCGCGTCAGAAAGTTCAACATTGGAACAGAGTTACGTATGGCCTTTGGGATGGCGTTGCGCGATGTGTTGGCAAAAGATGCCGCCGTGTTTGACCGCGTGGAAATTTTCAACAGGGTCATGCCGGAAGTGAAGGTAGCGGCGGAGCGAGTAATGCGGGAGTTGTTTAGTCCGTGAACATTTGCCCTTAGTCAGTCTCCCCTGACTTTTCGTCATGGCCCGCTTCAGGCGGGCCACGGATGGATGGTTGAATTGTTTGAAGGTTTGAACCGCATCAAGCATCCACGGGTGGCCCGCCTGAAGCGGGCCATGACGGATTTAAGGATCTAAAAAGGAACAATCATGCGCCCCATCAGCATTTCCACGGTCGTCTATGACGGCCATGACATTGACACGGCTTTTGCTGGGATTGCGGAACTTGGCTTGGGGCTGGTGGAGCCGGCTTACATCCGCAATTACATGAAGTTCGAGGAGGCGGATTTTGAGGATGCGGCCCAGCGCGTCATGCGGCAGAGATTGTCAGTACACGGACTAAAGGCGCTTGCCATTTCGGCGCACATGGACAGCGGCAACCCGGAAGCCGAAGCCATGCTGGCGCGGCGCATTCGTTTCGCGGCGGCGGTCGGTGCAACTTATATGATCACCAATTCGACGGCGAAAGCCAATGAGGCGCGGTTTCGTGGCGTGATGGAATCGAGTTTGAAACTGGCGGAAGAGCTTGGCGTTGTTATCGCGCTGGAAAACAATGGCAATGGCCCTGAGGATTTGATGCGGGATGGGGAGATGGCGGCGGCCCTCGTGCGCTCCTTCGCGTCGCCGTGGCTCAGCCTCAACTATGACACGGCCAATGCCTGGACCTGCACGGGAGGTGCTGTTTTGCCGCATGAGGACATTGACAACGTGTTGGATGTTGCCTGCCACATGCACCTGAAAGACGTCATGCGCCTTGACGGCCATTGGCAGTTCACGCCGATTGGTGCGGGCAGCATTGATTATGGAACGCTGTTTGCAAAACTTGCGGCAAAGCCGGATTTGCCTGTGACAATCGAATTGCCGTTGACGCTGGTGCGGCCTGTGGGTGGCAGCCCGTCCCGCAGCCCGAAGTCGTTGAATCTGGATGAAATCCGCGCCGCAATTCAGGAATCGTTGGCCTTTGTGGCGGGCAAATAATGCTACAAATGTTTTTGCGGTTGAATAATGTAACACTTGTGTTAGGACGGGCGCTGTCTTGAGATCGGCCATTCCGAAGGTGTTTGATGTCCAAAACTCCAACAAAACCTACCAAAAACATCCGGCCCTTCTATGCCAAATACGGAAAGCCGGAACTGCGCGAGGCGCTGCGGCGCATGCATTTGATCCGGAAATTTGAGGAAGGCGCCGAAGACGCCTATGTGCGTGGGCTGTCCTATGGCACCATGCATTTGTCTGTGGGGCAGGAAGCGTCAGCCGTGGGTGCCACCATGATGCTGCGGAACTCCGACTACATCACCTCCACGCACCGTGGCCATGGCCATTGCATCGGCAAGGGTGCGGACGTGAAATTCATGTTCGCGGAATTTTTCGGCAAGGAAGAGGGCTATTGCCGTGGGCGCGGCGGCTCCATGCACATCGCTGATATGTCCACCGGCAATCTGGGGGCGAATGGCATTGTGGGTGGTGGCTTGCCGCTGGCGGCGGGGGCGGCACTTGGCATCAAACAACAGAAGCGCGATGACGTGGCGATCTGTTTTTTTGGTGATGGCGCCAACAACGAAGGCGCGTTTCACGAGTCGCTCAACATGGCGGCGGTTTGGAAATTGCCGGTGGTTTATGTCTGCGAGAACAACCAATACGGCATGTCGGTTTCGGCGGAACGCTCTACGGCAGTGAAGGACATCGCCACGCGGGCGGCAGCCTACAACATGCCGGGCGTTGTGGTGGACGGCAATTCGATTGCGGATGTGGCGGAAGCGATAGACGAGGCTGTGGCGCGCGCACGGCGCGGTGAAGGGCCTTCGCTGGTGGAATGCAAGACCTACCGCACCAAGGGCCACTCACGCTCAGACCGCAACCGCTATCGCACCAAGGATGAAATTGAGGCGTGGAAATTGAAAGACCCGATTCCCGCCTTTGCATCGGAACTGTTGGAGCACGGCATTTTGACGGAACAGGAATTGGCAGAACTCGACGACGAGACAACAAAAGAAATCAAGGACGGTTTGGATTTCGCCATCGCTGGCACTGACCCCACACACATTGATGTGGATTTTGAAGTTTACACGCCGATGGTGCAAGCATGAGGGAACTGTCCTACGCGCAAGCCATCAATGAAGGTCTCGCCCAAGCCATGGAAGCTGACGCCCGCGTCTTCATCATGGGAGAAGACATCGGCGTTTATGGCGGTGCATTCGGGGTGACCGGCGATCTCGTCAACCGCTTTGGCGCGGACCGGGTGATGGATACACCGATCTCGGAACTGGGTGGAGCGGGCATTGCCGTGGGTGCGGCCCTTGCAGGCTCGCGACCGATTTATGAATTCCAGTTTTCGGATTTCATGACGCTGGCCATGGAGCAGATCGTCAACCAGGCCGCCAAAATCCGCTTCATGTTTGGTGCGAAAACCTCTGTGCCTGTGGTATTTCGCGGGCCTGTGGGCTCTGGCACCGGGGCGGCGGCACAGCATTCGCAATCGCTGGAAGCGTGGCTTGCCCATGTGCCGGGATTGAAGGTGGTGGCACCGTCAACACCTGCTGATGCGAAGGGCTTGTTGTTGGCCGCGTTGGATGATCCCGATCCGGTTTTCATTTTCGAACACAAGCTGCTCTACAAAATCAAGGGCGATGTGCCTGAGGCGATGGTGCGTACGCCCATCGGCAAGGCTGTGGTGCGGCGTGAGGGCACGGACGTGACGATTGTGGCCCACGCCATCATGGTGCACCGTGCAATGGAAGCGGCGGAGGTTTTGGCTGATGAAGGCATCTCGTGTGAGGTGATTGACTTGCGTTCGCTGCGCCCAATTGATACGGCGACAATCATTGAGAGCGTGAAAAAGACGACGCGTCTGGCTTGTGTTTATGAAGGTGTGAAAACACTTGGCATCGGGGCAGAGATTTCGGCGCTGATTGCCGAGAGCGAGGCGTTTGATTATTTGGACGCGCCGATTTTGCGCATGGGCGGCATGGAGTCACCTATTCCGTACAACCCGCAGCTGGAAAAGAAAGCCGTGCCCCAGACGGATACGATTATTGTGGGTGTGAGAAATCTGGTGCGGGGGGCGACATGATTTGCGGTCAACATCTCCCTTGCGCCGAAGCCGGGAGGGCGTGTGTCGATTTGGATACCCTGCCCGGGCGACACACTCCCTCCCCCCTTCGGGGTACTCCCTCACCGCTGCGCGGCAAGGGAGAGGAGACTCGCCATGGCCGTTGAAGTCATCATGCCCAAGGTGGACATGGACATGACCACAGGCAAGATCAGCTTGTGGCATGTGAAGGATGGTGACGCGGTGAAGAAGGGCCAGGTACTCTTCGAGATCGAGACCGACAAATCCGCCATGGAAATTGACAGTCCGGGTGATGGCATTGCCCGTGGGTTGGCCGCAACGGGTGTTGATATTCCGGTGGGGCAGGCGGTGGGTTATTTGCTGGCCGCAGGGGAAGCATTGCCAGCATCACCCAAATCCGTCATCCCCGCGCAGGCGGGGACCCAGACTTCGGGCATTGTCGCGGCGGACAGTCTGGTTTCCCGCGCAGGTGGGAACGACGGGCCTTCAGGGAAAACGCGGGCGACACCATTGGCGCGGCGGTTGGCCAGGCAGAAGGGCATTGCTCTCGTTTCTGTAACAGGTTCTGGTCCGCGTGGTCGCATTGTGGCGAAGGATGTTGAGGCGGCTCTCGTCATCGTGCCCGTTACTGCTGTTGCACCTGTGGTTGCTGGCACAACACTGAAGCCGCTGGACGGCATGCGCCGCATCATTGCGCAGCGGCTTGTGCTGTCAAAACAAACCGTGCCGCATTTTTATCTGTCGATGTCATGTGTGCTCGACAATTTACTGGCGGTGCGTGAACGGCTCAACGCGCATGCGCCCAAAGGGGCAGACAAAAATCCGCTGTGGAAACTTTCGGTCAATGATTTCGTCATCAAGGCTTTGGCTGTAGCACTTCAACGCGTGCCCGATGCCAATGTGACGTGGAGCGATGAAGGCATACTTCAACATACGTCGAGTGATGTGGGTGTTGCGGTTTCGGTTGAAGGTGGGTTGTTCACGCCAGTGGTGCGAGGTGCCCATGTGAAGACGTTGTCGCAGATTTCGCTTGAGATGAAGGACCTGGCCACGCGTGCCCGTGCCCGCAAGTTGAGGACAGAGGAATATCAGGATGGCACATCGGCGATTTCAAACCTTGGCATGTATGGCGTTGAGGATTTCCAGGCCATCATCAATCCGCCACATGCAACGATACTGGCAGTGGGGGCAGGGCTTCCACAGTTTGTGCCTGTGAACGGATTGCCGGTTTTGAAGACGGTGATGAAGTGCACGCTGTCGTGTGATCACCGCGCAGTTGATGGTGCGCTGGGCGCGCAGTTGTTGACGAGCTTCAAGCAACTGATGGAAGAACCGGCATTGATGCTCGCTTGAAGACGTATCCCAGCCGCTACAGGTTCTCCCGCGTCACGGCTTCAAAGTGTAATGCCAGTTGAATATCGGATTGATTCAATCGTATCAGCGTGTCAACGCCCTTTCATGTCACGAGGCAGCAATGGACGACCTTCAACACGGAAGCAGAAACAAGCGCGGTGATTACAGCCCAAGCAGGCATGTTGAGATCGCTCCTTATTTCACGTGGCCGCGTGAGCCGCAGAAATATCTGGACTGGCTGAAGGGCTATCTCCTCCCGTGGAACCTGTTGTTCATGGGGCTGGCTTTGCTGTTCTGGTTCATCCTAACACCATCGGTTGAAACCCTGAAAACACTTGCACCCGGTTGGATCGTCTATCTGCTGCTGCGCAATGCGCTGCTGGTGCTGGTGATTTATGGCGCGTTGGAATTGCGGCTCTATGTCAAGCGTGCACAAGGCAATCGCTTCAAGTTCAATGGCAAGTGGCCGTCGGAATGCCCGAGCGACGTGTTCATGTTCAAGAGTCAGAACATCGACAACATCATCCGCACCTTCGTGTCAGGCGTTCCGATCTGGACGGCCTACGAAGTGCTGGGCCTCTGGTGCTACGCCAACGGCTATGGCCTGTGGGGCACATTCGCGGACCATCCGATCTGGTTTGTGGTCTTCGCTTTCGTGCTGCCGCTCTACCACGAAATACATTTCTATTTCGTACACCGGCTGATCCACGTGCCGATCCTTTATAAATTTATCCACTCTGTGCACCACAACTCAGTCAACCCCAGCCCATGGTCGAGCCTGTCCATGCACCCGGTCGAACATCTGCTTTACTGGTCTGACTCGCTCATCCATCTGGTGCTGCCGTCCCATCCGCTGCTCTTCATGTACAATTTGCACATCACCGGCACAGGCGCTGTCGTCGGCCATGTTGGTTTTGACAAGCTGGAGGTGGGCCCGAACAGCGCTGTCAACAGCAATGCCTACGCCCACTACCTGCACCACAAGCATTTCGAAGTGAATTACGCCGACGGCACCACAGCCCTCGACAAGCTCTTCGGCACCTGGCACGACGGCAGCAAGGAAGCGCAGGCGACAATGGAAACGCGCTACGCAAAAAAAGTCGAACGCATGAATGCAAAGGCCTAATTCCGCGCACCAGTTCTTGAGAACCTCTCATCAAGGGACCTCTCCCGCCCTTCGGGCACCCTCCCCTCCGGGGTGGGTGCCCGAAG